>NZ_VUMT01000009.1 GCF_009696045.1 Velocimicrobium porci | reverse complement strand
AGGTTGTCCTTTTTTCAAAGGTCGTTCGTCTGAAATTCTTATGAATCTCTCATCTGTTCAAATCCTCATTCAAACAAATGGTTCTCTTAGAATTTTCAGGGTTGTTTTATTGTTCAATTATCAAGGTTCTTTATTTTTCTTTCCTCTGTCGACGCTTTTCTTTATCATCGCGTCAACATTATTTATTATATCATGTTTGTCGTTTCTTGTCAACAACTTTTTTATTTTTTTCTGTTGTCTTTGTTTCCAGAAAAAGAACAAATTCCAGTTCGAAGACTATGGCTTATTTCTTCTTTTTTCATCCGAGCCTTTCACTCGAATGACTGACTTTTTTCTTTGTCAGTGCTCTGTCAACCAAGCGACAGGTGTTAGTATATAATAAAAAAGCACGATTGTCAACCAATTTTTCAAGCTTTTTCGACCCTTTTCTTCGATTTGTATATTTTGTATATTTATTATATATTATTTTAATTTTATTATACAATTTAAACAATTTATTTTTTACGGTTTCTTATTTATATGATGTTGCAGTCAAAAGATATTTTGCCCCTGATACCTACGGATGACTACGCACTTTGTGGTATCTTTATATTTTAAAATCAAAAACAGCCAACATACTACAAAGAATATATCGACTGTTTTTCTTCAATTAAATATTATATACTATCATTTTCAATTGGTCCTGCATCAATATCTATAGTATGCAGTGTTCTTTTTCTAATTCGTTCTGCTTCAGACTGTGCTAATATAAATTCTTTCATTGCACTAGAATTCTTAACATGAACTATTTTAAGTTCTGGATCTGT
This sequence comes from Velocimicrobium porci, assembly GCF_009696045.1. Lineage (GTDB taxonomy): Bacteria > Bacillota > Clostridia > Lachnospirales > Lachnospiraceae > Velocimicrobium > Velocimicrobium porci. Next base: position 133,515 of record NZ_VUMT01000009.1, on the reverse strand, counting down.
CGTATCTCCTGTATAACATATAATTGTTCCCAAACCAAAAATTCGTTCCATTAAACTACGCACTAATTTTACATCTTGCACCTTATACATATAGCAATCGTCTTCAACTGTACGTAAAAAACCTTTGTTCACAGTTATTTTTTCTTCAGCAATGGTGTAGGTCGTAAAATATAGAGGCAAAGCCAAAAACGGCGTTCTTTTCTTTTCCTTATACATATAATGCTATCTCCTATTTTAGTTTAACATTTACTGTCTTATCATCTACACTAATTGATAAAGTTCCATCAGATAATTTAACCTTTTTATCTACCTCAAATACTAAAACAGCTTTTTTACTTTTTCCGGCTGTTATTGTATCAGAGAAGTATTGGACATCATTCATAATTGCCGTTAATAATGGCTTATCATAAACCTTTCCATTTATTGCAAGACTATAACCAATTCCTTGGTTTGATAAATTAATATTCTTTGTCTTGCCAGAAATATTTCTAACAGTCAGATTAATGACTGCTAATTTTTTTCCAGCTGTAGCTTCAACAATAAAATACCCATTCTCTTTCTCTGGGTAGGAAGAGCAAAGCTCACTATTCTTATAATTTAAGCTATAATCTTTCTTCTCAAACAGCTCTTCTAAAGAATAACTTTTTTCTGTATTCTCTTTTGAAATGTCTTTCTTGTCTTCTGAATTCAATGTATCAGAAGATTGATTCTGGTTTATATCATTTGACATTTCTTTTTCATCTTTTGAAACAATACTATTTTGTTCATTTTCATTTCCAATATCTTCTTGGTCCGCGATATCTGTTTCGATTAAAGCTTCCTTATAACCATGGTCATACTTCAATAAAGCTCCTGCCATATATTCTGCAACCATATTGTTTTCTTCATCAGTTAATTCAATACCAGAACCACACCCGGTTAACAAACAGGCAGATAATAAAATTGCACAACTAATATATCTCTTTTTCAATAGCCATTCCTCCCAGTAGTAAAAACTATAAACCTTATTCTATTCTACCACGCTTTTTTTCGATTGGCAAACTTTTATTCATTCTTCCTATCTAATTCAAACCAAAATGCAACACCATCATCCGTATTTCGAACACCATATTCCCTATTATGAGAATCCATAATTGCCTTTACAATCGACAAACCAATCCCACTTCCACCATATTCTCTTGTTCTTGCTTTATCAACTTTAAAAAATTTAATCCACACCTTATCAATATCTTCTTCTGGTATTGGTTTCCCTGTATTCGTAACAGTCACACGAACAAGCTCATTCGTCTTTGTAAGTTTTACTTCGATTCTCCGTTCACCATCAATATGATTTACTGCATTGCTAATGTAATTCGTTATAACTTCCTCGATCATATACTCATCAGCCCAAACATAAATTGGTTCACGTTCAGCGAAAGTTACTGTGATTTTTTGTTGCTGAAACATAATTTCAGTTGCATTTAATACCGATTGGATTAACGATACAATATCAAAACGTTCAAATGTAACCGGATCTTTTCCAGATTCAATTTGATTTAAAGACAATAACTTTTTTACCATTTTATTCATCTTATTCGCTTCATCAATAATAACATCGCAGTAAAAATTCCGGCTCTCCTCATCATCATTGATGTTTTCTTTTAATCCTTCTGCATATCCCTGTATCAATGCAATTGGAGTCTTTAATTCATGTGATACATTAGATAAGAATTCTGTCCTCATTTCATCGATCTGAATTTTATGTTCAATGTCTTTTTGCAATTCATTATTAGCAGATTTTAATTCCGAAATCGTATATTCCAGCTTCTCTGAAAGTACATTCATACTCTTCCCAAGTGTTCCTATTTCATCTTCCCTATCTGCACAATATTTTATATCAAAATTAAGATTTGACATCTGTGTCGCAATATTGGATAGCTCTAATATTGGTTTTGTAAAGCTTCGGCTAACAACAAATAAAATTGCACTGCCTAAAATGACAGCAGCGATTCCTGCATATGCCAAAAATTGATTTGAAATTGAAACACTCTCTAACATACTTTGATAATTGCTTCGGATATAGACCCCTGTTTTCTCATCTAATGCACCAAACAGTTCCAAATAATGGGAATTAATCCTCTTATCAAATATTTTATAAATTCGATACTCTCCTGTTTCCGTCAGTAAATTATGCCCTCTTATATCCGTTTCTAATGTAGCATATTCTAAAATCTGCTTGACAACCTGGCTTCGCTGAAATACATCTAATGCCGGATAAAGGAAATTAATATTCAGTCCTAACTCATCGTCTTCAATCTGAAATACATACATCGTCATATTTTTATTCGCACCAAGACTTTCCATCGCAAGTGAAATCTCTTCTGTGCTTGTTGAATTATCCTCGGAAGACTCTTTATATATACTATCAATTTCCGTATACACTTTCCCTAAAGACTCAACTTTAAATTTTTCATAATACGGAGCTAACAATGATTTGTTTAAAATCCAACACAAAAATATCGTGCAAGTCAACGAAACAATTAATGTCAGCACCAATCTAAATCGAATGGAATGTTTCATTATTCTACCTCAAATTTATAGCCCATACCCCAAATGGTTTTTATATAATTTCCTTTTTCCCCCATTTTACTGCGCAATTTTTTCACATGCGTATCAATCGTTCGGGCATCACCAAAATAGTCATAGTTCCATACGTTATTCAAAATCTTTTCACGAGATAACGCAACCCCTTGATTCATAATAAAATAGGTCAACAATTCAAATTCCTTAAAACTCAACTCAATTGTTTTTCCATCAATTTTAACTTCATGAGCCGCTTGATTTAAAACAATTCCGCCAACTTCTTTTACATCACTTTCTAATGCATTAGCCCGTCTTAAAATTGCCTCAACACGTGCAACTAAAATCTTAGGACTAAATGGCTTTGAAATATACTCATCAACTCCAAGTTCAAAGCCAAGTAATTCATCTCGTTCTTCTCCTTTCGCTGTCAGCATGATAATCGGTACTTTCGAATATTGACGTATTTCTCTGCATACCTGCCATCCATCCATTTTGGGCATCATAACGTCCAAAATAATTAAGGCAATACTCTTATCTGCAAAAAAAATGTCAACTGCCTGTTCTCCATTTTCTGCTTCTATCACTTCAAAGTTATGTTTGGAAAGAAAATCCTTGACCAATTTTCTCATACGACTTTCATCATCTACAACTAATATTTTTAGCTTATCCAAAAAAACACCTCCACTTTTTTATAAAAAAGAATAACATAGGTTTATGTAAAATTTGTGAAACTTCACTCATTAATTCCAAGTTTCTTTTCTTGTTCTTCTATTTTTTTTTCTCTTTCTGAAAGTTCTTTTTCCCAATGCTCATATTTATTTATAATTTTATTTTCATAATTGGTAAATATCGAATATGGTGTCCTGTATGTAATAAATAACATAACCGCGATTACTGCTGCCAATACCCCAATCGTAATTCGATAACCTATCTTACCCGCCTTTTCTAATTCGTATTTTTCTTTATATTCTTCTGCCCTTTTCGCCACTTCAGATGGATTTTCCGGTGCCACCTTTTTTATAATATCTTGCTTTTTTACCGTTATATTACGAATACGGTCTTTCGCAACTATACCATTCTCAATCGAAAATTTTTGCAATTCTCTCAAAAATTCATAGCCAATCACTGTCTTAAATGTACCTTTATCAATAAGCTGATTATATATCTTATATACGAGTTGTGGATTTCTCATATCTGACTTCGATTTCACATATTCAATTGCTTCTTTTTCTTTTCTTGCACTTTCATAATCTTTTGACGTTTCAAATACGTACCCATCAATTATAAACTTATTTTTTCCCATATATTCCTCCATACTTTTTTATACAGGTATCTACTTTTTATCATAGTCTTATTTTTAACTACTTGTCAAGTAGCTAAGTTTCACAATATAATAAACGTATAGGCAAATCATATTACGGTAAATAGTAAAAGAAAGCTGTTGCAATATGCAACAGCTTCTTTTTGTTACTCTCGTTTCTTTCCAATCGTTTCTCCCATTTTCACAATTGTTTCAAATCCATTTTTTGTATTTTTAAGCAAGTCGCAATCCAATTCGACTTTATCTTTTTGAAACAGAACTACAATCGTAGAACCACCAAATTCAAAGCGACCTTTTTCCTCTCCCCTTTTTACAGTCTTTTTTTCATCATAATTATTTATCCTTCCTACAAAAAGAGCCCCTACTTCCATTATTAAAATCGTACCAAAATTTTTACTCTTTAATAAGCAAAATTCTCTTGTATTTTCTTTATAAATCGGATAATAATCATTTGCAATTGGATTTACAGTATGGAAAACACCTGGAATTCTAAAATTTTTCGACTTTAATCCATCATCCATATAACAATATCTGTGATAATCATCCACAGTTAAACGAAATACACATGCATATCCACCCTGATACAACTTCGCTAATCTTTTAGAGTGAAGTAAAGACTCTATTTTATACCATGTATGTTTAATCTGAAAAGATAAATCGGAATGAATTTTATATACGCTTAATTTTCCGTCACAGGGGCTAATTAATTTTTCTGGATTCATTGCAATCGGACGACATTCCTCTTTTATCCTACGAATAAAAAATTCATTATAGGACTTATAATCTTTTTCTTCATATTGCGATAAATCAATCCCTGTATGTTTTATAAATGGTTTTATAAAACAAGCAGATAATTTCGTATTTAAAAAAGCTCCTCCAAGCTCTGATATCTTTGGCTGTATAAGACTTCTTATCATACATCTTCCTAATATGGTAGAATAAAATATCTTTAAAAGCCTATCTTGATTGGAAGAAATATATGTTTTTCTTCCATTTCGATCTATGTATTTCATAATTTACTCCATATTTCTCCTGCTATTTTTTCAAAAAAGCCATGCCCACTAATGCAACTGCAACAACTGCAACTAACATTGCAAGTGTAGAATTTTTTGGTTTCCAAAATTTAAAGTCAACAATGAATAATGTTCCAACAATAAATAATGCCAAATATAATATAACCAAAAAGATTGCTTCTGAAACAAAAAATTGTACTAAAAACACTAATGGTAATACAACTGCCATTGAAGTAATCGGAAGTCCCCGATAATACTTATGATTGTCCTCCGTTACAAGTGCTCCTTTCATTTCCATTACATTAAAGTAGGCAAGCCGAATTACTGAAGCGGTGCAATACAGTACAATTACAGCAAGCCCTAATGCTCCGCGAACACCTAATAAATAACAAATCAACGACGGGAAAATACCAAAACAGACCATATCGCACAACGAATCAATCTGGACACCAAATGCTTTCGCATCTTCTGAACGATTTTTCATCGCTCTCGCCACTTTTCCATCAAACATATCACATAAACCCGAAAACGCAAGACACACAATCGCCACTTTAAAATTTCCTTGAATTGCCATTATCATTCCAAAAACGGAAGATGCTAAGCTAATATAGGTTAATACTACCGAATAATTATAAAAACCTATCATAATAACCCCTCTTTCTAGTAATCTTTTTACTTTTAATCTTTTTACTTTGTTTATTCCGACTTTTTTCCAATATAAAAATGGGCCAGAACAGTTCCCCCTGCACTTAATAGCAGTTGAACATAATAAGCGATTCCTCTGCTTAATACCATGCCGGGAAGTAACAAGTCTGTTCCAAACACAGGAATAAATATTGTCAAAAATAATTTTTCGCTTATCCCCATTCCACCCGGAAGCGGAAGCATATCTACAGCAACTGAAATCGCTGCCTGAAGCATCACAATGTCATACCAGCTTGTTCCTGCTAATCCGAAAGCCTTATATACAAAATAGGTCACAAAAAACAAGGAAATCCGCTGAATAAATGTTATTATAATAACATGAAAAAGAACTTTTTTGTTCTGTTTTAAATAATCCGTTGTAACACTGTACTGCTCCATAGAATGTAATATTCTTTTCTTTATTTTTGACGTTTCTTTTACAAGGTGTAATTTTACTAATGCCTTAAAACATGTCAATATTAGATTTTCTGTCAATGCCGGATAAAAAATTAACAACAACATAACAATACAACATATGACATTAAGTCCTACTCCCAAACTAAACACCGGTAAAATCCCTGTTAAATATTTTACCACAAATCTATGCTGAAATAAAACAAGAAATAATCCAATAAATACAAGAACTGATTTGTAAGTAAGTGTTATGACCATCAATACTAATGTAGAGATTGAAATTGGAATCTTATTCTTTCTCATATAATAAATCTGAGCAGGCTGTCCGCCACTGGCCGATGGCGTTATACAGCTGAAAAAAAAGCCGATACAAGAATACATAAAACAAGTTCTTTTTTTGTTTTTTACCTGAAGTGTCCCCATCATGTAGTAAATAATAATCGATTCACACCAAATAAAAAAGATAACGCATAAAACTCCTATTGTCAAATAAAAACCATTTGCTTTCGTAATTGTATTAATTAATTCGCCTATGTCCTCTCCTTCAAAAACTCCATAAATGGTAAGACTAAATATGAATAACAAAAACAAAAGGTTCATTATATTCTTTTTTTTATTCACTTTCGTTCTTCTCCCATTTCATTCATGCATTTTTTCCTAGAATAGTATACGAAATTCGATCGAATACTTTTTCCAACGGACGATACCAGTTCGCACGAAATGCAATATAAAATGTTAGTTCAGCAATTATGATCCCACCAATTACATCAATGATATAATGCTGTTTTGTCACCTGAGTAGAAATAAATACTAATATGGCAAAGATGCAAGAAAAGCCTCTATACCATTTTGGAATTTCTTTTCTTCCACGAATCCCAATATAGCAAAACCAGCTTACTAAACAATGTATTGATGGAAATAAATTATCTGCCGCATCTGTTGCATACACTGCCTTTAATATTACTGTCCAAACATCATTTCCCAATAATTCCGGTCTTATATTGGTAGTCGGCAAAAACAGATAGAAAACACCACAAATTAATCTTGACATAATATCCGCAAATACAAACCGCATACAATATTCTTTTCCCTGTCGTGCAATCAAAATATAATTGACAACCCAAAAAATATAACAGCCAAGATATAGTATGACAAATTCTGGAATCACAGGAACTGCACGATCAAATGCCGTTGTAAAATCATAATGTTTCTTCCCTGCTGCCAATATACGGACACCATAATAAATAAGACAATTAACGCCAAAACAACATAACAATGGGATAATTGTATAAGCAGGAATAACTCGGTTTATCTTCTCCCTTATCTCTTTATACATTGAGCTACTCTCCTAACATTTATAGACTCTATGACACATTATATCAAATTTCTTCGAATTCTCAATGGTTCCTTTTTAATCTTAAGAAAATCTTAAAAGGTAACATGCTTATTTCTTCTCACTATTTTTGTCAAAATATGACAGACTCATTTACTTGACTAATTTATTTTAATATGCTAAGATAAAAAAGCTTAATATAGTTCGGGGTTGTACTGGTTTCGACGGGGATTTTGAAACTCGAGCAGCTATCCGTGGACTAGGACCACGTTAAAACTTAGAATTAAATATAAACGCTGAAGATAATTTAGCTTACGCTGCCTAATAGCGGCAGCTGTCAACAATAGGCTTCCTACATCCTGTTGTTGGCATCGACTTAGTAGGGAACCTTATTTGCAAAGCTTTGAGCAGATAAGAGATTTATGAAGCTACCAAGGTTTTTTGGATGTCGATTTCCGAAAAACTGAGGGAAGATTTAATAATCGACTGTGATAGGAGATACTCGCGTGAATAGGTTTTCGGACGCGGGTTCGATTCCCGCCAGCTCCATTCAAAAAAACGCTATAACCTGTTATTTACAGAGATATAGCGTTTTTATTATGTAAAAATTGATACTTCCTGATTATTCCTTACTTTTTACGTTTTAATGCTGTGTTATTCGATTCCACCAACTTTTTACAGCGTACCATATGAAACGCTGTTTTTTTATCACTCGCACTTCCCACATTATTTTTCACAGTTGTTTTGCCATATAGGGAAGTAGTATGGGAATCAATATTGAGTGCCTGACGATAACCATATATTTTATTATTTGTAATTACATTTTCATACTTCGTAGAAATTTTATTTTTCCCCATCAATGCCAAATGTAATCCAACGGAATACGCCTCTTTTTTTCTAGTACTATTCGAACGAATGACACAATTTTTTACTTTTACACCAACTGAATTAAATAACGCAATTCCTTCTCCTGATTCTCCCGTCACATTACAATTTTCAATCGTAATACCAACATGAAAATTATTTTTAAACTTCGGTTCACTTGCCGAAAAATTAGCACAAATTCCCCTAGAACCAGATACATTACAATCCTTTATTGTAATATTTTTACTTTTCTGACCCGATACAAACTTTTTATTCCCTGTTGAATTTAATACTCCGGGAGCTGTAATCGGTGTCGCTAAGTCAATCTGCAACGCCTCTTCTACTGAGTTTTTTGATTTTGTAGATGAATTTGTAGCATAAAACTTACAGTTACTTACTGTTACGTTTTGACACGCAATTAACTCTAACGCATGTCCTTCATAATTTGTTTCTATCGTAATTCCTTTAAACGTCAGATTGCTTCCATGGGCAAACCGAAACATAGTACAGCCTTTGCTATTTATTTCGTTTTTCCACGTTCCACCTTGAATTGTAACATTTTTAATTGAACCATAATCAACACGATCAATTCCATGTTTAATTAATCCTAATCCATTATTCTGCTGTATTATCGTTGCACCATCTGCAATAATTGTTGTATTATCTCCAATATCAATTACTGCTTCTACTTTCACCGTTTTGTCAGAAGGGATAATTAATGTTTTTTTCGTATCCGTACTTAGGATATACTCTAATGCCTGTCGGTTTCTTGCAGGGTCAGATTGTGGAACAAATTCAATGCTTCCATCAGCTCTGTAAATACCAACAACTGTTTTTCTAAGTATAATTTCTTCTCCGGCTTGCGAGGCTACACTCACATGTTTCGTTATCATTAGCCCAAACAGGCAAATACTTAGTACCATCAACCGAATATACTTTCTGTTTTTTTCCATGATAATAACACCTCCAAAAACATTATACAACAATTGTTCAGAATTTTCCAAAAAAACACTGTAATCGTAGAAAGAATGATTACAGTGTTTTTCTCATTATGAATAGAGATTTTTTATTTTAAAATTCTTTTCTGCCTCTCGCCTTTGATCTTTCTTAGCAATGTCCTGACGTTTATCATACAGCTTTTTACCTTTTGCAAGACCAATTTCCACTTTCACTAAACTATTACTAAAATACACATTCAATGGTACAATGGTATATCCTTTTTGTGCTATTTGCCCTGCAAGCTTATTGATTTCATGTTTGTGCAAAAGCAGTTTCCTGACACGCAAAGGGTCTTTATTAAAAATGTTTCCTTTTTCATATGGACTTATATGCATGTTATAAATATAGACTTCTCCGTTTTCAATTCGTATAAATGATTCTTTAATACTGCACTTGCCCATTCGAAGTGATTTTACTTCTGTTCCATGCAAAGAAATTCCAGCTTCCAATGTTTCCTCTATAAAATAATCATGTCTTGCTTTTTTATTATTTGCAATTAATTTTCTAGCCTCTTTTGCCATACGCCTACTCCTTATTTTTCCTGTTCCAATTCTTTAACTATTCTTACTTCTATTCTATTACACATCTTCCCCTAAATTTTCTTCTAAGTTTTCGGATTCTTCCTCTGCTAATACAAAATCAATTGTCCGCAATATTTTATCTACGCTTTCAACCTGAATTTTTAACTTTTGACCTAGCTTATAAGTCTTTTTTGTCGTTTCTCCAACCATTGTATAACTGTCTTCATCATAGTAATAATAATCATCTTTTAGATTCGTAACTCGAATCATACCTTCGACTGTATTCGGAAGCTCAACATATATCCCCCATGTCGTAATTCCTGAAATAACACCTTCAAATGTCTGGCCAATAAATTGTTTCATGTATTCTGCTTTTTTAAGCTTTTCTACTTCCCTCTCAGCCTCATTTGCACGACGTTCCATAGCACTGGAATGAGAAGCGACTTCTGTTAAAATCTTATTATAATGAATTGTACGACGTTCGGTTATCCCATGTCGAAGATTTTCTTTTATAATACGATGAATCTGCAAATCCGGATATCTTCGAATTGGCGAAGTAAAATGGCAATAATATTTTGTTGCCAGACCAAAATGCCCATCATTTTGTACTGTATATTTTGCCTGCTTCATAGAGCGCAATGTTAAACGGCTAATTAACGCCTCTTCTGGTGTGCCTTCTATTTTTGCCATTAATTTTTGTAGCTCTTTTGGATGTATTTCATCTTGTCCTATATGAATACTATATCCGAAATTATTTATAAATATCCCCAATTTTTCAATCTTTTCGTTATCCGGATATTCATGTGTACGATATACGAATGGTAGCTCCTGCCAAAAATAATCTTCTGCAACTGTTTCATTTGCAATCAGCATAAAATCTTCAATAATTTTAGTTGCCTTATTCCGCTCATATGGTTTAATATCAGTTGGATTTCCCTCATTGTCAAGAATAATTTTACTCTCTGGAAAATCAAAATCAATCGAGCCTCTGCTGCGTCTTTTTTCTCTCAATATTTCAGCTAATTCTTCCATAAGATGAAACATTGGCACTAATTCTTCATATTTTGCACACTCGTCCGCGTCATTATCCTCAATAATTTTCTTAACACTTGTATACGACATTCTTCGTGTAACATTTACAACTGTTTCCGCAATCCGATGGCTAACGACATTCCCTTTTTCATCAATATCCATAAAGCAGCTCAGTGCAAGCCGGTCAACACCTTCATTTAAAGAACAAATACCATTGGAAAGCTTATGAGGGAGCATCGGGATTACCCGGTCAACTAAATACACACTTGTTCCTCTCTTTAAAGCTTCTTCATCTAAAGGAGAATTTTCCGTTACATAATTCGATACATCTGCAATATGAACACCTAATTTATATAGATTACCTTCCTTAGAAATTGTAATCGCATCATCTAAATCTTTTGCATCTTCTCCATCAATTGTCACAGTGTCCCAATCTCTGATATCAACTCTTCCTCCGATATCTTCACTTGAAATCTCATCTGGTATTTTTTCTACCTGCTTCATTACTTTTTCCGGATATTCCTCCGGTAATCCAAATCCTTTTATGATCGATAAGATATCCACTCCCGGATCATTTACATGTCCTAATATTTCAATTACCTTTCCCTCAGGATTTTTTTTATTTACTCCATAGTCTGTAATTTTTACAACGACTTTGTGTCCCGTAACCGCACCTTTATCTGCTGATTTTGGAATAAAAATATCAGTCCCTAATTTTTGATTATCCGCAATCACAAAACCAAAATTTTTACTTTTTGAAAATGTTCCAACAACAATATCTGTTCCATGCTCAATAATTGAAATTACTTTTCCTTCTTTTCGCTTTCCTGATTTTTCCAAAAGCAATTCAATTTGAACTTTATCGCCATCCATTGCTCCTTTTGTGTTACTTTCATGGATATAGATATCTTCCGGCTCATCTTCCATTCGGACAAAACCAAAACCCTTTGCCGTTCCCAAGAATATACCAACCTTCAAAAATTCTGGTGCCGGTTTTATTAATCCTTTTTTGTCAATTATAATTTTACCGGAAGTAACTAAGCTGTTCATGACTTCATGAAATTCCGCTCTATCTCTTTTAGGAACTTGTAATAAAGCAGATAATTCTTTCAATTTCATTGGCTTATATGAATCACTGATGATATATTCATAAATCATTTTCTTTTTTTCTTCTAAAATGATTGTATCTAACATACTTTTCTTTCCTCTTCTCTTCACTAGTTGTATTTGCCTGTTATCTTTATTTCTATCTTTTTTCACATTAACTATAGTATACCACAATCTTTCTTTTTAATAAATAATCAGACCAAAAAAACGGGTACTTTTTACAGTACCCGTTTTCTTCTCTTTATCTACCAAACTTTTAAATTCAAAACAAGTGAAAGGACGATAAAAACAATTCCTAAATATCTCGTTGCTTTCTCTAAAGCCCCTTCCATGGAACGTCCTTTGTTCTTACCCCAGTATGTTTCAGCCGCACCACTGATTGAACCTGTAAGACCAGCCTGCTTTCCTTCCTGCATGATTACTACAATTACAAGAGCGATACATGCAATAATATATACGATTGTAAGAATTGTATGCAACACTGCCATCTATTTTCCACCTCCTAAACCATAGGTGTCCCAATCTTCTTGAGTACACTCATAGATTGATTGTATCACGTCAATCTCTCAATTTCAACTATTATTTTTAATTATTTACGAATTAAAAGTGATTCTCCTGTCATCTCCTCTGGTTTTTCAAGCCCCATCATTTCTAATAAGGTAGGTGCGATATCCGCTAATTTGCCTCCTTCTTTCAGAGTATATGCAGAATCATAATTCACTAATATGAATGGAACCGGATTTGTCGTATGTGCAGTAAATGGTGCTCCTGTATCATAATCAACTAATTGCTCTGCATTGCCATGGTCTGCACAAATAAACATCTGACCATCAACTTCTTTAATTGCATCCACTGCTTTTCCAACACACTCATCAACTGCTTCTACCGCTTTGATTGCAGCCGCTTCTACACCTGTATGACCTACCATGTCCGGATTTGCAAAATTTACAATAATCACATCATATTTATCAGATTTAATTGCATTTACTAAATTATCAGCAACCTGATAAGCACTCATTTCAGGCTGTAAATCATAAGTAGCAACCTTCGGTGATTTTACAAGTATACGCTCCTCACCTTTATTTGGTTCTTCAACACCGCCATTAAAAAAGAATGTTACATGAGCATATTTTTCTGTTTCTGCTGTACGAAGCTGGGTTTTTCCAAGCTTTGCAAGATACTCACCAAATGTATTAGTAATCTCTACTTTATGAAATGCAACTAATTTATTTGGAATTGTAACATCGTATTCTGTAAACGCAACAAAGGTCGTCTCAATTCTTCCATCTGTCCGTTCAAAACCTGTAAAATCATCATCGCAAAATGCTCTTGTAATTTCTCTTGCACGGTCCGGTCTAAAATTATAAAAAATAACAGAATCATTATTTTTAACTGTTGCTACCGGTTTCCCATCTTCCAATACGACAGTAGGAAGGACAAATTCATCATTTTCTCCCTTGTCATAAGATTGCTGTACTGCTTCCAATGCAGAAGAAGCGGTTTCCCCTTCTCCATTTACAAGTGCTTTATATGCTTTCTCTACACGATCCCAACGGTTATCTCGGTCCATTACATAATAACGTCCCATAACTGTTGCAACTTTGCCAACGCCAATTTCTTTCATTTTAGTAATTGCCTGCTCTACATATTCTTTTCCAGAAGCCGGAGGTGTATCACGACCATCTAAAAATGCATGCAGATATACACTTTCAATTCCTTCGCGTTTTGCTAACTCCAACAAACCATACATATGTGTATTATGGCTATGTACACCACCGTCAGAAAGCAAGCCAAATAAATGTAACGCTGAATGATTCTCCTTACAGTTTTCTACTGCTTTTAATAATGCTTCATTCTTAAAGAAATCCCCGTCTTCAATTTCTTTTGAAATTCTTGTCAATTCCTGATATACAACCCGACCGGCACCCATATTTAAATGTCCGACTTCAGAATTTCCCATCTGACCTTCCGGAAGACCTACTGCCATTCCGCTTGCATAGCCTTTCACATATGGATATTCTTTCATCAGGGAATCAATTACCGGTGTATTTGCTTCATATACTGCATTCGCTTTATGTTTTTCATTTAGTCCAAATCCATCTAAAATCATTAACACAGTTGGTTTTTTACTCATTTTATATCCTCTTTTCTAACCTGTTACATTCAAAGTTTTATTTTATACAGTTTCATTTAACAAACCAAACAAAGGCTGTTGCATTCTAATCAACAACAGCCTTTGGATTTGTATTTATTTATTATAATTTACAATTCTACCAAAATCTGGTTTTAAGGAAGCTCCGCCTACCAAACCACCATCGATATCTGGCTGCGCAAATAACTCTGGTGCACTTTCAGCAGATACAGAACCCCCATATTGAATACGAATCGCTTCTGCTGTTGCTTCATCATAAATTTCAGCAATACAATCACGAATTGCGTGACATACCTCCTGTGCCTGTGCTGATGTAGCCACTTTACCGGTTCCGATTGCCCAAATTGGTTCATAAGCGATAACTGCTGTTTTAGCCTGCTTGCTTGTAACATTCAAAAATGCAATTTTAATCTGCTGACGAATCCAGTCAATTGTAATTCCCTGCTCTCTCTGTGTCAAAGATTCTCCACAACAAATAATTGGTGTAATACCATGCTCAAATGCTTTTAAAACTTTTTTATTCACTGTTTCATCCGTTTCAGCAAAGTATTCTCTCCGCTCAGAATGACCAATAATAACGTATTTTACGCCAATGTCTGTAAGCATATTAGGGGCAATTTCACCTGTATATGCTCCACTTTCTTCAAAATACATATTTTCTGCACCAATTGAAATATTGCTTCCTTCTGCTGTTTCAATTGCTTTTGTAAGAGAAATAGCCGGTACACAAAATACAACATCTACTTCATCATTTGCAACTAAAGGTTTTAATTCATTGATTAAAGCAACTGTCTCACTTGGAGTTTTATTCATTTTCCAGTTGCCTGCTATAATTTTTTTACGCATGCTCTTGTTCTCCTTAAATCTCTTATCTCTTTTTATTCTATCTCTTTTTCGTTAATCTCTTATAACATTATATTCTATTTATCATTTGCTGCCGCAACACCTGGAAGTTCTTTTCCTTCTAAAAATTCTAAGGAAGCTCCTCCACCTGTGGAAATATGTGTCATCTTATCACCAAAACCTAATTGGTTTACTGCTGCTGCAGAATCACCGCCACCGATAATTGTAGTAGCATCAATGTCAGCCATTGCCTTTGCTACTGCTACTGTACCTGCAGCAAAGTTTGGCATCTCAAAGCAACCCATTGGTCCATTCCATACAACTGTTTTTGCATCTTTAATTGCATTTGCAAATAGTTCCTGAGTCTTAGGTCCGATATCAAGTCCTTCCCATCCTGCTGGAATTTCTCCACGTCCTACAACTTTATGATTTGCATCATTAGAGAAATCATCTGCAATTACTGTGTCAATAGGAATTAATAACTTCACACCTTTTTCTTCTGCTTTCTTTTCCATATCTAAAGCATATTGTTTGTAATCTTCTTCTAATAGAGAATTACCTACTTCTTCTCCATGAGCAGCCATAAATGTATATGCCATACCACCACCGATGATTAATGTATCTACTTTGTCTAGTAAATTGTTAATAACTGAAATTTTAGAAGATACCTTTGCACCACCTAAAATTGCTACGAATGGTCTTTCCGGATTATCTACCGCATTTCCTAAGAAATCAATTTCTTTCTGCATTAAATACCCAACAACTGCTGTATCTATAAACTTTGTAACGCCTACATTAGAACAATGTGCTCTATGAGCAGTTCCGAATGCATCATTAACAAATACATCTGCTAAGCTAGCTAACTCTTTGCTGAATTCTTCACCATTCTTTGTTTCTTCTGCTCTATAACGTGTATTTTCAAGAAGAATTACTTCCCCGTCCTGCATTGCTTCTACTGCAGCTTTTGCATTTGCACCAACTACTTCTTTGTCTGCAGCAAATTTAACTGGTTGTCCTAATAACTCCGATAAACGTACAGCTACTGGTGCTAAAGATAATTCTGGCTTTGGCTCTCCTTTTGGTTTTCCTAAATGGGAGCAAAGAATAATCTTACCGCCATCTGCAATTAATTTTTTTATTGTAGGAAGGGCTGCAACAAGACGATTTTCGTCTGTAATTTTTCCATCCTGTAATGGCACATTGAAGTCACAACGAACTAATACCTTTTTTCCTTTTACATTAATGTCATCAACTGATTTTTTGTTTAACATGCGTCAAACTCCCTTCTTTTCTTTCATTCATAATCTTCTAATCTATCAAAAAGTTTTACCTTTTGCTCTATCCGTATTTAGTAGGATATATCTTCTATTGTATACAAATTTTTCTGTTTGTAAACACCTAAACTTAAGAAAAATAAGGTCCGGTCCATATAAGACCGGACCCTGATAGGTCTATTATAAAATCATGCTCAGATTAAGCTAATTCAGCAAAATATTTGATTGTTCTAACCATCTGACTTGTATATGAATTCTCATTGTCATACCATGAAACAACTTTAACTAATGTTGTACCATCGCCTAAATCCATAACTTTTGTCTGTGTTGCGTCAAATAAAGAACCATATGTAATACCAATAATATCAGAAGATACAACTTCGTCTTCTGTATATCCAAAGGAATCAGAAGCTGCTGCTTTCATAGCTTTGTTAACATCTTCTTCTGTTACTTTACCTTCGCAAACAGCGATTAACTGTGTTAAAGAACCAGTTGGTGTAGGAACACGTTGTGCACAGCCATCAAGTACTCCGTTTAATTCTGGAATAACTAAACCGATTGCTTTTGCTGCACCTGTAGAGTTAGGAACAATATTAACAGCAGCTGCACGAGCTCTTCTTAAATCACCTTTTCTATGTGGTCCATCAAGTGTCATCTGATCACCTGTATAAGCATGGATTGTTGTCATATAGCCTTTTTTAATTTTTGCTAATTTGTTTAATGTATCTGCCATAGGAGCTAAGCAGTTTGTTGTACAAGATGCAGCAGAAATTACTGTGTCATCTTTTGTTAATGTATTTTCATTTACGCTGTATACGATTGTAGGAAGGTCATTTCCTGCAGGTGCAGAAATAACAACTTTCTTTGCTCCGGCTTTGATATGTGCCAAAGATTTTTCTTTAGAAGCGAAGAATCCAGTACACTCAAGTACTACATCTACTCCAAGTTCTCCCCATGGTAATTCTTCTGGATTTGCTTTTGCATAAATTTTAATTTCTTTTCCATCTACTGTAATGGAATCTTCTCCAGCTGTTACTTTATCGCATAATGCGTATCTTCCCTGTGCAGAATCATATTTTAATAAGTGAGCTAACATTTTAGGACTTGTTAAATCGTTAATTGCTACTATTTCATATCCCTCTGCTCCGAACATTTGTCTGAATGCAAGACGTCCAATACGTCCAAAACCATTAATTGCTACTTTTACTGCCATGATATATTCCTCCTAAATATAAAATAAATAGCCTGTCCGCTTGCTTTTTTTACGGGCAGTTATTAAATTTTGTTCACTGATTCATAACTATTATCAGTAAACTTCCCCCTTATTCTAACTAATTCAGAAAGAAATTTCAAGAGGAAATTGCTATTTTTTTAACAATTTTATATTTTAAAAAACCAGATAACAGAAAATTACTGTTATCTGGCGATTTTCTAATGACAACTACAAGCCGAAAAGGTTGATTTTACATTCTGAATTTCATCTTCTGTTGCTTTTTGTGCAGGCTGATAATATGCTTTGCTTTTTGCCAATGTAAATAATTCATATTGACTTGTTTCTGTTGTATTTCTAATCTGCTGTAATGTTTGTCTTAACTGCTGATTTTCTGTCTGGGTAATCATCTCTTCCACTTTTGTCAAACAACCATTAATACCATTTAATGCGTCCGCTACCATTACTTTTTCTTCCATTTCAAAACCCTCCTATTGCAAATATTGTAAAAAAGTCTGTTTATTCTGTGTTGCAGATTGCGAAGCTTTTTGAAAAAACTGTTTTACTTGAGGGTCTGTGGCCTGTTCTGCATATGCCTGGTACTTTTTCTCTTCTGTCTGCGCAGATGTTAATAAATGCCGGATATTTTGTAATTCCATTTCACTAATATTTCCCATGATTGCTACCTCCATTTTTTGATTACAAAAAATAGAATCCCCAAAATTTATTATTTTATCCAGTAAAATTATTCTAGTAAAAACAATAATATGAAATTTAAAACATATACTCTTGTTTATGATGAATATTCCAGATACTAAATGTAAATAAAAGCAAATAAGCCCCTAACACAATACAAGTAAACCAATCGAAAGATCTTAGTTCTAAAAAAGCTATCATAAGATAATAAAAAATAGCAAGACTGCAACTCAGTTTTCCAAGTTGAAAACATACTTTCTTTTTCATTTTATAAGTAACAAACGAAGCAATCATCAAAAAAGCATATACAAGTGTAAAACAGCAATAAAAAATTTGCTTGTAATCCATCAAATTTTTTTTATAAATTTCTTCACAAATATTAAGCAACGTAGATATTCCAAAATATAGTAAAAATCCAAATTGAATATTCATACCAATCTCCATTCTATTAATTTTGACCATTGCAAACAAAATTTACCTCATGGTCCAAAAATATAAATTCACTCACCATTCCACCTTAATAACATATTACAATAAGTTCCTATTCTTATCATCCATCTCGCCAATATTAACATAAATACACAAAAATCAACATAACTATACAATAAAGTTTTATATTTTCCTACAATTTCTCCAAATATGCAAAAACTGACCTGGTGATTCATCACAAAAATAAAATGATAAATTCTCAGGTCAGAATTCAAATTCAATATAATTATCTCTTTATTACATATTCTTTATTCTAAAATATCCAATTTTTTAGAAAAGAATGTTATTTATTTTCCGTTTTCTTTTTATTATATAAGTGACAGGCCACACAATGTCCCGGCTCATATTCCTGTAATGTAGGAACTTCTGTCTTACAGATATCCATACATTTAGAACATCTTGTATGGAATTTGCAACCACTTGGTGGATTTGATGGAGATGGAATATCGCCCTGTAATAAAATCCGATTCATTTTTACATCCGGATCTGCAATTGGAACCGCACTAAAGAGAGCTTGTGTATATGGATGAAGAGGATTCTTAAAAATACTCTCTTTTGGTCCATTTTCCATCATTGTTCCAAGATACATAACTCCGACTACATCTGAAATATGTTCTACAACAGATAAGTCATGGGAAATAAAGAGATAAGTCAATTTTCTTTTTTCCTGCAAATCTTTCATTAAGTTAATAATCTGTGCCTGAATGGATACATCAAGTGCAGAAACCGGTTCATCAGCGATAATAACATCCGGATTTAACGCAAGTGCTCTCGCAATGCAAATACGCTGACGCTGACCACCGGAAAACTCATGTGGATAACGGTCAATATAATAAGGACGAAGTCCACAATCTTTCATAATACTTAAAACATAATCTCTATATTCTGACTTTGGAACTAAGTTATGTTCTTTCACTGCCTCACCAATAATTTCCCCAACCGGCATACGTGGGTCAAGAGAAGAAAATGGATCTTGGAAAATCATCTGCATTTTTGGACGCAGTGGTCTTAAATCCTTTTTCTTGACTTTCATAATATCAACACCATTAATATTGATTTCACCGGATGTTGGCTCTGTAAGACGTAAAATGGAACGTCCAATTGTTGTTTTACCACAACCAGATTCTCCTACCAGACCAAATGTCTGTCCTTTTTTTATACTAAAACTCACTCCATCTACTGCACGAACATAACCTGTCGTACGCTGAAGAACTCCTGATTTAATCGGGAAGTATTTTTTCAGATTCTTTACTTCTACGATATTCTTTTCTTCCATTACTTGTTCCCTCCTGTTTTTCCAGAATTCCCGTTTTCATAAAGATGACAGCTTACTTTATGAGTAGGTGTAACCTCTATCAACTCAGGATATGCTCCTTCGCATTTCTCAACGCAGGATTCACAACGATTTTTAAAATAACAATGAGGAGGTAAATTAATTGGATTTGGTACATTTCCTGGAATGGAATATAAACGTTCTACTCTCTCATTAATCATTGGTTTTGATTTCATAAGACCAATTGTATATGGATGTTTTGGATCATGGAAAATCTCATCTGCAGTTCCCTGTTCTACAACTCTTCCCGCATACATTACAACAACATAATCTGCCATTTCTGCAACTACACCTAAATCATGAGTAATTAACATAATAGAAGCATTAATTTTCTCTTTTAAATCCCTTAATAAATCAAGAATTTGTGCCTGAATTGTTACATCTAATGCAGTTGTAGGTTCATCGGCAATAATAAGCTGTGGGTCACAAGCAAGTGACATTGCAATAACAACCCTCTGACGCATACCACCGGATAATTCATGTGGATAGTTATCATAAATACCCTCACGAACAATACCTACTAATTTAAGTACTTCTAACGCCCTGTTTTTTACATCTTCCTCAGCCATATTAGGGTTATGTAATTTAATACATTCACTTAGCTGGGCACCAATTGTAAATACAGGATTCAGTGTTGTCATAGGTTCTTGGAAAATCATAGAAATTTCATTTCCACGGATATGTTCCATTTCTTTTACCGGAATCTTAGTTAAATCAATAGCACGATTTTTCGACTCTTGGTTATAGCGAATTGCTCCTCCTGCAATCTGTCCTTGTGGTCCTTGTAATAACCGCATTACGGAAAGACTTGTAACAGATTTACCACAACCGGATTCACCAACAACTCCTATTGTTTTTCCTCTTGGAATTTCAAATGTAACACCGTCTACTGATTTAACTGTACCGGTATCTGTATAAAAATAAGTTCTTAAATTATCAAATTCAAGAATGTTATCTGGGTTTTTCATCGTAGTAAGATACTCTGACTCAGGTACATTCTTTTGCTTCATCATTTTATTGTATTCTTTATACTTTTTATTATTAAATTTTTTAATTTCTCTTAATTTTGCACGTTGCTCTTTCTTTTCTTCTCTACTCATCTTTGCCAAAGTTCTCACCTACCGTTTCATTCTTGGGTCGAACGCATCTCTAAGACCGTCGCCAATAAAGTTAAATGCCAATACTGTAAGTAAAATACAGATTCCTGGTGGCATCCAGATATTTAAATAGTTTTTCATAATAACAGATTTGTTTACCGCATCTACCATATTACCCCAGGATGCATAAGGCCATGCAATACCTACACCCAAAAAGCTTAAAACGGATTCTGTTAAAATTACACTACCAATATCCATAGTAGCAATTAAAATAATCATTGGCATAACATTTGGTACTAAATGTTTAAAGATTTTTCTGCTTGTTCGAATACCGGTTGCCTCTGCAGCCTGCATATATTCCATTTCACGAAGAGATAGAATCTGACCACGAACAATTCGTGCAACGCCTGCCCAATATAAAACACCCATGACAACCATAATAAAGTAAATTTTATATTTTGGAGAAATTCCATAACCAAACATAATTGCAGAAGTAATTAGCATAAGTGGTATAAACGGAATACAGTAAAAGATTTCCACCAGTCGCATGATAATCATATCAACAATACCGCCATAGTAACCGGCAATACCACCTAATGTAATACCAACTAACAACTCAATAATAACTACAACAAAACCTACTGTAAGAGAAATTCTTCCTCCATACATAAGACGTGTAAACACATCACGTCCGTCTGCATCGGTTCCTAACCAATGCTTCGAAGAAATTGGCGCCTTTACGTTGACACCCATATAGCTGGCACCTACGTCCGCCTGCTGCATACGCACCTCTTCTTTTGTTTCGTTATTGATATAAAAGATTTCATATTCACCATAAGGACTAAAAAATGGACCGATTGCACAGAATAAAACCATAAAAACTATGATTCCAATTCCGACGCAGGCCAATTTATTACGGAAAAACCGTTTCATAACTAATTGTCCCGGTGTCATAATTACTTGATTTTGTTCAAATTCATCTTGTTCTTGTTGATTTCTTGCTTGTAAGTCTTCCATGCAGCTCACCTCCTAATTATATCGTACACGTGGGTCTACAACTGCATAAAGTATGTCTGAAACCAACGTACCAACTAAAGTCATTAAAGCTATAAACATATTAAATCCCATAAGATATGGAATATCACCTTGATATACAGCTTGTAATGCTACATTTCCTAAACCTTCTAAACCAAAAAGTCCTTCTGTAATAACTGCTCCGGAAAATAAATTTGGAATCATACCGCCAACCATTGTTACAACTGGAATCAATGTGTTGCGAAATGCATGTTTTCCAATTACTTTTCGTTCTGGAAGACCTTTTGCTCTCGCAGTACGAACATAATCTGCACTTAATACTTCTAACATATTTGTACGCACATAACGAAGAAGCCCACCAACACCAGTAACTACAAATACAATAATTGGAAGAACAAAATGTTTTCCTAAATCTAAAAAATGAGCAAATCCCACATAATCAGCACGGGCAGTTACCATACCTGAAACCGGAAGTACACCAAGACCAATAGCAAACACTCTCTTTAAAACTGCTGCAAAGAAGAATGATGGCAGTGAAATACCAATAATTGCAATTGCGACAATTGTATAATCTGTTCTTGAATATTGCTTTCTTGCAGCAATAATTCCAAGTGGAATCGCAAGTAAAATTTCAAGTAACATAGAAATACCTGCTAATGATACTGTTGGACCTATGTATTTTGCTATAACACTTACAACTGACTCCTGATAAATAAAAGAAGTACCAAAATCACCACGTAATGCATCTTTTAACCATGATACATAACCTTCTACAACTCCTTTATCAAGACCATAAACTTCTCTCATTCTCTGTTCCATCTCTGGCGTAATATTCTGATTTCCCGCCGTCATATTTGCTACATAATCCCCTGGAACCATACGGCAAATTCCATATAACAGCATTGATACACCTAAAAGAACCAAAACGCTAATACCTATACGTTTTAAAATATACTGTTTCATTTGTTCTCCTCTTCATTTTATTTCGTTAATAAATAGAACAGTATAAACCACCCATCATAAAAACTAAAATGGGTGGAATACACAAATCATATAATTTATACAATATAAAACTTAATTCATTTCAACTTTTTCAATATCTGTTGAATACTGAAGAATATTTGTATATGTAGTAATATTTTTTGGAAGCGTGTCAATATTTATATTCATTGCATTATAAACTTCCAAATTCTTACGTTGATATACCGGCATACAAATAGCTGCATCCATAATCATATCTAACTCTTTCGCAACTAATTTACTTCTTTCTTTTAAGTCCAATGTCTTCAAAATTTCAGCCTGGATATCATCAATCTTACTATCATAATATTTACTATAATTACTTCCACCCTTGCTTCCATAAATCTGAGTAAGGTCACAATCTGTTGAATTACCCCATGCCTGAACCCACATATCAAGTTCTCCACCTTGTACTTTGTTAAATAATACGTTAGGTTCTAAATCATTTACAGCAAGTTCTCCACCTAAAGATTTCAAATCATTTGCCATCTGAGTTAAAATTGGTGTGGATGGATGGCTGGAAGCTTCACCAATACCAACTGTAATTTTTAATTGTTTTCCATCTTTTACAAGTTTTCCGTCTACTTTTTTGTAACCAGCTTTTTCAAAATATTCTTTTGCTTTTTCTTTGTCATAGCCATAGTATTCTTTAGCATCTTTTGGATATTCAGCTAAAGTAGGAGTCATTGGTCGTTCAATTACCTCTGCCAATTCTCCATAATAAGACTGAACGGCAGGTGCTCTGTTCATTAAATGCATTAAACCTTTACGCACATTTTTATCTGGAATTCTTTCTGCACTAAGACCTATATATCCATAGCCAGGATTGTCTACTAAACTGTCAGTAAGATTATCATCATCTTTAATTTGTTCCACAATTTCTAAAGATGCCGATGGGTCTGTAATATCCACATCACCTGCTGCAAGTAAATCCAATTTATCTTCATCATTTACAACTTGGAATTTAAGATGTGCTATTTTAGGTTCACCTTCAAAATAATATGGATTTGCATCTAAAGACACTAAGTTATTATCATATTTTTTAAATGTAAAAGGACCAGATCCTAAAGGTTTTCCATTTAAAGCTTTTATACTGGATAAATCACCTTTTTTAAAGTCTTTTCCATAATAGTGAACAGGAGTAATCGGAATCCACGATACCTCACGGTCTCCCTTAATACTTACAGAATCAAATAACACTGTACAAGTATAATCATCTACTTTTTCTATACCTGCAATTTTTTCTACTTTTGTTCCCTTACCTAAGTTTTTCTTTATAACTTTTTGTTTATAATAAGATAATGGATCATAATTTTCTGCATATTTTTCATATTCACATTTTGCTAATAATTCAAGCATTTCTTCTGGTTTTTTAATCGAAGAAGCATCATACCCTTCATCTTTTAAATATTCTGCCCAAGATCTTCCATCTCCAACATCTCCCGGAAGAGTATCATCAAACCAATCTGCACATTTTGTATCAATTAAGTATTTGATGAAGTCTTCTTCAGAAATATTTTCAGGTGAATATTTATCTTCAATCTCTTTAACTAACTTTTTATAATCTTTTGTGTCATAATAATATTCTTTCATACCAACGATGTCTGCCTGTGAAAGAGTTGAATTACCATCATATGTAGGATCTGCACAAACATAGTAATAAAATATAACATCATCAATTGTCACAGGTTCACCATCAGAAAATTTCATATCTTTCTTAATTGAAACTGTATATTTTACCTGTTCATGTCCATCTTCCGCCTTGATTTCCTCTGTTTCAACATGTCCTGCATTATCAACTAATTTTCCATCTTTATCCAATTGACATACATTTGAAAAAATCTTATCACTAATTTGATCATCAAATGCAGAGGTCGAAAACATCTGGTTAAAAACTCCATTTAACTTGTTCACCCCTAATACCATCGTATCAATGGAGCTACCAGAACCTCCTCCATTTTCTGCCCCGCCTGAAGAGCCGCCACAACCGGTCATAGAACATACGACCATAGCAGTTGCCAGCAATAGCGCTAATCGTTTTCTCATATTACTTATATCCTCCTTTTTTCTTCCGACAAAAAACATTTGTCTTTCTCGTCTGTTGAAATTATATCCTAATTATTTCAAACTAGCAATGATTTTTTATATTTTTATTAAATTTTTTATAAAAAACTTTATATTTTCTATTTTTTCCCTTTTATTTACTTTCTTTTCATGTTTCAATATTTCTTCCAAGAAAAAGAAATTGCACCTGCAAATATCAACTGCTCTTGTCTGATACTTGAGGTGCATTCCATTTTTTATTGAAATAAATTACTCTATTATGATAATAAACGGTCATAAAGTTCTTCATACTTTCCTGCCGAATGATTCCATGAGAAATCTGCTGCCATTCCACGGTCAATTAGCTTATTCCATTCTCTCTTTCGTTCAAAGAAAATATGTTTCGCATATCGAACTGCATTTAACATTTCGTGTGCATTATAATTGCGAAATGAAAATCCGGTTCCTGTGCCTTCATACTCATTATATGGTACAACGGTATCCTTTAATCCGCCTGTTTCACGAACAATTGGAACAGTTCCATATCTAAGACTCATAAGCTGGCTTAAACCGCAAGGCTCAAATAAGGATGGCATAAGAAACGCATCACATGCTGCATAAATTTGATGTGACCTTTCATTCGAATAATAAATATTAGCAGATACTCTGTTGCTATACTTCCAATCGTAATGCCGAAAAAGATTTTCATATTTTTCTTCCCCGGTACCTAATACTACTAATTGAGTATCTTCTGCACAAAGCTCTTCTATTACATAATCTACCAAATCCAAACCTTTTTGATCGGTCAATCGTGAAACAATTCCAATCATAAATTTTTTATCATTCACATCTAACCCTAGTTCTTTTTGTAATGCCCGTTTATTTTTAATCTTCTCTTTTCTAAAGTTTCTAGCGTTATAATTTTTATAAATATAAGGGTCTGTTTCAGGATTAAATTCTTCATAATCAATTCCATTAACAATTCCTACCAAAGAACCCTCTCTTGCCCGAATCAATCCATCCAATCCTTCTCCATAAAATGCTGTCTTAATTTCCTCTGCATAAGTTTTGCTAACAGTTGTTATCATATCGGAATAAACGATTCCGCCTTTAAGATAGTTTGCATCCCCATAAGCCTCCAGTTTATCCGGTGCAAAATAATAAGCATTTAATCCGGTAATATCCTTTACTGTCTTCATATCCCAGATTCCCTGAAATTTTAAATTATGTATTGTCATTATTGTCTTAATTCCATGATAAAATGGATTTTCCATAAATGTATCTTTGATATAAACCGGCACTAATCCGGTCTGCCAATCATGGCAGTGTATAATATCAGGTCTGAAATCAATCAATGGGAGAGCTGACAATACCGCTTTTGAGAAAAAAGAAAATTTTTCAATATCCTGATAGATTTCTCCATAAGGTTTTGCTCCCGTAAAATAAAATTCATTATCGATGAAATAAAAAGTTACTCCATTATATACCATCTCAAGTACACCAACATATTGTTGACGCCATGCCAGATCCATATAAAAATGTGTTTTATATTTCATTTCATTACGATATTTCTCAGGTATTGCAAGATATTTGGGAAGTATCACTCGTACATCATATTCTTTTTTATTAAAATACTTTGGCAAAGTTCCTGCTACATCTGCCAAGCCTCCCGTTTTTATAAAAGGTACAGCCTCTGATGCGACAAACAGTATCTTCTTCATAAAATGCCTCCTTTTATTTTAATCACTAATGGTTTTATACTATAATAACCTATTCCTGTCCAAATGAAAATACTATTTTTTTTAAAAATTTTTTTGTCGCATTTTATTATTTTTTTTAAGCATGCATCTTATATTCTAGTCTGATTTTATCAGCAATAAGGGCAACAAACTCAGAATTTGTCGGCTTTCCTTTTCCATTATTTACTGTATAGCCAAATAATTCGTCAATCGTATCCATTTTCCCTCTACTCCATGCTACTTCAATGGCATGTCGAATTGCTCTTTCTACTCTGCTAGGAGTAGTTTTATGTCGTTTTGCAATCGACGGGTACAATAATTTTGTAATTGAATTTAACATTTCACCATCATTAACTGACATCATAATTGCATCTCTTAGATATTGATAGCCTTTTATATGAGCCGGCACACCTATTTCATGAATAATGTTTGTAACATCAGATTCTAAATTTCTTTCAATATAGCTCTCCTTATCCTCGCATACTGTTTGACGGGAACTTTCTACAAGCTTTACTTTTCTATCCGTTTTGAGTTGTTTTACCCTTGATAAAACCATATTATTGTCAAATGGTTTCATAATGTAATAATCTGCTCCTAATTCAAATGCGTTTTCCGTTACTCCTTCTTGCCCTATTGCAGTTATGACAATAAAAGATGGACATTTTTTTAACGATTTATTCTTTCTTACACGCTCCATTACACCTAAACCATCCAATTCCGGCATAATGATGTCTAATAATACTACGTCAGGTTCTGCTTCATTAATTAATGATAAAGCTTCAATACCATTTTTCGCTGTTCCTACAACTTCAATCTCCCCATCACTATTCATGATATCGGTAAGAAGATTTACCATTCTTTCATTATCGTCTACAACTGCTACACTAATTTTTGACATAATTTTTTCCTCCCATTTTCATCACTCATTTGCCTCTTTGTTCTCGCCTATTGTTTCTTTTTGGTTTCCACAAATTTCAACTTAAATTTTGAATTTA
Source organism: Velocimicrobium porci (assembly GCF_009696045.1). Classification (GTDB taxonomy): domain Bacteria; phylum Bacillota; class Clostridia; order Lachnospirales; family Lachnospiraceae; genus Velocimicrobium; species Velocimicrobium porci. The sequence goes on along the minus strand of NZ_VUMT01000009.1, from coordinate 105,739 downwards.
CCTATCCCTCTTGACTAAATTTTCAAAATTATTGACTACCCTACACTTTTTTTATTCATTTTATTTCTCACCCCTTTTCGCTTTAACTCATTTTTACAACGTAATATGATATATTATGATTTGTAAATTATTGCCATGCTCGCATTATATCTAATTTTACTAACTTTTTCAATCGTTTTTTGTCGCAAGAAACGACAATTTTTCTAATGTGTTAACTTTTTGACGAGGTATTTAGCATATTTTCTATAAAAGTACCGTAGCCTTTTGTCGAGTCTTTTACAAAGACATGTGTCACCGCCCCAACCAATTTATTATTTTGAATGATTGGACTTCCACTCATTCCCTGAACGATTCCATTTGTTATTTTCAAAAGTTCAGGATCAGTAATCCGAATTACCATTCCCTTGTTCTGATTTCCTGAATTAACTTGTATTTTTTCAATTTCAATATCATATAATTTTGCTTTATCCTCAACTTGACACAAAATCTTCGCATTTCCTAATTGGATATCTTGTTTTAGCCCTACTTCAATCGGCTCTTTATAATATAAATTACTAGGCTTCTGCTCAATAATTCCAAATATGCCCTGTTTCGAATTTTTCTTTATGGTTCCAAGCTTTTCCTGTTTCGAGCCATGAATGAGTCCTACCAATTCCCCCGGCTCTCCTGTCTTTCCCTTTACAATATCCAAAACATCCGCTTTATAAATCTCTCCAGAAGCGATATTCATAATAACGCCAGTATCCGTATCTGTTATTCCATGCCCCAACGCTCCAAAGTTCAAATTATCGTCAATATAAGTTAACGTCCCAATTCCCTGCGTGTCATCTCTTGTCCAGATACCTAACCTTAAAACTCCATCCATCCCTCTCACCGGTGTCACAGAAATTTGCTGTTTTTCACCTTCCCGAATAATCTTTAAGACAATATGGTCTCCTTTCGCTCGTTGTACCTCTTGTGTTAATTCTTCTATCGTACTTACGTTTTTCCCGTCAACTTCTGTAATGTAATCTCCAGACTTAATCAAATTTAGTGCCGGTTCATAATTCAAACCATCCACCCCCTGAATTGCTCCGGTTCCTAAAACCATAACACCATCCGTAGCAATATAAATCCCGATAGGTCTTCCAACCGGCATCGCTTTCATTTTATCGACAACATGTAAATTCATTTCTTTTAGCTGAATAATGCCAAATAGTTTCAACGCTATTTTATAATTCCCCTGTTCTTTTACTTGAAAGGAACAAGGTTTGCTAAAATCAAAATGTATTTTATCTGCTTCTATCTTCGTATCAGTGTGAAATACACTAATATTTTCATCTTCCACCATGCCATCAACAGGCAAATTATAATCAAATTCACCCGTTTGATTTACAAAAAGTGTCAAATGATTTGGTATTTTATTTCCAATATCAATATAATAATATACCGCAATCGCAGCAATATCAAGTATCAAAAAACCAATTAACAATCTTCGATATATTTTTAAACGTTTCATTTCTTTTTTCCCATATTACAATTTTTCCCTCGTAATACGACCACACACAGGTATTTGCTAAAAGAAAAAGTATGTGGTTTCCTTTCCTTTCTTGTATTTTTTCCATTTTTCAACAGAATTTCAACTTAATCTTAACAGGTTCTTAGCTTTTGATTTTTTTCGATTTTAACAGTTTTTTAACATATAAACTTGTTTTATCTTAACAACATCTTAACACTTTAAGCTTATTTTATTTTAACGCTTTCTTAACCTTTTCCATTTATTTTATCTTAACGTTTTCTTAGCTTTTAGCTTTACTCTGCTTTTTTACTTGTTAAAATCTTGTTAAAATTGAAAAAAGAAGGTGCATCTGCACCTTCTTATTATACCTATTTCTTACTATTTTAATCATTTCACACAATATTCTCTTAACTCTATAAGATTGTCTGGCGAGCTAACTGTTTCATTTCTGTTGCACTTGCAATTACTGCATCTGTTATCTTTACACCGCCTAACATTCTAGCAAGTTCCAAAATAGAATCTTGTTCCGATAATGGTCTTATTTTTGTAGCGGTTCTCAACCCATCGCTACTTTTTTCAATAATAAAATGTTCATCTGCCATAGAAGCAATCTGAGGCAAATGCGTAATTGATATTACTTGATGAGTTTGTGCAATTTTAGCTAATTTTTCTGAAACCTTTTGAGCAGTCCGTCCACTGATTCCCGTATCTATTTCATCAAAAATCAATGTATCTACCGAATCCTTCTCAGCTAAAACAGACTTAATTGCCAGCATAATACGTGACAGTTCACCACCAGAAGCAACTTTTGATAATGGTTTTATTGCTTCGCCTGGATTCGTAGATATCATAAATTCAATATCATCAATTCCATTTATTGTATATTGCTCAAGCTTGCGATTTTTTATTTCAAATTGAACTTCTATAAAATTCAAATCTACCAATGCTGAAATAATATCCTGCTCAAGTTCCTTTGCTGCCTGTTCTCGATATAGAGATAATTGCTCCGAAGTTTTTTCTAAATTTTCTTCTGCTTTTGCTAAATTAGATTTCAATTTACTGATGTATTGTTCATAATCCTCATAACGGCACAACTTTTCTTCTAGCTCTTTATAATACTGTTCAATTTCTTCAATTGAATTTCCATATTTTGCTTTCAAATTTTGAATAAGGCTTAAACGTTCTTCAACCTGTTGATACTCTTCCGGATCAAATTGAAGTTCTTCAATATAATCACTGAGTTCCCGATTAAAATCGCTTAATAATCCTTCAATTTCCTCCAGCTGGGCGTTAACTCCTTCTAATTCTTCATCAAACTCACACAATCTGCTAAGCTGTCTTGTTGCCCTTCCAATTAAATCGACAGCTGAAACCTCTTCACTACTCGTCATTGTATAAATATTAGAAAGTCCTTCTGTAATAATATTCGCATTCGACAATTTTTTATGTCGCATTACCAATTCTTCCTCTTCGCCTCGCCTTAGTCTTGCTGCCTCAATTTCTTTCATCTCATATTCGATAAATGACAATTCTCTTAGGCGTTCCTCTTCAGGAATTACCGCACTATCGAGTTTCTTCCTATATAATGTATATTCTTTATAATTCATAGCAACTAATTCTTTCTGTCTTGCTATGTTTTCTTTTCCATAATGATCCACAATCTCTAAATGCTTCCGTTTATACAAAAGAGATTGATGTTCATGCTGACCATGAATATCTATAACAATCCCTGCAATCTCTCTCAATGTATTATGAGTAATTGATTCCCCATTCGCTTTGCATATACTTCTTCCATTCTTTATTTTTCTTGAAAGAATTAACTGACCATCTTCCATTGGAATGTCTAATGCTTTTAACTTTTCAATTGAACTTCCCTCTTCTAATTGAAATGTCAGTTCAACAAGGGCGTATTCAGCCCCCTTTCTTACAATGTCCGCTGAAACTTTCCCACCTAATGCTATATTAATCGAACCTATAATGATTGATTTTCCTGCACCAGTTTCTCCTGATAAAATATTAAGATGCTCCGAAAAATCTACATCTACTTCATCAATAATTGCCAAATTCTTCACATGTAAATTAACTAACATGTAAGCTGCCTCCTTACTACGCTCTAAACTTATAAAGATAATAAACATATGTTCGCATAATATTGTAACACACTTTTTTGAATAAGGCAAACATTTTTTCGATTTTATTCTTTTGAATGAAATTCTATTGTATAAGAATCTTCTTTGTTTTCTAATAAAAAGACTTCAAATATAGTTTTTAATGTTGTTTTTGCATTTTTTTCCGCTTCTTCTAAAATTCCGTTTTTTTCTGCTTTTTCTTCCATAATTTCATTCTGACTCTGCTCAAAGTCTGTAACATCGGAAATGCTAAGTCCATTAAAAATGCTATTTTTCTCATCATAAACAACAACACTATCTTTTATAACTTCGTGCGAAAGTATTTTCGCCTTTGGAAGTGTAATATTAATTTTCTTTTTTTCCAGTTTAATTGTTACATCCTGTAGGTCAACTCCAGCTTTTATAATTCCATCATAAGCAATAATAAATGACTTATTTGTAAATGGAATTGCAACTCCATTAATTGCTTTTGCATTTTCATACTTTCCCATATTCGTATAATAATATTTTGCAGTTCCCAGTTCTCCTACCCGTTCCATTTGTTGCCGCAATAATGTTTCTGTAATCTTATTGGATGATTTGACAATTCCAGCTTCACCATTGCTGCTTTTTCCGTAATTTTTTCCGACCAAAAATACTACAATCATTAAAATAACAACTAATATTCCGCCTAAAATAGCAAATTTAAATTTCAATCGTTCCCAAAATAATTCTTTTCCTATATTCTCATTATGACCCATTATATCCTCCATATTACTTTTTCTTTTTGTATAATACACGCAATAGTATACCATTCCATTTCCAACTATACAATGCCTTAATTTTGGTATCATAATCTCTTATAATTTTTTAATCATCAACCGTTCATTACTATAGGTTCCATCTTTGTATCTTAACGAATGGTCACGCAATCCATAACAGACAAAACCACATTTTTCATATAATTTTATCGCATGTTCATTTTCTTCTGCTACTTCTAATTCAAGCTGTTCATAATCTGAGCCTTTTGCATAAGCAATCGCTTCCAAAAGCAAATTTTTCCCAATTCCCAAATTCCAAAACTCTTTTTTTACTACAATTCCAAGTTCTCCCCGATGCCTTAATTTAAAACAATTCGCAACAGCTGTCACCTCTACTGTTCCAACCAGCTCATTTTCTATAAAGGCTGCAATCAAAATACGGTCTTTATCGTTTCTCTCTTCTTCGAGATAAATGGCTTCTTCTTCAACGGAGAAATTGATTTCCTCCGGATATTGCAATATATAAGAAGATTCTTCTAATGTTTGCTTTAGAAACTTTATCATATCTTCCGCATGTTTGCCTCGTAAATTTTTAAAAATACAGCACGTTCCATTTTTTAACAAAATTTTCTTTTCATTATATTTCATATAAATCTCCCGTTTTAGCAATGAAACAGAAACAGCATAGCCTGCTAAGACTATGCTATTTTCCATCCATTTTAAATTCGCACTATTTTATCTTCGTTACTGTTACACGGCAGGCAAGTGATATACCATTTATCTTTGCATAAATGTAAGCAGTTCCAGGTTTTCTTGCAACAACTGTTCCATTTACAACAGTTGCTACACTTGGTGCAGAAGAGAACCATGTAACTCCTGTTGTCGCACCATCTACATATAATGTTTCCGTATCATATTGCTCCATTGTCATGCTTGTCTTATTTAGACCAATTACTGTTATTTTTACAGTTGCCTGCTTTCCACTCGAAGTAATAATTGTAACGTTAGCAATGCCTGCTCTCTTTGCAGTTACTTTACCACTAGAAGATACAGTTGCAACTGCTTTATTGTCACTATCAAATTTTATTTTATCGGTATGATTGGAAGGAACAAGGCTATACGTTAATTTTTGAGTTTGTCCTTTCACCATAGTCAAATCAGATGCTGATAGAACAATTGAACTTATTGGTACTTCTTCAATTACTGTAACATAACATACTGCTGATTTTTTACTATTATCTTTTGCTTTTGCCCGAATAGTTGCTGTTCCTGCGTTCATTCCAGTTATTTTACCGCCAAATACAACTGCAACATTTTTATCACTTGAACTCCAAGATACTGATTTTGTTGTTGCATTACTTGGTTTTACAGTTGCTTTTACAGTTGTAGAATGACCCTTAACAATTGTTATAACTCTCTTATTTAAAGAAATTTTTGTTACAGGATGTATAACCTTAATTTTACAGGTTGCTGTCTTCTTACTTCCATCCGTTGTAGTAACTTTAATTGTACAACTTCCGACTTTCTTACCCTTTACAGTACCACTTGAACTAACAGTTGCAACCTTTTTATTGGATGTCGTCCATCTAAGTTTTGGATTGGTCGCAGACGTTGTTTTTAAGGTTGCCTTTAATTTTACCGTCTTACCAACACCAATTGTGGCACTCGTTTTATTTAGCTTTAATGATGTTATCGGCTCTACAACCTTAATTAAGCAGGTTGCTACGTAACCACCATCTTCACTCACACAAGTAATAATTGCAGCTCCGCCTTTGATTCCTTTTACCTTTCCCGTTTTACTAATAGTCGCTACCTTAGAATCCGATGATGTCCATGTTACATTTTTATTTGTTGCATTCGCTGGAGTAAATACCGGTTTCAATGTTATTGTATTACCTTTTGTTACTGTTCTTGTTGTATAATTCAATGTCATACCTTTTACCTGGTCTTGAACCGTCACATACAGATATTCGACCGAACCACCTTTTGTCTTTACTAAAATAATTGTTTGTCCCGCCGAAACACCGGTTACTACTCCATCATTTGTAACAGAAGCAATACTTGCATCTTTTGATGTCCATGTAAATTTTGTTTCTGTACTTGTTGTTGGGTTCGGTGTTGCTGTTACTGTAACAGACGACCCAACTGAAACAAGCAGGTTATATGTACTTAATTTAATTCCGCTGGCTTTTTGCGTTACAGTAACTGTACATTTTGCTATTAATCCCTCTTCTGTCGTTACAATAATATATGTCGTTCCAGCACCAACTCCAGTTACCACACCACTATTAGATACAGTTGCAACGGATGTATTCATAGAAGTCCATGTAACTTTGGACTGTGCAATTGTAGGATCCAGTTTTAACTCCAAAGTTTCTTTTGCACCTGCTTCTAATGTTAACGTAGACTTATTTAACGAGATGCTTGTAGCTGACGCAATCACAGTTAATTCACATTGAGCCTGTAGCAAATTAGGGTTATATTTAGGTTTTACTGAAATTAACGTAAAGCCTGCACTTTTTAAAGTTACTAACCCATTTTCATCTACAGTTGCCACAGATTCATTTGATGACTGCCATATTAAATCTGTACTTGTTGCATCGGAAGGCTCATAATTTGCTTTTAACCTCATTACCTCATTGTTAAGCTTTATCGTTGCACTTTCTTTTGACAAGGTAAGGGACGTAATTGGAGATACTACTGTAATCGTACAAGAGGCTGCTATGAAGTTATCCTTATTTACTGCCATCAATACGACTTTACCAGCCTTTTTACCTGTAATCGTCACACTCTTATTATCCGCTGTTGGGTTGATTTCAACAATATCCGAATCACTAATCAGCCATTCAACAGGTGCAGTACTAACGTTTGGAGTTATCTTTGCTTCTATTGTTTTCTTTTCATTTAAAGCAATTGTAACTTCTTTATCTTCTAACTCAATTTTTGAAATCGTTGCCTCTACTTTTACAATACAAGTAGCTTTTTTTACAGTACCATCCGACATAATTAAAGAAGCAGTAACGATTACATCTTGATCCGTTTTCTTTACACCTTTAATCAAACCATTTTCTGAAACCGTAACATAATTTTTATTATTACTTTCCCATTTTAAAGTTCCATCATAAGATGTGGTAGAAGCAATTAATTGGAGAGTAGCCCCTTCCGCAATCGTAACAGCTGTATAATTTAGAGATATTCCATCTAAAATTTCGAATTTAAATTTTAATTCTGGAGGATTGCCTAATGAATCAAAACTAAATCCATCTATTGCCAGCTCTTTTACTTCCGCCAAATAAGAACTCTTAGCTTTAACTGAAACATCCACTGTTCCTTTTTTCAAAGCATCAAGAACTCCATTAAGATAAGTTGCATAGTTCGTCGCAACACTTCCGGTAATCGAAATTGTTACATCAAAGTATTTCAAGAAATCTTCTGTTTTCATATTAAAAGCTTTTGCTATGTCGTAAGAATCTCCTACCTGTACAGTCTTAATAAAATCTGTTGCATAGTTCGCACAAATTATCATATTTGTTGCTTTTGAAACGAAATCAGAACCATTTCCAGTTACCTTTGTAATATTTTTTTCTTCGCTTTCATAAGTTCCTTTCGCATAAAATTCAACATAATAGTGTCCTGCTTTTCCTTCTACACGCAATGCATTCTTTTCTGTTGAAACTGGAACAAGTGAAACATCTTCTGACGTTTTTCCTAATGAATCCGCTAATACTTCTGTTTGGTTTTCATTTTTAATTACCCAAACTATCTTATTATTTATATTTTCCGTACTTTCAGAAAAATCTGCATCAATATAAATAAAATCATTGTTACTTACCATTTTCGCATCTTTTAATTGATGCGTAAAATCTGTATCAGTAGGATCGTCTGTAATAGAAGGCATTACATATACATTCAACGTATCTGAATAATCCATCGTATCAATTGTATAATGTGCTGTAATTACTGCATTACCAGCTCCAACAGCTTGTGCATAAACCTTTCCACCTTCTTTAACAATTTTCACAACTTCTGATTTACTTGACTTCCAATCTGCCTTTGAAGCATCACCAAGCGACAAGTTCAATCCACTTTTCACTTTTTGTATATCTGTGTCATGAGCAAATAAAATTAACGAACGAAGTTTATCCTCTTGTGATACCTTCATATAATTTGATGAAGTTGAACGATCAATAGAAAACTTAACTTTAATTTTACATGTAGCTGCTGCTATAACTGCTGTTTGGCTACTCACCGCATCTTTGATTGTAACTGTAATAACAGTTTCTCCAGGTGTTTTCGCCTTTAACATAACCTTAGAAGTTCCTTGCCCTTCATCAATATCAGCAATGTCTTTTTCTGAACTAGACCATTCGATTTTAAATTTATTAGGATCGTCATAAACTTCACCAGAAGAAATAAATCTAAGTTGCATTCTATTCGTAGTCATTTCATAATCACTACCTGTAATAGAAGTAGTCGATTCTTCTGGCAAAATATCAAGCGTTGCTGCTGCTTCAGAATCATTTCCCATCTTTGCAATAAATCCTACTGACATAAAAAGAACAAATACACCTAGCAGAATATATTTATAAGCACCTATTCCTTTCCACTTTTTCGTTTTCTTTTGTTTCATAAACTATCGTCCTCCTGACTTTCTATTCTCGCAGAATTCACATTCACCTATAATTTAGTCTAACACATAGTATATCGGATAAATTATAGATTATCTTACTTTTTGTTTCTTTTTCAATTATCAAAATTTTACCACTTTTTTTTGACAATTTTATGGCATTTTCTTTACACATATTCCTTTACAATTGTACTACAATATAATATTCAAAAAAAATAGGACAAGGTTACTATATATAACTCTGTTTCACACACTTGTCCCATTTATATCATACTTTAATAAAATTTCTGCATTGCAATAATTTCATCAATCAAATTTGCAAAACTTTATGAAACAACAACCTTCATTTTTTTACTTGTGTCAGATCCATCATTTGCACGCACTGTAATATAACATGTTCCCTTACCTTTTGCCTTTACTTTCCCTGTCCGACCAACCGTTGCAATTGAAGAATTGCTTGTAGAATAGGACAACAGTTTTTTGGAAAGAGTACTTGGTGAAATGGAAGGCTTTATCTGATAAGTAGCCCCTACCGTTAATTTTTTGCTGGACGGTATTGTAATCTTTGTCACATACTTTTTCGTACCCACTCCAACTTTGCAAGTTAATATCGTTCCATCTGGTGCTGTAACGTATATTTTTGCCTTTCCGTTTTTATTTCCTGTAATAATTCCTTTATCAGACACAGAAACAATCTTAGTATTACTGCTTCGATAAGAAACCTCTAAATATTGATCTAACGATGGAATATAAACAGCATTTGTTTCATTCACCTTTACATTAACAACTGGTGCATTTAATTTATAAGTAACTGTTGTAACTTCTTCTTCCTCTTTTTTCCATTTTGCATACACAACCATATTGCTATTAATCTTTGTTAATGAAGTAAATTCTGTTACATAAGCAGTTGACGTATACCATCCTTGAAATTCATATCCATCTCTAGTAGGTTCTGCCGGAAGTGCAATCATCCCGTCTGGTCTTATGTCAGTAACCGGTTTTATTGAATTTCCACCTTTGGAATCGAAATAGACGGTATACCTGGGTTCCGGCACCCCATAAACCGTAAACATTGCACTTGTCCCGCGATATGTAATATAAAAATAATTCGCCCCTTTATTCTTTACAAGAGAATCAGCCAGTTCATAATCGGTAACAACTTCTGATGTATTATCCCAATATTTCGCAACAACAACTAAATCTGATTTTTTAATATAAGAATCTACGATTGCTGTTTGATTTTTATAGGTGACCGTAAGCGAAACCACATATTTTTGCTCCCATTTTGCATATAATGTAATATTATTCGTTATCTTCGTAGAATTCGTAAATGGAATTGTAAAGGAAGAATCCTGATACCAACCTTTAAATGTATATCCATCTTTTGTTGGTGTCGGCAGACTAATCGTTGCATCATGCTGTACATTTGGAATATACTCAACACTACATTTTCCACCATTTAACTCAAATATTACAACATAGGTGTTCGCTGCTTCTGCGACCTTTCGTCCATTTATACCAATCAAAATAACGCCCAGTAAAATGCAAATAACCCACTTTAAAGCTTTTCTTTTGTCTTTCATTTTCTTACCGTTACTGAAAACTTATAAAAAGTGATAAACTCTTATGTTTCATTCCTACTTCAATGTGTATGCTTTTGTACTGAATAAATCCAGATACTACTCACAAGTTCTTGTACACTCCATAGGCGTAAATTCCTGACTAACGTACCAGTACATATCTGCATTAACTTGAAAATGTTATGCTACAGATTGTTTCAAACCATTTTCTCCATATCTTTTCAGATTTAAAGAAGCTTGGTAATCTCTATCTATCACGTTTCCACATTCACATTTGTAAATACGGTCTGATAACTTTAAATCTTTCTTGATATTTCCGCAACAACTACATAGTTTAGAACTTGGAAAGAATCTATCTGCAAGAATTATCGGAATATTCTTCCATGCAGATTTGTATTCCATCTGTCGTCTAAATTCTCCAAAACATTGTTGTTGAACTGCCTTCGATAAATGTCTATTCTTCATTATTCCTTTTACATTCAAATCTTCCATACATATAAAACTTGGTTTTCGTTTTATGATTTCAGAGGTTGTCTGATGTAAATAGTTCTGACGAAGATTCGTTAATCTATGATTTAATTTTAAAAGTTCTTGCTCGCTTTTTATAATGTTACTTGTTTTACCGTAACTTACTCCTTTCTTATTTTTCTCATATCTTCTTGAAATCGAACGCTGTAACCTGCGTTTTCTTTTCTCTAATTTCTTTACTTTTTGAGTTTTATTTATATTCTGATATTTATATCCATCCGAACAGATTGCTAGATCTTTCATTCCTAAATCAATTCCAATGCCTTCATTCGATGGAAGAGCAGTTGAATCTTCATATTCGATACCAACTGTGATATACCAGTTAAGTCCGTCATATTTTATACGAGGATTCATGTACTTTACGTTTGCAATAGGAATACGACCATGTTCTGCAAGCCTGATCCAATTTAATTTTTGTTTGTTTTTCTTTTTCGAAGCAGCAAATCCTTCTACCTTTACATGCGTATCCGTAAATTGAATTTTTACATTGTCCTGATAAAATTTAGGAACAGAACGTTTTCTGCTTTTAAATCGTGGGAACTTCGTATCTCCTTTAAAGAAAGCTTTATACGCTTCGCAAGCATCTTTTATTGCCTGCTTTGTAACATTATTTGAAATATTGTTCAACCAAGCAGATTCTTCTGTCTTCTTTAATTTCGTAAATTCTTTTCGTAAATCTCCATCCGATATAAACTTTCCACCATTCTTATAATTCTCTTGTTCTCTGCCTAATGCCCAGTTATAAGCAAAACGAGCAGTATTGGCATACTGGAATAATTTCGTCTTCTGTTTGTTGTTTGGGACTAACATCACTCGAATTGTTTTTATCACTATCTTCACCACCTTCTTCTATTAATTCCTTTACAAGTTTTCTTGCTTGGTTAGCACGTTTGCCGTTCCAAATCATCTTTTTGTTCATTACTTGATTTAATCGTTCATGTGAATAATATCTATATCCGTTGCTAGAAGTATGATGTGAATGAAGTTTTCATTATTATCCCAATTTCGTAATGTTTATATTTTATTCTATTAATAAAACTTATAAAAGCCAACACATGCTTATAACATTTTATAATTTATTTTTAACTGTTTTCTTACCTCCTAACAGCAGACACAATACCGTTCCTTAAGTGTGTTTACCATCCCCTTATATAACATAAAACAAGCTTCATAATCGCCTGTTTCAATTAGTCTAAGACAAGGCTGTAAATAATTGCTCCATATTAATGGATAAACTTCATCTTCATTTCTTATGAATTCAATCTGTTTTATAATCTGAGGAGCAAATTCATAGTATTCTTCAATCAGAGCCTCTCCGTTTTCCTGCTCTCTCAAATAGGTATCCCGAAATCTTCGAAACATAGTCAATTCATAGCAATCATCATCTTTATTTTGATATTCGCATACTGCGGTTGTAATATAACAAAATTGTTTCTTCCGAAAACCTTCTTTTAATTCACTATAAGTTCCAATCTGAAAAGGGAATTCAGGGTTGCTATCACCCCAAAACTCATGCACCTTTTTCACAAAATCTTCACTTATGTCAAGTCTCAATTCCTGAATCATTGGAACCGTATAAAGTGCCAAAATAATTTTATACTGCTCTAGCTTACCTTTCTTTCGTTTTCCTTTTGAATCCACTGAAAGTTGATAAACAAATTGTTTTGCCATTTCTTCTATATAGTCATCCCGATGTTTCGCGTCAAGAACAACTCTATGCTCTAAGCTCTCCAAAATTGGTCTGCATGCTTCCAGATATCTGCCAAACGCATCTTCATAGGTTTTCGCTTTAAAATATTTCATTAAGTCCATATGAGCCGTTATCATTTCTCCTACATGCTCCAATGAATCTTGATATTCTTCTATCCATTTCTTCTCTTTTTCATTATAATCCACAGTTTTCTACCTCACTCATATCCTTTGTATCAGTTTAGCACACTTATCTTTTTAATTCAATCGTTGACTTTATATATAGAACAGATATACTATAAATAGCTATTAAAATAGGAAAGGTGTTATTCATGCAAAAAGAAGACTATAAAAAGTTAAAACGGCTCGGTATTGTTGGTGTATTATTTACGATTTTATTTGCAGTAACACTCACCAACTATATAAGAGAACAACAAAAGGAAAAATTAGAAACAGAAATTAGAGAAGACACAAAACAGCTAAACGAAATAAAAAAACAGTTTCATGAATATCGAATTTTAAAAAATTCAAAAGAAAAAAAACGCTACAATACGCTACTTACAAACTACCAAACAGGTATCCTAAATCAGGATACTGCCTTAATTGATGCTTGTCAAAAAGAACTAAAGGAACTTAAGAAAGAAGTGATTCAAAAAAACACTTCCTATTATAAAGCACAAGTTGAAAAACTTGAAAAAGGTAACCTTGACAATGCTTATGATAATGAATTAGAGCGGATTGAAGAAATTAAAATGGACATCAAACACCATATAAATCAGAATACCTTTCGTCAAATAGACCCTTTGTTAAAAGAATGGAAAAAACTATTAAAGGATATGACCTCAATTGCAGACAATTTAACAATTCACGTACGTCAAACAGATACGAAAGCCTATCCAACAACGCAGATGTATCTTTCGGTCCATAACATTAGTACCGATCAAGTACCAGATAACTTAGAAAAGCGATATTTTTATTTAACAAAACAAATCGGCTCAAATCCCGTCGAAAAATTATCAATTGATTCAATCAAAAAAGTAAATGATTCCGGACAACATATGATTAATTTTGTTACTTCAATTAAAAATTCGACAAAACAACATACGCTGGAAGCCATTATAAAATCAGCAAACCAACTATTTGAAAAATCGAATTTTGAATCTGGAAGCCAAATCGAATTATTAAATTCTTATAATGGAATTCAGCTTTTACAGCCCTTTACCAGCGATAAAAAAAATCTTCGCTCTAAAATAAAGACTCTCCAAAGTTCGAAGGCCAATAACCTTTATGATTTGCTTTATACCGCAGTCAAACATACTGCAAATAAATCCGGTGCAAAGTATATTATTGCATTTACAGATGGAGAAGATAATTCCAGTAGGATTGATTACCCAAAAGTAGTAGAAACTGCAAATCATTATCAGATTCCAATTTATCTAATTGGAATTGGTGACCAAATCAGCACCTATACATTGGAACGAATTGCAACACAGACAGGCGGATTTTATCGAAACATCAACGATAATACTCTAATTAAAGATATTATAGATAACATTTTAGCCGAGCAAAACGATTTGTACCAGCTGACATATACGGAAAAGGATATAAAAAATGATATTTCAGATTTGGTTCATAGCTATAAAATGGTTATTGCATATCAAAACAGAGCAATTGGAGGAACAGAAGAAGCTATCGTTTCCCCTGTCATTCTTTTATCTAATTCATCTCACTCTTCCTCGTTCAAATCGTTTGAACAAATCAGTACAACGATCAGAGGAATACTAAAAAAACAAATAAAAACCGAAAAACTTGGAACCTTACTTTCCTTCGAATTTAAAACAATAAAAAAACTAAAACAAAATTTATATAAAGCAGAAGTTATATCTACAGCCCAAAAGATAAATTCGAATAAAAAATGCCAACTTACAACACAAGAATCCTCTTTTTTATTAAAGAAAAAGAAAAACAGCTATAAGTTCCAAAAACAACTAAATGACATGACTACTTCTGTTTCCTTATCTTAACAGATTAAAACCGCTGTCAAGATTAATGCAATCCCTGACAGCGGTTTCTCTTAGGAAAGCCAATGGAAAATTAGCAAAAAATAATTTTATTCGTCCCAGTTATGATATACTTGCTGTACGTCATCATCACCGTCTAGCAAATCAAGAATACGATTGATATTTTTAATATCCTGCTCATCACTTAATTCTACATAAGTCTGAGGAATCATTGTAACTTCAGCCTGAGCCATTTTAATGTTTTGTGCTTCTAATCCTTCTCTTACTTCACTAAAATTATCCGGATCCGTTAAAATTTCAAAGCTGTCATCCTCTTCCGCAAAGTCCTCGGCTCCTGCATCTAATGCGAGCATCATAAGATCATCTGCTTCCATATCGCACTCTTCTTTGTCAATAATAATCTGACCTTTTTTATCAAACATAAATGATACACAGCCCGGTGTTCCGATACTTCCACTTCCTTTTGTAAATGCACTTCTTACATTTGCTGCAGTACGGTTTTTATTATCAGTAAGAGCTACAACAATAATGGCGGTACCATTTGGTCCATATCCCTCGTATGTAACATTTTCATAATTAACAGAGTTCATATCGCCGGCAGCTTTTTTGATTCCTCTGTCAATTGTATCATTTGGCATATTATTTGCTTTTGCCTTTGCAATTACATCGCGAAGTCTGCTATTGTTAGCTGGATCTGGTCCTCCTTCTTTTACTGCAACAGCTAATTCTCTACCGATAATTGTAAAAATCTTTCCTTTTGCTGCATCATTTTTTTCTTTTTTATGTTTAATATTTGCAAACTTTGAATGTCCTGACATCTTTCATTCTCCTTTTTCTATAAATCTCAATCTTATTAATCATAACATTATTTCTATAATCAGACAAGTGCTATTTTTATGATGAATACACAAAACATCATACTTCTCGGCTTAATTTATCCCTAAGTCTACGATAAAAACTACATTCTGTTAATTTAAGAATCTTTGTTTCTCCTTCGGCTTCTTTTACAATTATCCTGTCTTTTGTTGTAAGTTCCATTGAAATTGTCCCATCCGTTATAAGAACAGCTTCATCATCTGAATTTTCTTTACTTTTTCCAATGACAATTTCTAAAACATCATGATGGGATACAACCAGACTTCTCTTGTTTAATGAGTGAGGACAAATTGGAGTAACAATCATTGCCTTTACCTCCGGTGCAAGAACCGGACCACCTGCTGACAAATTATAGCCGGTAGAACCAGTTGGAGTTGACACAATAATTCCATCTGCAATATATGTATCCAGCAGTTCACCATTTACATATACTTGCAGCGTTATAAGACGACACGCACCATCTTTGCTAATAACGAAATCATTTAATGCAAGCCCTCGATATTCTCCAACTTTTTGATTCTTTGCTTCACCAAACAGCATCATTCGTCTTTCAACCTTATATTTATCATCATATAAACGCTGTAACGCCTCTTCAATATTCTGTTTCTCGACTTCCGTCAAAAAACCTAAAGTTCCAAGATTTACTCCCAATAAAGGGATTCCAAGGTCAGACAAATCATTGGCGGCCTGAATCATCGTTCCATCCCCGCCTAAAATAATAATACACTCTGTATCTACCGGTATTTCCGTTACCTCATAAAACCCTTCCACATCATTATCTTCTACAAAACGATCTTTTACAATAATACAGTTTCGATGATTGGATTCAATCAAATCTCTTATGTATTTCGCCACTTCATACTCTTTATCTTTTTCTATATTTGCAAGTACACAAAAATTGTTCATCGTTTACACCCATTCCTCCCTCATTTTTTTATTTATTATTTGTCTAACTCTGAATGTGCCTTTTTTACCAGTTCTTTTATTTCTTTTGAGAGTTCGTCCGATAACCCGGAATTACCTTCCCCTTTTTTAATTTGCATTAAATATTCGATATTTCCTTCCGGTCCTTTTATTGGCGAATAATCTAAGTGAAGCACTGTAAACCCAATACTTTTTGCATAACTAACTACCGCTTCAATTACTTCCTCATGAACACTTGGTTCTCTTACAACACCTTTTTTTCCAACCTTTTCTCTTCCGGCTTCAAATTGGGGTTTAATAAGACAAACTACCTCCCCATGAGGTGTCAATAATTCTCTGACCGGCTCTAATACTTTTGTAAGGGAAATAAACGCCACATCAATCGAGGCAAATTCAATATCGTCTTCCATCTGTTCTCTTGTCAGATACCGGATATTCGTCTGCTCCATTGAAATAACACGTTCATCTTGACGAAGCCGCCATAAAAGCTGGTTCGTCCCAACATCAACTGCATATACTTTCCTTGCACCATTTTGCAACATACAGTCTGTAAATCCACCTGTAGAAGATCCGACATCCATACACACCTTATCATCTAATTGAATTCCAAATGACTCAATTGCCTTCTCTAACTTATATCCGCCCCGACTTGCATATTTTAGTGTATTTCCCTTTACAAGAATCTCTACTTTCTCATCAAACGTTGTACCCGCTTTATCTTCCCTTTGCTCATTTACAAAAACATTTCCTGCCATAATAATCGCTTTTGCTTTTTCTCTTGACTCTGCAAGTCCTCTTTTTACTAATAGTACATCTAATCTTTCTTTCATAAGTTTAAAAGAATCCTTTCTGTAATACTGTCTGCATCTAAGCCCAATGTTTTCTTTAATATTTCAACGTTTCCATGCTGGATAAACTGGTCACGAATGGAACAATTCACTAACGCAATGTCATTTCGTTTTATCGTTTGCAGATAGTCTGCTACTTTTTGACCAAAGCCACCCTGTTCTACATTCTCTTCCATTGTAACAAAAACAGAATGGGATTTTGTAAGTTCTTCTAACCTCTCTGTATCCATTGGCTTTACAAAACGCATATTAACAACCGTTGCATGGATTCCATGGCTCTTTAATTTTTCTCTCACATCACATGCCGTTTCCACCATTGAACCAACCGCAATTAATGCAATTTTTTCGCCAGAGTAGAGTGTTTCGCTTTTTCCATATTCAATCGGTTTCGCAAATGCTTCCAGCCGGTTGTTTATTTTTCCTCTTGGATAACGGATTGCAATTGGCATGTCCTGTTTTACACTAAATGAAAGCATCTCTTCTAATTCTGTACCATTCTTTGGAGCCATTACCGTCATATTCGGCATACTGCATAAATAGGATAAATCAAACACACCCTGATGGGTTTCCCCATCACTTCCTACAATTCCCGCACGGTCAATCGCAAATGTAACCGGTAAGCTTTCAATACAGACATCATGCAGAATCTGGTCATATGCTCTTTGTAAAAATGTAGAGTAAATTGCTACAACCGGGTGCATACCACCTGCTGCCATCCCGGCTGCAAACGTAACTGCATGTTCTTCCGCAATTCCAACATCATAATATCGTTCTGGAAATAGTTTCCGGTACTGCATTAAACCGGTTCCGGAAGGCATGGCTGCACAGACCGCTGCAATACTTTCCTGTTCCTTTGCCAACTCAATTAATTTTTTTCCAAACACCTGTGTGTAAGTAATTGCTTTTTCTTTCGTCTTATTTTCACCTGTTCGAACATAAAATGGTTCTACACCATGATAAACAGACGGTTTTTTCTCTGCAAAAGAATAGCCTTTTCCTTTTTTTGTCACAACATGGACAATCACAGCTTCATTTGCCCGAAACGCACTTAAAAATGCTCTTCTCATCTGTTCTATATTATGTCCATCAATTGGTCCGATATAAGTAAGTCCCATGTCCTCAAACAACATTCCGGGAATAAATAATCTTTTTAAGGAATCTTTGGATCGTTTTACTTTATCGGCCACACGGTTTCCAACACATGGTACACTTCGGATTACATTTTCAACTCCATCCTTTAAGTTTCGGTACTTACTTCCTGTTCGGATTTTTCCAAGATAATTCGCCATTCCACCGACATTTTCTGTAATCGACATATTGTTATCATTTAGCACAATAACCATATTAGAGTCCAGTCTTGCTGCATTATTTAATGCCTCATAGGCCATACCGCCAGACAAGGCTCCATCTCCAATCACAGCCACAACTTTATTGTCATTGCCTTTGATATCTCTAGCCCTTGCTAATCCTAAAGCAGCCGAAATAGAAGTAGAACTGTGTCCTACATCAAATGCATCACACTCACTTTCCTTCCTTTTAGGGAATCCGCTCATTCCCTGATATTGACGAAGCGTATCAAAACCTTTCTTTCGCCCTGTCAATATTTTGTGCGTATACGCCTGATGCCCGACATCCCATACCAACTTATCATCTGGAAAATCTAAAACCAGATGTAATGCAATCGTAAGCTCCACTGTTCCCAGATTAGACGCCAAATGTCCTCCTGTCTTACTCACTTTTTCAATTAGGAACTTTCGGATTTCAACTGCCAATTGTTCCAATTCTTTCGGTTTAATTTTTTTTATATCATTTGGACCTTGAATCTGGTCTAATATCTTTGGCACTTTTTACACCTTCCTTATTTTTTGCGACTAATTAACTCTATAATCAGTCTTTCCAAAAATTCATTTTTTCTTCCTGATTTTTTTATAATATCCATCGCCTGTTTTGTATAATCAGCAACTTGCTCTTTCGCTTTCGAAAGCCCTATCAATGTCACATAAGTTGTCTTATTGTTTTTTTCGTCACTGTGAATCGGCTTTCCCAGTACTTCCATTGTACTTGTAACGTCTAATATATCATCCTGAATCTGAAATGCCAGACCAATCTGTCTTGCTGCAAATTCGATTTCTTTTATTTCTTCTTCGGAAGCACCTGCCAAAATAGCTCCAATCATCATAGAAGCCTCAATCAATGCACTTGTCTTTAATTTATGAATTATCTCAAGCTTTTCCATTGTGATTTCCTGATTGACAGATTCTACATCAATTACCTGCCCGCCAAGCATTCCATAAATTCCCGGTTTTCTTGTAAGAACCTGAAGTGCCTCCACTGTCGTATCCCCATCGGTATTATGAGAAAAGCTCCGGCATGCTGTTTCAAACGCAAAATTTAACAAACCATCACCTGCTAAAATTCCCATTGCCTCTCCGTATACAACATGGGTTGTCTTTTTTCCTCTTCGATACTCATCGTTATCCATGGCAGGCAAGTCATCATGAACCAATGAATAGGTATGAATCATCTCAATTGCCGCCATAAATGGTTCAATCGTTTCCCGAACAGTTCCGCCAAATAATTGGTAAGTCTCCCACATTAAAATTGGACGAAGACGCTTTCCTCCCGCCTTTACACTATAATTCATCGCTTCGATTACTTTTTTCTGATAGCCTTCTTCTTTTGGAAGATAGGAATAAATAACCTTTTCTGCATAAGCAACCCGCTTTTCCAGCTCTTCTTTAAAATCCATTGTCCGCTCCCTCTTCTATTCTTCCTCTAACACAATCAATTTCTTTTCTACTTTGTCAATTGCATCATTGCAGCTTTTTAATACTTTCATTCCATTATGATAAAGCTTAAATGCTTCTTCTAGTGCAAGATCTTCCCGCTCTAAGTCGTTCATTATTTTTTCCAGCTCTTCCATATAATCTTCCAGACTTTTTGCTTTTGCCATATATTATCTTCTCCTTGCTCTTTTTTGTTCCACAATTGCTTTCATATCTCCATCCGAAAGAGAAATTGTGATTTCATCTCCTATACTTATCTCTTTTACCGAACGCACAACTCCCCCTTTTGAATCAGTCACAAAACCATAACCACTCTGTAACTTCTCTAGTGGTGATAGCCCTCGCATTCGTTCCATATATACTGCCAATTGATGCTTTTTCCTTTGCAATTTCAACTTCATAAGTTCTCGCATACGCTCTTCACAATCGACTAAATACTGCTTTTTTTGCCTTAACTGGTAAGCAGGTGACAATAATTCTAATTTCAGCTTATACCGTTCTATTTGTTCTCGATTCTGCGTAATTTTTCGTTTTAATAAATATGCCATCTGAACCCGACTGATTTCTAATCCGGACTGCACTTCACGAATTTCACAAACTGCCAGCTCAGCTGCTGCCGATGGTGTCGGTGCACGAAGATCGGCTACATAATCTGCAATTGTTGTATCTGTTTCATGTCCTACAGCCGATATAACAGGAACTTTGCAGGAATAAATGGCTCTTGCCACAATTTCTTCATTAAATGCCCACAAATCTTCAATCGAACCACCACCCCGTCCGACAATAATAACATCAACATTTTCCTTTTGAAGACGGCAAATTCCCTCGACAATTGTTTCTGCAGCATGTTCTCCCTGCACTTTTGCCGGATATAAAATTAATTGAGCATATGGATTTCTTCTGGCACTGATTGTCTGAATATCGTGAATTGCTGCTCCGGTACTTGCTGTAACAATTCCAATTCGATTATTATAAAACGGGATAGGCTTTTTATGAGAAGAATCAAATAGCCCTTCTTTCTGTAGCTCTCGTTTTAATTGTTCATATCTCTCATAAAGAGCACCCAAACCGTCCAAAAAAATCTGTCTTGCATAAAGCTGATATTTTCCGTCCCTTTCATATACACTAATACTTCCTAACACAATAATGCTCTGTCCTTCGGACATACGAAAAGAAAGGCCACTTCTTTGACCTGCAAACATAACGCAAGCCATCTGCCCTTTCCCATCCTTCAATGTAAAATAGATATGTCCCGAACTATGATACTTACAATTAGACACTTCGCCTTTTATATAAATATTGTTTAACACATGTTCTCTTGTAAACATATTTTTAATATATAGATTTACTTGAGACACCGAATAAACCTGTTCGTTTTCCATTGTTTACCTTTCATTATTCTGCAATCTTGGCTAAGATTCCATTGACAAAGCTTCTTGCAGAATCCTCTCCATATTTCTTTGCTAATTCAACTGCTTCATTGATTGCAACTTTTGTAGGTACTTCTTCATCAAATTTCATCTCATAAACTGCCAGACGCATAATTGTCAACTCTTCTTTTCCAATACGATTTAACTTCCATCCGGTTGAAGCAGTTTCAATCATGGAATCAATTTCTTCTAAATGACAAATCACATCAAGAAAACGACTTTTTAAATAAATCTTATCATCTTCTGAAATCGAACACCCTTCTTCTTCAAAAAGTCCCTCTTCTTTTCTAAGTTCAACGGAATTAAGGTAAAGCTCTGCCTGTTCTTTTAACTCCTCTGCTTCATAAAAATCATTACAAAATAACATTAAGAACAAGTGCTCTCTTATTTCTCTTCTTTTCATCATCTTTGTATCTCCTTGTATTTCTTATTAAAAAAGAATAAGCGGCTGCCGCAACCTCTTTCTTTGCGGCAGCCTCTCTGTCATATCCTTTTATCCTTCTAGTTTAACGCTTGCAATCCGAACATTGACCTCTGAAACATGAAGTCCTGTCATACTTTCAATTGCCTGCTTTACTTTTTCCTGTACTAACTCAGAAGTCTTTGGAATACTATAACCATATTCCATATTTAAAGCCATGTCAACAGAAACTGCCTCCGGTGTCACCTCTACTTTAACACCCTTGGATAATTTCTTCATTCCAAGCTTGCTGACTAATTCATTCGTCACATTACCAGCCATGGAAGCAACGCCTTCCACCTCTGTTGCAGCTAAGCCGGCAATAATTGCTACTACTTCATCAGCAATCTGAACTTCTCCAATCTGACCGCCGTTTAGTACATTATAAGCATTTTTATATTCAGTTTCTTTACTCAAAACTAATACCTCCTGTGTTAATCTGACACTCTATCTTCTCTACTAGTATTCCAATATCTATATTCATTATATCAAACTTCTTAACTTTTGCAATTAATTTTTCATTTTCTACTCTTTTTCTTGCACACCAACCGGAGAAATTACAATATTTTCTGCGGAAATTTCTGTTTTTCTCTTTACGATATCCTCGATTTGAGCAATCTGCTGTTCTGTTAAGTCTTTTGCATTTACAATTACATCTGCACTGTTATCTACAATGCTTACAACAGCATTTTTAAAGCCTTTTGCTTCCAGCAGAATTTCTGTTGCACTTTCCATCTCAGCAATGGAAGTTAATTTTACAATTCCCTTTACTGCATCCTTTTTCTGCTGTTCAGTTACGTTTTTATTATCAACAATCTCCATCAGCATTTCTTTATTTTTTGCTCTTGTCTGCTCTCTTGTTAATCTTGCCGAAGAGAAAAAGTCACTTCCGATTGTGTTATTTACTAACACTGCTTCGCCTGCATCCGCACTTTTCTCCGAAGCATCTGCGATTAACTCTCCCGTATCAGATACTTCTACTTTATCTCCATTTGTTTCTTTTGCATCCTTTTTTTCATCACTTTCCTTTGAAGCCGTATCAATATCCTCCTCTGACAAATCCAGCGTACTATCATCTAAATCTCCATATGTAATCTCATCTTCTTTGGCTGCTGTATTTACGGCAACATTGGATTTATCCTGAGTAAAATTCAGATAACCGGCTACCGCAATCATAATCGCTAACGCAGTTATAATAACTTGGTTTTTACGAAATATGTGTTTCATAGTTTCATCCTTTCTCTTTTTATTGGCTTTCATTTTTATTTCTTACCCCTCCTTATTCTGTAACCTGCATTTTCATTACTTTAATTTTATGAGATGGTACATCAAATAATACCTGTACCGCATCAATTATTTCTTTTGTTATCCTTACATTCTCTCCATGTTCTGCTAAAACAAGCACGCCTTCCAACTTCGGCTCCATCTCTTTTAAAACATAAGGGGAAGCATCTCCATCCCGCTGATCAAGCATAACTGTTTTTTCCTCTGAACGATAATTTTTACTGCTTCTTCTTCCTCCTGCACGGTCAGACTCTGTTATATTCTCATCTGTATATGGATTATCTTTTAATGGGACTTTTTCTTTTGAAGTTTTTAGTGTAATCATAACTTCAACCTGCCCGATTCCATCCACTTTCTTTAGTATATTCTTAAGTCTTGCTTCCATACTACTAATATATGAATTTGTATCCATTTCTTGATTCTTTTCCGAATAATCGGAAGAATCTGTTTCTGTTTTTCTTTCCTCCATCCCTCCTCCCATAAAACTTGGAACCGATAATATCAGTAAAAAAATTCCACATAAAAAAATAATAATCAGTTTTTCAATTCCAATTTCTTTTAAAGAAAGCTTCTTTTTTTCCATTTTCTATCTCCTCTAATTTTCATATACTTTCACTTGCTTTTCTTTTAACTGATAAGTTTTCATCAGACTATTTTTTATATTCTCTTCTATCTGATTTATTTTTTCTTTCTCACTTTCTTTCTTCCCCTTCTCATCTCCCAATATAATTACCGGTTCAATTTTAATATCCTCTTCCATTTTCTTTTTTTCTGGGGAAACCCATACAATTAATTTTTCGATTACACCTTGTGAATCCTCTTTGTATCGTATATCAAGCTTTGTCAAATACCGCCCTTCTTCTTCTACTAATATCTCAATCTGGTCTTTTAATTGATTTGTATATTCCTTTTGCATTTTTTCTTTTTGTTTTTTTTCTGCTATTAATAGCCTGCTTTTATCCATTGACTCTATCTTATAATTACTCAAATTCCAGTTATAAAAAAAAGTTTCATCCAAAGAAAGCAATTTTGTAACTGGATTTAACAATATAATAATAAGAATCATTCCACATACCAGTTCCACATACTTTTTATAAGAAGAATCACCAATCAAATTCATAATAACGGTAACTAATATCAAATAAATTGCAATATTCTCGATTACTTCATAAATTGCCCCAATTTCATCCCTTCTCTCTTTTTATTAGCGATTTTTTCTAAGATAAACCGACATTGGTAGATGACATCACAATCGCAATTGTCAAAAGTAGCATAACGCCTCCCACAAATACCGTATACAGCAACAATCTCGCACCTTTCGATGCACCATTTAAACATTCTAAAATACGCTTGTCCGAGATAGGCTGTACCATCGCACTTCCAAGCTTATATAACAACGCATAACCTGCAATTTTTATAATTGGTGCGGCAATCATACAAAGAATTAAAATCATACCAAGCGTACCAACCGCATTTTTCACTAAAATTCCTGCACCCAATACGGTTTCTGTAACTCCTCCAATCGCATTTCCAACACCGGGAATAACTGAAGCTGCCCGCATAAATGTTGATTTTTTAAACTGGTCTGCAACCGGAACAATCATTCCCTGAATAAAATTATAGCCAATTACAATTCCAAGCATCGTTTTTAACGTCCAGCTCACTACAAGTTCAATTAATTCAACCATTTTTGATAAATAGTCTTCTTTTGCTATATAATTTGTTAAGGAAGCTACAAAATAAATATTTATCATAGGCAATATCACTTTTACTAATATCGTTTCAATTATGGTAATTAAAACAAGTGACGCCTGATAAAATACAATTGACGTTGTTGCTCCCGTAGAAAATGTAACCGCAATAAAATAAGATGGAACCAGTGCCTTCATAAAATCCAAAAGATTTACCAGTGTCGTCGAAGCTAATTTTGCAATAATATAAAAGGAAGCCGTCATAACAGAAAATAGTAATAAATAAGTAACGAAAAAGCCGACATCAGCTACCTGATTTTGCTTGAATACATTCGAGAAATTCGTAAATACTGCTCCAATTACTGCAATTGCCAAAAGCCGTATGATAATACTTTTTTCACCTGAAAACGCATGTTCTAAACTTGTCTGAACCGATTGCTTTAGCAATTCAAACGAAACTTCGGAATCACCTGTTACAACTTTTTCCACATACTCTTTCACGTCAAAGTGGTCGGTTTCCAGTATCTCATCCACTGATTTTTGTATCGTATCGTAATCAATGTCATCCATGTAATCCGTAATTTCTTCTGCACATACCAGCTTTACAGGTATAAAAGAAAGGATCATACAAATCAACCAAAAGAAAATATACTGTTTCATAACCGTTCCTCTCTATCAGGTAAGAAATTCGTCAATTGTCCGGAGCAAAGCCATAAGAACTGGCATACTAATCGTCAATATCGTCAATTTTCCTACCACTTCAATTTGATTTGAAATTGCTCCATATCCTGCATCCTTGCAAAGGCTTGATGCAAACTCAGCCACATAAGTAATTCCTACAATTTTAATCAATAACGTAATATAAGTTTCTTTGATATGTATGTAACCTTGAATTTCTTTAATACCGGCAATAATCATATCCATTTTATTAATTCCAAAACAAAATATCAGAATTGCCGCTGCCAATGTTATATAGATTCCATATTCACTTTTCCCACCTTTAAATTGAATTGCAATCAGCACTGCTGTAAGTCCAATTAAAGCAATTTGAATCATAATTCCTCCCTAATGTTATAACGCAAATAAGGTTTCTATTGTATGAAACAATTCAGAAATATAAGGAATAATCCAAAGCAAAACAAGTATTAATCCCGCAAGACTTGTCAAAAATGCCTGTTCCTCTCTTCCCGAATGCTTCAAAACCTGACTTAACACAGAAACCAATATTCCAACTGCTGCAATTTTAAATATAAGATTTATACTCATAGTACCTCCTGCTTTTCTCTAAAGCATAACAATCGTTATAAAAATACCGCCCAATACTCCAAGCAAATGATATAGTCTAACTTTTTCTTTCATTTCCTTTGTTCCTTCTTCAATACACTCTTCCAGATTATGAATATAAAGATTTATTGTAGCTAGTTGTGTTTTCTGGTCTAAAAATCCAAGATTATCTCCAAGCTTTTCCAATAATTGTTTATCCTCTCTTCTAAGGCAAGTAGTTTTAAGGGTTTCCTCCATCGCATACTTCCATATTTCAGAAAAACGATGTCCTTCCAGCTCCTTCGCCTTCTTCGCTGTCAATAAAAAAAACGGGGCAATATCACCTTTATTCCGAATCGCTGTCGTTTCTAATGCCTCGGGAAGCTCTGCAGCACCATATCGAATCTCTCCATATAAAACATTCATATGCCTTCGAAGTTCTCTTAATTGAATAATCCGCATTTTATGTTGTTCACTTAAAAATAGTCCCATACCGGTGCACGACAGCAAAACCATAATGGCTCCTGCTAATTTCATCAATTTAATCTTACTCCTTTTTCATTATAAATACCTTGTATCGTTCCAACCTGTTCTTTCTTTTCCAAAATAATAAATCGTTTAAAAATTCTTTTTTTCAATAATTCTTTTAAAACCGGCTTTTCTTCTAAATCACGCACGCTGCTTCCATGAACCGTTCCAATCAGCTTACAGCCACAATACATTGCCTGTTCTAACGCTTTAACATCTTCTTTGGAACCAATCTCATCAACCGCAATCACTTCTGGCGACATCGAACGAATCAGCATCATCATTCCTTTCGCTTTTGGACAGCAATCTAGTAAATCTGTCCGGATTCCCAAATCATTTTGTGGAATTCCCATATAACAGGCACCTAATTCAGATCGTTCATCAACAACGCCTACTTTTAAGCCCTTTCTTTTCCTTGTTCCATTTGATAATTGTCGGATTGTATCCCGCAATAACGTTGTTTTCCCACAGCCTGGTGGAGATATAAAAAGAGTATGATAAATTTCATGTTCTTTCTCCATGTTCCAAATATATGGTATCACCATATCTGCACATCCTTTTTTTTCATGAGCAAATCGTATATTTAAAAAAGAAATATATTTCATTGCTTTAATCTTCTCATCTTCTAAAATAATTCTTCCTGCAATTCCAACTCTATGCCCACCTTTCACCGTAATAAAACCCTGCCTTAATTCTTCTTCGAAAGCATACAAGGAATAATTACTAATGTATTCCATTGTTTCCCGAATCTCATTTTGCGTCATACAATAAGCTTCTTCCCCATCATTTAATAGCTGACCTTTTTCATTTATAAAATATTCACGATTTTGATATAAAAGAAGAAGTGGTTTTCCAACACGCAATCGAATCTCCTGTAATTTTTCATAATCGAGTTTTGCTTCTTTTAAAATTGTCCGAATCTTTATAGAAAATAACCGAAGAATTTCTTCCTTTCTTTCCATCTTATTTCCTCCCTGACCTGTCCTAACATAAATATATTGCTCCCTTGTACAAATTATTCTATTTTAAGAAACTTTTTTCATTAAAGTGAAATTTTGCTTTTTCAAAACAGGTATTATATAATAACAAAAACAGAAATTGGTTTGGAGGAAGATTTTTATGAACGGAATCGAGAAAGAATACCAGATTACAGGACACACGAAATTAACCGGACTGCTTGGCAGCCCCGTTTCTCACAGTATTTCACCACTTATGCACAATAAAGCCTTTCAAATGTTAGGTCTTAATTATGTCTATTTGTGCTTCGATATAAAAGAAAACCAGTTAAAAGAAACTTTAAACGGACTTTCTCATCTTCAAATTAGAGGATTTAATTGTACCATGCCTTTAAAAACAAAAATGTTTGAATTAGCAGACGAAGTGTCCAAATCCGCTTCTTTTATCGGTGCAGTAAATACAGTTGTTTTTGAAAATGGGAAATTTATCGGATATAATACCGATGGCATTGGCTATATGATGGCTGTAAAAGAGGCAGGACATTCAATTATAGGGAAAAAAATGACTTTACTTGGTGCCGGAGGTGCGGCAACTGCAATCTGTGCCCAGGCTGCTATTGATGGTGTAAAAGAAATTGATGTATTTAATCGAAAAGGACCTCGTTTTCACCAGACAGCACAATTCATTCAAAAATTAAATCGTGGTACTGATTGTACGGTTTCTCTTTATGATATAAATGATACAACACAATTAAAAAAGAGTATTCAATCCAGTGCCATTCTCACCAATGGAACAAGTGTAGGAATGGCTCCAAATACAGAAGCTTGTCCAATCCCAGACAGTTCCTTTTTACATCCCGAATTAATTATTTCCGATGCCATTTACAATCCAAAAGAAACCAGGCTGATGAAAATGGGAAAAAAAGTTGGCTGTCCCGTAATGAATGGTTTATATATGCTGCTTTTCCAAGGTTCAGAAGCATTTCGTCTTTGGACAGGCATGGATATGCCGGTAGAAATAATAAAACACGATGTAATTGATCAATAGAAATGGTTTTATCTGCATAAAAAGGACTGTCACAAAATGAATTATTAATCATTTTGTGGCAATCCCTTTACATTTTACTAACACAAAAGTGCTTCTGCATAATTAAGTGCTTCCACAATATCCGGTTGAAATTGTTCATTTCCAATTCGATCATAAAATCCATCTTTTTTCATAACAGATAACGGCTGCTCATTCACATGTGAAAATACAAGGCGAATTCCTTTTTTCTCAGCCCGGCTTGCCAAACTATGAAACGAATGCATTGCACTGGCATCAATAGCCGGAACGCTGCGCATACGAATAATAATGACTTTTGTATATTTTTTTGAATCAATAAAAGTCAGCCGGTCTGCAGCAGCAAAAAACATTGGTCCATTGATTTCAAACACTCGAATTTCTTTTGGAATTGATAAAAGTCTTTCCGATTCTCCATCCGTAACATCCGGATCTTCAATATACTTCCACGAAGTAACACCACTCACTTCTGCCATTCGTTTCATAAATAGAAGTGCTGAAATGACAACTCCTACTTCAATGGCTATTACCAGGTCAAAGAAAACCGTTAAGAAAAAAGTGCCAACTAATACAATTGTATCACTTTTTGGTGCTGTTTTAACAAGTCGAAAGAACGTTGACCAATCGCACATATTCCATGCTACCATAATTAACACTGCCGCTAAGGTCGACATTGGAATTAAAGCGGCCATTGGCATGAATATCAACAAAATTAACAACAATGTAATGCTATGTACAATGCCGGCAATAGGAGTCCGTCCTCCATTTTTCACATTAGCAGCTGTTCGGGCAATCGCTCCAGTCGCTGGAATTCCCCCAAATAGACCAGAAAATATATTTCCTATTCCCTGACCAATCAATTCAGCATTTGAATTATGTCTGTCACCAATCATCCCATCGGAAACTACGCAAGAAAGTAATGATTCAATACCTGCAAGCAATGCAATCGTAAATGCCGGTGAAATCAATTTTTGTATCATCTCAAAATCAACATATGGAAGATGAGGCAAAGGCAACTGAGAAGACAATTGTCCATAAACACTGCCAATCGTATTCACTGGCAAATCAGCTATTTTCACTATTAGCGTTGTAATAATGATAGCTATAAGAGAAGCCGGCAATTTATCTGTTAATTTAGGAAAAATAATTAAAATAGCAAGTGCAAATATTCCAATCAACACGGCTGCCATATTCATGGTACCGATATTATGTGCATAAGAACTGATTTTTTCAACAAATTCAGATGGAACCGCGCCCATAGATAATCCCAGAAAATCTTTAAGTTGTCCTACAAAAAGACTAACACCAATTCCACAGGTAAAACCAGTCGTAATTGTGTAGGGAATATATTTAATTAGAGAACCGAGCCTGCAAAGTCCCATAATGATCAAAAAGAAGCCTGACATAATAGTGGCAACAATAAGACCATCTAATCCGTATTCTTCTACTATACCATAAATGATAACAACAAATGCTGCAGTCGGTCCGCCAATCTGTACACGGCTGCCTCCAAAGCAGGAAATAAAAAATCCTGCAATAATCGCGGTATAAAGACCGCACTCCGGTTTAACACCCGAAGCAATTGCAAGGGCAATCGACAATGGAAGTGCAATAATTGCAACAATAATTCCTGATACAATGTCCCTTGCTAACTGTTTTCGAGAATAGTTGTGCATTACTTTAAACAACTTTGGTTTTAATGATTTCATGAATAGATTCTCCTCTTTCTCAAAATTACTCACGAAATAAAATTCTACCATTCATGGAACCAAGGGTCAAGTTGTTTTTTCCGGCACATGGTAAACTTCTTTCTATTTTTTTAAATTTTTATCGGCAATCTTATAAATTAAGTATGAATTTTTTCCTCATTAAAATAATTTAAACTTACTTACAAGTTCATGCAGATGCTCCGATTTGTCTGATAGACTAATACTAATCGCTGTATTTTCTTCAGAAGCTGCCGCTGTATTCTGTATTGTACCAGAAAGCTGTTCAATTCCCTGTCCGATCTGAGCCAGAGCATCTGCCTGTGTATTAGCATTTTCTGTTGTCCTTTGTGCCACTTGTGCAAAATTCTGCATATTTGTAATAATCTGATTAAACGATTCTGAAGTAGATACCGCAATCGTATTTCCTTTTTCAATTTCTGTCAAAGTCTTATTAATTAAATTTCTTGTATTTACTGCAGATTGTGCACTGTCCGATGCCAGCTTTCCAATCTGACCTGCAACTACAGCAAATCCCTTTCCAGCTTCTCCTGCACGTGCAGCTTCAATTGATGCATTTAAGGACAGTAAATTTGTCTGGGATGCAATATCTTCAATGTCTGTAATGATATTCTCAATTTCTTTGGAAATTTCTGTAATATGTTCCATTTCTGTAATCAGCTCTGCCATTTTTTTCTTCTCTACGTTTGCCATATCTGCTGCATTCCTAATCTCTTCATAAGCATTCTGTGTTGCTTTTGCGCTGTCCGATGCCAGACTAACTACAGTATCCACCGTTGCCGTCAGCTCTTCAATCACACCTGCCTGTTCAGTTGTTCCTTCTGCCAATGACTGCGAAGCCTTTGAAATTTCAACTGCATTCGATGCTACATGTTCGGAAGCATCCTGAATTTCTGTCAAAGTACTGTTAAAGTCTTTTAAAATATAGATAAGAGATTCTTTAATCTCCGAAAAATCACCCAAGAAATCTGTAATTTCATCACCACTTTTTGTCAAGTCACCTGCCGCCATTTTTCTTACTTCATCGCAAATCTCCGCAACATAAGCATAGAGAATATTCATTGATTCTTTTAACTTTCTTGTCACCGTCCCCAACTCATCTTCTGATTCATAGACAAGCACATCGGTTTTCGAAAGTTCTCCAATTCTCATGCTACCAACTGCTTTTTGAATCTGTACAACCGGTTCTATAATCATATCGCTGATTGTTTTTCCTAAAATACTTGAAATAATAACAGAAATACCTACAACAACTATTATCATAGCAAAAATAAAAATAAATACTATTTTCGCAATCTTTGTATTTTTTTCTAGTTGGTTACCCTCATGCTCTTCTAATTTTTTCAAGTTGTTCTCAAATTCTTTATAGTCGTCATACATCTCTCCAAGCATTAATTTTGCATCTTTCTCATCTTCATTGGAACGTCCCAGTGCAATTATTTCTTCTGATTCTTCCTCATAAAATGCCCATTTTTCTTTTGCATTATCAAATTCTTTCTGTTGAGTTTCTGTAGTTATCAGTTCAGAATAAGCGTTACTTATATCTGCAATTTTCTCCCCCAATGCTTCCATTTCCTCTTCACAGGTATCTAATGTTTTTTTATCTGAAGCTACCAGATATTGATATTGTTTTAAACGATAATCTGATGTAAGTGTATTTAATTTTTGCACATAGCTTAATGAAGGCGAGTTTTGTTCTGTCATTTCCCGAACTTTTGAATCAATCAACATAGTTAATGCAACAGAAACAACGCCCATAAAGGCAATTAGTACAATCATACATATACGATAAATTCTCAATTTTTCTGGTACTTTCAAATTTTTCATTCTTTTTTTTATAAACGCCATAATATAATACCTCTCTTTTTCTTTTGTATTTTTCGTAGATGCAACTTTATTGTGACCTATAAAAACATTAAGTTGCTTTATATTATACCAAAATTATTTATTTCTTTTTTCTCAAAAAAAAGAAATAAATAATATAAAAATTGATAATTTAAAAATTCTAATGTTATCATTGACTAATGTATTTTCATATTTTAAAATGTACTTCTACATTTTAATGTTTTATATAAGGAGATACTTTTTATGCTACACGATTTCTTAGAAAAAAATATTCAAAATAAATTAAATATTCTCTATGTTATACATGCCCGCAAATTCACTACTAGGAAAGAATTAAATGAGTTACTCCATTTAAGTGTTTCAGGAATCAACTCACTAATCTCCGAAATAAATATCGAAATAAAAGAACTGGCAACAATATCAAAAAATTCATCTTATTTGTATATTACATTTCATAAGGATACTGATATATCAAGTTTAATTCATTTAATATGTCAAAATTCAGATATCTTACATTGTCTGAAATTTTTTATTACAAACGATGATAAACAGCCTTTCGTTTCTTTTTACGAACAGAATTTTCTTACACAGTCAAGTGCTTATCGTATCAGAAATGCCTGTCATAAGTACCTTCTCTCTGTTGGGCTGGATCTTAGTCAAAATAAAGTTTGTGGAGAAGAATACAGAATACGTTTCTTAATTTCTCTGTTATATTATAAATATGGAATTGATTGCTGTGGCTTCGATACAGATTCCATTTATATAACACGAAATTTTATTTTAAAGACAAACCAGACAATTAGTATAGAGTATCTTAACCGCGTATCTACAGAACTCGGCTATTTTGAATGCCTATTCATGTTATCATGGAAAAGGAAACAATATCCTGTAAAAATTCCCTACTTTAATTATTTTGATAAATTAAAAGAACTGTTTATTTATAAGGAAATGAAGACTATGTTAAAGTCATCTCTTGAACCTATATTAAATATCAACTTTTCAGAAGATGATTATGACTATTTATATCTTGTTTATTGCTGCACAAACAATTGCCTATTTGCCGACAAATGGACACAACAAGATATTGTTCAGACACATTCCACTGTATTTTCTGATAATATATTCAATGATTTAGTCCGAAAATTTCAAAACGTATTTTCAAAAGATATACATATTTCACACCCTTTTAAGGCTACTTTAATTTATTTTTACAAAAAATGTTTATTAGAACTCTCCTGCCTGATTCCAGATGAACATTTTTATGTATATTCGAAGCGAAATGAAACTACACAAGTTATATACAAGCTTTTGTCAAATGTTTTACAAGATTGGAGGAAATCGAATCACTTAAAATTTGAAATAGATAAAAGCCATATTTTCTATTTATCTTTACAATTCGAATTTATTTTATATCAAAGAACCATGCCCGTACCTATTTATATCTTGTCGGACTTAAATGCAGAACTTGAGGTAATGACACTATATCTTAATAACCACTTTTCTTCCAGAAGTGCGTTAGTTACTCCTCTTTTGATCAATGTACAAAATATAGAGTTTTTATATTTTCAAAAAAATTGCATTATAATTACTCCAAAAAAATTTGAATATTTTTTAGCATCAAAAATATCAACGGAACACAATACTTTTATACCAATCTCGATTGAAATAAATTCGCACGAATTAAATGACATCAACAATGCCTTTGAGCATTACAAAAAGATTTACTTTCTTGATTATATTAATTCTCTCTTATAAATAATAGAAAATATACAATTAGCTTTGAGAATCTCCAAAGCATCTACATTTTATTTATTGTTTCCGTCACAGAAATATTTCTAATACGTTTTGACGGAGCATAGCTCGCAAGGGCTACCGTACACAAAATAAATATTATAATCCCTAGTAACGGAATAAAAGGAACCGTCCATGTAGCATAGCTAAAATGAGAAGATATTAACGTAGTATAAAGCCATCTACTAATTAAAAGTCCTATAGTACACCCTACAATAGCGCCTATAATAGCATAGGTAAAAGCTTCGGCAACTATCATTTTAGTAATCTGGTGTTCGTTCATTCCAACAGCACGCATCGCTCCATATTGCTTAATTTTTGCTGATACACTCATAGAAATACTATTGATAATATTTAATACCGTAACTAAAATAATAATTGCTAAAAAACCATATACGCAGAAAATAAATGCAGTATAAATTCCTGTAGTCTGTTGATCACGTTTATCTTCAAAAGTACAATTTGTGCCTACCAAACCACTAATTAAACTTATTTCTTCGTCTGTTATATCATCTGCTACTTGCGCCATAATAATAGAATAATCCTCAATGTCTGTCAAACTGACAAATGTATCACTAGTGGTAATAAGCGTTATTTTACCATTTACAAGCCCATTTTCACTAAACGGATCATATTTTAACAAGCCAGCAATTTCAAATTCTTTATTATTAAGCAATATTTTTCTACTCTTAACGCTGTGTCATTCATGTTTTTTCCTCCTAATAGCTTTAACTTTTTGGGTTCTTTTAAGGATTCCAGTAATTTATGCAAGCTTCCTATGAATTAAAAAAAGCCCTGAAAACCTTATAAACACTCGGAAATAATGTGTTTACAAGGCTCTCAGAGCCTATGAAACTCTAATTAAATTTTAGATTGCAAACTTCGCTTACATACCCATCTGTTTTGCAACTTCAGCTGCGAAGTCTTCTTCTTTCTTTTCGATACCTTCGCCAGTTTCGAAACGAACGAATTTTTTAACTGTTAAGTTTGCACCATTTTCTTTTGCAACTTGCTCTAAATATTTACCTACAGACTGTTTTCCATCTTCTGCTTTAACATAAGCCTGCTCTAAAAGACAGATTTCTTTTAATTCTTTGTTAAGACGTCCGATAATCATCTTTTCAATGATTCCTTCTGGTTTGTCTGGATTTTCATTCTTCGCTTGTTCTAAAAGAATTGATTTTTCATGTTCTTTATATTCTTCACTGACATCTGCTTGAGACACATATTTTGGTGCAAGTGCAGCTACCTGCATTGCTACATTTGTTAATGCCTCTTTGATTGCATCATTTACAACGTCTGTATCAGCTTCAACAATAACACCAATTCTTCCGCCACCATGTGTATAAGATACAACACATCCGTTTTCAGCTACTACTTTTTCAAATCTTCTGATTGTTAAGTTTTCACCGATTACTGCAATTTTTTCAACTAATGCTTCTTTTACTGTCTTGCTTGCATCTGCATTCCAGTTTTCAGCTAAAAATGCATCCATATCTTTTGCTTCAGAATTAATTGCCTGTTCTGCTACTGCTGTAACAAAGTTCTGGAATTCTTCATTCTTTGCAACAAAGTCTGTTTCGGAATTAACTTCTACAACTGCTGCTGTCTTATCCTCTTTTACGATTACTTTACAAAGACCTTCTGCTGCAATTCTTCCAGCTTTCTTTTCAGCCTTTGCCTGACCATTTTTTCTTAAAAATTCAACTGCTGCTTCCATATCCCCATTTGTTTCATTTAGGGCTTTTTT
The DNA here is from genome assembly GCF_009696045.1 of Velocimicrobium porci. Classification (GTDB taxonomy): domain Bacteria; phylum Bacillota; class Clostridia; order Lachnospirales; family Lachnospiraceae; genus Velocimicrobium; species Velocimicrobium porci. The sequence continues at coordinate 69,705 of NZ_VUMT01000009.1, read as the reverse complement.
ACAATCCATCATTCCTGCACCAGTCATTTCTCTTAACTCTTTTACCATTGCTGCTGTAATAGCCATTCTTTCTACCTCCAAATTAGATATGTGTTTTTAATTAAGCTTCTTCTGTAGCTTCTGCTACTTCTTCTGCTTCGCTCATTTCCATTCCCTGATTTGCTTCAATAACAGCATCTGCCATTTTAGCTACGATTAATTTTACAGCTCTGATAGCATCATCGTTACCAGGAATTACATAATCTAATTCTTCTGGATCACAGTTTGTATCAGCAATACCGATAAGTGGAATTCCTAATGTATGTGCTTCTTGGATACAGATTCTTTCTTTCTTAGGGTCAACTACGAAGATAGCATCTGGAATCTTCTTCATGTTCTTGATTCCGCCAAGGTTTTTCTCTAATTTATCCCATTCTTTCTTTAATGCAATTACTTCTTTTTTAGGAAGAACGTCAAATGTTCCGTCTTCTGCCATTGTTTCAATCGCTTTTAATCTTGCAATACGGCTTTGGATAGTTTTGAAGTTTGTTAACATACCACCTAGCCATCTTTCATTTACATAGTACATTCCGCAACGTTCTGCTTCAGATTTGATAGAATCCTGTGCTTGTTTCTTTGTACCAACAAAAAGAATTGTACCACCATCAGCTACAACATCTTTGATTGCATTGTATGCTTCATCTACTTTTCCTACTGATTTCTGTAAGTCGATGATGTAGATACCATTTCTTTCTGTGTAGATGTACTCAGCCATCTTAGGATTCCATCTTCTTGTCTGGTGTCCAAAATGTACACCTGCTTCTAATAATTGTTTCATTGAAATAACGCTCATAATTTACCTCCATTTGGTTAGTATGAATCTTTGATTGAGATTCACTGCTTCCATATGCTTCATTTTCTTATAAGACTGTCCAAACTGATTTTATATAAAATCTAAAATCTATTTCAGCCTTAAGCCGATTATTCATCCGATTCTTTTTGACAGCACCATTATAAGAATCGACATATGTGTGTTTTTAACGTACTGATATAGTCTATCATAATTATTACTAAATTGCAAGTTCTTTTTGTAAATAAAAACAGACACGAATGTATTATTAATACACCATGCCTGTTATAAAAATTTTTTATGTTTTTATTTTATTTCATTTCAATGAAATGATAGCTATCTAATATTTGAAAAAATTTTGCCAACCGCTCATATAACGGAGATGCCTCATCGCCAAAATGAGCTTCAACTTTTTTCCCAAGCTCAATAATTGTTGTTTTGCCATCTAACAGCGGCCAGATGAAGCTTCCAAAAGCATCTAAATGAATATAACTCACTTTTGGCTTTCGAAATAATTTTTGAGCCAAACGGTTAAAAAATCCTTTATTTTCTATGTTAAGAGTTACAATTCCTTCTTCATCCACTGACCAATCAAGCCCTTCTTTCCAGCAAGGACATAATGCCAAATAATTTTTGGAAGATTCCTTCTTTTTTTTCATCATAGACTTTTATCCTTTCTTTTTTGCTTTTCCAAAAGAAAACTTAACAAGGCTTAATATAACCAAAGCAAATGCAACTAAACTTCCTATATTTGCCACGATCGGCGGAAGATTGATACGCGTTGACAAGTCAATGACTGTGTTCCATTTTAAAATTGCAAATACTGCAAGCAAAATGCCTACAAGTCCTTCTCCCGCAATCATTCCGGAACAATACAAGATACCATTGTTTATAATTGTTTCTTTTTCTTTTTTCTCTATTTTTTTCATTTTATCAAATGCAAGACGAACTAATCCTCCGACCATAATACAAGCATTTAATTGAACCGGAAGATAAACACCAATTGCAAATGGTAATACAGGAATCCCCAAAAGTTCAATTGCAACGGCTAAAAATACTCCAATGAATACAAGAGCCCATGGAAGATTATTTTCCATTACACCTTCTACAATCATTTTCATCAACATAGCCTGAGGTGCCCCAAGTTGTTCGGAGCCAAATCCCCATGCAGCATTTAGCAGATAGAGCACACCTCCAATTGCCAACGCAGCTGTTGTAACACCGATAAATTCTCCAATCTGTTGTTTCTTTGGTGTTGCTCCTAATAAATAACCGGTTTTTAAATCTTGAGAAGTGTCCCCCGCAATTGCAGCCACAATGCAAATAATCGAACCGATTGCAATTGCACCCTGCATTCCATGAATTCCATTATCTCCTGTTACTTTTAAGATAATTGTAGCAAATAATAAAGTTGCAATCGCCATACCGGATACTGGATTATTACTACTTCCAACTAATCCAACCATACGGGAAGAAACTGTTGCAAAGAAAAATCCAAAAACTACTATAATGATTGCGCCCGGTAACGTTACCGGAATCGCCGGAACAAGCCAAATTAAAATTGTAATAATTGCAATTCCGCCTAAAATAATATTGAAATTTATATCATTTCCGGTACGTGTATTATTTGTATTTGTTGTATGTCTTAATCCTTTCATTGCATCCTTAAACGTTCTTACAATCAAAGGAAGAGATTTTGCAAGACTAATCATACCACCGGCTGCCAATGCCCCTGCACCAATATAACGGATATAACTGCCCCAGATTGCATTTGCACCACCCTCTGCAAACATCTGACCAATTGGCACACTGCCCGGGTATAATACTAAATCAGCACCAAATAGTACAATAAGTGGTATAAGAACCATCCAGCTTACAATTCCACCCGCAAACATATATGCAGAAATTTTAGGACCACAAATATATCCCACGCTCATAACAGCCGGGTAAATTTGTGTTCCAATTTCACCTGCATAACCTTTTACTCTCAGGGAAACTTCGCTTGGAACTACTTTTAAACCATCAATAATAAATTTAAAAACCGCTGCAATTCCCATTCCTGCAAATACAGTTGAAGCACTAGAGCCACCCTCTTCTCCTGCTAAAAGTACTTCCGCACAAGCTGTTCCTTCCGGATAAGGAAGTACTCCATGTTCTTTTACAATTAAGGCATTACGCAAAGGTACCATAAATAATACACCTAACAATCCACCCAAAAGAGCAATCAGCGTAATTTCTAAAATTCCAGGTGTTTCCATCTTCCCCTCTTTTGCCCATAAAAATAAGGCAGGTAAAGTAAAAATTGTTCCTGCCGCCAACGATTCTCCCGCTGACCCAGTTGTTTGAACAATATTACTCTCTAAAATTGAATTTTTTTTCATGATAACACGGATAACTCCCATTGCAAGCACGGCAGCAGGGATTGACGCTGAGATTGTCATACCTACTCTCAATCCCAGGTAAGCATTTGCAGCTCCAAAAACAACAGCTAAAATAATCCCCATCAAAATAGATGTAATCGTTATTTCAGGGGTAATTCTGTCTGCCGGAATATACGGTTGAAATTCCTTATTCTCGTTCATGTCTAGTTCATTCTCCTTTGTCTTTTATTGAAAAATAAAATTACATTTTTCTTGACTATTATATACAAGTTGGCGAAAGATTTCAACACTTTAAATCAGAATAGTGCAAGTAAAGATTTGGAAACTTTACAGATGTTAATTTTTCTCTCAACATGATATACTAAATCAATAAAGAAAGGGCGGAATGTTACTATGGTTCAAAGTCCACCTCAACTCCCTGTATCCCTCACTCATGAGGGACTTGCTCCACTTTGCGTGCCAGATGCGTGTTGCATGCTTTTTGCAACAATACTCCTTTCGCATCTGTGCACATCCCCGCGGAGCGTTTTTGCTTTATAGGAGACGAAGTTTCCTATAAAGTAAAAAAGTTAAGTGGTATAACTTATAATAATCGCTATACCACTTAACTTTTTATATAAATTAATTATTTTTTAATCTTTAGCTGATTTCTTAAATTATGCTTCTGTTTTTCTTTCAACAGATGGAAGAATTGTTTCTACTTCTACATGTGGACGAGGAATTACATGTACGGAAACTAATTCCCCTACGCGCTCTGCTGCAGCTGCACCGGCATCTGTAGCTGCTTTTACTGCTCCTACATCTCCACGAACCATAACAGTAACAAGTCCGCCTCCAACATGTTCTTTACCGATTAAAAATACGTTTGCTGCTTTTACCATCGCATCTGCAGCTTCAATTGATCCTACTAATCCTTTTGTTTCAATCATTCCTAATGCATCATATTTCATTGTTTTTTCCTCCTAAACGATTCTATTTTATAATTTTTATTTTTGTATCTTTTTTTATTCCCATGGCATTTGCCTCTTCCATATCCAAATGACATTCTAATGAAGAATTCTGATCGGCACGTATTGCAACATTCTTGTATATTCCGCCACGCTCTCCATCTATTTCAATTGAAACAATCTGCCCATTGGATACTTTAAAATGCTCTGCATCTTGCAGGCTCATATGTATATGTCTTTTGGCTACCATTAGTCCCTCTTTAGCTACTACAGTCCCTGCAGGACCGATAATTGTAATACCCATTGTTCCGTCAAGCTCTCCTGATAAGCAAAGTTTTCCATTTACTCCTAATTTAAAACAATCCCCTGCCAATATCTCGACCTGAGTTTTATTTCTAACCGGACCAAGAACACGAACTTTTTCAATTGCTCCTTTTGCTCCACAGATCGTAACCATCTCTTTACAAGCATACTGACCTGGCTGAGATAATTCTTTCACAGGATTCAATTCGTATCCCGTTCCAAACAGGGCTTCCAAATCTTCCTTTGATAAATGGATATGACGATTCGAAATACCGACCGGAATACAATCATCGGATACCAGATTTTCTTTATCAGAAGCACTTCGGACAGCTTCCATAAAAAGATTTAAAACTTCCTCATAGGTTCCGTCCATTATGCTTCTCCTTTCATTGCTGTCACTAAAGATCGAATCAATTCTTCCAACTGGTCTTTGTCCAAGTTCTCAATTTCTTTTTTCATACAGCTGTCTGCTAATTGCACAAATTCAGAAGGACTTTTCTTTGTATCGCAAACAAAATCACTATCATTTGTTAAAGTTTCACAATTTTTCAATCCATATGCAACGCGTTTTAAATTAATTAAGTGCATTGGTGTAACATTTTCAGAGGTAGCACTTCCACCCCATGTTCCACAACCAAGCGTAAATGCTGGGAACAAGCCTGTTGAAGCACCGGTTCCTCCCTGGCTTCCACCTGTATTTACCAAAATACGAGAAGCTTTCTTTCTGGCAAATTTCATAACCATATCATAATCATTCGTGTGGATATTCATTGTATGACCAATTCCGTGATTTAAAAGACGAATACTTAATTCGCAAGCTTCTTCCCAATTTTGTACTGTATAAAAACCAAGTACCGTTGTTAATTTTTCATAGGAGAGTGGATATTCTTCTCCAACTCCATTCTGTTCTCCAATCAGTACCTTTGTTCCAGCTGGTATTTGAAAACCTGCCGCCGCTGCAATTACTTCTGCGGATCTTCCAACAAATTTGGCATTCATATTATGAGTACCTTTGCGGAAAAGGATTTGGCAGACTTTATTTGTTTCTTCTTCTGTCATAAAGTATCCACCCTGACGTCTAAATTCCTCAATCACTTCATTTCGATTACATTCTTCTACAATAATTGACTGCTCAGAAGCACAAATTGTTCCATTATCGAATGTTTTACTTGCAATCACATCTTTAACAGACTGTCTGATATCGGCTGTCCGCTCAATATAACATGGGGAATTACCTGCCCCTACTCCCAGTGCGGGTTTTCCTGCACTATAAGCAGCTTTTACCATGCCTGGTCCACCCGTAGCAATAATTAATGCCACTTCATCACACTTCATCAACTCATCTGTTGCTTTCATAGAAGGCTTTGACAGACATCCGATTACATGTTCTGGTGCACCTGCTTTCACTGCTGCTTCACACATTAATTCTGCTGCCTTTAATGTACATTGAAGTGCAGCCGGATGTGGAGAAAATACAATTGCATTTCTTGCCTTAATTGCAATCATTGCTTTGTAAATTACAGTTGACGTAGGATTTGTTGATGGAACAATTCCCATAACTAATCCAACCGGATCTGCAATCTCTATTATTTTATTTTCTTTATCTTCTCGAACCACACCTATTGTTTTCATCGACTTAATTGCGTCATAAACAATCGAAGAAGCCATATGATTTTTATAAGTTTTATCCTCTATTTTTCCAAATCCGGTTTCTTCCACTGCCATCTTAGCAAGGCATCCTGCATGCTCATTTGCTGCCTCTACCATACTTCTAAGTATACAGTCAATTTGTTCTTCCGTATAATCTGCTAATTTTTCTGACGCAACTTTTCCAAGTCTTGCAATATTTCTTGCCTCTTGAACCGATTGTAAATCAAAATCGATTGTTTCCATGTTGTGATTCCTCCTCTCTTCCTTTATTCTTTTTTATCCTTATAATATTCTTTAAATCTATAAATCAATTGTTTCTTATCTGCTTTCGAGATTTCTCTACCTGAAATGCCAAATTTCTCATATTCTCTAGCTAATTTTCTTAATTTGGCAACTGCGGCTTCTTTCAGTAATTCTATTGTCTTATCAAAACCTTCTGTTTCTATCCACGCATCCACATCTGCTTTTTGAATAACAGAAAGTTTTATTTCTGAATCATCTTCTTCTGAAGTTATATCTAAAATCTCATTTGTATTGTCGTTTTCTTCTATTTTTTCAAAAAGATCCTTTTCCGATTTTCTTTCCTCTATCTCTTTTCTTACGTGAAACAACGAATCCGTTTCTTCATGAGGTCGTGGAATTACATGTACCGACAACACAGATGTTTCGTCTAATAGCCTAGCAGATGCTTCTCCGGCTTCCACGGCTGCTTTTACTGCCCCGACATCTCCTGTAACAGAAATGGTAACTAAGCCTCCGCCTACATACGTTTTTTCAATCAGTTCTACGTCGGCCGCTTTTAACATAGCATCTGCACATTCGATTGCGGGAATTAAACCTTTTGTTTCGATTAAGCCAAGTGCCTGCATTTATGACACCTCCTTTTACTATGCAATTAAATCAGCCCAGTTTGCTGGATAAGTAGCATAAAATATTTTTGCTTTGTCCGGAGATTCCCATACTACTTTAGAACCGGCAGGAACAAATAAAACATCACCTTTATGTGCTGTATATTTTTTACCATTGATTGTAATACAAAGAGTTCCCTCGATTACATAATCAATTTCCTCATAAGTAAGTTCCCAATCAAAACTTGATTCTTCAATCATTAAAAACCCTGCACTCATCTTGGAATCTTCTTTGCTGACTAATTCTTGAAAATAAGCTTTCACACCGGAATCACCTGTATCAAAGTAATCGTACTTAACAGATTCTCCTCGGATTAATTTAAGACCACTTTCATCTTTTTCAACCTCATAAGGAGTACTAATTGTATCAAAAATTCCTTTTAACATTCCTTGCTCTGACAATGTTTTTAGCACTTGATAAATCATGTCAGCACTAATTGACTTTTCTTTTTCCTCTATAACTTTGGTATCCTTTGTTACAAATTCCATTCTATTAGAGGCTGCCATATCCTTTGCTGAAGGAGTAATAATTGCTCCTGCCTCGACAATGATTTCCTTCTTTCCTTCTTCAATCAGATGCTCCACATCTTTTGCACAAATCAGTTTTTTCATACTGCTCACCTCCCTTCTTCTATTCAATTTGACAAGTTTCATCGATAATTCCAACAACAACTGCATCAACCGGAACCGAATCATCACCAAGCATTCTTCTTGCTCCCGAGCCTGTGCTTATAATAACACGGTCTCCAATTCCTGCACTAATAATATCTACCACAACAAGACGTTCACCATCACTTCTTCCCCCTATGATTTCTGCAAGCATAAGCTTGAAGCCACTTAATGATTCTGCTTTTCTTGTTGCCCAAATGTTGTCTACTAATCTTGCAGTTAGCATATCCGGCTCCTTTCTTCTAACCTTTCTTTTATTTCACTGATTGCAGATTCCACAGAAGAGGTATCACCATAAATTGCAAGCAAAATCATGTTTTGAGGACAACTTCCCTTTATATCTTCTACCAATACTCCAACCGCCTTTTCCGCAATATCCGCAGCAAAAATCATATCAATCATTTTTCCCTGCAAAAGACCTACTGCATCAAATACCATATCTTGTTCCATTTTTCCGCCACTTCGACGTTTTAAAATGTCAATTGTACCATTGGAAGGTGATTTTATAATCCGATACTCCATCATTTTGCTCCTCTCCATTTTTATACTTACATGGCAGTTATTCCTCATTCGAAGTACAATTAAGTGCAATTCCAAGTGGTGTTACAAACATGGGATTTTGAGGTTTATAAGTAGGAATTTTTGTCTGTTTCTCGATGATTTTTTCTATTCCGTCCAGACAGCAGGTTCCTCCCGCCAGATAAATCGTTTCTACTAAATGCCCTTCAATATGTTTATTTATAATAGATGCAACTTTTTCAATAACCGGCTTCAAAACAGGTAACAATTCTTTATGTTTTCCCGGATTTCTTTTTAAGAGTTCCGCCTCTTCAAATGGCACCTTATAGGCTCCCGATACAACAAGTGAAAAATGAGTTCCACCGGTTGGCTCATCTGCCACATAAATTTCTTTTCCATCTTTCATAATTGTAATTCCTGTTGTACCGCCTCCAATATCCACAACCGCACCATTTTCTATTTTTAATAAAGAGTTGGCAGCTGTTGGTTCATCCAACAAACCTGTTAATTCAAATCCTGCACTTTCTACAACATTTTTGATTGCACCAGAATCTAACTCATTTGTTCCCGGCGGAATTGCAGCTGATGCATAAATAAGCTCACTCCCTATGGATGCTTCTAACTGCTCTTTTAATTTACGAACAATATGGATTGCTCCTATATAATCTACAACCATACCATCTCTGACTACATCCGCATATTCGTAAGCCCCTGCAACCGGTTTATAATTTTCATCAACAACAGCTAATACAACACATGCCGTTCCGAGGTCAACTCCTGTATAATAAATCGAAGATTTATTGTTTATCGGATGGCAGATTGCGTTCTCAAAATCCGCAACCATTTTATCGCAATATTCAAACATTACTCTGATACCCTTTCTTCTCTAACTGATTCGAAACCTTTTCTTTGGCATTTTGTTCCATCAACTGCCATGCAAAGCATCTGAGAAATCGCATGAATCAACCCATTCATTCTCTCTTTCATTTTTTTATATGGTAAATCAACGCTCGATTCCAGTTCCAATCTTAAAACAGCAATATATACTTCTTTAACTGCACATCTTAATTTATGTAACTGTACAATTTGTTTTCCATTCTTTAGTTGTACATGAAACTCTTCTATTGGAAAACAATCTTCATACAAAATTACTTGTTCGATTTGCTGTTTACTCATACCACTACATTTTTCAAAGCAAAAATTCCCTTCTATTTGTCTTGTTTTCAAACAATTTTTAATAACAGCAAACTGTTTCCTTAGTTCTACTACTTTCTGTGCCGTCAAAATATATTCATCAAGCAATTCCTGCTCTGTTATAAAAAATATACTTTCTACAAAATCCATTTTTGCTTTTAATTCTTCTATCTGAATGGTTTCTAGTTTTTTTTTCTTCTCGTTCAAACCACAATCCGATGTTTCCACCTGTTTTTCTACTTGTTTTCCTTCTATCGAACTGTACGCCTTAGAAATAATTTTAATTTTTTTATCTACTAAATACTGTCTTCCTCCTGGTGTAAGACGCATTCCATCAGGAATACAATAATCGGTAAAAGCTTCTTTTCGATATAAGGCACGCAGATTTTCTTCTGTAATAAATCTCATCCTTACCTCCTAAATTTACTTAAATGTTGTATTAAAGCTTCTAAACCACTTCCATCGGGAACACATACCTTAAAATAAGGTTCAGATACTCCTGCCATTTTAAGCTGACTGATACAAAATGTTTCATTTTCCGGTGCTTTATCAGACTTTGTAATAACTCCGGTTACCGGACACAAAAATACATTTGCAAATCCAGGCGAATACATTTCTCTTTTTGATGACTGATCAACAAGAAATAACACTTCACTTGCATCTTGCGCCGCAGCAATAATATGCTTATACATCCATGGACTTTCCAAATAAGAACCTGGAATATCAATTGTCCTTTTTCCATATATGATATCCTGTGTTCTTTTCACCGGACTTGTATCTTCATTCAGAGCATGTGCCAAAGTCGTTTTTCCAGACCGGTTTGCTCCGACTATCATAATTTTTTTCTTTCTCATGTTCTTGTAATAGGCGATACGATAAAATCCAATTTTTCTTTTAACACAGACACCACATTATTGAGCGCCGTTTCCACACTCTGCACATCTCCACCGATTACAACAGAACCTGTAAACCGGTCTAAAAACCCGATTTCTACATCAGCTGTCTTTGTTGCAATATCAGCTGCAATAATTGCCGTTTCAAATGGCGATAAAGTTAATATTCCAATTGCACCTTTTTCTTCCAGTCCAAGCCTTTCATACACTGCTTCTGTCGGAGAAGCAATCACATGTGCAATCGTAACCTGCTTACCTGGTACCGACTCCTCAATTACGCGTTCAATCTGCCGTTCCATCGCCTGCCTATTACCTTCCTTTCTGTTTATTTAAAAACAAATGGACTTTAGTTATCATCATAATTTTTTTATATTTTAGTGTCTTATAATTTTAACCGGGAAATCATATTTCTTAATGAATTGTTCCAATCGGTTTAAGTCTTCTTCACTTAAACTTGGATCACCATTTACAGGATATTCCTTATCCAATTGGTTATATTTGTTTACTCCAAGTTTATGATACGGAAGTAAGTCAATTCCTTCAAAATTTTTCAAATTCCGGTAAGGCATTAAAAATTCTAATGTTTTTTCTAATTCCTGTTCCCCGTCATTCACTCCCTTTAACAGAGGCATTCGAACCTTCACATGATATCTTCTTCTTAAAAGCTCACTCAGATTTTCAAGAATTCTTTCATTATGTACACCTGTAAGCTCAAAATGTTTTTCTGAATCAATGTGCTTTAAATCAAATAAGAATAAATCGGTAAATTCCGCAACTTTTAAAACATTTTCTAGTGACGCATATCCACAAGTTTCAATTGCTGTATGGATTCCTTCCATTTTACATGCCATTAAAAGACTTGCTGCCGCTTCCGGCTGCATTAATACCTCACCGCCGCCCAATGTAACTCCACCACCGGAAGTTTGATAAAACATTTTATCTTCTTTTATGATACTTAATAACTGGGAGATTGTTTTTTCTTCACCTACGATGGAGAGAGCGGACATCATACAGGCTTCTTCACAGGAATGACATCCAATACAATTTAATGTCCGGTTAATTTTATGTTTAAAATCAATATCTGATATACTGTGAATCCCTTCCGGGCAAACCAACGTACATTTGCCACAACTGGTACAAAGATTCTTTTTTAACATAACACGATATTTTTGTTCCATTCCCTCTGGATTGGCACACCATTTACACCGAAGCGGACACCCTTGGAAAAATACCAAAGTACGAATTCCAGGTCCATCATACACATTATATTTTTGTACATTAAAGATTCTTGCCTTCCGTTCTATCGCATCTGTATGATTCATATCCATTCCATACTCTCCAACTTTCTTTTTATTTTAATTGCCACATTTTTATTTACATTCTTATACTTCATCGTATCAGAACATTATTTTGCCCTTCGTCGGACTGTCTCCATAATGTTTCTAGAAATGTGTCAACATTGTTCTGCTTATAATTTCATCTTGAACATCTTTACACAATTCAACAAAGAATGCACTATAGCCGGCTACACGGACAATTAAATCTCTATATTGTTCCGGATGTTTTTGTGCTTCAATCAATGTCTTATTATCCAAATAGTTAAACTGCATTTCTCCATTTCCCATTATGCTTGCTGTACGAAGCAATGTAATAATTCCCTGTTCACCTTCCGGTGTATCTAAAAGACCTGCCATAATCTTAAAGTTCTGAACCATACCAATGTTCATATTGTCATTTGCAAGCTTGGATACTGATTTAATAATAGCAGTCGGTCCTTTTACATCGGAACCTTGTGTAGGACTAATTCCGTCTGATAATGGAAGCCACGCTTTACGACCATTTGCAGAAGCTCCTGTCATTTGTCCAAATGGTGTATTATTCGAAATGGATAAGGTACCATGACTTAATACAGAATATAATGTTTTATATTTGCGATGTTCCATTTCTGTAAAATTGATTAAATCAGCTGCAATTAAATCGGCGTAATCATCGTCATTACCATATTTAGGAGCAGAAACACAATCTTTATAAATCTGGTCATAGCCTTCAAAGTCTGCTTTTAATGCCTCATTTAACTCTTGTAATGTATATTTCTTTTCATCAAATACTAATTTCTTAATAGCTGCCATAGAATCTGTGTAAGTAGCTAAACCTGACCATACAACTCCAGGACCAAAGTTATACATTGCACCACCTGAAGAGACATCTTTTCCTTTTTCCATACAGCCTTCGTACATAATAGACATTAATGGCTTTGGTGCTAACTCTCTATGGACACGTTGAGAAATTACAGTTGCAACATTCGTCCATTTTGTAATATATTTGATTTCCTCTTTTACTGCATGTTCAAATTCCTCGTATGTATTAAATTTACTTAAATCTCCCATATCCGGGCATACTTGTTTTCCATACCATAATGGAACACCATGATTTAATACTAATTCAATACAAATTGGCCATTGGGTATAAGCAGTTGAAGTCCACTGGTACAAACGACCTGCTTTTTGTGGTTCTACACAACCCATAAGGCAGTAATCCCTTGCATCTTCGATTGATACACCTTTCGCCAACATCATTTTGATATGAGTATCATCAAAGTGACACGCCGGGAAGCCCATTCCTGCACGGACAACATCAACAATCTTCTTTAAATACTTTTCCGGTGATTTATTATGAATTCGGCAGGCAAGCGAAGGCTGATATATTTTCACATGACGTACGGCATCCATCAAAAGATAGGTAAGCTCATTTGTTGCATCTCTACCATCTCTTGTAACTCCGCCGACACACATATTAACAAATGGCTGGTAACCGGCAAAGAATTTGGAACCGCCTTCACTTGTAATCCACATCATTTCGGACATTTTGATTAACATACAGCCAGCTAATTCAAATGCTTCGTAATCGTTTAATCTTCCCGCTTCCATATCTGCTTTATAATATGGGTACATATATTGGTCAACACGTCCAATCGACATACCTGTCTGGTTTTCTTCCACTACAAGCAGCGATTCAATTGTCCATACTGCCTGAATTGCTTCCCAAAATGTTCTTGGCTTATGTGCCGGAACCCATGCATTAATTTCAGCAATTTTTTCTAGTTCTTTTTTACGCTTTGGATTCGTTTCTTTCTCGGCCAATTCTTTTGCGTAATTAGATAAACGTTTTGCGTAAATCATAACGCCTTCTGTTGTTTCAATTACACCTTTATAAAAATAAATTTTATCAATATCTTCCGGGTTTTCGTAATCCAATTGTGCCAGATGTTCTTTTGCTTCGTTCTGAATATCTAGCATACCTTTTTTCATAAGAATAACATCATATCCCGGATTGGAATCTCCACCACCGTTTAAAGCATGATAAGAGCAGTCTGATACAAAAGATTCTCCCGACAATTCCCACACGCCGGCTTCTCTGTATTGGTCTTCACAATATTCATCTACCGATTTGCCTTTCCAAAATGGGAATAATTCTTCCCTCATAATCTTTTTATCTTCTTCGGAAATGTAAAATGGGTCTTGAGGACGAGTACCGATTGTATCAATTTCGTCTTCCATCCATCTCCATGCAATATCCGGTGAAAAAGCACCCGCCCTTGGTGCTCCACATGGAGAACCAACAATTAATTCATCGTCCTGAATCACAAGTGGCGCTGTTTCACAGCAATAACGAAAGCTTTTTGCACGAAGTTCTATCTTAGGCATACCCGGATTTTCCTTTGCAATTTTTGTGATTGCTCTTGCACGGTATGTTGTAATAGAAGGAACCTGTTTCATATAGTTTTCTTTTAACCGTTTTAAACGCTCTGTCATACCATTTGGTATTTCCGTTTCACAACAGATGCTTTTTACTCCATTTGTTGATTCATTTCCTGTTCCATTTGTAATATGTTTCGAAACACCCTCAAACATTTTCATCAGAGATTCTCTTTCTTCCGGTGACATGTTTTTTGCCGCTTCTGCAAATTTACATGAAAATTCACGAATATCCAATTTTTTTACCTCACAATCCTTTTTATTTTTATCGCTTATCTTACTCCATAGGAAACTTTCCTAATATAAATTAAGTTTAAAGGCGATATATTATCTGTATTCATTCCGTAAGCATATACACCTCCAAGCAATGTCATTGATGGAAACAAATTCGTTGTTGCTCCCATGCCTCCAAGTGTGGCAGGTGTATTTACAAGAATTCGGTCAACTGGTTTTTTCAGTGAAAACTGTTCGATTACTTCTTCATCTTTTGAATGAATGGTAAGTGTATGACCTCTTTTTTCACCTAATAATAGTTCGATACATTTTTCACAAGCTTCTCTCCAATTTTTCTCCACATAAAAAGAAATAATCGGGCAAAGCAGTGTTTGATTAAATACTTTTTCCTGACTTACATAACCATTTCTCACAATCAATAGCTTCGTATACTCCGGCACAAAAAATCCTGCCATTTTAGCAAGTACTTTTGCTGTTTTCCCTACAATTTCCGGATTTTTTAATCCATTTTCCAATGTAAGTATTTTTAAAAGTTTTGTTCTTTCTTCATCATTCATAAAGTAAGCACCTTGCCGCTCTAACTCCTTTACAGTTAAAGATTCGATACAGCCATCAACAACAATCGCCTGTTCTGCTGCCATTACTACTCCATTATCAAACGTCTTACTCGTAATAATATCTCTTACTGCTTTTTCAATATCGGCAGTCCGTTCAATAAATACCGGACCATTCCCGGCACCACTATATAATACTGGCTTTCCACAGCGATAAGCTGCTTCTTTTAAATCAGGAACACCGGTTATCATAATTAAGTCAACCAATTTATGTTCCATCAATGCCTTTGCGCCCTCAAAAGAAGTCGTATGCAGATAAGAAATACTTCCCTCTGGAATTCCATGCTTTCTTGCCGTAGACCTTATAAGTTCGGCTACCCGCATCGTTACATTTTTTGCCCTTGGATGAGGAGAAATGATGATTGCATTTCCCGATTTTATTGCTAAAAGTACTTTATAAATTGTAGTTGATACAGGACTTGTTGCAGGCGGAAATGCAGCAATTACACCTAACGGAACACCAATATCCTTTGTCTTCTTTTGCAAATCTTCACTTATCACACCAACGCATTTCATGTCCTTTAACTTCTTTGGAAGATATTCACATACAAAACGATTTTTCAAATATTTGTCTTCGACATTTCCATATTCTGTTTCCTCACATGATGTAACCGCCAACTCTCTTGCATATTTACCAAGCTCTTCTGACACGCGGTCTACAATAACATCAAGCTGTTTCTGTGAAAATTTTGCAAGTTCTTTTTGTGCCCTAACTGCCTCCTCAACTAAAATCCTAGACTCCTGGATAGACAAAAGATCATTGTCAATTATATTCATCTCTATCCCCCTGTCCTCCTAAACTAAAATTTTGCAACTTGAGTATTCTTGATTTATATTTTTATTTTAAAAATATTTCCTAAAACAGCTTCCGTTTTTACACTGTTTCATTCTCGCCCAGTAAGGCATCTAAAGAATAAAGTGCTGTAATTTTCGACAAATCACGATGTGGACTAGGAATTACAACATGACTGTAAAGTCCATCTTCACCTAACTTCTTTACTGCTGCTACACCCGCTTCTACTGCTGCCTTGCAGGCACCAACATCGCCTCGAACAAGAACTGATATATAACCAGAAGCGGTATTCTCATAGCCAACTAAATCAACATCTGCTGCCTTAATCATCGCATCCGCTGCCTCAAGTACATATACCAGACCAAATGTTTCTATTAAGCCTAATGCTTCACTCATTCCCATTTGTTCTATCCCTTTCTCATTTCATTCTACTTATCAATATCATGCACCGACACAATATCACCTACACCTTTTATTGGTCGTGGCATTACATTATGTGCAGTTAATTTTCCAATCTGAGCTGCTGCTTTGGCTCCCGCCTCTACTGCTGCTTCTACTGCTGCCACATCTCCTTTTACCATAAGAGTTACAAGTGTAGAACCGATATTTTCGTATGAAACCAAAGTCACATCTGCTGCCTTTAACATATGATCAAGTGCATAGAGTGCCGGAACCATTCCTAATGTTTCTACCAGTCCCAATGCCTCTTCTCCATAATATCTCACTGTATATCCTCCTTTCCCTCCGATTTTTATTATTTATGTATTTATTTCTTTACTTTCTTGATAGATTAATCTTAACATTTTCTTGTACATATACATTGAATATTCGTTATAAAAAAATAGCATTATTGTGCTTAACAAAATTTTGTTCTTGCACAAAAATGCTATTGTTGTAAAATATTGTGGTAAAATTTAGAGATATTAATATTATATAAAGATTTCACCTTTTTCTTTTAAATAGTTTAAAAATGCTTTACAACCAATTGTAATATCTTGGTAAGTTGCGTTAAAATCACGTGTATACCATGGGTCCGCAACTTCTGCTCCTATACCGGCATACTCAAGCATCATCTTAATTTTATCTCCTCTTTTATGTCCTGTCATACGCTCTATATTTTTAATATTCATTCTGTCCATACCGATAAGATAGTCATAATAATCATAATCTGATGCTTGCAGCTGGACAGCTCTTTTGCCCCCGCAGCTTATTCCATGCTTTTCTAATTCCGCTTTCGCAGGTGGATAAACCGGATTACCCACGCCATTCCATATTTCTTCTGTACTGGTGGCAGCAGATGCAATTTCAAACTGATCTGCAATGCCATATTTTTTTACCATATCTTTTAAAACAAATTCTGCCATCGGGGATCTACAGATGTTGCCGTGGCAGATAAATAATATTTTTATCATATATATTAAACCTCCTGAAATGCTTGATTTTACTATATTTTCGGCACTTTCAACAGTTTTGTTGTATTTCTGTGATAGTGTGTTTGTACACCTTTTTTAGCATAATTTGGAATAACTTTGCATAACTTTTTCATCAAATGGGCTAAATTCTGTCCTAAATTCAAATATTTTAGCCCACTACCCATTACATACCTTTTTCGCTTCTTTTAATGACAATTCTTTTATTTCTTCTAAGGCATCATCAAACTGTAAATGTGTGTATGTATTGAGCGTGACACCTATATCACTATGCCCCATGATATACTGTAATGTTTTAGGATTCATACCAGCTTTAGCCATTTTACTACAGAAAGTGTGACGGCATACATGAGGTGTAATACAAGGCATCTGTATCTTATAGATACTGTTGTACTTCTCTCTGATATGCTGAAAGTATTTCTCCCAATGTAAAGCCACCATAGGCATTTCATTTTTGTCTAAACATAAAAATCCAACATAACCATCAATCATAGGCTCTACTTTAGGTTTCTTCCTATTTTCGATGATTCTTTTGAAACATTCTGCTACATCATCTTTCATCGGAACATATCTCGCACCCTTTTCTGTCTTAGGTGTTTCAATGACATATTCCATGTTGCGTTTTCTCTGTAATTGATGATCGACTTTGATTCTATGATTTTCAAACTCTATATCTGATATTGTCAATCCTACAAATTCAGAAATACGCAGTCCAGTATTAAACAGAATATAAATAGCATCGTAATATTGACAAAAATGCTTGTCCTCTTTGATAAACTTCAAGAAATCTCTTTCCTGTTTCCTTGTAATAGCTTCTCTGGTAACACTATCATTCACTACTACTGTTGCTAATTGGAACTCAAACGGATTTTTATGTATCAAATCATCATCTACTGCTAATTGGAATGCCGGTCTTACTACACCTCTGATAGAATGAATAGAGCTATATCCTCTCCCATCATCTTGCAATTTTATCAACCACGCTTTTGCATCTGACAATTTAATTGTATCAATTCGTTTTGCTCCAAATTCTTCCTTTTTGATGACATTGATAACAAAATTGTAGTTGGCTTTTGTGTTATGTTTTACACCTCTTTTTTGATTGATGTATTTTTGTACCAACTCCAATACTGTCATGTTTCCACCATTCGGAGAAACACTGTCATCTAATGATTTTTGAATGTTTTTTTCTTTTTCTCTTAGGGAAATATCTCTACGCTTGCCTTTTGGATATGGGTCTGATTCTGTCAATCTCCAACTGTAAACAGACTTTCTATTTCCAAATGCATCATTATACTTATAACGGTATCTCCCCTCTTTGTCTTGGCTCTCACCAGTTAATAACTTACGGTTTTTATTGTCTCTTCTTATTTCTGACAATAGTTATCTCTCCTTTCATCATAGAGAGCCTCAGTATGATAAGTAATAATATACCATACTTCACCCTCAAAATCCATTGAAATTCCTTGTATATTCAACAAATCAGCTACTATATAGCTGTTAGTTTTTCATTTACAAACTGTTCAAATAATGTGCGTTTAATGCGTGGTCTTGAACCATTCCACAGTATAAAGTCAGCATCCTCATTCTCATCTATGAGTTTTCTAATCTTCTTATCACTAAATCCAAAATATTCAGATGCCTCTTGTACTGAAAAAGTAAACTTATTCCACCATGGCATCTGTAAATGTTCATGCTTTGTTTCTGTAATCTCTTTCAGTTCTGTATTTTCTATATAAATCACGCTCCATCTCATAAAAATTTTTTCTAAAATAAAAAGGTACTACCAGATAACCAAGTAGCACCTAAACTTTCATATCCATTATTCAATTAAATTATTAGATGAAAGATGTATTATTTCCCCAAATCCTTCTTGACTAATATCTAAATCAAAATCAGATTTTCTTATGCTGCTGATTCTTCCAATGTTAGTTTTTATAACGTTACCATTTTTAGTAAACCATTTGTAAGTTATTTCAATAATATCATCGTTACAATAATCTTTACCCATATAATTCAAAATATCTTTATATTTTAAGTCAAAATAATAAATATCTTTCTTTAATTCTTCGTTGTATTTATGCAGTTTTGTAAAAATAGTACCATCTTGTAAAATAATTTTTTTTATATGTAAAGTACTTATATATTCAATGTTTTTGCTATATTGTTTAGAATTATCTTTAATAAAACTTACACTATACCCATTACCTACTTCCATCTTAACATTATTTACGATAGTACCATCGTTTTTTTCAATTGTAATATTTTGGTCAATATTTTCTATAATTTTGTTATTAATAACTGCTACTCGTCTTATATATGCCATTTTATTTATCTCCTTTGCTTCTCTTAAAATACTGTATGCCAATGTAGTACCCATTTACTTTGTAAATAGTCCATGCACCATCTTTAATCTTTGGTGTGTTCTTATCTTTTAATATATCAATCAATTCCGCAAATGCTTTTACGACCATAGCTGAACATTCTTTTGCTTTCTCCATAAGAATGTATGTTGTCTTTTCTACTTCATCAATATCAATACCGCACATTTCCTTTAAAGGGATTATAATACTGCGCTGATTATTGATTGTATAGATAGCACAAGCCATAAGCTTTTGAAGATTTACCGTTGTAGAAAAAATGACTTGCATAAACCCTCATGAGATAAATTCCTTTCAATCACAAAAAATGTTTTATAATTTGTTTTTATATTTTCGCATATGTTTAAGTTCTCCCAATAATTGTTTATACTCTTTCTTATATTGATTTAATTCTTTTATGACTTCGCGATATTGATAAATCGTCTCTTTTAATATTTTACATAAATCTGCATTTTTAGAAGAAGAGTATAATTCTATTTTTTCATATAATTGCTCGTTTTCTTCTCGTAGTTGTTTATTTTCATATTCCAATAATTCAATTTTTCGTTTTAATCTCATTTAAAAACCCCTTTTTTAAAAACGGAGACGAATAATAGCCTCCGTTTTTTTAATGAATTTTATTGACCGAGTAAATGTTTCCATCAGACAATTCTGATAAAGCGACTTTTTGAATTGCTTTTTGAACCTTATTGTTATTTTGCAATTCTGAAATAAAGCTCTTTGTATCTATCACATTAGGCATATTGCCAATATTGATTTCTACGGTATTAGATATATTCCCTTGCTTTGATATAGGAGTGAGAGATGGAAGTGGGAGATGAATAAATTTATCCATCATTTGTACCGCTTGTGGCAATTCTTTTGTGAATGCTTCAGTTAGAATGGTTTCTCCTGGCTTAATGGTAACGATACCATCATCGCCATTCCCTTTTATTACCTTATTTATTTCCGCAATTCCACCATTTGCAAATCCAGCTCCTTTTAAAGCCTTTAATATTTGGTCTTTTTGTTTATAATTACCAACAATAGATTTTTCGGTGATTCCCTTTAACCCTAAAAGTTTTGCCAAATCTAGCATGTTCTGTTTCGATAAATAAGTACCATATTTTTTATGTACGTACTTGTTTAATTCAGACATATTTTCTGTTTTTTTACCGTTAGCAGTGCTTAATAATTGGTCAATTTTTGTAGCATTCTTAGAAGGTTTTATATTTTCTACTTTTTTCTCTTCTTTTGTCACATTAGAAACTGTTGATTGGGCAAGTTCTTCTTGCTTTTTAATTAATTCTTCTAATGCTTGTTTTTGCAACTTAATTTGCTCTAAAACAGAAGAAGTAGCAGAAGTAAAAGTATTAGAATAAGTAGAAACTGCATTTCCAGCAGTCTTCCATGAATTTGAAATAGTAGTGGAAACAGTATAACCAACATTTTTTGCTGTTTGAGAAACTGTTTTGCTGACAATAGATGTTTCTTTGTTGACCATTGTAATTGTATCATTAAACACCTTTTCGGAATCTTCTAAATATTTATTGCGAGAATCCGTAAAATCTTCAAGAGATTTATCTAAAGCCTTTTTTTGTTCATCAATCGAATGATTGTATTCCGCTTCATTTAAATCGTCTTGTGCCTTTGCCAATTCTGCCTTCAGTTCACGCAATTTCTTTTTATTTTCATCAGAATCATCACCAGAAAGAGCATTGATTTGTTTTTGAATTTTTGCGATATTTTTATTCTTTTCCGCAATAGATTTTTGATAATTATGTAAATCTTTTTCAGCATCTAAAGCTTCTTTTTTCTTTGAAATTAAATCTGACATAGACTTAATTTCTGCTTGAATTCCTTGGTCAACTAAATCTATAATTGCTTTCTTTTCTGATTCAGCGGATAAAATACTATCTTGTTGAAGTTTAATAAGTTCGTTTCTACGTTCTAAATCATCTTTATTTGTTGTATCTGTCGGTATCTTTGCAATTTCAGATGCCAATTCATCAGCCTTTTTCATGTATATATTATAATTCATTACATGTTGGGCTTGTGCTGTGATACCTTCATTCGTAAACGAACCATTTTTATCGACCAATTTCTTATTAGACATCAAATTAATCAGAAAATTAGATTCATTTGTGATATCATCTAACTTAGAAATCATCATGTCGAAGTTAGACCAATCCAATTGTTTAACGCTCTTGTTAAATTCTTCTTGAGCTTTTCTTGATTCATTAATACCTTTTTCGCATTCATTAATTACATCAAGTGCTTCATACCATTCATCGGAATTTACTTTAATGCGTCCTATTTTCACATCATTTTTTAATTGATTTTCTAACTCTTTTTTCTTCTTTTTCAAGGCATTTGTTTCATTTTTTTGTAATTCTTTGGAACGCTCGTAAAATGCTTTTCCAATTCCTTGTCCTTTTGCTTCAGCAAGATCAATATAACTTTGAAGTTTATCTATTTTCCCTTGAGAATGATTTATCCTTTTTTCATAATAATTTTGGATGCTGTTATATTTCTCTTGAGTTTTTTGAGTAATCGCACTCAAACTCTCTTGTTTTTGGTCTTGATAAGCTTGTCTGCCTTCTTTAATCTTATCCGTTGCAGCATTATATTTTATAATATTTTTATATAACTTACTGCTAGGATCAATAGCACTAGACAAATCTTTTAAATTGATTGTTTTGCCAGCTTTAATTGACTTACCAATTATTTTTTTATCTTTTGATGATAATTTTTTGTAAGCATTTTTAATATTCTTTTTATAGAGCTTTTGTTTCTTTTTTTCATCTTGAACACTCTGTTTAGACGCTTCTATCATTTTGTAACTTAATTGTATTTGTTGTTCAAGAAGTTTGTTCCGTTCTTTTAACCCATCCGTATTCTCTAAAACTTTGTTTAGCGATTCCATCTTATTTGATAACGATTCAACCTTATCCATTGCGTTATCCCAAACGTTATCAACAATGGATTGTGCTTTTTCATTAATAGAAGAAATTGTTTCTTGTTTATCCGCTGCTAAATTATCAGTTTCTTCTTTGATTTTATCTACGAAGGCATTATATTCAATCATATATTGATACAAAGAAGAAGTGGGTTTGACTCCCAGAGATTCAATATCAAATTTCTTTTTAGAATTTAATTTTTTTTGGATTTTTTCTTTTTTTGAAGAAGATAATTTTTTAGACCCTTTTTTGATTTTATTTCCAAGACTTTTTAGTTCTTTTGATTCAGTAGATAAAGCTTTTTCTTTCGTGGAAAGGATTTTCTGTTCTAAATCTAGTTGTTTAGCTAATAAATCATTTTTGGTTTTATAAGATTTTGCATTAGAAAGTTTCTTTTCTAATAGTTCCATTTTGTTATTAAAACGTTCTAAATCTTTTGTTGCTTTTTCCCATGTTTTATCAGCTAAATCAGATGCAAGTTTTTTTAATTCCGATTTAGACTTTACCAAATCTTGTTTTGCTTTTGCAAGAGCGTCACGTGCTTCTAAAGCTTCATTTATATTTTGATAGCGTTTTTCATTTTCAGCCATCTTTTTAGAATCAGAAGATTTCGTCCATTTGAAATTTTCAACTGTATAAGCTCCAGACTCAACCTTTTTACGGTCTGATTTACTGAGCTTTTTAAGAGCAGAATTATATGCTTTACTTCTAGCGGACTGAGCCTTGTCGTAAACTTGTATCAACTTTTCTTGAGCATCTGCAAGTTTTTTAATATATTTTATCTGATTTTTATAACTTGTCGTGTTATCAAGTTTTGCGTTCAATAAAGCAATTTTATCAGTTAAGAGAGAAATTGTTTTTTCTACCCAGTCAACAGTCTCTTTGTACTCTTGTTTAGAACCAGAACCTTTATTACCGCCTTTCCCACCTTTTTTGTTATTTGGATTATTTGGTTTAAAATTTACAGAAAGATTAGCATACTTTTGGGCTATTTGGCTGCGATACCAATCTGAATTTTCTTCGTACATTTCTTCTTTTGTTTTTTCTGCGGCTTCTTTCCCGCCCGCCATTCCAGCGAATCTAATTGCGTCCATTGCTCTTGCCGAAGAATGTGCAGCATCGGCGGTAACTCCAAATGCCAACCCCAATTGTTCTAATTGCACAATTTTGTCAGTTATTCCTAAATCGGTGTTGGAAAATATTTGTTCCTCGAACACCAAATCAAATAGAGATGCTTTTGCATTATCAGAGGCACTACTATGTTCTAACAACCCTGATATTTGTTCATAAATAGACTCTGTTGAATCTTCCGTATTTAACTTTAAATATAATTGCTGTGCTGTTAAAGCCGCAGTAACAATTTCATCCGCATTTATAACACCCATCTGTTTCAACATGGCTATAGTTGCATTTTTGGTTTCATTTGTCACATTTTTTAAAACAGACTGCATTTTTTCACTTGAATTACAGTATTCAGTAGCCAAGTCATTGAATGCTTTCTGTAATTCTTCCGTACTAGCCTTTGAATCTGTAACTTTTGCTACCCACTCATCGAATACATCCAAATCACCAAATACATTTTGAACCTTATCTAAATCACCAATAGAAAGTGCTTCCTTCTTGTTCATCAAGGTATTATAATCGTCCCCTAATGATTCAAAATCATCTGATACCTTTTTCAAGTTATCAATCATGTTATCGTCTGCTACTGCTTGAATCTGTTCTACCAGTTTTTTAATATCGCTACTAGAACTATCAGCATTAAGACCTACTTTTGCTAATAAATCTGCGTATTGTTCTGTTGATGTTAATACATCCTCGTCCAGTTCGCCAACTGTTGCCATTTTAACTAATTCTGGATATTGCTTAATAATATCTTCCAATGAATCTTTTGCATTTGACACTTTATCGGTCATAGCTTTTGTAGATTCTGTTACATCATCAATTCCATTTTCAATATTGTTAATAGAATTTGAGAATGTCGAAAAATCCTCTGCCAAATATCCTTTTAATACTTCCTGAAACTCCTGACCTGCTCCGCTTGCATCAAGAATTGATTCTTCCATCTTATGAAATTCTTCTTCTGTGCTAGGAACTCCATTTTGCCATTCGTAATTCAGTTTTAATGCGTTATACTGCTGTTCTGTGTACTTCTCTACGCTCTCTGATAAATCATTGATTGTATTGTTAATATCTTCGTAAATGTCGGAACTCATAAGAAAATCTGCGTTATCGGCAGTTGCTAATTTGTTCCTTGCTTCGATAAGTGTATTGTAGTATTCAACTACTGCATTCATATCATCTTTGTTGCTATCCCAATTAACAGGCTCCCATTCTATACCATATGTACCCATGTCCTCATATTCAGCTAAAATATCTTTAACTGCTTCTAAGGCTGCCATATGTTCTTTAACACCTGTCATTTGTTCGTTCTGCTGAATAGTAATCTGACTTCCAGACCAAGAATCATATGTTTTATCTTTTAATTCTTCCTCTGCTGCCTTTGCCCCAATCTTTGCGGTTGCATATTGGCTTTCCAATTCAGCTTTTGTTGCTTCCTTTAAAGCCTCGGTGTAATCATTTTGTCCCGCTGTCAAACCTTCTAATGCGGATGCCTTATCACCTAATGCTTTTGTAATATCAATTACTACTTGTTTAAATTGTTCTTCCTGAGAAGATGTTTTGTTTGTGATATCACTAAGATTTTCATACTTTACATATAATTCTCTTAATGAATCTGCTTTTTCTTTTGCTGATGTAGCCGCATCCATATTAGCTTGTCTAGTCTCTCTAAGTTTCTCATTGTATTCAGATACTTTAGAAGATACTGCACCAATAATCGTACTCAATGCCATAATTGAGATACCTACTGGATTGCTCATAAATGCCGTTTTTAAACTAACACCAAATCCTTTTACCGCTGCCGTAAGCGAAAAAGTGCTTGCCGTAGCTGAAACATTTGCTGTTGTCTGTGCTTTTGTGGATTGTGTTAATCCCATCTGTGCAAGTTTAGCTTGTGCCTGTGCTTTCGTTAATCCAGTTGTACGCAAAATTGCAATACGGTCTGAATCACTTAATGCCTTGCTTGCTAATACCTGTTTTAACTGTGTGTCTGATAAGCCTGCTGATACTGTTTTTAATGCCTTTAATGCGTTTGTGTACTCTGTTGTACCTCTTGCCATTGTAGACATATTCTTTACAGTATTTAATGCTGTACCAAAATTAGATGCCTGAATTGCTGATGCTTCAAATGCTGTTGACAATGTAGTGATTGCTTTTACAATACCAATCACAACAAGTCCTTTTAAAGTAGATTCCACCAAACCAAGACTATTTACGAACTGCAATGTAGCATTGCCACAATTCAATAACCCTTTGACTGTTTCTCCATCAATTACTGATTGGTATGTTTCTGTCATGCTTGACTTGAAACGATTAAGAGAAGCCTCACTTGATTCAAGATACTTGTCATACTCTCTTTGAGCCGATCCGCTTGCTTCAAGACTATGCTGATAAATTTCTTGTGCTTCACTCATATTATTAAGCGTTGCTGAAATTGCACTGGCTCTATGCTTGCCCGAAATTAGTTCAAGAAGTGCGCTTTGGTCAGTATCACTCATATCCTTATATACCTTTGAAATATCAAGGAAAATATCATAGATACTTCTAAAAGTTTCTCCATCTGCTTCAAGAATTTTTACACCACCATTACCATTGATGTTTGTTAATCCCTCAATCTTTTCGGCTAATTTTGAAGCTGATGTGTAAACACCATCTGTTTCTTCGCCCATCTGTTCAAGTTCAACTTTACATCCCCTAATACGAAGGGCTGCTGTACGAAGTCCTAATGCTAAAGCATCTGCATCCTGATACTGTCTGTTACCGGCTGCCAATAAAGCTATGAACTCATCTACACTTGTGTTTGCATCTGCAAATACTGAACCTACTGACTGTACACCTTGAGCAATTTCTGCTGTTGTGATGGAAGCTGTGTTACCAATTTCATTATATTTTGATATTAATGCATCCGCTTTATCAACAACATCTGTATATCCATCTACTGTATCATAAGCCTGAACTCCACTGATAATAGCCTTTGCAGAATCCGAAGCTGACATCTCTCCTACGTTTGCAAGAATTGTAGATTTTTCAGTAAGTTTATTACTTGTGTCCAAGTCATACCCAGACTTAGAGAACTCAGTAGCACCTTCAATCAATGATTTTTGCGTAGTTGCTAACTCTTGTGCTTTCTTATTACAACGTTCTAAGTATTCTGGATAGTCACCTCTTGATAAATCATTTTGCACTTTAATTAAATCTGTATATGCCTTATCAAGATTTAATGCTTCCGTCCAAGCCTGTCTCATTTGCCGAGTGAGTAACATCAATCCACCCGTACTTGTAAATAATTCCGTAGCACGTTTGAATGTTTTCTTGAAAGTATCTCCAAGCGTTAATCCACTCAAATTAGTTGCTTTGATTTCTGAACGCATTGCTGATAACTGCAATCTTAAATTCTGGATTTCTCTACTAGATGTTGCTAATTTTGCATTATCAAGTAATGAATTATACTTTGCCGCCATGTTAGCATCTTTGAATAACTTTGTATTCTGCTGACCAAATACCTTAATATCATTGATAAGTTTATCCTTTTTCAAGTTCATACTTACCTGAATCGGTGCTTTGTTAGCTTGTGTCTGTGCCTGCTGTGTTGCTTGCTGTACCGATGTGACGATACCTTTCTTATTAACTTTTCCTGTTAGATTTACCGTACCATTCAATGACGCTAAATCTTGTTTTAACTGTGCTCTTGTCTTAGATTTATTAAGTTTTCCAATTAGCGGAACATAAATATCTCCAAGATTTTTAGCATCTGATTTAATTTGCTTTTTACTCTGTGCTTTCTTTAGAGTAGCAACCAAATCAATCCAAAAATTGTTTTCTGCCATAACGACATTCCTCCCTATATAGTCAAGTCTCCTTTATAGTATTTTGTGTAATCAAAAAAGACAGTTCATACACTTTTGAACTATCTCTTTATTTTTCTTCATTCAATTTATAATCCTTCAACCATATGTTCGGTATTTACAAACAATCCAAACTATGATATAGTTGTTGACATATTAGTAAAATGGTGAATTGTACACTTTTTGAGTTAAAAAAACAAAACTTATACCTTATCCAATCAAATATACTCAATTTTTCTTGGAATTGTTTTTGCAGAACTGCAAAGAAATTAATGATTATCAAGATAGTTGTTGAGAGCTTCTAATGAAGAATCCCATAATTCACGCTTTCCAGTCTTAAAATTGCTCAAGATTTGTTTGGGTATACCAATTTGTTTGGCAATGTATTGCTGTTTTCCTTCTTCTAATTTTCGAATCAATTTCTGTCTCACTTCTTCCTGACTAAGTTTATTCGTAACCATTACGTTCCTCCTTCCATTCTATATTTATTTATTCATATATGAAATATTATTCAAAAAAAATCATAATCGTGCTAACATCCAGCAACAAGCTGTGGAAACCTGCTACTGGATGACCTATTTGCATTGTGGAGATGCTCATAGGATTTCTTGTTAATTGTTTTGAATATCAAACTTCATGTGTCATTAGTGGAGTCAGACACAAATGCTCCGCTGTGGAGACGGAGCGAATGACCGATATAGCTGTGACACCATAT
Source organism: Velocimicrobium porci (assembly GCF_009696045.1). Classification (GTDB taxonomy): domain Bacteria; phylum Bacillota; class Clostridia; order Lachnospirales; family Lachnospiraceae; genus Velocimicrobium; species Velocimicrobium porci. The sequence continues at coordinate 41,584 of NZ_VUMT01000009.1, read as the reverse complement.
CAGCCTAAATCGAATCCGATAAATCGGAGATATATTAAACTGCAATATTGCAGATTTTTTCACGACACAGAAGTTTTTATGCAACAACCTTTTCCACAACGCTGATGCCCTTCTGTGCCTTAAATAGTACGATATCAAAACAACAGTTTTGATATTTATAATAATCTGCCGAAGCAGTTATTACCATTACATTGGTATTACGACCTGGTCTAAATATGCTTTCAATTTATCAGCATCATTTGGACACAAACATACATGTCCATTCTTGAATCTCGAAAGTACATCTGTTGTAATATTCGTATGCTTTGATATTGCTTTGGCAACAAGACCTGAAGCAATAACATCATTTAATCTTTCTCTAAGTAATTCCTGATCCATGTTACCTCCTTCAATATTTGTTTAAGAATAATTGAAAAATAATTCTCTCTTTCTAAGTATGATTTGTCAGCTTTTATTATATTTGTATCTTTTTTCCTTATTTTCCTTGCATTTTTAGAGATTATGCACAATTTTTATCTACGATTTTTGTAACTTTTTCTCTAAACTTATCATTTGCCAAAGAGTATAAATGCTGATACTCAATGTTCTTCTTAAGTATTTTTTCTCCCTCATTTGGAAATTTCAACAGTTCAATGCACAAATGTTTTTGTTTATCCAAGCTTAATTCAACAATTTGATACTCTTGTAAAACATTAAGTATCGAATCAAGATGTCTTCTATCTATTTTTACAAGCTTGCAAATGCTTGTCCTATTTAACCTGTTATTGTGACTTTGATATAATTGAATCAAATTTGTATGGCATTTTCGATATATATATAATAATACCAATAATAGCTTTCTTGACTCATTACTATATTCTACATTTGTAGGAATTTCTTTTTTTATCCAGGTAATGTCTTCTGAATAAATATCTACGGAAATTTCTTTAATTCCATCAGCTTCAAATTCAGCAATAAAGAAATTTTTCTCCCTATATTTTTTTAATTTTTCAATACTCTTCAATGCTTTTTCTCTACGCTTTTTTAATTTTTCTAGTTCTTCATCATCTATTGTATTGTTAAAATCGCCTTTACATCGTTCAATAAGCTGCTCTCCAAAGCACCCCCACAAAATAGATTTATCTTGATACTTTTTCATAAAACCTTTATCTGTATAATATATCAGAAGAAGGGTATCTATCAATTTAGGAATATCATTCTCAATTTCTATCAAATCAGCCTTTACATAATCATATAGTGCTACATATCTTTGTTCTTTTTCCATATTACCAGACATACAAAAGTCATCATCGTGATAATTTGCATTGGAAATATCCGCAAAATCCTCTTGTGCCTTATATAAACAATCCTTTATTTTCTTATATTTTTTTGTAGTTACATCAGGAGCACTTGTCAGCAAAGTGTTTACATCAAATGACTCTTGTACCTTAATTGAAGAATTTCTCTTTGCTATCTGTTCTTCCATGTGATGACAAATTTTATTCATGGTGCAATCAGAATCATCAAACAACCCTTCTTCTTCATTTCCAAGCAAAGACGAATTTGTTTTTATCTCTTTTTCAATACTACGCTTCTTCCTTTGTGACCTAAGATATTTCATAAAATATGGCTTGTTATGCTCTTTTAATAACTTTCTTATTTCTTTTGGCATTTCTGCTTCTTCACCATGTTTTGCATAATCAATAGTTATCGAACCAACAATACTCATAATTTTTATATAGTTTTGAATATCATTCGTCTATTGCATCGACCAAAGCACCGATATAGGATTGATAACATTTCCTATATTATTTTTATATCCCTTGTAATCACATTCAATAACAGTATTTATATCTCCAACATCAACTTTTTTCATATCTTTAACAGATTCACGATTATCAATTTTAATATGGTGAATTGTATTTGCAATATTTCTTTTAGCAGATTCACAAATAATTCTATTATCTGTTGTCAAAACGTGATCTCCATCATAATCAGCGGAATTGAGTTTTAGTGCTATTGTATTTCCAAATACACTAAGGATAATTCCAGTCTGCTGATATTTAAACCACTTTTCCATTATTCCACTTGTAACAACTTGTACAGGACAATGTTCATTAGCAATATGCGGAGAACGAATAATATCAATCCAAGGTGTTTCAAATAAATTATGATTCCAATAGTTTGAATACACCTCATTCCCCTTTAATAATCCTGTTACTTCTAATCCAAAGGCATGTTGCATCAAAGCATATAAATCAGGAGTCAATGTCTGATAGTTTCCACTAACAATTATCTTTCCTACATAAGCACGTTCTTTACCAGATTTAATATCTTGTTTTATTTTCTTCTGAATAAATTCATCGTTAATTAGTGAATGATTATAATATAAAGCTTGGTAATATGAAGGAAATCTACTCCAATCAATATCATCATCTTTATCTTGTTCGCTTATGATTCCACGATATTTTAAAAAGCCTTCCACACTACTACAAGCTTCCATATAACCATTAACAGTAGGCTTACATAATTCTTCAATTTCATCATCCGTATATTCTGAAGTCTGTAATGGCTGATATGCCATAACTGTTGTCTTTTTCAATTCAGAAAACTTTTCATCATAAGAAGAAATATTAAATGTTCTTCTATATCCATGTATTTCTTCTTCAAAACAATGCTTCCATGTTTCAATTGAATCATATAAATCATAAAATTTAAACTGACTTTTTGTTAAAATGCAATCTATCTTGTCATTAAATAAATCCCACTTCTTACCTTTTATATCAGTAATCGTACTTACTCCTATTTCTTTTGCAAATTCTGTTACTGGCATTGTATAAAGTTTTCCTTTTAAGCATGGAATACATCTAAATTGGAATGAAGCTGGTATATAGTCAAGATTTAATTCTTCACTCCATTGCTTTGCTTTTTCAACAGTTACAAGACCCGCTCCATCAAAGAGATTTGTATGTATTTCTTCTTCTCTATCTGTTAAAACCATAAAATCTCTTTTTATATTTCCATCTTCATCATCTGTATCGGTTTCTTGTACAATATCAACTATTGCCTTCTGATTAATTTCCTTATCATCAATTACAACAATATTTGGCATTGATACTGGAATACTGTCTGTTGCAGCTAATCCAATGTATGAGTTCCATTTTGACATATATTTATACTTTGTATTTCTATCAAGTCCACAAAGTAAAATATCCATTGCCTTATCCCATACATCAACAGATACAAGCATTGCTTTCTGTGTTCTACTGTGACTAGAAGAAACAATAATTCTTTTGTACTTAACTCCATTATATGTAACAATCATTTTTGTTTCTGTCATTTTATCTTTATAAGCAGTATATGATTTTCCCACTTTTAATGATAAAACATCAGGAATATAATCTCTCCCCTTTACAGTTTCATTCCTTTCAGAAAGATGTTTTATAATGCGAATTAGTTCTGATTCTGCTGTTAAAATCATATGTTTTCTTTCATCACGTATGATTTTATTTACTACAATCTTATCATATTTTTTCTGTCCTTCTTTATCTAATTTGCACCGATAAATCTTTTTATTGTTGTCATCTTCAACAACAGGTATAAATGTATACTTACCATTCTCATTTAACTCTGTCATTTTGACTCTGTTAATATAAACTAATGGTGCTGTCTTAGGTTTTTTATTTGTCTTCTTACTCAATAACAATTACCTCCACATATTAAATATTCAAAACAATAACTACCACACTTATATAATTCTCCATTTATATCACTATCAAGCATCATATTTTGCCCATATTCTTATTTAAATACATTCAACCGACAAAACATCATATATATTTTTCAAGTCCGTTATAAGCCCATTTACGCTGTTTTATGCACATACATAGACGATTTACCAATGATATGAAATGGTGATTTTATTGCCATTTTTACATGGAATATCCACCTTTTCACCTTAATAAATAGGACAAATGTTGTGAATATTCCACAATCACAAAATTATTTCACTACTTGTAAATTACTTCTTCTTTTTAATTTGGTTGTCTGCCCTGTTTGATTGTCTCGGATGATTCCAGTTTCTTTATTGATGGTATATGTAGGGATTCCAATATCATCACACCACTCCTCCGCTATGCTTTTACCAGTTTTGGAACGATAAATAGCACTCATAGCACAAGTAAACTCCACATAAGCCTCTCGCAAATCATCATTCTGGTAATCCCATAGCAATTCTGATATATTATCTCTACCTATCGGCTTGTCCCAATCCATCTTAGACAGAACATCCATTGTGTAGAAATAATCTTTACATTCCCATTTATGACCATCAAAGTCCTTTGTGATAGGGAATGTGATAACCAGATTTTTCAACTTGATATATCCCATTATTGTAAAAATCGCATCTATCAGATTGAAGGTTGCTTGCGATTCCTCTAATGACTGTCTATAATCTGTACCAACTCTTTCATTTTCTCTTCTTATCTCACGCACCAAATTTATATACTTGATACCGGATAAAGCAATCCTCATTAAATCTTCTTGCGGATAATCTGCAATCTCTTTTCCTTTATTTTCTGACAATGCTTTATAGATTGCATTGTGATACTGTCTTTGCCAGCAATCGTGAAGTGCAATAGTACGCATTATTCTGTTTGAGTTATCTATATCGGCATTGCCTTGAATTACTGTAAATTTATTATCCATATATACTTATTTCTCCTTTTTTACTATGCAATCTCACTTTTTATCTTAAAAAGCTTCAATAACTCCATCCCATTTTCATATGCTTCTCCATCTTCAGGACATCCTACAGCTATTAATATAGCGATATAATTGGATGTATATTTTTCTTCTGAAATATTTTTTTCTTGAAATATTTTCTCCATCATAGATAGTGCATTTGTTAATTGGTCATATAAATCTTGTTCATCACTTTTCAAATCTTTATACGCATGAGCATCAAATTCTCCGCAAAAATAATGAAATATAGCATCATCATCTTTATACTTCATTCCTGCAATATATAACATATAATGCAATACCTCATGTCGAATTGTACGCTTTGTCTCTTCAACATTATCCATACAGCAATATACATTTATAAGATTCTGTTTATCTATAATCTGCAAATTTCCTTGTGTTGTATAATCAATTTCTCCATTACGATAGTTGTAATCTGTATGAAAAATAATAGGTAGAATATCCGTTTGTACCAATCCGAAAAGAAGGAAATACTTTTCTTTTACTTCTTTTGCAAATTCTTTGGCATACTTTAAATATTCTTCGTAATATTCCCTAAACTCTGCACACCAGTTTTTATATTCTTCCAATTCACTTTTTAATTTAAGCATTTCAGACATAAGTTGTTTGCGATTTTTAATGCTACAAATTCCCTTACCTAATACTTGATTATTCCCAAATATATAATTACGCTGACAATCTGCACCATCCCAAAAAGAAACGTCTACTCGTATCGTCTTTTTATAAGGACAGTCTTTACCATAATTCTCACAACCTTGACAGTCAGAATAAGTTATATCTTCACCTGTTTTTTCGCAGAAATCTCTTATAGAATCCGTTTCCAAATCATAAAAATCGTAATCATTCTTTTTCAACGGTTCTATTATCAGATTAATCATATCAATACATTCTTGTTTTAGTGACATATAATCTCTACACCTCACGCAATCTTCTTATTTCTTGCACCATAAATAACAGCATCCGATTTCCCATCAACAACATCAGCAGTAATTACAACTTTCTTTGCATCCGTCATATCAGGAATTTCATACATAATCTTCTTCATACATTTTTCAATGATACTTCGCAATCCTCTTGCTCCGATTTCCTTTTTAATGGCTAATTCTGCAATCCTATGTAAAGCGGATTCCTCAAATTCCAACTTCACATTATTCATAGCCAATAATTCTTGATACTGCTTTATGAGTGCATTCTTTGGCTCTACAAGGATTTTAACTAAATCACCTTCAGATAATGGTTGCAACGCTGTTACAATAGGTAAACGTCCTATAAGTTCTGGCATCAGACCATATTTAACCAAATCATGTTGCTGCACATCTGATAAACCAAAACTCTTATTATCATTTATTGTCTGAATATCTGCATTGAAACCTATAGGTTTACTATCAGTCCCTTTATTTATAATCTTCTCTAATCCGTCAAATGCACCACCGCAAATAAAGAGAATATTACTTGTATCAATATTCACACACTCAGCTTGTGGATGCTTACGACCACCAGATAAAGGAACTCTTGATACTGTACCCTCAATAATCTTTAAGAGTGCCTGTTGTACTCCTTCACCGCCTACGTCACGAGTAGTAGATACGTTCTCACTTCTTCTTGAAATCTTGTCAATTTCATCAATGTAGATAATTCCTTTCTCTGCTAACTCACTATCAAATTCAGCATTTTCCAATAATCTAAGTAAAATGTTTTCTACATCTTCACCAACATAACCCGCTTCTGTCAATGCTGTCGCATCTGCAATAGCAAACGGAACACCTAAAAATTTTGCAAGGCTCTGTGCGAGATATGTCTTACCACTACCAGTAGATCCAATCATAAGAATATTTGATTTCTGAATTTCCACATCTGATTTCTTACTCTGATTGATTCGTTTATAGTGATTATAGACACTAACTGCCAAGGTCATTTTTGCATCATCCTGACCGATAACATATTGATCCAAATGTTCTTTAATCTGTCTTGGAGTTGCCAATTGAATATTATGTGTAATATGTTCCTCTTCTTCCTCATTCAATACCTCATATGCTTCATGGATACATTCATCACATACATATCCGAATCTACCTTTTACAAGCTGATTCACTTCATCTTTTACTCTTCCGCATAAGAAACATCTTTCTATCTGCTTATTTGCCATATAATATAATTTCTCCTTCTGTTTAATACTAATGGCAGAGATAAGAATAATCTTGTAATCCTCTTTACCAGTAAAACTAACTGACCATATAATATTTATTCTCTTTATCTTGCTATCTCAATCTTCATTTCTGGAACATCGTTTCTGTTTAGTAATTCATTTTCAGGAATTTCGCTAATATCACCTTTGAAACTCTTACAACGAATTTTGAATTTGGTAAAAATAAAATTCAGGTTTTGATAATAAGTTATTTTCCCATCTTTCCCCTCAATTTTCAGATATTTATATCCTTTTGAACGGATTTCATCTCTACGAGCTTCTAACTTTATAAGTTCATCATCTGCCCATTTATCCAACTCTTCCAATGTATCAAATCGTGGTTGTGGTACACCTTTATATCCGACAACCATATATTTATTTTGCTCAATAGTTGCAAAAGTCGAATGTCCTAACTTTTTTATCTTGTCCTGAACTCCCTTATCAACAAGATTTTCTCTATCCTTTTGCTTTTTTACATTCATTTCATGTCTTACACGCTCTTGTGCTTTTCGACCTCTAACCGCTTTATCAGGTGATTTATGCAATTTATTTGTATTACAACTGAATCTATTCCCTTTTTTATTTTCAAGGATCACCTTATTTTTACTTACAATTTCAACTAATACTCCACTTGTATAACTTGTAGGACATCCTCTTTGTGGTAAATAATATGTTTTTCCTATTCTCAATTTTTCTATCTTCATATAATCTTTTCTCCTTCCATCGTGAAAAATTGCAGATTTATTTTTCCTCAAAATAGGGAGTGCTTATCATCGGATGCCCGATTAGGGCAGACGATTATACTCTCTTTTTTGAGATAAGAAAAATCAATGTGATTCATATTTTGAACTAATTAGTTTACGCACGAATATAACAACTAATCTGCTCCAATTCCAAATTAATCACTAAATCAATCCAATAAAGTATTTGTGTAGGCAGAGCCGGAACAAATACTGTTGTGCAAAGCACCCATTATATTATTCAATCCAATAAGAATTTGAAACAATAATCTCTCTTATCTGATTACATACCTTCTTAGTTGGTATATTCTTCTCTTTTACATTTGCAACCGATTCTTTGATATCATCAAGTGACATATTACAATCTCTCATTAGAAAATCTACGAATGGTTTTCTATAGGCAATCAATTCATCCAGTTCTAACTTGAAATTGTTATATCCAACATTTCTGTACTGCTTTTCTTTATATGCTAATTGATTTATTTTATCCTCAAACTTAGCAATACAATTAATTACATATTCAACTGCCAATGTATTGTTATGAAGTTTCTCTTCCATCTTTAATCTGTAACTTTTGTCCATAATCTTTTACCTCTTTGTTTTAGTGAGTGCATACGCAAATATTTTTGTTCCACCCCACAAGGGGGGTTACACAAAAATAATATATGAATCTATTTTTAGTAGTTTTACCAAAAACATCTTGACTACCCTTTTTAAGCGATTTCTCTATTATAAGCTTTACGCCCAAATAGGGTAGTCAAAATAAATATATCAGTCCCATCAATAGGATTAACCGCCCTCAAAAAAGTTTAAAACGGAACAATTTTCCATGCACTTTTATATACTTTTTTCTTCTTATTTCCATTTTCATCTTGAATATATCTAGTTGTAGAAAACTCTTTTATCCGATATTCAATTTCTCTTTCTTCAAGCACCTTATTCAAAGTCCCTGCTTTCTTTAATAATTTGCCGTCTTGTTTTGCATTAATTTTTTTAATCAGTTCACTTCTATCTCTCAATTGCAATAAAACCACTTCATCATGAACCATTTTTCTCAAATAATCTTCTAATTCGTATTCTTCATTAATCATTCTATATGTATAACTCCCTGTTTCTTCATCAATAAATCCAAATGTTGCTGCTAAATACTTGCAATAACCAAATTTCCCATATTTTTCAAGCATAAGTGAATAATCTGCAATGTCTTCTTTCTTTTTAAAATACATAGGCTCATTAATAACTTTTGTATATGAATTAGGAATAATATTTCCATTTTCATCTTTCATCAGATCATCATACAGAATATTATTTATGTCGTTTTGCATAGGATATTTTTCTATTAGCTTTTCCACTGAATATCCATTTTGCATATAGAAGTCAGCCATTTCGATTTTTTGTTCCATGCTTCTTTTTAATCCTGCTAACTTCTGATTGTTGATAATTTTGATATATATGCTAACCTTATCTTCTTCATTTTGTATTCTTTTTCTTCCCATGCATTGAATCAAAGAACCTATGTCAACAATATCTATCACAATATGCTTAACATCTGTATCAATAATATTTATTCCAGCATCAAAACACGACGTAGTAATCAAAAACTGTTCCTCAAATCGTTGGTTCATTAAAATTTGCTTGATTTTATCTTTGTCCACATATTCATAATACTTGCTGTTATTTGAGCTACAATTAAAGACACAATACTTTTTATATTTTGAATAAAGCTTATAAGCTTTTTCTGCTGATTGAATAAAAAATATTCCTTTATCTCCTTTTTTAATTCCCTCTTTCAAGAACTCTTCCATAGTTACATCTTTGTGGAAGAAAGTAAGTTCTCTTATAAAAGAAAAGTCAAAAGGTATCTCATATTCTATTGCATCTTCTAATTTATTGTCCTTAATATATTTTTTCATATATCTTGCCATGTGTTCACCTGTTGCTGACATAAAAACATGAATAGAATCTGTATTACTCATGATCATCTTGAACGATACAGCAGTTTTGTTATTAAAACTACTGTCATTGAAAAAATAATGAAATTCATCACATACCACAAACATATAATCCGACAAATTAAATTTATTTGTATTATGTAACTTGCTGTATTCCAGTGATTGATATGTAATTACTTCAATTACATCAGCTTTTCCATCTGTATCAATCTCATATTTAAATTGCTCTACACAATTTGATCTGTGTATCAGCATTAAAATTTTCCCATGTGTTTTCTTCGCAATATCATATAAAGTATTTTTACAGAAATAGCTCTTACCTGCTCCCATTGGGGAAGAAATCAGAACATTATTGTTAGGCTTCCATTTTGAAATATCTTCAGGTTTAATTATGTCTGTAACTCGTGTTTTTTCTCGCTTGCTATTTGCCATACAATCACGCTTTCTTATGGAACTTCGCCATCGTATTGTGCAAATCAGCAGTATCTTCAAAGAAAAATACTTTAAATCTGGAATCCTTCTCGCTATCCTCAACTTTTAAAATCTTATGTCCGTTATTGCATAACCAATTGGTCATTGAAAGTGAACGTACTATGTACATTTGTGTTTTGTTATTATTACTCGTAATAAATCACTCCTCCTTCGCTAATCTACAATCACGCAAGGGTATATAATCCCTTGTATATACTTCTCCATCTGCTTCTTTGACATATTGTTTAATAACTGCTTGCTTACTTTTGTAGGCTTCCGTTCCCAAATAATTTGCGGTTTCTGTTCCGAAAATATCTTTTCAATATTTAACTCGAATGGATACCTCAAACTAACAGACTCATACACCTTTGAAATACTTTCGGGCTTATGTATTTTATTTACCAGTTCATCAGTGAAATCATCAAGAGAGTATCCATTTAGTTCGTCATCTACAACCTTTCCTGCCATAACGATAAGTTTCTCATTATCATAGCCAGTTTCGACTATCATAAAATCTTTTAGATCACTCTTTTTCAATCTCATTCCTCCAATCTAATACTCTTTATAGGCACACCACCATAAAGCAATGTGCCTGTTATTCCGTTCATATGTAGTAATCAGTATCTTCACTGACAGATAAAGGAACATAACAATATGAACTGTAACCAATCTCTTCACTGGTAGGTTGCGTAACTCTCACCATTGCAACAATATTCTCTGTCATAAATGGAAAATTCCATCTATTGCCCTTATAAATCTACCTTCCTTATTACATTCTCCAAATCATTCTTATCCACACCATCATTTACAACCATCTCAACAGTAATGCAATCATTACAATAGCTACTCATATTACCGATATAGACTTTCAAATCATTTCCTATCAATTCATACTTGAAATCAATCGAATCTGCGAAAACACCAGATTCCATATAAAAATCCAAGTCGTTCTTGAATTGTTCGGGTGTAATTGTCTTAGTTTCGTGGTCATCCTTCGATTCCACCTTTGCATTTATAACTGTGAGTAAATTCTGATCGAGTGCCTTCTGAAGATTTGTTGCTGTTGTGTTTTTAGTACCAATTCCCATATATATGTATTCTCCTAAATTCCATCTTTGAATCCAAAAATTCTTTAATGGTGCAAAGATTTTTACTTTATCTATCACATTTATCCTTTCCAACTGATTTTTGTGCTTAACAAGTCAATAACTGGCTTTTAGTGTCCAAATAGGTATAATCTTCGCCTTCAATCATAGCAATTACCTTATTAACAAAGTGAGTAGACAATAGCACATCAATATTCTTTCCATATGTCATAAGACTTCCAATATTCTTAACTTCAAGTTCTGGATAGTTTTTTACTAAACTATGATCTATAGGAGTATGAAAAGAGCATTTTCCAAAATCATAAAACAAGTAATAATGCGTATATGGCAACATTACATCATCAAAACATACATATTCATTCGTTTCTCGGTTGAAAAAGTGTCCCGAATATACAACATCATCAATTGTATAATTTGTTTCATATCCTACTTCATAGTCATATATTCTTACACGTTTTGTCTGTGTTTCTGCATGAATACAATCGGGTGTAAATAATGAAAGGATTTTTTCTTTTTGAGAATAATATTCTTCCTTTTTCTTACGATACTTTTCTTCTGTATCGTACTTGTCGGTATAGTAATGGTTTCTGTTTTTATCCCTATATTCCCTTTCCTTATCCCGACAATTCTTTGCTCTCTTATTAACACTAAACAAGCAATCCACAAGCATTTCCGTTGTTAAAATTTTATTTTTAAGATTTTTCGAATACTCTTTTGGTGTTTCCATTTGATTTCATCTCCTATTCTACTGGCAGTGTATCTGAGAATACACCGCCATATGTTCTATTGTCCTACCAACTCAGCTACCCGATTTTTCATAGCTTTCTGCAATTCATAAATCTGCTCATGTGATATTGTCTCTTCTGACAAGATATTTGTAAGTAACTGCTTATCAACATTACCAGTGTTAATGATATCCTCAAATATCTTCCAATAACTGCGACACAAATTTTCCCAATGATATGAAGTCATATCAAGATTATCCAGAAATTCTTTTGTCGTTAGCTTGACATCATCTACACCTTCCATAGAGTAATACTTGATATTTCCGTCAGATGTCTCTGTAAATGTATCTAAAATCTCTTGTTCTGCTTTCCAATCTTCACAGAACTGTTCTGCATTACTTTCTGTATCTGCAAGATTATTACTTTTCAGATAATCAAGATATTCCAGCTCTATCACCTGGAAATCTGATTCTGAAACAAATACACCTGTTACCTCTTTTAGTCTGTCTAAACTTAAATTTGTCATAACTACTTGTACTCCTCATTATTCAATAAATCCTACGCTTACAACGTTTCTGCAACCGCTTAAACTCGCATCTTCTGGCAGCATATAAATATTGATTATCTTCTCTGATGGAAATTCAAACCAATCATCAGGATTATCGACTTTCTCAATCGCTTCAATCCTTTTAATATCAATCATCAGGCTACTGTTCATCTCTTGCGGAAATAATTTCGTTCCATCCTCTTTTTCGCCTATCGGCTTGCGAGTTGAATTATCAAAACATAACAATGTACTGTTTCTTAATGCTCTGCATTGCGTAAAATACAAGTCACAAAATTCAATGCCTGTGTTTTTGTGGCTACTATCGTCCAGATTTCCACTGTTGAGATGAATCTGATAGCCCCTTTCTGTTTTGTTGTGTTCATTTAATTCTGACATTAAATCTAAAAGTTCCATGTATAAATCCTCCTGTATTTCTTATGTTTTATTTGGTAGGCAGTTTCCAAAAAAGAAACCGCCTATATGTTGTTGATTATTTATTGCTATTCAAGCGACAATAGCAGACCATTAATCATTTCAGCGAATCCTTTTCCACACTCAACTGTTTTAGCTTTTGTATATACAAGCATTTCTTCCAACACTGTATCTACAAATTCTACGATTTCATCAAAATCAACATTCAGCTTATCTTTTATAGTCTGAGTGACTGTTAACCGATTATTTGCGGCATATTCTGCCATTTCATATGCTTTGATTTTTGTTACATCAAACCAGTGATAGATTACATCTATGACCTTTACAATCGTTTCGCAATCAGATATTGTATATCCCATATTGCTAAATGCCTGAATATATCCTGCCTTTTCCATTTCTGATAAATGGAATTCTGAATCCGCTTTCTTTTCGTCCAAAAGCATATTTGCAGTTACTCTGACACTATTCTTCTTTAGGAATTTGATAGCATTTAAAACCTTCTCAATAGCTTCATCAAAGGTGTAATCCTTTCTTTCCTCAAATAAATACTGTTTCCAATCTTCTCTTACTTCTCTGTTCATTTTAAAAATCCTCCATTTCTTGTGTACTTTTATTTACAAGGCAGTATCTGGATGATACCGCCTATGGTTACTATTCTCTCTTTAGAATCTCAGACAAACCATTTCTCCATTTGTAAATGTGATATTATAATCACGCAATCCCATCTGTGGTACTAAATCAGCATTGCTCATCCAAATTCTTTCGATAGATTCATTTGAAATGTTCATCCTTGACTTGTCTACATAATGAGTAGCAAACCACGCACTTATAGCATTAGCGACTTCTTCCTTTCCATCATCTGATAACTGAGACCATCTGTCCCCAATCTGCGAAATAATTTCATTGCGGTTATCATCTGCATCAAAGTCTATATTGAAGCCGTATTTTTCAAATGTATCATATGCATTATCACTTTCTGTATCCTCATAATAATAGTGATTGAATGTAACAATTGCCTTCCCATTTTCACAATCCTTAATGTCGAAATGGTCAAAAAATACTTCCCAATATGTTTCTTTGCTGAATCTCTGAACTCTGATACCAAATTCAGAATCTTCTAAATACAGCTTGTCCAACTGTTTTAAGAAATCATCCCATGTAATTTTCCCTGAACCACTTCTATCCTTTACAAAGCGTACATAGTTCCTAATAATATTTTCACCCACTTCATCATCACCAGATTTCAATAGTTCCATGATTTCAGGTATGTATTTTTCATCCATTGTCAGATTATCAAAATCCAACACATCCTCTAACTGCTTTCTATCCATACCCTTTTTGTCAAAATACCCTGTAATTGTCATAATCTGTTTGCTTGTCATAATCAAATCCTCCATTTTTCTTTGTAATAATTTATTTTTTTCATATCAGTGAGCAGTCATTGACCACCCACTGTATAATTCTCTTTTTAAACAACATCTGTTCTAACTAATGCACCACTTCTCATAAAGCTATCAATAGTGATGTATCCAAATTCGGATGAATCAGGATTATCTAAATTAAATACATACGACATGATGTTATTGTTACTTTCAAGTCTTTCACTTTCCCAATCTTCTTTATCACTACTTACATAAAGCAACGATAGAAGTTTTCCATGTGCCGTAATTGATTCAATAGCATGATATACAATGCAATCTGAATGTTTCGCCTCGAAATCTTTTACAGCCTTCTCATAATTTTTGTCATAGGATATAGTATCAATGCTTCCCATGAATCCACCTGCTGTAAGATAACTGTAATACACCTTACCTTCATTGAAATACTTCAAAACGTTTGGATTAAGATTACACTTTTCAATAAGTGTCTTGATTCTGTTAATTGCTTCCTCTTTGATTTCTACCTTTGTTGCTACCATAATTGTTCTCTCCTTTGCGTTTATTTTTTTTGATATATCAGTGAGCAACCTATCAGTTACCCACTGTATCATTCTCTATTCATTGATTTTCTTTGACATACTTTTATAAAAACTCACTCAAAATATCCAAACTTGATACTTTTTCTTCCTTTACAGGTTTACTATTCGTTTCAAAAGTTCCGAGAAAATCCATATCATCATCATCGAAAAGACTGTCATTTGCTGCGTCTATTCCCTTTTTAATGATTTCTGCATTTGTCTGTGCCATTGATTTAATCTCATTTAATCTCGTTTTTGGTAATGTCAAGCCAGCAAGCATACAGACATTAGATGGTGCATTAGTTCCTATATAGGTATCAATAGGTGTACCGACTTGTGAATAAATTTCATCAAGTTCTACATTAGTATTGCAACTCATGATTCCCATATAACGAATGACTTTATTCTGTTCCATTGGTGCATAAATGTTATTACCTACCAGTGAAACAAGTAACTTATCTGAATTGTCTTTACCCAGCTTAGATAAGATAGCCATTCCAGGTGTTGCAAGAAGATTATCAATCTCGCTCCTATCTAAGCATCCATAATCACCACCGTTTTCATTAGCTAATAATGCGTCTAAATGCGTGAAGAAAATTTCGTTAATCTTCATTTTGTCTTTATTCTTTGAATTATCCAAAATAAATGTTGCCCCTATACAATCTAACTTCTCTAATTCCTGAAAAAGTTCTACTGTATTTGCATATGATTGGAAATTCTCTGATTTATCTGGAAGCACTGTAACAATACAGATATTGATTCCAAGCTGTTTACTAAGAATCTTTGCGACAGCCGCAAGCATTCCAGATCCTGTTCCACCGGCAGAAGAAGCACAGATGAACAATGTTGTAATCGCTGGCATTTTTGAACGTACTTCATCAATCAACTCTTCCAGATTCTCTTTTAATAATGCCTTTGACTTCTTTCTGTTTTTATGGCATCCATGTCCATTCCGAAAATGCAATTTATTTTTAGCATCTCTTGTTGCTAAATCCTCTATTGAACTATTTGCTACAACACACGGATAGTTTGCTTCCTCAAATTTTCTGGTTACATTTCCTCCAAATTGTCCAATTCCCAAAAATCCATAAAAATTTATGTACTCTTTTCTATACATTCTCGTTTCCCTCCTTCTTTACTGGTAAAATTTCAAGTGCTTTAGTAGTAGCAAAGTATGTTTTCGCTCTACCTGCTTTCACACCTTCTTCGATAAGACCTTTTACCTGCATTTCTTTTACCTTCTTGTGAATCGTATTGTGCTTACTGACCTTTTCAAATGATGATATCTCACTGATTGTAAGTGCATGAACTTTATCAGTAGCATTTCTCTTCTTCAAGATTCCAAGAATTGTGTATGAACATCTACTTAGTTCCACAAAATCACTCCTTCCTTATTCTATTGTTTTAAATAATTATCATTAGTTTCATAAACTTTGATATGAAAAGTAAAAATATATAGGCTTCATTCAGCCCTATACTTGTACTTCTCTTTATTTAATATGACTTTTTCTAAAAATGGGTGCAAACAACAAACACCTTGCCTACATTCCTGGCAAAATGACTTGCATCCATTACAACATTTACGTTGCCATTGCTTTTTGTGAATTATTTGTTATTCCTCCTTTGAATCCGATTGCTTGGTTAATAATTACTTCTATTTTTGATTGGAATTTTACACGGTGACTACCGTAAGAATTTTGTGATTGCAAGAAACAATCAAATTTGCTATAATATGAATTGCATTATTACATATGTACAGCTTATCTTTTGGTATGTTGTGCAAAATTTTTTTTACATATTGTAAGAAGTACGCCAATACTTACTTACACTTGAAAGTCCAGTGTCGCCAAACATTGGGCTTTCTTTTTTATTACAAAAATAATTATATATCGAACGCCCGTTCGTGTCAAGATATAATTCCTTTGATATGCTCTATCTTATCACTATATGTACATATTGTCAACATCTATTTTGTATATGTACATATTTTATTCACCAACATCGAATAGACGTTCAGACTTTACATATTTGCATTTGCTATATATAATTTGTACATATAAGATTGCATATAAAGAAGGTGTAAAAGTGTTTCCTGATAAGATTAAGATTACAGATGATTTAATAAAACTGATTGTTGATACTAGAAAAGAATATAATCTGACTGCATATCAGTTATCGGAGAAAATCGGAAAAAATAAATCATGGCTGCCTAATATAGAAAATAAGCGTACCAAGAATATATCAAGAGAAGATCTTATAATACTGTTCAAAGATTTTGCAAAAGATAAAGGTATGGATGCAGAAGAATTTGTTATCAAATACTTATCTCCTACTGCTACTGTTGAATTGGACAATAATGTTACTGTTCCTAATCATTATTTGCAATCTTCTATGGGTATATTTTCACCAAACCATGATAATTTGCATATATCCGATGAAGAACGCATAAAAAGAGTTTCATATTATATTGAAGATAAACCATATGAAATTGATTTAATGCGTCTGAAAAAAGATTTGAAAGATTTATCTGACACAATTATAGATGAATTTAGTTATTGTAAAACATCAAATGATAGAAGCAATATTATTAGTTTGGTAAAAACAATGAGAGTAAACTTTCAAGGCGAATTTGCGTATGCTCAAAAATTATATCAAATTCCTTTATTTCATGGTGACGCTGAAATGTGTTTTGGTAAAACTGTTGGAGAGGATTATTTAAAGCATACCAATAGCAATATTGAAAGATTTTCTTCTAAACAAAAATTGTTATATGCATATGCTGATGTATGTAGTGATATAAATTTTGAAGAAGGCAATTACAATTTATTTCTTGATTTGATGCTCGTAGATGAAAAAACAGATAGTGATAAATTAGATGATATTCTATTTGGATTTGAGAGCTTTATATATAAACTGCATGAATATCTATTATCCGCAAAAAATGAAGCAATAACTAATAATCATTCATGTAGCATAGATTTTATTCCATTATTTGAGCATATTATTAAATCCATGAGAGATTTTATCAATAATATAAAATTGGATTATTGTTTTGAATATTCAATACCAGAACAGAATACCGATATTGAT
The DNA here is from genome assembly GCF_009696045.1 of Velocimicrobium porci. Taxonomy (GTDB): domain Bacteria; phylum Bacillota; class Clostridia; order Lachnospirales; family Lachnospiraceae; genus Velocimicrobium; species Velocimicrobium porci. The sequence continues at coordinate 23,636 of NZ_VUMT01000009.1, read as the reverse complement.
GAATTGATTAAAAAATGTTTGGAAATAAATAATATCACATATGGTATAAAGCAAGCTATTCGCAATAAAAAACAGTAATTTACAGATAAAATTCTTGTTTTAAGTGGTATGAAAATAAGTGTGATTTTTTACCCATTTGGGAGGAAATATGTGCATATATGAGCGTGTTTCTTCTATTATGAAATGCGAGACTGATAGGACGGACTATTTTATAAGCCGTCCTATTTTATTTAAACTTCATAAAAATCAGATTTTCATCGGATTAAAACATATCATTCAAAATCATATATATTAATTTGTCTGTCCCAATGAGTGTGTCGTGTTTTTTCTATATACTGAATTATCCGCTTATTATTAGAAAACATATTTAATATAGTTACAATGATTTTAGGTAACTTTGACCATATCTTTACCATTTTCATATCTGCCTTAATTTCGTCAGATAATTTGTTGATATATTCATAACAATTTTCGTCTATTCTTCTAGGGAATCCATTTACAGCATATCCTCCTTCATCATCTGTAAAGACAATTTCTGCTCCCATATAAGAATAACTAATTTGAGTGATGCCAAAATCTTCATAGAATTTATCTACTGCAAGACACTTCTCCCTCTTCTCAAAATCACAATACATAGGTGTGACATTGGCATTTATATATTCTGCTCCTACAAGCATAGCTGTTAATGTTCTGTGGTTTCCGTCACTTGTCAGATAATATTCATCTTCTTCTGTGTAATATTCCATTTCCACAGGAAAGACATTCTTATAGGATTCTCGCAATTCTTCTAATGACATTTTGTTTATGAAATTTAAGCATGAATGAAATCGTGTTGGTTCACGTTTTCCATCTTCCATAGTCCTTACATTATCAAATACACTTTCTCCAACTGTTCCTCGGCTCGTTCCAATAACTCTTGATAATGGCACAAGTCTTTTCTCTCGCTCCCATTTACCAGATTTAATATATTCTGAATTATAGTATCTTCCCTTATCATATTGTAATTTCTTTTGTTTCATTCTCTCAATGTGTTCAGCTTCTACCCCTTTATCCAAAAGAAATCCTTCTAAATCGCCATCGAAAGTATAAACTCTATTTCCGTTATCTATGTACATATATAATGCTCCTTTGTTGGATGAGAATATTATAACTATCCGTAGTATATGAGAATAACTGTTGTTACTAATATAATGGCAGCTGGAATTAAGCCTATCAAAATACCATTACGGAAGGAATGCTTATTATTCTCTGTTAATGTGTTATTTATCTTTTGAAGATTAGTATTGATATTTCTCTGATCCTCCAATTCCAATAATTGCTTATCAATAACCTTATTCTGCGTGGTAATTTGAGCATTTAATTTTTTATTTTCATATTCCAGACGTTCCAATTCGTTTGTTGATTTTTTAATTCGTCCTGCATTGAATCCAATCTATCTGTGATAAATTTAAAACGTTCTTCTGGTGTCTGTATCTTGGGAAATTCAGTTTTCACAACATTAAACATTTGTGCTTGATGTTGAATAGCAGAATTGAATTGTTTTAATTGTTCTGGCGATATTTGTTTGTCTTGTATTGGTGTAAATTTATCCATTAGTATTACCTACTTCCATGTATGATATGAATATTGTACCATTTTTTATGTTCATGTGAAATAATGGAATAATATTTTTTCTACATAATTATAATTATGTGGCGTTTTCACATGATACTTTTCCATATATCATCGAACGACAATTTTAAAAATTCAAATTTTTAAATCAAACCGACAAAACACTTGTAAAATAAGGCTTTTCGACACTTTACACCAGTAATCACACAGAAACACGCTGAGTAGGCTTGCACAGAGTTCTATAGAAACCTACTAAACCACTATGAAATACAGAGAACACGAACCAATAATCGAATACCCTAAATATAGGGTATTTTTAATCATTTAACGCAAATCCTTATAAATCAATACTTTCCACAGATGTATGGAAAACCCTTATAAATTAGGCATTTCCAGACATTGTAATCATTATTGAATACTCTTTGAATGGTCTTGTACCGAACTTGATACTAAAATCACATTTTAATACCATCTCGGCAGCAGTCTAATTTGATATAATCCTTGAAAAGCCTTGTAAAATCAATATTTTTAGGACTTTTAACATCTCCACACCAAACCCCTATCGAAGTCAATAAATTATCCTATTCCTGAATATTTTTCCATGTTTTCATATCGTTTTACTAGAAAACAAGCATAAAAATAGAAGAAGCCATAGCCGAAACTATGACTTCCCCATCAATCAATCAAATATATCTTAGGTAGCTTTCACTACTAGATACCAAAATTAACAAATCTATTATATCACTTAACTTGTTATCTTTCCATATGTAAATGTTAAAAAATTATACTGCTACTTCTACGTATGTATCATCTGCGACTTTCTCACAAGACATAACTATCTGTCTTTCCGAAAAACAATTCGTTACAACATTCTGGACTATCTTCATCCTACACTCTAATACCTCCATCCGCATCCTGAATAATCCATGCGTCAGGTGTTGTATTGTGATAATCAAGAATAAAGAAATCATATTGCTCTGTCTCATTTGATTTCAACGCAAACTTTCCTTCAAAGTAATTTTGAAATCCGACTTTATTATCTGGATTAGTTTCCTTTCTATGTAATACCGGCACAGGTGGGGCATATTCAACAGGAACTTCCACAAGTATACCATTTTCTTCTGCGTACTGCTTATTATCTGCATTGATATAATCCCATGCTTCTTGTTCTGTATCAAAAAACTTAAATCCTTCATGTCGTGCTACACTTAATCCATTTACAATCTGATTAGTCATATAGACTGCAAAACCTGTTTCCATTCCAGGCTGATACTTTGTCGCTCTTACTGGCTTAGACTGGTAAACCTTTGCATTTCTTTTAAATAAGTCATTCAATATGAATCTTTGTGAATCCATTTACTCAATGCCCCTTCCTCTTAAATAAATATCCTTCGGCAGCAGAATAAAAAACATCCTCAAACTTTTCTAATTGTTTTGGTGTCAGATTATCTTTTAAAGTGTCTTTACAGTTATTACACGCTTCTTTTTTAATTCTGTTACTCTCAATAATATCTTCCATTGTAATTGCCATGTTTATTACCTCTTTATATAAGTAATGCCCTTTTTATGTTCTGTTTTCCCCATCTGTAGGAAAATTTTTCAAAAAAAGTTTACTCATACTTTTCATTCCTCCGAATCTTTTCTAAGCGTTCTTTTTTCTGATTCTTATATCTCATTCTACAGCGTGGCTTATATTTATCACAATGCTGACAATAATGTGCGTGATCCGCTTTTCTTCCTTTTTTGCACAATCCGGCACATACATAATATAAGCATGGTGTTTGTCTGTCTGCTGCCATCTACTATTCCTCCTTACATACTTTATCTTCCTTTATTGTGTTGTACTTCGATTGAATAATCTTAATTTCATTTTCTACAGATTCTTTAATTTCCATATTTAGAATATCGCAACATTCTTGTGCTTCTTCTATTGTAGAAAAACAATAACGCTCTGGACGTTTTCTCTTATGCTTTTTTGCATTATTAAGAGTATAGGCAATAGATTGTTTTTTATCTGTACCGATAGAAATTTTCATAGAACCAACTGTCATAGGTTCTTCATCTACTTGCCACATCTTGCCATGTGTAAATACATTCCCAGAACCATGACAATAAGTACATTTGACTTTATATCCTTTATGTAAAAATGCTCCGTCTCCATTACAAATAGGGCAGGTAAATCCGATTGACCTATTCCAGATTGTATATACCTTTTCACCGATTCCAAATTTTGAATTTACATTTATTTCTTGCATATATTTATTCCTCCAATCAATTTAATTTTCCACCAACTACAGTTAATAGCAAATCAGGGCTATTGCCTTCAAAAGCAATTCTATAACTCTTGTTATTTCCATAAGAATATATTCCAAAAACAATTCTTTCCGATAAATTTATAAAAATATGAGAATCCCACTCAAATATACTGATTCTGTTTTCACCATCCTCATTTTTTACAAGAATATCTGCGTTCATAGCAGAAATATAAATATCTCCATGTACATAAAGAATATTCTTATTAGTAAATGGATGGATATTTACTCGCTTTCCATCAATTATTTTTGCAAATTCTTCTATAGTCAATTCCTTTAATTCATCTGTAGGTACTTTCATCAATTCAAAAATGCACATATCTGAATAGTCTTTCAAATCACTTTATCCCTCACTTTCCTAAATACACTAATAACAGATTCAATAGTCCAGTTATCCCAACCGCACAACCAAACCAGCACATCATTTTCCTTTTTAGTCAGTTCTACATCATGGGAAAATTCACGATTGAGCATATCAATCCGCTTTCTCTCCGATTCATAAAACAAATCATTGACATTGCGTGTTTCCTTATCAGGCTGAATAATCATATAATCACCCAACTTTCACAAAATCATATCCTACAAGGCTGATTGCTCTTGTTTTATTAGCTTTCATATGTATTTTTCCCATTCGTTCTAATACCATAAGATGATTGTAAACACTAGAAGTCGATTTTAAATCTGTTCCATCACAGATTTCTCTAACGCTTGGTGCATAACCATTCTTTGTAATAAAATCAACGAGAAAATCATATACTCTTTGTCTTGACTTGATTCCTTGCTTTTCTAATCCTTTATCCATGTTCCTCCTATTCCAACTGCTTATAATGCTTATAGTCCTTATCAACAATCCATCCATTATGTTCAAAATCTCCAATAGCAATAAGCATAGCAGTTTCCGGTTTATTTGTTTTAATTATTACTTCCCTTTCAACTTTTCCATTATTGTGTGCCATGCTGATAGGAACTATATATTTATTCTCTCTTTCAATTCCATATTCAGCGTCAATATCATCCATAATATCAATTAGATTCTGTCTGGCAGTCTTGAAAAAGAACAACTCACCATTCGCCATTACTGGTTTTCCAAGTTCACAATGTTTCTGAATTTTATCCATCATCTGTTTAATACCAGCTTCAAGTCCATTTTGAAAACCTAAATCAAATATATCTTGTAACCTCTTGTCGTTTTCGGTTCTCTCTACTTCCCCACAAGGCTCAAGTTTAACAAATCCTTCATTATTCATTGCTTTCTGTAATTTCTCCATATACTTATCCATGTTTAACCCTCTTCTTTCCTTATAATTATGTGCAAATAATCAATACTGCTGCCACAATGCAACCTATAATCATTTGTGCTATTGTGGATTTAGTAATTGGCTTTGGTTCTTCGTGCATTGGTTGTTACCTCCTGACTTCTATATAATCCGATGGTCTTATTCCAAACTTCTTGTACTGTAGGTCTGTGTCTTAATTCACCAAAATACAAAACTGTCTTTCCATCCGATAATTCATAGAATTTGTCCGTGATTACAATTTTATATCCTTCTCTGTAATGTACTGTTCTTTTCATTCTCACCATCCTTTTCTTATGTGTCTCTGTATATTAAATACCCTTTTTTAAATTGATTTTTCCCACCTACAGATATAAATTTTATAATAATTCCGCACGTTCTTTTATCTTCTTCATAGATGGATTGGTGTACTTCATTGTTGTATGAATATTTGAATGCCCGGCTAACATTGCAACTTCTGAAATGGTATATCCAGCTTCTAAAGCTGAACTACAGAAATAATGTCTAAGGCTATGAGGTGAGATTGGTTTATCCTTATCTCTAAATTCCCAAAATACCTTATTTATGGCTGTACGGTCTAATGGTTTTCCATTTGCATTATAGAAAAGTAACTCTGTTTCTTCCTTATTATAATGTCGTTTGTATTCATTGATTGCATCAATCACTTTACTATTCATAATGACAATGCGTTGTTTCTCTCCTTTTCCATCAGTAACACGGATTTCACCAGTAATAGTTGACACATCTGTTTTCTTTAATCTAAGCACTTCACTGATCCGCAAGCCTGTGTACATCATAACTGTAACAATGGCATAATTCCGTAAAGCATGAGTACCTTCAGATTGAAGAATCCTTTGTCTGAATGCTTCTATATCTTCCTTTGTTATTTCCGCAGGATTGATTGCGTTCTCTTGAATCTTTATATAATCCGATTTGGATATAACAATATTGTCTGGTTGCATTAACTCATTGTATTTTGCCAAAGCTGATAATTTAGCATTGATTGTCTTTCCATCCAGATTATGATTGTCTTTTCCTATACGCTTGATGTTCTTCAAGTAGTTTTTGTATTCTTGAATGTTTGAGCGATACAGACCTTTAAACTCTGTATTCCCGAAACTATCAGCGAACCATTGAAAATATTCTTGCATATGTGCTTTATAGGATTTGATTGTATTTGTAGATTTTCCTTCCAGTTTCAATTTTTCTATGAACTCATTCAGATATTTTTCCATTCAGCCAACCTCCAAAATAAATTATGTGGCGATATTTTCCGCTAGAATAAATATAAATTATGTGGCGAAATAATATTCCTTCTACAATATAAATGCCCTTTTTGGCTACATAATTGCCCTTATGTGGCGAAAATAATTTGATGATTTTTCACTCTGAATATTGTATATTTTCCATTTGCAAGGTATCATATATATGTAAATTGAATGATTGGAGGTATCTCATTGAAAATATTAGAAAAGATTTTAGATTACATGATTTCACAAAAGAAAAAGAAACTGCGACAATTAGAAATGCAATGCATTCAGGACAACTACAAATTAGTAATGCTCCAACATGAAAATTCCAAACGGCAGCAGTCATAAATGAGGTATTTCTTCTATATATAATATATAGTGGATTTACCTCTTTTTGATTGAACATCTGTTCTGTATATGTTATAATGTGATTGTGTAATTGAAAAGAAAGTAGGATGTGATTTTCCGATGTTAGATGCCCTCTAGTACAAAAGGAGGGTGATGCCCTATGATAAGTTTAGGTGATGTACTTACGCTTTTACTGGTAATCTTTGCGGCTCTGTCTTACATAGACAATCATAATAACAAAAAGAAATAGCATCCCTACCGCCTAAAGTTTGGATGCTATTCTTGTAATCGTATTTAATACTGAGGGCAATCGGAAACTTCAATTCCGAATACCTTTCTAAGTAGATTATACAATGGGGTGCTTGATTTTTCAAGTACCCTTTTTAATTAGTCTGAAATTTGTTTCTTGCTCTTTGTTACTTCTAAAACCTCTGGTGTATCTTCCACATACTCCATAATATCATCAGGCTGTATCAATATAGAAGGATTTCCCTCTTTCTCTCGAATTAGATTAGTTAGCCATCTGCATATTTCATCAAAAGTCCTGCTGTCAATCGTTCTGTTTACATATGGATGATTGACTTCTTTCCCTTTAGAGTTTATGATCTTCGGTGTTTCTGCTGATTCCAATAACTGTTTATTGATTTCCTCTAAAGTGATTCCATAACAGAATGATGAATCTCTACCCTTACGATATGTGTTGAATAACTTTAATTTTCTTAATGTTTCATTTCCGATATATGGTTTTAAATCGACCTGTTTTATATTGTATTTATCGAATAATGCGAACAACTTTGAATATAAAAGCATCTGATTCGCTCCCTCCGTTTTTGTATATAATTATATCATCTGATTTGCACTAAGGCAAGGTTATTTTGATTGCGTGAATGATGATAATAATTTATGTACTATCTTCCATTTTAGATTATGGCTGTTTTGTCGTTCCATCTGGTACATAAAAATGTCTGTGATTCTCTCATAGAAATCTGTAGGTAAAATATTTCCCTTGAATAAATTGCATGGGTAGCAGGTGCAAGATAAATTTTCCACATCATCATCACCGCCCATACTCAACGGATTTACATGGTCAAGGGTCATATCATCAAGTAAAATTTTTCTACCGCATAACTCACAACGTCCACCAGCTTTAATGTATATTAGTTTCCTTACATCGTCAGAATAGGATTTACGCTTTATTTTTCCGTTTTTGTCTCTCTTTACCATAGACATAGATATTTTATTTTTTCGTATCTCGTCCAGTTCTTCATGCGTCATCCACTTCCATAATATCTTTTGTGTTAGAGTATCAAAGACATAATAGTTTTTAGTCTGTCCTTCTGCCTTTTTCATTCCCTTTATTGCATCTGCTACAGTAGGGAATTGATAAGCAAGGTTTATATCAGATACTTTTTTTGTTGCTCCTGTGCTTGTGTACCATATATAATAATTTCCATTTGTTATAACGATTGCCATAATATACCTTCTTTCCATTTGAGGACTGCTATATTTCAAGCAGTCCAAACTATTACTATCTTTCATCAGGGAAGCATACTGTTGTTGCATTATCTCCGGCATTCTCTGAAATTCTATTTGTAATAATCCAAATCTTTCCTTTACAAGTCTTATAAGCTGCAAGCAAGTACAAATCATCAGGATATTGTAAAGCGTCCTCGTTTGCTTGTTTATCTTCTGCATCCAGATTTCCCCAATCTTTGACAGCATATCTCTGTAAACACAAATTCACTTCCATAGCAAATTTTTTATTTTCCATCATGGTTTGATTGATTCCATTTGTAACAACTAACTTTCCCATATTGAAAAATTTTGAAGTAATCATTATTCATTCCATCCTTTCCTATTAAAACAATCCACACATACAAGCCAATCTGTAAAACGGATTTCTTGCAACTCTACATCTGCGGTCAGCTTCTTCCCTGGCTTTCTTTTCCAATCTATCCATATATGCAAGCTGATTATCCATTTCTGTATATTCCACCATTTGAGAAGGTGTTAATGCGTTGTATGGTGTTTTCAAGTTTCTATCTATTATCTGGTTTCCATCTGCGGTATCAATGATTCTAAAGTTAAACATAATATTTTCCACCTTTCCAATTATCCTAATAGCCTTTGTTCATCCATTACATCAGCTACAACACTTTTGATTTTTCCAAACTGCTTATATACTCGCTTTGGCTTGATTCCGTTGTTGTCTGCTATCTCTTTGAGTGAGTAGCCTTCCAACTTGTCAAAGAAAATCCGTTGTTGTTCCATTGTTAAAATGCTTTCTATCTGCTTTATAGTTTCCTCATACTCCAATGATGAAGAATTTTCCATACTGTTTATTGACTTTCCAATATAAGCATCCACTTCATCAAAACTAATATCAGCACCAGCTTCAGAACTTCTTTTTAATGCTTTTTGTTCTCTGAAATGTCTGTATATAGCACGTTTCATATACATATAGGAAAATGCTTCAAAGTTGCATTTATTCTGTAAATCTTCACTATTCAAGTAAATTTCCACAGATAACAGAAAATCAAAAACTACAATATCAAAAAATTCTTCTGCATCCAGTTTTGACCGCTTCAAAAAGTCAGTGATTAGATGATATTTTTCCTCTGCAAATTTCCGTTCTGTTGGTGTTAGCGGTCTTATTCGTTGCTTATTTTTCATGTGACCACCTCCCTACATTGAGAGGTAGTCAGTAACAACGCTCTGCAATTTTTCCAACTGTACCTTTAATGTTGTGTAGCTGATGCAAAGTTCTTTTCCGATTTCCTTCTTGTTGTAACCTTCAAGAAGCATTTCAAAAATTCTACCTTGCACATCATCCAAACCAACTAAAATTTCCGCTAACATATATTTATCAAGTACAACTTTTTCCGTCTGCTGATTGCGGTCAATCCATAAATCATCAAGTGTATGCTCCGAAAATGGATTATCACCCTCTACCATAAAATCCAGACTAAGGATTCCACCATCAGGCATCCGCTTTTGTCTTGTCATGGCTCTATTGTGGTTATAAACTGCCTTTGACAACATAAGATTGCAAACATGCCAAAATTTATAGTTGGCTCTCAAATCTTCCCTAACGTGATATTTTTTTACTGCCTGTAAATATGGAATGATTAGAATGTCGTACCATTCCTCTTGATTCATATGATAAAAATTCATAAACTCAAATAATTTCTTGTAATTTTCCCAATCTGCTGCGAACTCTCTTTCTTCGTCCGTGAGTGGTCTATCTGTATAGGTCTGCTTTTGACCTCTTTTCCATGTTCTTTCTTCCATGATTAGCACCTCCGTATATTTTTCAATGGGTAGGGATTCCGAAGAACCCCCAACCCAAAAATCCAACTGATTAAAAGAAACTGTCTACCAACTTTTTCAGTACCAACTTTTTCAAGTAGCTGTTATCCTCGTCATTGATTTCCACCTCAAACGGATCATAAAACTCAACGTGGATTTCCTCGCCCTGCTCATTCTCAATCCAAAGGATGATTGCAACCGAATATTTAACCTTGCCATTATCCAAATCCATGTGAAGTGCTACATCTCTGTAAAGTGTGTACTGTGACAAGTCAATTTCTGGATGTTCTTTATTGACTGTTTCTGTGAAGTGCTTTTCGCTCTTTTCGTACTCTCTGCGGATGTTCTCTGACATCTTCTCAATCGGAATATATAAACCGATAGTTGTATCGCATAATGCGATTTCGCTGATTGCTACGTTACCAATGTTCTTAAAATTTTTGTTTCTCATAGGGATTACCTACCTTTCTATAAAATATATTTGATTGATTATTCCGGCTATTGATTAGCCGAGTGAGCGTGTAGGGAATCGAACCCTACAAAAACCATTCGCCCAGCCTTTGATTAGTTGCTTTTCTTCTTCGGCTTGTCCTCATACCATTTGATTTGACCGCCTTTAAAGTTGGTTTTCGGCTGGTATATGGTGGACTTGCCGACCTTTTCAATTACTCCGTTTTTGCTCTGTACTGCAAATTGAACTGTTTGTGTCTGCATCAGTTTTTTACCTCCTTGATTAGTTGCTATCCTCTGCCTTTTTCATACACGACTTGGAACGGTCAACGGTTGCATTATAGCTTTTAGGCTTTGGGTGGATTGCTCCACCCTCTGCCCTTTTGCCTAGTCTTTAATTAGTCCGAATAAAAATCTTGTGCCAGGCTTTCCCTCTTTTGTGAATTGTTTGAAAAGTTTAGGATGCTTTTCAGCAAATGCCTTTGTATCAAAAAGCGTTCTGCCCTTTGTGGCTTTGTTGCTAAAGTGGTAAATATCAACATCCATTTCATTAACTTTCTTTCGCTCAAGTTCCTTTTTAAGTTCTGCCTGAATTTGCTTTTGCTTCAATTCTCTTTCTTCAATTTCTGCTGTGATTTTCTGGTACTCTTTGCATTTTGCAATTAGTTCTTTGTTAGTCATAACAACCGACCTCCTATATATATTTGATTGATTTTTCAATTGTTGGAACTTCACCGCTTCGGCATTGCTCTGTTCAACTGTTGAGATTATTATAACCTAGCTTTAGGGTATTTTCAATATATAAAATAACCAAACATTAGGGTTTTCTTTTGTGCAATCTTACCCTAGTATTAGGTTATTATGCACAGCAAATATACCCTATCTTTAGGATATTTGTACATTGAAATTACCCTAGAGTTTGGTTATAATATACTTAACAAATCAATCAAATATAAAAATTTTTAAGGAGGTTTTCACTGTGAGAACAACAAGAAAAGTATTAGAAGCAAAGGTAAACAATTACAACAATATTTCAAATGTAAAGTTAAAACTTAATGATGATGTAGTCGGAGCAATCAACCTTTACACAGAGGACAACAACAGAATCGCAACCGCTACAAATAAAGAAATGTTTTTAATATTGGATGCTTTAATCAATATAAAAGCATTGGAGAATTGCAACAGATAACAACATTATAAAGGCGGTAACTTGAACGGCTACCGCCTACAATAGAAAAGAGGTTTTGACTTATGACATACTTTAGAAATGTAAATACATTGGAAGAATTAAGAAAGCAATACAAAGAACTTTTAAAACAGTTTCACCCAGACAACCCAAATGGATCAACCGAAGCAACGCAAGCAATCAATGCAGAATATGACAGACTTTTCAAGGTTTTAAAGGATAAACACGAAAGCAAGCAGACAAACACAGACAGCGAAAACGGGAAAACTGATTTTAATAAGAAATATTATGACTTTGCAGAAGATAAAGCACTTAGAGAGATGCTCAACAAGATAATCGGCTTTAATGGTGTAAAGATTGAAATTATAGGCAACTGGATTTGGTGCTTTGATAGTTACGGATATAGAAAAGAATTAAAAGAACTTGGTTTTAAGTACGCAGGACAGAAAAAAGCGTGGTACTACCACACAGAAGCATTCAGGAAAAAAGGACGTAAAGCATTATCAATGGACGATATACGGAACTACTACGGAAGCACAGAAGTTAAGACAGAAGAAAAGAAACTTTTGAAACAAGCGTAAATATAAAAGGGTGTAGGCTCACCGCTTGCACCCTACCACAAAGAAAAGGAGATAAACTATGTCTAATAAAAGTTTATATGAAAGTATATTTGATGATACGGAAGATATACAACTTATTAAATGTTTTGATAGTTGTGTACTTGAATATTGGATTGACGATTGCCGTGTACAAGTCGAAAAAATGAAAGATGAAAATAATCACATTAATATTGAAATATGCATAAGTGGTTATGATAAAGACGGAAATAATGTGTTTGGTAATGCTGACTTTAGTAAAGAATGGAAAGAAAAGAATATTTACAACCAAGCGATTTATAAAAAATTTTTGAAATGGTGGTAAAAAATAAGGCTAAGAGTTCAACGCTCATAGCCTTTCTTTTATGGTCTTATTTATGGACTTTTTGCACGTTCTACGGCTCAAAATCGGCTTGTAATGGCTCGTTTGGTAGTTGGTTAGGGTATCGGCTAAAAGTCGCAAAACAACGGGCAGAACGTGGCTATTTTATAGCAATATGGTAGCAGTCGGCAAGGATGGAGCAACACAACGACCGAGGGTAGTTTACATTTTAATCAAAACGCTTTATTCTGGTAAAGCCCCCATCTGATGTACTTCCACGCCACGAAAAAATCTGAATCGACCCGAACCATAGGGGGGTATGTTCCCATTTCTAGCATTTTAAGTACCTAATATATACACCTATACCCCAAAAAATTTGAGTAAAAAATAGGGACTCGCCAATTTTGACGAATCCCCTCACCTTATCAATTATACATATCAATTACTACTAGATAATCAATAGATTTTTATTCAATTTGGCTCTTAAATTACATCACTGATACTTTTATCATTAAGTATAAAATAAAGCCGATTTGGCATGAAATTCTCTTATAAATATAATAGATATGAACATAATTCACTCAATTATATATCTTTACTCAATAATCTTAATAGTTGAATATGAATCATTTTTTATGATTGTTTTTATTCTGCTCAAATCAACATTTCCAACTTGCTCAAGATTATCTTTATATAAATTTATTAATCCGCAAATAGCAAGTTCTTCTTTGTCATCTTCATCAATGTCATCTTCATTTAATGAGTCGCAACTTCCCATATATTTATAAACTCCATCAGAATATAAAAATAAGGAATATCCAGTTGTATTGCCTCCGAATCCGTTCTGCCCACCTCTATGCATTACACATATTGGTTCATCTCCTGCTAATTTGACAAGGTCTTCCATTGCTGTCTTTTTTGTCTCATCTACATCAGCTTTATATCCATCATAAAATACAACTTCATAAACCTGTAATGAATCTGGATTTTTCAAATACTGTCTAATATTAGTAATACATTCATAAACTCTTGATTCCCATTTAATTTGTTCTAATATGGTATCGACATCTTCATATCCTGAAATATCATGTAATAGTTTATTAGCATCTTCATATTTGCCCTTTTCCAGAAGTTCAACGGCTTCATTATATGTGTTTTTAGGTTTCACTATTTTTACATTATAGACAATGAAACCAATTACAATAACAACGACTGTTGCTACAATAGGAATAATAATCTTTTTCTGATTCTTTTTCGTATTTTTTTCTTTTACTGTAACAGATTCCTCAATTATTTTATTTGGTTCTTTTTCTTCTTCAAAAGGACATCCACAATGCACACATTCAGTTACATCAATCGGATTTTCTTTTCCACATTCATTACAAATCTTTATATCTGCTTTTTCCTCAATTATTACATTCCCACAATGTACACACTTCTTTGCTTTGTTACTTATCTCTTGTCCACACTCGGGACACTTAATCATAGCCATAATAATTCCCCCAATCTCTAATAAGTCTTTAGTACTATACAAATCCATTATAGTCATTTTTCTGACCATAGTCAAGTATAAGACTACAACATAACATTAATACTATAGAAATAGGAGGAGGCATGGTGGAATGATTGATTATAAACCATTTTGGAATACACTTAAAAATTCCAAAGAAACAACATACACATTAATAAACATTCATCATGTTTCAAGTGCAACTATTGATAAATTGCGTAAAAACAGACCTATGAACACAACTACACTTAATGACCTATGTCGCATACTTAACTGTGAACTTCAAGACATTGCTCAATATATCCCCATCTGATACAGACCAGCCTTTATAGGGGGTGGGGAAAACATCGAAAACCTAAAGTCCCTGTTCAGCAGCAGGGGTACTTGTAAAAAATCGTAAAAAAAATAGGCATACCAGATAAATTAATATCCGATATGCCTATAATCCAATTAATCAAAATAACTCTTATTCCGTTCTCTGCTGATAGTTTCCTTTGCCTTGTCTAAATACTTTCTATTTCTATCAACAAAAGCATTTGCCTCTCTACGTTCCCTATTCTCTACATCTGAAACAATACGTTGTAAATTTCTTGCGTTCTCTGTATTCTCTTTTTCACGTTTCAGGCGGTTATTTTTAGCGGTATTAAGCACCTGTGAAACATTACCATAATATTTATCAGTTTCTTCCTGTGCGATATCTCTTCCTTTAACTGAATCAAGAAGATTTCCGTATCTGTCCTGTTCTGTAACTCCACCATTAGACGCTAATTTCTTTGCTTCTCTTTCCATGCTATTCTTCAATAATTCATTTAATAAATCTGACATAATAACTCCCCCCTATCTGTAAAAGTCTCTTTCAACATCTGCCTGTGCCATTCTATGCGCATTTCTAATCTGTGTATCACTGATATTCTCATTAGTGATATGTGCAATCGCTTCATCAATAGCACACTGTTTATAAATCTTGTCATGTTTTTCTTCAGCAGCTACATCATTTAATGCCTGCTGTACCCACATTTCATAATCTGTCATTGTGTTTGATTCCCTCCAATCTATTATTTAATATGGTTCAACTTCATAATCAATCAAAGCATCATATATTTCTACAGGCAGATAATCCATATATTTATCAGCCATCATTATGATGTATGCTTCCTTATGTTTCTTATAATCTGCAAATGCCTCTTCTGGTGTATTCCTATATCTCAATTTTTTCGGTCTTACTTTTTCAATATCGCCTCTTAATGCTTTGTCCATTGTTATTTCGGCATAATATTTATCTCTTCCCTCATCATATCTGACACCATATGGCAATTCCTCATTGTGTAAACGATTATATTTTGCATTGTAATGTTTCTTGCTATTGGATAACATGACATTCAATGTCAACGGCAACCAACATATTTTACCAGGTGCATATTCCTTATTGCCTTTACAGAGTAAATCTTTGTCAATAACCATCTGTTCACCATCGCACTCATACAGAATTGATTCCAAATATTCCATACAAAGCTCTGGGTCATCTTCCCACGGCTTATACATTGTTGCATCTGCATATTGTGGATAATATTTCTTAGTTTCCTCGTCATGCGTCCTCTTATACATCATGTTATATGCTATTCTTACTTTTTGATTACCTTTATATAAATAGTCAATGTATTCCTGTCTATCTAAATATTTCTCAATGTTCTCTACTCCATTTTTAACGGCATACAGTTCTTTAGAATCAAGATATACGAGATTCTTATAATAATTATTCTCTTTGTTACCATCAACAAAGTATATGTGATCTTTTCCCTTTGGCTTAACAAGAAAATGTTCTGCAACTAAATCTTTAATATATGTATCTTTTGGGATTCTTTCACCACCCACATAATAACTTGTCAATGTGAGATGTACATTGCCTGTCTTATACATATAGAAATTGTCTTTACCTTTAAGGTTATTTACTGTTCTTCCATGATTTGAAATCCAATAATTGTGCGTATTATGCACTTTTACAAATATTTCATCTTTTGCTACTGGTTCAAATCCAGCCTTAGCTATATTCAAAAACTCATTTTTATTTGTCATTCTTTAAAATCTCCTTATTTTCAAGCATAATAAAAGAGACAGCGTGAATAACTCATACTGTCTCAATCGTGTTAATTGGTAACATTTGGGGTAGGCATATAACAGTTTAAAAATCCTCGCTTTCAATAATAATGCAAGGATAACCATTACCCTCAATACCATATTTTTCTTTCAACTCTTTATTAAGTTTTACCTTCTTCAATCCGTAAGAATCCAATATTTCTTGAATTGATTTCTTCCATTGTGTACCGATAGCACCATTAATATTTACGTCTCGTTCAAATATGTAACCCTGTTCTTTAATGGTATTAAGCACTACAGAAGCAATTTCACCAGTAAGATAATCTGATTTTGCAGATGTTCCCTGCCTATTCTCATATTTATACTGTGGAAATACTCTGTCTGCTGTTTCTATGCCAAAAGTACGCAAAATATATTCTCTGCTAAGACCTTTAAGGGATATGTTATTTTCAATCAGAGTACCGGCTATCTTTTCACTATTCTCTAACGTAGTAAATCCATACTCTTCTATCTGATAGAAATTAACTATCTTCTTAAAACCATATTTCGCACTAATATGTTTTGCTTTATTTAATTCATCCTCTGGAATGCAATTCAATTCAACTTTATTCAACATATTCAGAAGTGCAAATAATGTAACGGACTGTGATATTTTTGTCTTGTCTTTTTTCTCACAAATTTTCATAAGACTATTTAAACTTGCAAAGAAAAGAGGTTTCCCGTCATATTGCAATCCATCATTAATATGCTTTGTCATGTGCATAAGAATTTTCTGAATATCAGTTTTTCTTGTACGAATTAATCTATTAATCTGTGGGAATGTTTCTTTGAACTCTTCACTATCCAGATATAAGGCAGAATCAATCATAAGCTGTCTTTGTTGTTCTACCCATTCAGAAGGTTTATAGTCGATTTTATATACCTTTTTTATGAAATTGATTGCTTCACTTCTTCGACAATGAGCTAATTGCTCCGTAATAGAAATGATTGTTCTTGCTTGATTACATCCAAAACACTTATATATTTGTGTTCCATCATCTGTAATATAAATATGTGCAGATGGTTTGTTATCTTCATGTGTTGGTAATATACAACAGAATGTACCATTAGGTACACCTAAATATTCTTGCAAATCTAAAGAATTGATATACTGGTACATCTCTGCTTCAGATTGGAATTGATAAACTCCATCTACAATCCTTTCGTCTACCTCATCATCAAGGGATTGAGTGAATACTAATAAAGAATATCTTCTTCTATCAGTATTCAGTAAGTCCTCATTTATGCCTAAACGCTCTTGTAACAAGGCAACATTTAGTGTACTGATTGCGTCTGTATTATCAGTAAATGCAAGATATTCTTTATGTTTACCATTAGATTTTGAGGATGCAGCAGGCTTATTTTTCTTCTTAGATTTTGGATTTGCATTAGAAATATACTGTTCAAAATTATCATTCCAGTATTTTTCAATAATGGATTCAGCGTTAATTCTTGCTTCATAATCAGGATGTAACACAACTTGTCCTTTACCGCCAAAGAACATCCTATCACGATTAAAACATCTTTCATCAATTCCACCGATAACACCCATAAGAGTTGCTTGTAGTTTGTCTCTGATATTCCCATCTGCAATGATACTGTTATTGCAGAAAATCATACGAAATTTGTGATGTTCTTCTTTATGTGAGAATGTCGTGTACATAAAACAAGGTGTAATCCCAAGCGAAATAACCTTGTTATACGCTTCTTCTATTCTGATTCCATCGTCAAAATCTAAACCAAAAAACTGTTGCTGATACCAATTTTCAGCCTTATTGCCACCTACTAAAACTCCCGGCTTAAATGATGCTCCGTGGCATAAAGCATCTGCCAAATTCTCAATCGTAATATCCGTTTGAGTTAAACTTTTCTGTACCCAGCCACATTGTTTTCCTTGTGGTTTTTCTGTGAATCTATGGTCAAAGTACATACATTTAATTTTATTGTCATTCATTGAACCTCCTTTTTATTAACCAGAGATTCAAGAAAATTGTCATACATAACAAAATTCTTCAAAATACCATTACTAATCTTGTTAAGTGGCAGATTGAAAATGTTAAGTTTTTTGCATGACAAATAGCCAAGAGAATTTTTCCCTCGGCTTATAAATCTATTAACTTATAGGGATTTTTTCACGTAATTCTACGGAAAGCATCGTGCAGAATTGCACTATAAAAATCTCACTCGCCAAAAATGGACAGTGAGATAATTAGATTTATTCTTGAATCCTGATGTCGGCTTTCTTTTACTTCCTGCCGACTAGGAAATATCCTACACTTTAACGGACTTATTTTTAAGTCGGTTGGGTAGTAGTCTTGCCAAATGTTACTTCAAATTTAACTGTGTCTTTTTCTTTATCTTCTAATTTAATTCCTAATGCTTCTCTCAATTCTTTTGGCATATCACGATAATACATTTCGTCTAATTCTTCCATCGAATATATAACATGACTGTTAGGGCATACAATCATTTTATATTTTTCTCCTTATATTCTTCAACAGCACTTTTGTTAATTTTATATCTTCTGATCTTCATAGTCTTACACTCTTTAATTGAAACCATTTCTCCAAATTTATCATAGAAATTATTATTATCTGCTCCATCTTTACATTCAGCATAAGCATCAAGGTCTAAAACAGATGTAATCAGAACAATATGTTGCAAAAGTGATATTGCTAAACCTCTATTTCTATACTCTTCATCCACGCATAATTTTGTGATTCTAATTTCTGGATGCCGTTTCATAATCTTATATCCACACATTGCAATTAATCGACCATTATTGCGTATACAAAAGAATGTTCCATCATCAATCAACTTATTTATTGTATTACGGAATGGAATACCAAGTACATCTCCTTGTTTCTTCCATAATGCTAAAATATCTGGCATATCTTCTTGTGCTAATCTGCAAATAGTCACTATTTTACCTTCTTTCTCTTAGGACACCATTTAGGACTTGTTTTCGATGGATGATCTACACCTAAATAACCAATGAATGTTCCCCATTCAGAAGAATTAGCATCCTCATAGCATTTATATTCTTTAGTATTAGACCACGGCAATTGTGTATATTTGCATTTATCATAATCACTACAATGTGGTACTCTGTATCTCTTAGTATTCTCCGTCAAAATCTGTTTCCTTTCTATACGGACATTCTCTATCAAGTTTTGCTATCACCATTGCATTTCTCTGTCGTCTGGAATCTTCTTCGATTTCATCAATGGCAACTTCTAAATGTCTATTGACGATTTTTGATAATTCATCAATATCTTTAATTCCTCCGTACAAATTCAATAATCTGCTGATATTCTTTTCATCAAGGATAACAACTTTATCTTTTAATTCCACTTATATATTCCTCCAATCAAAAAAAGAGTGTTTACATTTCTGCATCACACTCTTACTGAAAATCCTTTACTTTTCAAATATGCAATCGCTGATTTTAGCAGACTGCCATTGTTAATAGTGTTATCCATTGTGTCATCCCACACATGGGGTTTATGACTTACTGACAAGCCTCCATGATAGCCGGTGTTCGCCCAGGTAGCCACTTGAAATCCCGTAGCGTTTACATAATCATCCATGCTCTCATAATCAATATACACGGATGCTACACACCTATTTCCTTTCATTTTTGCTTCTGTCTTTACTGCTGAACGCAGGAAATCTTCTGTTCTTTGATAGCTTTGAGGTGTCCAACCTGTGTAATATTCATTTAAAAAATAATTCAATGTTTTATAAACTTCATCTGCTAATTGATTTACTAATCCCATCATTGTAGGTTGTAATGCCTTTGCTAATTCATCCATATTGCTAATATGTATTGCCATATACTTATTTCCTCCCTGTCATATGTTCTGGTGCTTCTATTACATTTATAATCGCTGCATTATTCTTTCTTCTTCTTGTTTTGAAATTCACGAAATAAACATAACATCCAGTTTCAACATATTCACCGTTTAAGTCTTTCTTATGCAAAAAATATTGTTCTCCATCCGTTATACATTGAATAAATCCATATCCTCTTTCGTTAAAATATTTTGTAACCACTCCATACATTTTACACTAATCATTCCTCCTCATAATTTTCATTACATTCTTTAAATTCTGCATCTTCAGGTATGAACCCTCCATTTTTAAGATATGTCATTTGTTGTTTTGAAAAAGGTAATTTTTCTAATCCATAAATGCCGTTCTCGATATTTTCTAATAATTTTTCATTCATTTTGTCATGTAGCGTATTAGTGCGTGACATTCTCATTGCTGTGTATGGTGGGTTGCCATCTGCTTTATTACAACATGGCAAAGAATAATTCTCACGGGTTTTTACTTCTGGAATAATTGTACCTACTCCTGAAATCTGAACTCTCTCACCTCTCAACAATGCACTTTGAATTTCTTCCATATACATTTTCAGAATATCGTACACGTACTCTCTTTTATAGATTTTATTGTCTGCTTTTTTTGCAATGCGACCAGCCATCTTATATGGTGATATTCCAATCTTTTTTAATTCATCCAATTTTCTGTTTTCCTCCTTAATTTTGCCAATGAAATACACATTTTAATCAATCACTAATTGTAGCCTATAAAAGGCTATTCTGACGCTCTGTGTGGCTCATACAGCCACTTTAATGTTATTGGTGTAAATTTCACATACACAAATTTGAACATAAAAATAAGCACACATACCCGTATTTCTACAAGCATATATGCTTATGCAAACATTCAAATATTCTTTTATTCATACCGATTCTCTCTATTTTGTTTGGGCTAAATAAGGGCTAAATTCTTATGCTATGTCGCTGAAACCCTTGTAAATACAACATTTTTCACACTATGTTAGTGTAGTACCGTGGCACACAAATAATATTTTAATCATGCCTTAAAAACTCCTTGAAAATGCTGATTTTCCTTGATTTTACGCCACTTTATACGGTTTGCTGTGATAGATTGTTTTCTTCGTTTTCGTCGCATATCGTGGCATAAATTCGTATATTTTGTCATCCAAATTTAGTAAAAATCTTAGTAAAACAGTTCGATTTTCTCATTTTACTAAAGACTTTTTCCACTTAGGTTATCATTTAGTTGTATCAATATTTTTAAATTTTAAGCCATTTTAGCATATTTGCCAAGTTCTTCCTTGGCATCCTCTGCTCCCAGATGCGTATATGTATTCAGGGTAACTCCTATATCAGAATGCCCCATTAAATATTGAAGTGTCTTGGGATTCATTCCACTTTTTGCCATGTTGCTGCAATAGGTATGTCTGCAAACATGAGGTGTGATCTTAGGTAATTGTTCCTTATAGATTCGATTATGTTTTGCCAATGCCCACTCAAAATGTTTTTCCCAATGCAAGGCAACTTCCGGCATATCCTTCTTATCCAAAAACAAAAATCCCTTATATCCATCAATCACAGGTTCCTTCTTGGGTTTTTTCCGATTTTCAACAATACGCTTAAAACATTCATACACTTCTTCGGTCATAGGAATGATTCTGGTTCCACTTGATGTTTTCGTATCCTCAATAACATACTTCATATCTCTGGTTCTTTGAAGCTGATGATTTACACTGATTTGCTTTTCTTCAAAATCAATATCGGAAAGTGTCAACCCACAGAACTCTGAAATACGAAGTCCGGTTTTAAAGAGGATAAACATACCATCATAGTATCGTTTGTAATGCTCATCATTCTTAATGAATTCCAAGAACTTTCTCTCTTGTTTTCTGGTTATGGCTTCTCTTGTTACACTATCGTTTACAACTACTGTACATAGTTGAAACTCGAACGGATTTTTACGAATCAAATCATCGTCTACAGCCATTTGAAAAGCAGGTCTTACCACTCCACGAACTGAATGAATGGTGCTGTATCCCCTACCATCTGCCTGAAGCTTAATCAACCATGCTTTTGCATCTGATAGTTTTACCTTATCAATCCTTAATGCTCCAAATTCCTCTTTCTTAATAATGTTAATAACAAAATTATAATTCGCAGCTGTATTATGGCGAACCCCAGTCTTCTGAGCAATATACTTTTTTACCAACTCAAGAACTGTCAAATTATCACCATAAGGAGTAATGCCATCATTTATATTCCTTAATATGACTTTTTCCTTTTCTCTAAGTGACTGGCAAGGTCTTCTTCCTACCGGAAGAGGATCTGTCGATTCCAACTTCCAACTGTAAAGAAATTTCTGTTTTCCAAAGCAGTCTGTATAAACAAATGCATATCTTCCATCCGCTCGCTGGCTTTCTCCGTTTCGTAAAACACGTCCTTTTTTATCACGTCTTTTCTGATTGCGATTTCTTTCACTCAAACGTCTTTGCTCCTTTCTACGAAGAAGCCCTAGCACGACAACCATATTATATCATACCAGGGCAACATTTACCACTTTAAAGTGATAAAGTTTCGTATTTTTCATTTCTACAAGGAAGTGGTGTGATTAAGAAATTCTTCAAATTTATGCCGATTAATCAACGATTTATTCCCAACCTGCACCGTAAAACAATAATCAGTATCAGTATTTTCAGAAATCAGCATCCTTATCTTCTTTTCACCAATTCCAAAATATTGAACAGCCTCATCAACTGTTAGCATATATTTCTCCCATATTGGAACCATCTTTCCTTTCACTTTTGCCTCTGTATTATCTATTTTCAACACCTCCATCTTTCTCATAATAGGCAGCACTTTATCCGCCCATGACAAACAGGAATCTATGCTCCTATTTCTCATCAGCAGATAACAAAAAATCCATACAGGTGGCAGGTCATTACTCTGCCCACATCGGTATCGCACCGTCATCCAAATTGACCGGATCTCAAATTTCTCTGAAATTCGGAAGTATCATTATCACAGATATGCTTCATCGCCCTGTGCAACTGCTACACATTTTGCCAAATTCTTCTCGCTCCATACCTTTGCTTCAATGTAGTGTTTCAACATTTCCTCACGTTCACTCAAAAAGAGCAGGTATCTCTTGGCGAACCTGCCTAGTGGCTCCGCATATCCTCACGTCCTGTATGCAATCAGTATTCAGTTGTCAAGGTACAGGGGGCATACGTACCGATCAGCGAATGGAAAGGGACACCGCTGACCGCCTGCTATGCAACTTCAAAAGCCAATATTTTCGTAATCAGCTTTGTTTCTAATCTGCGACGTAAAGTTTCATCAATATAAATGGTACAATATATATGTACAAAAAATCCAAAATAAAAATGTACAGATGCTATACTGTTACCATGGAGGTAAACAGTATGATTTTAAAAAGCAGCATCATTGTAGATTTAAAAATTAATTC
>NZ_VUMT01000008.1 GCF_009696045.1 Velocimicrobium porci | reverse complement strand
TGAATTAATTTTTAAATCTACAATGATGCTGCTTTTTAAAATCATACTGTTTACCTCCATGGTAACAGTATAGCATCTGTACATTTTTATTTTGGATTTTTTGTACATATATATTGTACCATTTATATCCTGCTTCTTACGTTCTCTTTTTTCTTTTTTTGTCATTGGCATATAATAACCCTCCTGTGCGAAAAATTTTCTAAAGTAATTTTACCGCACAAGAGGTTATATTGTAAAATATCTGGTTATTTTATTGCGAAAAGTTTTTATTCCTCACCGCTGTATTAGATTGATAAAGGAACTCGAATTTGATGGAGTTTGTTTAGGTTTGAATAAAAAAATATATGGAAAAATTTATATAAATGATAAAAAATATCAAAAAGATTATTGACAACTAATAAAAGTTAGCATATACTAACCACAAAGAAATGAAAATCAATATCATTATCAAAGAAAAATTAACGATTTAACGAAAGAAAGAAGATGAGTTATGATGCCTTTAACAATGGTGAAAGCCGGAGAACCGAATGTAATCCGTAAGGTTGGTGGCAAAGAGGAAACAAAACGATTTTTAGAGAATCTAGGTTTTGTGGCAGGTGGAATTGTTACTGTCGTATCAGAGATTGGTGGTAATATGATTGTGAATGTAAAGGATTCAAGAGTTGCTATCGGTAAAGATATGGCAAATAAAATTATGGTCGGATAAAGAAGGAGATAGGAAAAACAATGAAGACATTGAAAGAGATTCCATGTGGAAAAACAGTAAAAGTAACAAAATTAACTGGAGAGGGCCCAGTAAAGAGACGTATCATGGATATGGGAATTACAAAGGGGGTTGAGATTTTTGTCAGAAAGGTTGCTCCTTTAGGTGATCCGGTGGAAATAACGGTAAGAGGTTATGAATTGTCATTGCGTAAAGCCGACGCAGAAATGATTTTAGTAGAATAATTTTTTTACATATATGTTAGTTATTACTAATTAGATATAGATAGAACGAACTAGAAATAGTAGTAGCGAATAAAATAAAAAGCGATAGAGCAGAAAGAGGTAGGATATGTCAGTTAAGATTGCGTTAGCAGGTAACCCAAACTGTGGTAAAACGACTTTGTTTAATGCTTTGACCGGTTCCAATCAGTTTGTGGGAAACTGGCCAGGTGTTACAGTTGAAAAAAAGGAAGGTAAACTAAAGGGGCATAAGGATGTTATAATTATGGACCTTCCTGGAATTTATTCCCTTTCTCCGTATACACTGGAAGAGGTAGTTGCGAGAAATTACTTAATTGGAGAAAGACCGGATGCAATTTTAAATATTGTAGATGGAACGAATATTGAGAGAAACTTATATTTATCTACTCAGTTAATGGAATTGGGAATTCCGGTTATTATGGCAGTAAACATGATGGATATTGTAGAGAAAAGTGGAGATAAAATAAATATTCAGAAATTAAGCCAAAAACTTGGATGTGAAGTAGTTGAGATTTCAGCGTTAAAGGGAACCGGAATTCAAAAGGCAGCGGAAAAGGCGGTAGCAATTGCAAATAAAAAGAGTGTGGCTCTTCCTGTACATAAATTTGCTACGGAAGTAGAATCGGTATTAGAGCAGATTGAATTAAAATTAGGAAGCGACATTTCGGAAGAACAAAAAAGATTTTTTGCGATTAAACTTTTAGAAAAAGACGATAAGATTTCTGCTCAGATGAAATCCGTTCCGGATGTTACAGAAGAGATTGCTCAGATTGAAAAAGAAATGGATGATGATACCGAAAGTATTATTACAAATGAACGATATGTATATATCTCTTCTATTATTAATGAATGTTATAGTAAGAATAAAAAAGAAAAATTAACAAGCTCTGATAAAATTGATAAGATTGTAACAAACCGCTGGTTGGCGCTTCCAATTTTTGCAGCAGTTATGTTTGTCGTATATTATGTTTCAGTTACGACAATTGGTTCATGGGCAACCGATTGGGTAAATGATGGTGTATTTGGTGATGGATGGAGTTTCTTTGGCATATCAGTTCCAAGTATTCCAAGTATGCTTGAATCTGGTTTAATTGCAGTAGGTTGTGCAGACTGGCTGCAAGGTTTAATTTTAGATGGTATTGTTGCAGGGGTAGGAGCAGTCCTTGGATTTGTTCCTCAAATGCTTGTGTTATTTGTATTCCTTGCATTCTTAGAGGCATGTGGATATATGGCTCGTGTAGCATTTATTATGGATAGAATTTTCCGCAAATTTGGACTTTCAGGAAAATCTTTTATTCCTATGTTGATTGGAAGTGGTTGTGGTGTTCCTGGTATTATGGCTTCTCGAACAATTGAAAATGACCGTGACCGTAAAATGACGATTATGACAACAACCTTTATTCCATGCAGTGCAAAGCTTCCAATTGTTGCATTAATTGCCGGAGCTTTGTTTAACGGATCATGGTGGGTAGCTCCAAGTGCATATTTTGTTGGAATTGCAGCAATTATTTGTTCAGGTATTATTTTAAAGAAAACAAAAATGTTTGCAGGAGAACCTGCACCATTTGTTATGGAATTACCTGCATACCATATGCCAACAGTTGGTAACATATTAAGAAGTATGTGGGAGCGCGGCTGGTCATTTATTAAAAAGGCAGGAACAATTATTTTACTTTCTACAATCTTTGTATGGTTTACAACCTATTTTGGCTGGGTAGATGGACAGTTTAGAATGTTAGATGACATGGAGCTTAATCACAGTATTCTAGCGGCAATTGGTAATACAATCAGCTGGCTCTTTATTCCGCTTGGATGGGGCGACTGGAAGTCCGCAGTTGCAGCGATTACAGGATTAGTTGCAAAAGAAAATGTAGTAGGAACATTTGGTATCTTATTTGGTTTTGCAGAGGTAGAAGAAAATGGAGCAGAAATCTGGGGTACTCTAGCCGGAAGCATGACAGCAGTTGCTGCTTATTCCTTCCTTGTATTCAATCTTCTCTGTGCACCTTGTTTTGCTGCTATGGGAGCGATTAAGAGAGAAATGAATAATGCAAAATGGTTCTGGTTTGCAATTGGCTATCAGACATTACTTGCTTATGTTGTAGCTCTTTGTGTATATCAGATTGGTACATTAATTACAACAGGAGCATTTGGATTTGGAACTGTTGTGGCATTTGGATTAGTAGCACTATTTATCTATTTGTTAGCAAGACCGTATAAAGAAAGCAATACTTTAAAAATTAATTTAAATCGTGTTGCTGGTGCAAAAAATATGTAGTTGGAAAAATATGTAGTTGGAAAAATATGTAAGGAGGCTTTTAAATGGGTACAGTTGTTGTAGGTGGAGTTGTATTAGCTATTGTAGGATTAATCATTCGTGGAATGATTCAAGATAAAAAGAATGGGAAATCAATTCAGTGTGGCGGAGATTGTAAACATTGTGGAGGACATTGCCATTAAACAGTGATGAAAAATGGAGGAGTGACAGAATGACAATGACGCAAGAGATAAACCATTTGGAGAGAAAGAAAGCATATGATTCCAGAAATTATCATAGGACACAGATGCAAAAAGAGATTATAATTGAAAAATTGAAGAAAAAAGGTTGCAGAATTACCAGACAGCGATTGATGTTGTTAGATATTATCTTAGAAAATGAGTGTTCCTGTTGTAAAGAAATCTATTATAAAGCTTTTAAAATTGATAACAGAATAGGAACGGCAACTGTTTACCGAATGATAAATACATTGGAAGAAATCGGTGCAATCAGTAGAAAAAATATGTATAAAATTACATATTCTGAACAATGCGAGATGGAAGATGCTTGTACAATTGAATGGGACGATAATACAATAGAACATCTCTCAGCTAAAAATTGGAATTCTGTGATTTGTGCCGGATTAAAAGCCTGTGGATATATGAAAGAACAAAATATTTTATCTGTAACAGTAAAACAATGCGAATGTGATAAAGGAATATGCAGATAAAAATGAATGTGTTTATTTATATCATGCCTTTATGTATGGAAAGATAGATGATATTGATTAAAAAAATCTATTCACTTTTTGAGAAAAGGTGGATAGATTTTTTGTGATACTAAGCTAAATTTTGTGATATGGAAAACTTGATTTGTATTCTATATTTTTGTTATAGTTTTATAATTTTATACAGAGAGAAGTTATATATCTATGTTGCAATAAGTAATAACATATGTTGCTAAGAATGGAGTGAAATTCAGCAGAAGTGCGATATATGAAAATTTAACCAGAAAGGTAAAAAGATAAATATGAATGTAGATAAAAAGAGAGAGAAAGAAAAGCAGCTATTGAAAGTTATGATACAGATATATTGTCGTGGCAATCATGGAAAGAGAAAAGAGCTGTGTAATGAGTGCAGTGATTTGCAAGAATATGCATTAAAACGAACACAAAATTGTCCATTTATGGAAACCAAGACATTTTGCAGCGCATGTAAAGTTCACTGTTATTCCCCACAGAATCGGGTTAAAATTCAGGCAGTTATGAGATATGCTGGTCCTAGAATGCTTTTTTATCATCCGATATTAGCAGTGCGACATATGATAACTACTTTAAAAGATAAAAATGTAAGTCGTAGAAATATTGATAAAATTTATCAATAAAAAGAAAACTATGGAAATAGGAAAGGCGTTTTCTTATAATAAAAAATATACAATTAGAAGATAATGGTAAGGAGGTACATAATAATGATTGATAAATTGAAAGATGTTAGTTTAAAGAAAGCAGGAATTTTTGCTGCGGGTGTGTTATTTGGAACAGCAGGTATTAAGATTTTATCCAGCAGTGACGCAAAGAAGTTTTATACAAATTGTACAGCAGCTGTTTTAAGAGCAAAAGATTGTGTTATGAAGACAACTTCTACAATTCAGGAAAATACGGAAGATATTCTTGCAGAAGCAAAACAGATAAATGAAGAAAGAAAAAAAGAATCTGAAGAGGTGGCGGACTGGAATGAAGAAGTATCTGAGAATTTCTCAGAAGAAATGACAGAAGAGTAGTGTCGATGTGACAAAAGAGCTGTTGTAAATAGAAAAGTAATTAGTAAAATCAATTATTTTCTTTTTGCAACAGCTTTTCTTAGAATGGAGGAAATTAAGTGAGATTTGTTATAAAGCATGAGATAAATGGAAGAATACGTGTTCATTTGATTCAAAAAACAATGTCATTTCAACAGGCAGATACTTTATTATACTATCTTCATAGCAAAAAATTTGTTACATATGTAAAAGTATATGAAAGAACAGCTGATGTTACGATTGGTTATGTAGGGGCGCGAAGTACGATAATTGCAATGTTAAGACAATTTCAATATGAAAATGTAATTGTTCCCTCAGGCGTTTTGGCAACATCAGGAAGAGAATTGAATGCACAATATCAAGAAAAACTAATGAGAAAAGTTTTTGTACGAATTGGTGGCAAATTTTTGCTTCCGCCTCCAATTCGTACAGTTTATATAGTGCTTAAAGCAGGAAAATATATTTTCAGAGGATTAAAAAGTCTGATACATTGGAAGATAGAGGTAGCAGTTTTAGATGCTACAGCAATCGGCGTATCAGTTTTAAGAAATGACATAAGTACGGCAAGTTCTATTATGTTTCTTTTAGGAATTGGAGAACTATTAGAAGAATGGACACATAAGAAATCTGTAGATGATCTTGCACGGAGTATGTCACTGAATGTTAAAAGGGTTTGGTTAGTGAGAGGTGACCAGGAAATACTTGTATTGCCGGATCAAATTAAAGTGAATGATTGTGTGGTTGTCCATATGGGAAATGTAATTCCATTTGATGGAGTTGTGGTTTCTGGCGAAGCAATGGTTAACCAGGCTTCTTTGACTGGTGAATCTGTTCCAATCAGAAAAGTAGAAGGTGGATATGTTTATGCAGGAACTGTTTTGGAAGAGGGTGAATTGACAATAGAAGTAAAAGCGGTTGGCAATTCTACTAAATTTGAAAAGATTGTTGCAATGATTGAAGAATCTGAGAAGTTAAAATCGAAATTAGAGGGAAAAGCTGAGCATTTGGCGGATAAGCTTGTACCATACACATTGGCTGGAACAGCACTCACTTATTTATGTACAAGAAGCATAACAAAAGCATTATCAGTATTAATGGTAGATTTTTCATGCGCCTTAAAGCTTGCGATGCCGATTGCAGTTTTATCCGCAATTCGGGAGGCAAGTCTTTATGATATAACAGTCAAAGGAGGGAAGTATTTAGAAGCAGTTGCAGAAGCTACAACGATTGTATTTGATAAAACGGGTACATTAACAAAAGCAAAGCCAACCGTTATTGATGTTATTTCTTTTAATAATGAGAATGAAGATGAATTGTTGAGAGTTGCAGCTTGTCTGGAGGAACATTTTCCACATTCAATGGCAAAAGCAGTTGTCGATGCTGCCAGAAAAAAAGGGCTGGAACACAAAGAGATGCATTCAAAGGTTGATTATATTGTAGCTCATGGTATTTCTTCTTTTATAAATAATAAAAAAGTTGTAATTGGAAGTTACCATTTTATTTTTGAAGATGAAAATTGTAAAATTCCCGACGGCTGTGAAGCAAAGTTTGCTTCTTTGTCTGACGAATATTCTTATCTTTATCTGGCAATAGAGCAGGAACTGGCTGCTGTTATCTGTATAGAGGACCCATTGAGGGAAGAGGCGGCAGCAGTTATTAATTCTTTAAGACAGACTGGAATAGATAATGTTGTCATGATGACAGGAGATAGTGAAAAGACTGCGAAAGCGATTGCCAGAAAAGTTGGAGTTGATAAATATTATTCAGAGGTTTTACCAGAAGATAAAGCTAATTTTATCGAACATGAAAAAGCAAGGGGAAGAAAAGTAATTATGATTGGTGATGGAATTAATGATTCACCTGCATTATCAGCTGCTGATGTTGGAATTGCAATTAGTGATGGAGCAGAGCTTGCAAGAGAAATAGCAGATATTACAATTGCCGCAGATAATTTATTTGAAATTGTTACATTAAAGCTGATTAGTAATGGATTAATGAAACGAATAGGAAAAAATTATCGTCTGATTGTAGGATTTAATACGGTACTTATATTATGTGGAGTTGGAGGAATAATACAACCAACGACCTCTGCTTTATTACATAATACTTCTACATTGGCGATCAGTCTGAAGAGTATGCAGAATTTGCTTACCTAATAACTAATTATTAAAATAAAGAACGAAATTAAATAAAGAAAAAAATAAGAGTGAAAGCAGTTTGAGTAAAAATATCCAAACTGCTTTCGTTTTTTGAATGTTTTTAGGTAAAATTGTAGAAAAGTAGAAAGAAATATGGTACAATTGGACTAATGGGACTGGAAAAATTTTCAACTTCATGAATCGAAATAAAAATAATAAAAATGGAGAAAAACAATGTTTGAACATATTAAAATATTCACATTAAGAGCTGCATTTTCTGCAAAAGAAAAGGGAACACTTCCCCCTTATCTTGGCTCTACAATTCGAGGTATATTGGGACATTGTATCAGAGAGTTTGTTTGTCAAAAGCCGAAAACAAAATGTTTTATGTGTGAACGACGAGACAACTGTTTATATGTAAAATGTTTCAGCAATACCGGAAAGGAAGGCGGAGCCGTTAATCCATATACACTTCATGTATTAATTGATGGAAAAACAGAATGGAATGTGGGAGATGAATGTGTATTTGATTTGAAGTTATTTGGAAGTGCTACAGAACAGATTGGGGTATATCTGGACGCATTATTGGCGATGGAGCGAAAAGGCTGGGGTGTTAACCGGATACCTTTTCAACTGGTTCGAATCACAGAAGCGGAGACGGGAACGTTAATCTATGCAGGTGGAAAAACATGGATGAGAAATTTAATACCTCATAGTATGAGTGTGGGAGAAAAAACGGCGAAAACAGCTATGATAAGATTTGACACACCGTTACGAATTGTAACTGGTAAAAACTTGTGTCATTCTATTTCTTTTGAAACTCTGATACGGTTTATCAGCCGGAGAATTTCCCTAATATCACAAATATATACGGAACATAGAATTGAATGGAATGAAGAAGCAATAATAGAACAGGCAGAACGGATACAAGTTTGTGAAGAACAATTCCGCCTTGTTGATTTTCACAGATATTCTTTAAATCAGAAAGGGAATCGTTTAGATTTGCCTGCTATAGAAGGCTGGGCTGTTTTTGATGGAGATTTGACAGAATTGACACCAATTTTGGAAGCAGGGAAATACTTTCATGTCGGAAAGGGGGCTACAATAGGGTTTGGACATTATGAGGTGTTTTATGATAGATAAGAAAAATTAAAAGGATAAAATATTTGAAAGGTGTAGTGATAAAAATGTCAAAAAAGTCAGAAGAAGAAAAAGTAGAAGAGGCAATTCAAAAGGTTATTGCAAATTATGAACACAGAGAAAAAGCATTTGTAAACCAACTACAGATTGATATAGGAAGTCATCCTCTAACGACTGGAACTTATCGTGAAGAGGTGTGGAAAAATTTATTTAGTCAGATGATACCTAAAAAATATTGCATTGAACAGGGAATTTTTATTATTGATTCAAAAGGTCATATATCACGAGAGGTGGATTTGGCAGTTTTTGATGAAATGTATACACCATATATCTTTAAATATGGAAAAATAAAATTTATACCAATTGAAGCAGTTGCAATTGTTGTTCAATGTAAGTCTAAGATTAACGGAGGAAAAAGAATAGAAGGAGATTTGGAAAAATGGGTAAAAAGTATTGATGAATTGGATACATCATTGAATTCAGTTGTCCGAACAATGAATGGAGTTTTTGATAGTTTGGATGAGGGGAATAGACTTGCACAGACAGGGACAAGACCAATCAAAATTTTGTGTGCAACAGGGATAACAAATCCTGTAATTAAAAAGTTAGAGGAAAAATTTGATTTTCTTTTATATGTTAAAAATAAAAGATTAATGAAAGTAGTATATGAAGAAAAGAGTTCTTTTACGGACTGGGTGGAGAAGTTAAATCATGATGTGGAAGAAAAGAGTGAGAATTTATCTGATGATAGGGAAAAGAAAGAGCAAAAAATAAGAAATGAAAAAGTAGAAAAACGGAATGAAGAAAGAAAAAGTGATAGGAATTTATGTGATTTAATTATAAAGGATAAAAATGAAAAAGAAAATGTAATTATGTCATTAACATTTCAATTGAATCAATTGTTAATGTTAATTAATAATCCTATGCTATTTCCACATGAAGCATATGTTAAATTGTTTAATCGTTTAATAGGAAAAAAGAAGTAGAATTTGTAAAAAAAGAGACAGGGAGAAGGGTAAATGAAAAAGGAAAAGCAAAAAAGTGCACTACTTGCCATCTATGATGTCAGTGGAATCCAGGACTATATTTTTGCAACAAACCATCTAAAAGAAAATATAGGGGCTTCACTGATTGTGACAGCGGCGTTAAATGAATGCCTGCCAAAAGCGTTACAGGATATGAGAATAGATAGTCTGGAAAAAAATAATGAAGACGGAGAAGTAATAATTAATTGGAAAGAGCAAGAATCATTTTCGCTTCAGATGACGAAAGACTCAAATGTAATAGCAGAAATTATCTATGTAGGTGGAGGAAATGCGTTAGTTTTATATATAGATGAAGAAAAATATAATGATGCCAGCAGGAAACTTGCGAAACGATTTTTTGAAAAAACAAGATATCTTACTGTTATTACAGCAGCGGTGAAAACGGATTTTAGTGATTTTCATGCAGATAAGGAATTATTGAATAGAAAATTAGAACAGGTAAAAGGGAAAACAATTCGCCAAGAACCGTTATCACTATTTCCAATCGCAGAACAAGAACCGATTTATGGTTATCCTGTTAATGAAATAAGAAATGGTGAATATCTATCTTTTGTACAGGTAGAAAAGCAAGAAGAATATAATAAGATAAAAAATTTTGCTTCATTTCCTTTGCAAAAAAATATTATTTGGGCAAAAGAAATGGAAGAGCTGATTACAAAAAAAGGGCAAGACAGTTATGTAGCAGTCGTGCATATTGATGGAAACGGTATGGGAGATATGATTGGCAATTATATGAGAACCATTGAAAAAAATTATAACAGTGCTATTCCGAAAATGAGGGAGTTGTCCATTCGTTTATCTAAAATTTTTAATGGAATCTATGAGCAGATTATTGATTATTTCCAGAATGAACCTAAATATTTAAAAGATTTGGAAGTAGACAATGTACAAAAGAAAGTATTGCCGATACGTCATGTGATTATGGATGGAGATGATGTGACTTTTATTTGTAATGCAAAATTAGCGATTCCAATTGTTGCGATTTTTTTAAAACTTCTTATGAAAGAACAGCAAGAACAAAATTTGAGTGCTTGTGCAGGAATTGCTTTTGTACATAGTCATTACCCATTTCGAATTGCATATCAGATTGCAGAAAGCTGTTGTGCAAATGCAAAGAAACAATGGTATCGGGAGCAAGAAAATGGAGGTTCAGGTAAAAAAGGCTATTTTGATTTTCAATTAATTCGTGGAGCCGGGCAGACAGAACTAGACTTAATTCGTGAGGAAAATTTTACTTGTCCTAAGGAAGCGATTACAAGACCATATTATGTGGCATTAGAAAATGAACCAAAAGAGGATATTTATTCATTTGATTTTTTAAATCAATTGATGGGAAAATTGCCGGAAGAGTTTACTGAGAATAGAAAAATTGGATCAAAAGAATGGTCCAGAAACCGGTTAAAGAAATTGTATGAAGCATATTTACAGGGAGGAGGAGAAGTGAATTTGTTAAAATTAGAATATGCTTCAAGAGGATACGATTTTTCCACTTTTTCTGAAAGCAAAGAGTTTTCTTTATTTGATGGGTTGGAGTTAATAGATATGTATGACCGGAAACTGTATCAGAATTTTTTCGAGTTTTATGAAAAGAAACGGAGGAAGTAAAAAATGAAGCAGTGGTGGCTGGAAATAACATTAAAAAGTGATTTATGTACTGCCTCAGGTGATGGGATTGCGGGGCTTGTTGATACAGAGGTAACAGAAGAAAATGGTATTCCCGTTATTCCGGCAAGAAGAATAAAAGGAAATCTTTTGGAAATAGGAAAAGAGTTTCAAGAAAATGGAATATTAATTGAGAAAAATCTTTTGAATAATCTATTTGGAGAGATAGGAAGTGAAAGGCCGGGATTGTTACGGATTCATGATGCTAATCTTTATTTTATTCCGAAAAGCATTATGGGAAATTTGGGTGAAAATGGTTATTATGTAAAAGATTATGAAAATTTGCAGACGGAAATGCAAAAGATTATGAAAATGGATATTGAACAGGTCAGAGTGAAAGTTTTGGAATTATTTACGCGAATGAGGACAAGGACTGCCATTGATGAGAAAACAGGTACTGCTAAAACAGGTACTCTGCGCACTATGAGAGTAATTCGAAGTGGAATAAAATTTCGAAGTTTATTAGAGATAGATGAAAATGATTTGAATTTTTATGAGAAAGATCTAGAAGGAAAGATAGAAGAAACTTTAGAATTCTGTGCAAAGGGGTTACGTCATATAGGACTTGGAGTGACAAGAGGATTTGGAGAGGTTTCTTGTCAATTAGTAAAACTTGAACAAAAAGAACAGGCAAATTGCTTTTTGATAAAACAAAGAGAAATGATAAATGAACATTTTGACGAGATAAGCAGAGAATTAGAACGTTATAGGAAAGAGGATAATGTATCAGTTCAATTTGATATTCAATTACTACAGCCGCTTCTTTTATCAGGAAAAAAAGGGTTGTATGAAGATTGTGAGAGTATGATAACCGGAAAAGCAATACAAGGTGCTATGGCAGGAGCCTATATTAAGAAAAAAATGAAGCAAGCTGGTGTCCCACATGAGGATAAAGATTTTTTACGAATTTTTTTAAGAGATGGTGTTAAATTCGGATATGGTTTTTTAAAAAAAGGAAAATGTTATTATTATCCATGCCCTAGCTCGATTGTAAAATTGAAGAATGAAGATAGTTGTTTTAATCGTGTTTATGAAAAAGGTGATACAGCGAGAAAAAGAAGAAAGTCAATCAATAAAATGATAGTGTTGGATAAGATTGAAAATCAGATTTATCTTGCAGTACCGGAAAAAGAAATGCGAATGCATCATGCTCGGCCATTAGACCGTGGAATTGGTCATGCTTTGGGAGACAGAGTGGAAACGAACCAGGAGCAAATGGGAAGATTTTTTCAGTATGTAGCATTGAAAAAAGGACAGGTTTTCGGTTGTGAATGGTAAGGAAAAAAAGAAGATATAGAGAATTTATTCGATTGTCTAAAATCCCTAGATTTTCAGTTACGTTTAGGGCGTTCCCGGTCTGCAGAATATGGGAATAGTTTGTTTGTGCCGATTTCTTTAAAAAAAGCAGAACCGTTGGAAACTATAGTTATTAAAGAACAAGTGGAAGAAAAAATGGAACAGCCATTAAAGTTAGAAAATATTCAGAAAAACAAGTGGATTATTTCGCTGCTTACTCCAATGGTTTTAAGAAATCCAGACAATGGAAGAGTTGAGGCAAATCCAAATCATTTTATTTCGTTGATGAACGAGATGATAAACGCTGTATATGGTTTCAACAATAGAAAATGTATCGAATTATACAAAGAAAGCGAATTTTTAAAATTTACCCATGTCGGTGGTTATAACAGCAAATGGAGACTTCCATGTGAGCAAAAGCCGGCACTGGAAGCGGGTACAGTATTGGTTATAACAACTGAAATTATTGATTTTAATAATATCTGTAAGAAACTGGAGGATAATTATTGGGGAGAAATGACCGGTGCAGGATATGGAAAAATAAAAATAGAACTATATGCAGAAAAGGAAAAAGACTACACGATAATATATGATGATGAATGCAATAGTAAAAGAAACCTTAATCAAGATGAAACAAAGAAACCTGGATTGTGGAAAAATGATTTAGTACAAGATTCATTAGAAGATGAGGATAAGAAAGAAAAGATAGCAGAAAAGATATTAGAATTAATAGAGGAACATTCTAAAGTGCAAAACGAAAAAGAAAATGCTTTGAAAAAAGAGGGTGAATTGAGAATACATGCAACATTAGTAGAACAATTGATTAGTATGTTTTACCAAATAAAGAGAGAAATAACCGAACAAGGAATTGTATTGTCAGAGTGTAGTAGAGCAGATGGAAAGTTAGTTTATGATAAAATCATGGAACAAGTTAAAAAGATGAATGATAGTAAAAAACAAGAAGCAGAGGTGTTTTTTAAAGCTTGTGAAAACAAAACGATTGCATTTATGGAAACATATTTGAAGAAGGGAAAATGGAGTGTGAGAAATGAAACAGAAAAATCGGAGGAAGAAAAATAGTGGAAATCGAATTTGTGGTCGATTTTATATTATAATAAAAGGAAAGTTAGAGTCACCTGTTTTGATTGGTTCAGGCGAAGATGAGAATTCGGATTATGATGTAATTTTGGATAGTGAGGGAAATCCATTTTTTCCGGGAAGCTCGGTAGCAGGTGCAATGCGAAGTTATTTAAAAAAAGTTATAGAAGTAAAAAGAAAGTCAGAAAAAGACTCTCAAGAAAAAATAGAATTTACAAAGGATGCTCTTGAAGATTTATTTGGAGTGGAACAGGACGACAATTCATTTTTGTATCCGGCAGAAAAAGAAAGACAAAGCAGATTATATGTATATGATGCAAAACTGGAAGATGCCCAAATTATAAAACGTGACGGAATTTGTTTGAATGAATATAAAACTACACAGGATATGGGAAAATTTGATTTACAGGCAGTGTCAGCAGGTGCATCTTTCATACTGCGTTTTGAGGTCATTCAGCGACAAGATAATTTACAATGCGATGATTATGAATTGGAAACAGCATTGGAAGCAGCGCAAAAGAAAGATTTAAAGATTTTGGAGCTTGCGATACAGGGAATTATGAGTGGCGAGCTTAGATTAGGCGGTAAAAGCCATAGAGGGTTTGGTAAGTTGACCATAGAAGAAATGAATCTTTTTCCATTTAATATGATGAAGCAAAGGGAAGCTAGAGATTGGTTATCTTGGGATTGGGAAGAAGCTTATGAAAGTATTGCACATACCAAAAATGGAAGTACAGAAAAAGGGGAAAAATGTAAACGAGTTCGCCCGATTGATTTAGAATCGGATTGTTCAGAAGAAAATCAAACCGAGCATAAGTTTGTTATTCCATTAGAAATTGAGCAGACATTACTTGTCCGGCAATACGAGGATTTGGAATTTGGGGAAAAAATGAATTTGAATTGCAGACAACTACAGATGGATATGGATAAGAAAAAGTATGCGGTGATTCCCGGGAGCACTTGGGCAGGAGCTGTGCGCAGCAAGATTGCGTCATTGGTATTACAGGTATCTGAAATAGGAAATTGGGAATCTGTTCAAAGTTATCTGGATATATTTTTTGGAACCTGGAAACAAGATAATCCTTTAAATCAATCGAAACTTGTCTTTGAAGAGTCAATTGTAGATGGTGGGAAACCTCTTTCAATTACTCGTAATGCAGTTGACCGTTTTACGGGAGGAACGGTTTTGGGAGCTTTGTTTACAGAAGAAATTTGGGTTGGAGGTCAGGTGAATCTTACGGTTCGCTGGTCAAAAAATGTAAGTGAAGAAAATACAAATATAATTTGCGGGTTGTTATATATAGTGGCGAAAGAATTGCAAAATGGTTTTCTTTCCGTAGGTGGAGAAACGAGTGTAGGAAGAGGAACTTTTAGAAGTGCCGGAGAAATTAAATTTGATGGAGCGTTATTTACAAATGAAAAGCTAGAAAAGGGGCTACAGTTTTATACAAAGAAAGCACTGAATTGGTGTAAAGGACAGGAGGAAGAAGATGCCTGAATTGAAAGAATTAGAACAGATAACGGTAGAAATAAAAAAAGACATTAAACCTGAACAATGTATATGTGAAGTGAGAAATAAGTTTAACAAAGAAGCGTATCTGTATGCTGTACTGGAATACGGTGTTGCATTAGGAAAATATAAGAATGAACTATATATCGGTCTTTATGATGTTGGAAAACAGCATAGCCAGAAACTCCCAATGGAATATGTAAGAGAATTTAGGGTATTTGATGAAGAAAAGGAACTTCGCTTTGTTCGTATGAAAGACAATTTTATCATGCGTTATTGTCTTGATGTTGATAGATTTAGCAACAGAAAAAAAGAAATAATTTATTATTTTGATGAAAAGCAGAAAATATTTGGCAGCGTTAAAAATGAACTAGCCTTAATAAAACATGATAAGGAAAAATGGAGTATTTTGGAATCAAAGCGGGGAAGTAAAATTGTTGTTCCATTTCAATTAAAGCGTGAAGAAGAATTGGGATTGATGATAAGATATTATGTGCAATTTCCAGATGCAACAGATGAAGTGGGGCTTGTAAATGTTGTTGATGAGCGTCTTTTAAAAATTTGCGATTGGGAGGAAAATGTAAATGAGTAGCAAAAATAAATGGAAGGAAAACCAGTCAAATAGATTTATAAATCCTTATAATTTTGTCCCATTAGCAGAAAAATGTGAAAGGTCAAAGTTGAAAATAGATTATAAGGATAGTCATACAGGAGTTCTTGAGTGCAGCTTGGAAATATTAACACCCTTATTTATACCAAATACAACTTCGGATACAGCATTACATACGAAAGAGGAACTAGAAATCCGCGAAGAGAGCAGTGAATCTTTAAAAACTCATAGTTATGACTTTTTTTCATATAATGATTTGAGTCAGGAGAGCAAAAACAAAAGTTATGAGGAACGAAGAAAAAGAGTTTTTGAGCCGGTAATTCCAGCTTCCGAAATTCGCGGTGCAGTAAGAAGCGTACATGAAGCGGCGTTTGGTGGTTGTATGTCTTCTATATCAATTGATCGTAAACTAGGGCGAAGAACAGCACTTCCGAAAAAATGTGGAATATTGAGAAAAGTAAGTCGAATGGAAGGCGGGATATCAAAGGAACAGTGGCTGCTTTATCCTTGTCGGCGAATTAGAGTGAAAGTAAGCGATAAAGAGAAAGGAAATCTTCCACAACAAATTTATGATGAATGCAGAGAGGGAGAAGCATTTTATATTAATTGTAAAAGTAAGAATGGAATAGAGTATGTAAATGAATGGAAAAAGGTAAGCGAAGGAAGCCAGGGAAATTTAAAAAAGAAGGCATATCTTCATAAAGGAGAGCCATTTGGAGGAGAAAATGATAAATTAAGAAAAAAATATGAATCGTTCTTTTTACCAGATAAAAAAATAAAAGAGATTCCTGTTGATGATAAAGAAGTGGAAAACTTGCGAAGTGTAATACATGAATATCAGAAAGGGAGTAAAGATACATCTTCGGAACCTCATTCTTCATATGAAAGGTATGATATAGATGAAATTGTAGCTGATGATCCGGATAGTGTATTGCCCGTTTATTATTTAGATGATGAAAAAGAAAATAGACATTTTTCGCCGGCCTGTATCGGAAAAGAAGTATTTTATAAAACAATGGAAAACATTTTAGATGATAACGGAGACTTCCGACCATGCAAAAACGGTACGAAATTGTGTCCTACATGTAAAATATTCGGAATGGCAGGAGAAAAGCAAAAAGAAGAAAAAAAGGAACAGCTTTTGTCTATTGCTTCTAGAGTAAGGTTTACAGATGCGGTGTTAGAAAACGCTGAGAAAAATTACTTCAAGTATTTTGAGGAACCGATTATTTTACCAGAGCTTGGTGAACCACGACCGGGAGCAGTGGAATTTTATACGTATCCACCTTATGATATAATAAATGAAAAAAAAGAATTAGGATGGAACGACTCAAATGGATATTGGACATATGATTATTATGTAATAAAAGATGGCGATAAAAGCTACATAAGAAAATCTTTGGGAAATAAAAAGATAAAAATAAGAGGACGGAAATTTTATTGGCACAGTGATTATTATAAGAAAATCAGTCACGATAATAAAAGTGAAGAGGAAAAGGTACTTTCATCAATGCGACAAAGAATTCGTCCATTGAGAGCAAATCAATATTATAAAAATAAGTTTAAATGTAAAATTTATTTTGAAAATCTTACACTATCGGAGCTTAAACAATTAAAATGGGCAGTCGATTTTAATGATAAGGATTGTGCCCATAAAATCGGAAAGGCAAAACCTTATGGATTTGGCAGTGTAAGAATATGTGTTGATAATGTAAAAATCAGAACTATAGATATGAGAACCGGAGAGTGGAAACTTGAACCGAAAAAAATGAATTTGGAACTAGAGGACTCCATTACCGAACGTATAGAGATAAAAAATTTAAAAATGATTGCTAATTGGGAAAAAAGGTTAAAGAAAAAAAATAGAGGTAATCGCTCTGAAAAGGTATCTTATCCGTTGGGCTATAATGCTACAGAAAGAAGTAAAGATAAAAATAAAGATGCAGGACATCAATGGTTTAATGGAAATCGAACGATGCCAAACGATTCAAGAAATGATATGAATTTTGCATTTCATAAGTTGTTACCGACAATTGAAGAAGAATTAGAAGAAAAAGAGAAGAAGAAATGGTTATATAAATTAGAGAAAAAATAGAAAAATAAGTCTATGAATTTTGGTGTGAAAATTCTGGTGCGAATGTGAAGCACACATAAAAACCCCGGGAGATTCGCACCAGTATTTTATTGTTAAAAATATATAAAGATTAAAGAATTAATTAGAATATGGTTGATTTTTTAAAGAGAGATTGTATAATATTTATAGAAAAGATGGGATTGAGATTACAAGAATTGTTGGTTTTTGCTGTCGAAGTCTGTGTAGGTTTCGTGAATTGAAATGAAAGGTGTTAGGCAGGAATAGGATGGAGAGTAAAAGATAAAAAGCTGTAAAATTCATAGGTGAAATTTACAGCTTTGTTTTACTTTATAGGAAACTTCGTTTCCTATAAAGCAAAAACGTTCCGCTAGGATGTGCACAGATGCGAAAGGAGTATTGTTGTAAAAAGCATGCAACACGCATCTGGCACGCAAAGTGGAGCAAGTACCTCATGAGTGGGGGATACAGGGAGTTGAGGTGGACTTGTCCACTTTATTATATATTTGATATTATAAAATGTTATGAATAATAAGTAAAAAAAGGTGTCGGAGGAAGGAAAATGGATGAGATATGGAGTGAAGTATTAAATTATTTGGGGGATACAGCGGTATATATTATAAAAAAGGATACACATGAAATTTTGTATTTTAATAAAAAAGTAAAAGAGGTTACACCGGAAGTAGAAATTAGGAAAGTTTGCCATGAACTCTGGGCAGGGTATTGTGAGTTTTGTCCTTTAGATGATATTGGTGAGAAAAAGACAAATGTAACAATCGGATATGGTGATCCGTTTGGTGAAAGAGTAACAATTTCTGCAACTAAGATGCAGTGGGGAGAAGAAAAAATACCGGCATTTTTGATTTCGATAACACCAAGACTTCAGTCAAAAGAGGAACGTTTGACGGATGAAATTTTGAAAACAGAGAGAACTGCTGTTTATGATAGTTTGCCGGGTGGTGTAGCAAGATTTTTGTTAGGGGAGCAGATTGTTTTATTAGAGGGAAGCCGATGCTTTTATGATATGTTTGGTACAGAAGAAGAGTTTCAAATTGATGGAGCACATGGGATTTATCCGGAAGATAGGAGTTTTGTGCTGGAAAATTTGTATAATAGTGCGGGAAATTGTAGTCCGGTTACATTGGAGTATAGAACATTAAATCGTTTGGGAGAAATCCGTTGGGTTCGGTGCGAAGGAAAATATGTTGGAAGAGAAAATGGATATCCGGTCTATGTACTTGTAATAATAGACATAACAAAACAAAAGCTAATGCAGACACAGCTGGAACAAAAACAAATGGAATATCAGATTGCGGTGGAAAGTTCAGCGGATATTGTATTTGAATACTATCCTCGAAAAGATTTATTTATTATACATAAAAGTTCTGAATTTAATAAACAGAATATAACTTTAGAACGATATTTGGAACAGATTAAAGAATATCAGTTGGTTCATCCAAACGATATTTATAAAGTAAAAGAATTAATGGAGAGTAAATTACATCGGGAAGAGGTCAGAGTAAGATTATCAGATAAGGATTCATTTGCCTGGTATTTTGTACAGGCTGATGCACTGAAGAAAGATGGGAAAACGGAGAAGGTAATAGGGACGCTTCGCAATATTGATGAAAAGAAGAAAATGCAGCAACAGTATGAAGTTATGTGCTCTAGTATTTTAGCAATGTATGGAGAAATGCTGATATTAAACT
Organism: Velocimicrobium porci; assembly: GCF_009696045.1. GTDB lineage: Bacteria > Bacillota > Clostridia > Lachnospirales > Lachnospiraceae > Velocimicrobium > Velocimicrobium porci. The sequence goes on along the minus strand of NZ_VUMT01000008.1, from coordinate 132,384 downwards.
TAGAAAAAGGAAACTTTTATTTTTATAAGGCAGATGAAGTTGCTACTGAAATTTTGACTCAAAATTTAACAAATGAATTTCAGGCAGTTTTATTGGAATATAAAAGGAAGTTAATTTATCCGGAAGATCAAAACAAGTTTTATGATTTTTTTAGTATTGATGCAATAAGAGAAAGAGTCAAAAATGGAGAGCATAAATTTTATATTGAAGTAAGGCGAAAAAATGATTGTGGTGAATACCGATGGAGCGAAATGAGTGGTACAGTTATTGATAATGAAACAAAGTGTGGTTATAATGTATTGCTGTCATTTCGAGATATTCAAGAATTAAAAGAGGCTAAAATAGAAAAAGAAAAAGCAGATAAACGATTTGTCTCTGCGGTTAGTAGTTTTTATGATGCAATTTATGAGTATGACATGGTTACAGATGATATTATGGTATGGAAAAATGGAATTGGATATCCTTGGCTTGTGTTTGCTAAAACAAATCGGGAACAGGCATTTATTTTTGACTTAAATTATGTCAGGGAGGAATATCGAAAACAGGCAGATGATTTGCTTAGTAAAGATGCAATGATAAAGGCATTTGAAGAGGGAAGAATAGAACTTTCAATTGAACTTCCACTTTATGGAAATGATAATTTTTATCATTGGTTTGCGATACAGATTCAATTATTAGAGAAAGAAGAAAAAGAGATAAAAACTATGATTTATATTAAAGATATTGATCATATGAAAAAAGAAGAAAAGAGGAAGCAAGATACATTGCGGGATGCATTGGCATTAGCGGAAATGTCTAATTCTGCAAAGTCCGAATTTCTTTCAAGAATGTCTCACGATATGCGTACGCCAATGAATGTAATTATGGGAATGAGTGCAATTGCATCTTCCAATATCAATAATCCGGAAAAGCTTTCAGATTGCATAGACAAAATAGGTGTATCTGCAAACTTTTTATTATCTTTGATTAATAATGTACTAGATATGGCTAAAATTGAGAGTGGTAAATTCCGACTTGCGAAAAGTAAGTTTAATTTACGAAAGCTAGTGAAAAATGTTTATGATTTGTGTATGGAACAAGTAAAAGAAAAGAACGAAAAATTTCTTATCTCAATGGATGAACGAATTGAACAGGAATACGTAGGAGATGAACTGCGAATTAATCAAATTCTTTTGAATCTTTTAAGTAATGCAATAAAATATACAAGAGAATATGGAACAATTCAGTTATTTGTTGACTTAGAAAAGAAAAAAATGAAGCGTTCTTATATAAAATTCCGAGTAAAAGATAATGGGATTGGAATGTCAAGAGAATTTTTAAATCGGATTTTTGAACCATTTGAACAGGAAAATGAAAACAATGGCAGGGTATTTGAGGGAAGTGGCCTTGGACTATCAATTACTCAAAACTTAGTTCATTTGATGAATGGTCATATTTCAGTTGAAAGTGAATTGGGAAAGGGAAGTGAATTTACGATTATATTGCCATTAGAACGAGTTGGACAGTTTGACGAGAATGTAAAAAGTGATAATATGGAAGCGACGGGAGATGTCAATTTATCGTTCGGTGGGGAGAATGTTCTTTTGGTAGAAGACAGTGAACTAAATAGAGAAATTGCACAAACGCTTTTGGAAATGAGAAATTTAAAAGTAGAAGTTGCGGAAAATGGAAAAGAGGCTATTGAGAGAATCGAACAAGTTGCAGATGGATATTATGCGGCTGTTTTAATGGATATTCGAATGCCTGTTATGGACGGATTGGAGGCAACGAAAAGGATTCGAAGTATGAATCGGGAAGATACAAAATCAATTCCAATTATTGCAATGACAGCAAATGCATTTCAGGAGGAAAAACAGGAGGCAAAAAAAGTTGGAATTACAGAATATTTAACGAAGCCAATTGAAGTTCAGAAATTATATCGAATACTAAAGCAACAGATTTATTAGGAAAAAATAACAGGCGGGAAAACGAAGAAAGGTTTCCCGCCTAATTATTTTTATGGTTTGCATACAGAACAAGGAGTATAACCTTGTGCTTTGGCATTCGATAATGAAATGGAATATTTCGATTTTCTTAGATAGCGACATCCGCTCCTATGATATTTTGAACCTGTATCAGTAATGTATACAGTCGTTTCCTTGTTTTGGATTTTAGTGTCAGATGAGCTGGAAGAATTAGAAACCGGCTTGATATTAAGTGACTTTAATAAAGCAGAATTTATTGTTCCAGTTACAGTTAAATTGTGATCTTTTTGATACTTTTTAATTGCATTTTTTGTTTTAGAACCAGCGATACCATCTGCAGTTCCACAAGAATATCCTTTTTGGTTTAATTTTTCCTGCACTTTCTTGACCGTTGCCCGGTTATAGGCAGCCTCTGCTGAAGTTACAACCGGTGCGTCGATTATCATAGCCATCTCTGGTGTGATGGTACAAGATAGCATGATAATAAAAATTAGACGTGCAATCCATAATTTTGCTTTTCCCATAATACCCTCCTAATAATTTTCTTTGGTATTTTGATAACACCTATCTTTATTGTATAATAGTTTTATAAAAAAACAAGGTTATTTTGTGTAAAATTAATAAACTATTAAGTGTGTTAAAAAATGCTGATTAGCAATTTTTCTGATTTGAACTGCAGATTTCATTGTGTGTTGTAATTGTTGTTACTAATTCACAAGCGTTCATTTGATTCACCTCGTTATATAGTATGAACTTATTTTGTGAAAGTGCATACTATTGGATTTGGATTGAAATTTGATGGACTAAATCATCAGTTTCTTCTACAGCAAGGTAACTGATTAATTCCTGTTCGTATGAATTTCCACAAATCATAAGTGAATGCTGTTTCATATAGTCAAATAGTATCTGATAGGCGGTGTTTCTTGTATCATAAAAGCCTTTATGGAGCATTGTAAGGTAAGTTCCTTTTGGTTTAATATATAATCGTTCTGTTTTAACTGGTTTTTCTAGCTTTGTACAGTAATAACTTTCATAAAAATTGTTATTTTTTAATGTGTCCATCGAAATAATTGCACCAAGAGGATATTCATTGTAGATTTGGTTTTGTTCGCAGTAAGTAAAATGATTGTTGAGTGCTTCAATTTCTTCTTGTGGAGATAAAGGACGTTTACAATTTAGATAAGTTGCAATAAAATATTCTTCTTCACATGCTATAATTTTTGGAGTGTGATAAGGTGTTGCCAGTGCTTTTTCTGTAAGTGAGATTGCATTTTTTAATAAATGCTCCATATGTTCTAGTTTTCTGCGTTCCATTGACAGTCGTTTTTTATTTTCCTTCAGTAAGTTTATAAAATCGTCCGTATTCTGATTATTCAAATACGTTTTAATTTCCGCCAGTGAACTGCCGGCTGCTTTTAGTGTGTTAATTAAATCATAGTCATAAAATTGTTCTAAACGATAGTAGCGGTATTTATTTTTTCCGATATGATTTGGTTTTAAGATTCCGATTCGGTCGTAGTGAAATAAAGTTTCTTTTGTTGTTCTGCAAAGGGTAGCAAATTCGCCGGTTGTAAAAAATTTTTTCGAATAATTTGACATAATAAAATCCTTTCTTGACTATAGGGTTACCCAATAGTTTATCATGAAAGACATGACGATTCAAGAAAAATTAAGTGAAAGAGAAGAATACGCCAGTGGAAAAATGAAAAGGAAAGGAAACTAATATGACGAATCAAATTGCAAAAGAATTTAATATTATATCATTTTTAAAATTTGTATTTCCAACCATTATCATGATGCTTTTTATGGCACTTTATTCGATTATTGATGGGATGTTTGTATCTCGATTTGTTGGAAGTAATGCTTTATCTGCCGTTAATATAGTATATCCAATTCAATGTATTTTAATTGGAATTGGTATTATGTTTGGAACAGGAGGAAGTGCAGTTGTCGCAAAAAAACTAGGAGAAGGAAAGGATAAAATAGCAAGAGAGTATTTTACTCTTCTGGTCTGTTTTACAATTGGTCTGGGACTTTTTATTTCTATTTTAATGTTGATTTTTTTACAGCCTATTTTAGTTTTACTGGGTGCAAATGAAACATTATATTCCTACTGTTTTCAATATGGAAGTATTATATTACTCTTTGGAATGCCATCAATTCTTCAAATTTTATTTCAATCTTTTTTTGTTACAGCCGGAAAACCTAAAGTTGGATTAATCTTAACAATAATATCGGGTGTGTCTAATATTATTTTTGATTACATTTTTATTGTACTATTTAAAATGGGAATCAGTGGAGCAGCTCTTGGGACTGCAATTAGTTACTTTATTGGATTTTTGTATCCGCTGTTTTATTTTAGAAGAAAAGTAGCAGCTTTATGGTTTATGCATCCAAAGTGGAATATGAGAGTAATTTTACAGAGTATGGGAAATGGTTCTTCAGAAATGGTATCAAATTTAGCTGCAGGTGTGACTACTTTCTTGTTTAACATCGCGATGCTTCGTCTTCTTGGAGAAAATGGAGTTGCCGCAATTACAATTGTTTTATATTCACAATTTTTATTTACTGCTGCATATTTAGGATTTTCCAATGGGGCGGCACCGATTATCAGCTTTAATTACGGAAGTGGCAATTCTTTGCATTTGCAGAAAATATATAAAATGTGTATGTTAATTTTAACAATAGGTTCATTTGGAATTCTTTTACTTTCACTTGTTTTTGCTGGAAAGGCCGTTGGGATTTTTGTAAAAGAAGGATCCGAGGTCTATAAAATTGCTTTGTATGGTTATCGGATTTTTGCCTGGAATTTTATGTTTGCAGGATTTAATATTTTTGTCTCCTCTTTTTTTACAGCATTATCAAATGGAAAAATATCCGCTTTTATTTCCTTCCTTCGCACATTTGCGATAGAAGCAGTTAGTCTTACTTTATTGCCTAGAATAATGGGTGTGGATGGAGTATGGCTTGCAGTTCCGATTGCAGAGGGTGTAACGTTGTTAATTGCAGCTATTTGCTTAAAGAAATATGGGAAAGTATATCATTATTTTAAAGCGTAGTATAATTTAACATAGTGGACGATATTTTGAGATTCATCACAGATTTTTGGTATCCGAATAAACTATAGTAACCAGAATGAGAGGATGAATTACTATGTTAAATGTTGTCATTGTACTTGGGATTATAATACTGGTTGGGTTGCTGATACTTGGAACTATCTGGTATAGCCGGATGAAAAATTTTAAACCGACAGAAAATAGACTGGCACAGCAAAGAAAATTGAATTCAGATTTAGATTTTTCTGGATTTGCGTATAACTTTCAAGGTGATTATTTTTATTCACAATTAAATTGCTGGCAGAGGGAAATGGGGTATTGCAGATTATATGACGAAGGGGCTCCTTTTTTTAACATGATTATCGATTGTGAGCCAGTATCTTTTTGCTATGGAGGAAAACGCTGGTTGATTGAGCTATGGAAAGGACAATATGGGATTACAACAGGGGCAGAAATAGGAGTTTATAATACGACTAGAGAAGATTTGGATACAGAGAAGTTTAAAGGTACATTTTATGAAAAAGTAAGTGATAATGAACTATTGCAAATGGCATTTGTACTGCGAAAGAATGGAAAAGTTTTGTTGAGAAGACAGGGATTTCACTGGTGGCTGACAGGGTTTAAATTAGGAGAATTTTCGGAACCTTCGGATTTGGCGATGGATGCACAGATTTTCTTCCCTAATTATGATATGTGTGGAGCATTTGTAATGGCACTTCAAAATTTGGGATATCGAAATCACGAATTTTCTGTTCATGGAAATAAAGTAGAAATACATTATAGAAAACCACATACGCCGAAACCAATTTCTCGAAATCCGGTTAATGAAACGATTGTACAACAGGAAAATGAGAAAAATTGTATGCTATATAATGCAATCACAGGAAAATATTCTCATACCCTTGATAAACTGGAATATCTGAAGACAGCGATGTCGGAACTTTATGATGTATTTATACATTCCCTTTATGCAAAAGGGTTATATGAGGCATTTGACTGGATTATAGAGATAATTCATAACAGCAATCCACCAAAAAGCGAATTATGTCCAATGCCGAAACCAAAATTAAAACCATGTCAGAAAAATATGTGTCCACACCCATGTAAAATATGTAGAAATTCATATCATTTTCAAGAACATCCAAAAGAAACGTTTGAAGTGATGCCATATCCGGGTCTTTGCCCGCCGGACTGTAAAAAATATAACAACGTAAATATCGATAATAAGGGAGAATGTTAGTAAAAATGAAATTTACTAGTAAACGTTTCGAAAAGGTGTATCAAAATGCTCCTATTCTTTCTTATGATCGGGATTCAAAAATTATTCTGATGAGTGATTGTCATAGGGGGCAAGGGAATGTTGGTGATAATTTTTTGCCAAATCAAACATTGTATTATGGTGCACTGGAATATTATTTGCAGAACGGATTTATTTATATTGAGCTTGGGGATGGTGATGAGTTATGGGAAAACAGAAAAATGAAACCTATTGTAGAAGTGCATAGTGATGCCTTTTGGCTTCTTTCTAATTTTTATAATCAACAGAAGTTGTATATGCTTTACGGAAATCATGATATTGTAAAGCGACGAAAAGGTTATATGATGAAACATTGTGAAAAATATTATTGCGAAAATGAAAAAAAGCAAGTTCCATTGTTTCCTGATATTGAAGTGAGGGAAGGAATTATTTTGGAGAATCGTAAAGATGGTCAGCGGATTTTTTTAGTACATGGGCATCAGGGAGATTTTTTGAATGATACGATTTGGCCGGTTGCAAGATTTTTAGTTCGATATATATGGAAGAAAATGGAATTAATTGGGTTTTTAGATCCGACCGGTGCGGGAAGGTCATATGAAAGAAAAGAGAGAATTGAGAGAAGAATTGCTTCTTTTGCGGAGAAAAAAAGAATGATTGTGATAGCCGGACACACGCATCGTCCTGTATTTCCAAAACCCAAAGAAGGGTTTTATTTTAATGATGGAAGTTGTGTACATCCAAGATGTATTACTGGAATTGAAATAGAAAACAACGCCCTGAGTTTAGTAAAATGGTCGGTATGTATTAGAAAAGATAGAACTTTGTATGTGTGCCGTGAGGTCTTAGAAGGTCCTTTTTTGATATCAGATTATAAATGAGTGATTCGAATATTTAAGAAAAATAGAGGATAGATTTTTTCAGGTCTATCCTCTGTTACAAATTAAAAAGAAAATTGTAAGAAAAACTTTAAAGTTTTTAATTGTTCATTTTGGGAAAAAACGATATAATTGATAGTTAATAAACAGAGAAGGGAAGAAAAAATTAAAAATGCAAAATGAGAATAGTATTTATGTAGTGTTTTTTTCCACAAATACAAAAATCGGAAGTATAATACGAATCGTGACAAAACACTCGTATAACCATGTAGCAATTGCACTAGATGGGGAGCTAAAACAGATGTATTCTTTTTCCAGATACCATAAGACGACACCTTTAGTTGGCGGATTTGTTGAAGAATCATTGCTTCGTTATTGTTCGGAGGACGGGACATTTTCTAATATAAAAGTATGCAGACTTCCTGTTTCAAAAAAAGCATATAGAGTGATAAAAAATCAGATACAAGATATGAAGAAAGAAAAAGACCATTATATGTATAATACGTTCTCAGCGATGTTGTTTTTATTACATAGACGCGTACTTATTAAGAAAGCATATATATGTATTGAGTTTGTCGTTTCTATGTTAAATCAGGCAAAGCTTTTACAAGAAAAAAGGACGTTTTATACGATAGAGCAACTGGAGCAGGTTTTAGAGCAGTACAAAATATATGAAGGGGATTTATCCCAATATGCTAAACCAAACAATTGGGGTAATGATGGGTTTTATATAGAGGATTCAATATTGTTTAACTGTAAAGCTACTGTGTTGCATTTTGGCAGATTATTAGGGCGTCTTGCCCTTCCTTTTTAAATGTATTAAATAATTCTGAAAATTTTGCCAAATTTCTTGCAATTTAAACTTGAAAAGAAGTATAATGAAGAAAAGTATAGCTTGAGGGCATGTTCTGCCGCAGTATTTACAGGGCATAGAACCGGGGCTGGGACAAGAAAGAACAGGAGATGATGAGATGAAAGAAGTAAAAAATCCGAAACGGCCACTAATTTTTTATTATGTGATTGCACTGATTGTGATTATGTTGCTTAATAGTTTTTTATTTCCGAACTTGATGAAGCAACAAGTCAAAACAGTTGACTATGGTACTTTTTTGTCAATGGTAGATAAAAAAGAAATTGAGAAGGTGCAGATTGAAAATGATTCGATTTATTTTACGGATAAAAAGGAAACACCAAATTTTTATCAGACGACAACCTTTGATGATCCAGAGCTAGTAAACAGACTATATGATTCAGGTTGTTCCTTTGGACGTGTTGTAGAAAAAGAGATGTCGCCAATTTTGAGCTTTCTATTAACTTGGATTGTTCCAATATTAATTTTTTGGGGGCTTGGACAGCTTTTATCCAGAACGTTGATGAAAAAAATGGGCGGTGGCGGAATGCCATCGATGCAGTTTGGTAAAAGTAATGCAAAGGTATATGTGGAATCTACAACAGGAATTAAGTTTAGTGATGTGGCAGGAGAAGATGAGGCAAAGGAAGTTTTGACTGAGATTGTAGATTTTCTTCATAATCCTGAAAAATATCAGGAAATTGGTGCTTCGATGCCAAAAGGAGCTTTATTAGTCGGACCTCCGGGAACCGGAAAGACTTTGCTTGCAAAAGCAGTTGCGGGAGAAGCAGGGGTACCGTTCTTTTCCATATCTGGTTCTGAGTTTGTAGAAATGTTTGTTGGAATGGGAGCTGCCAAAGTTCGAGATTTGTTTAAGCAGGCAAATGAAAAAGCACCATGTATTGTTTTTATTGATGAAATTGATACAATTGGAAAGAAACGTGACAATCAGGGAATGGGAGGAAATGACGAGCGGGAACAGACTTTGAACCAGCTATTGACGGAGATGGATGGTTTTGACGGTTCAAAAGGTGTTGTTATTCTGGCTGCTACAAACAGACCAGAATCATTAGATCCTGCACTTTTAAGACCTGGACGGTTTGACAGAAGAGTACCTGTAGAGTTACCAGATTTGGCAGGAAGAGAAGCAATTTTAAGGGTACACGCTAAAAAAGTAAAATTAGGAGATGACATTGATTTTAATGCGATTGCCAGAGCTGCTTCCGGTGCTTCTGGTGCGGAACTTGCTAATATGGTTAACGAAGCTGCTTTATGTGCAGTCCGCCAGGGAAGAAATTATGTTACACAACTTGATTTAGAAGAAAGTATTGAGGTTGTTATAGCAGGTTATCAGAAAAAAAATAAGGTGTTATCTGATAAAGAAAAATTAATTGTATCTTATCATGAGATTGGACATGCATTGGTTGCTGCCTTACAAAGTCATTCGGCTCCTGTGACAAAAATAACAATTATACCTAGAACATCTGGGGCTTTGGGGTATACAATGCAGGTGGATGAGGGCGAGCGTAACCTTATGTCGAAAGAGGAAATTGAAAATAAAATTGCTACTTTTACCGGAGGACGCTGTGCGGAGGAATTAGTATTCCATTCGATAACAACGGGAGCGTCTAATGACATAGAACAGGCAACAAAGCTGGCAAGAGCTATGATTACAAGATATGGTATGAGTGAAGAAATTGGAATGGTAGCACTCGAAACTGTGACAAATCAATATTTAGGAGGAGATAGCTCCTTAGCATGCTCTCCAGATACAGCAACCGAAATTGACAAGATGGTTGTTGATACAGTGAAAAGACAATATAAGAAAGCGGAAGATTTGTTATCTGCCAATATGGACAAGCTTCATGAATTAGCAAAGTATTTGTATGAGAGAGAAACCATTACGGGAGAAGAATTTATGAAAATTTTAAATGAGTAAACGGAGCAATTATATAGGCAGAACAGGGTTATAAAAAAAGAAAAAAGTCTTACAAAATAATTTTATAAGACTTTTTTCTTTTTTTGTGTTATACTTCGCTTTCTAACATTCGATATCCAATGCCGACTTCTGTAAATATATAGGTTGGCATGGCAGGATTTTTTTCTATTTTTCGGCGAATATTTGCCATATTTACTCTTAAAATCTGATTATCCATATCGACATAAGGACCCCATAATGTTTTTAAAATAAATTCATAAGTTAACACCTTTCCTGAATTTTGTGCTAAAAGAGAAACTAGTTTGTATTCAATTGGTGTTAATTTAACTTCTTCCTCTCCTAATGAAACAAAGCGTTTGTCAAAATCAATCGAAAGTTCTTTTGCATGATATTTTGCAGTTGGAGATGTGAAGTTGGCAGTTGCCTTATGCCGGAGTGCAGTTCGGATTCGGGCAAGCAGTTCTTTTGTGCCGAATGGCTTTGTAATATAATCATCAGCACCACTGTCAAGAGCAAGTACCTTTTCAGTTTCCTGATGGCGGGCTGAAATTACAATAATAGGAACCGATGACCATTTGCGAAGATTCTTTAAAACATCAATTCCGTCAATATCAGGAAGTCCAAGATCGAGTAGGATAATATCCGGGCAGTGGGATTGTGCAAGGCTAATTGCTTCTTTTCCAGTCGAACAAAGTATGGTTTTGTAATTGTTTATCTCTAAAATAGAAGAAATGAAATTTCTGATATTTTCTTCATCTTCAATAATAAGTGTTGTTAGTTTACTTGTTTTCATAGGAATCTCCTCCTTCGATAGGCAGATAAAAAGAAAAGATAGTGCCGGTTGGATGGTTTGATGCAAGAATTCTGCCTTGATGTGCTAATATAATTGTTTTACAAATAGTAAGACCGATTCCCATCCCTTTTTTTCGGTCATTTTTGTCATTTGTTGAAATTGGACTGCCATCAAAAATGGAAGCTAAACGGTTCTCTGGTATCCCCTGACCATAATCTTTAATTGAAAATGATACTTCAGATTGTTTCGTTTCGACCGTAAATTCAGTTGGTTTTATAGTATTTGAATGTTTTACGGCATTTTCCAATAGGTTAATAATGACTTGTTCGATTAAAGTTGCATCCATAGGTACCATTAAAAATTCATCGGGAATTTTTACAATTACTTTACTTTTCGGATAACGTTTTTGGAAACGCATTAATGCTTCTGATACAACTTCTTCAATTGGTTCAGGAACTTTTTTTACAAGAGCAGTTTCCTGACTGATTTTTGTTATTGTTAAAAGATTTTCTACCATATTTAGAAGCCAATTTGCATCTTCTAAAATTCCATGGATTAATTTGTCCTTATTTGTTTCATCCAAATATTCTTTTGCTTCCAGATAGGTAGAGCTGGAGCCAATAATACCAGTAAGGGGTGTACGTAAATCATGAGAGATTGCTCTCAGTAGATTTGAACGCATTTTTTCTTTTTCGGAATCCATTAGGAGAGTCTGATGGTGCTCAATAAGCGAATAATGTTCTAAGGATAAAGAAAGTTGAGGAATCATTAAACGATTTAGTTCCATTTGGTTTGTCTGAGGTTGTTTGCTGTACAAAACTAAAGTTCCCCATTTATGAACAGAAGATGAAATTGGAAGAAATGTATAATAGATTTCTTCTCTTTCTAAAGTCATTAATTCATTTTTATCCAACGTGGTTTTTATGTATTCTTTTATAACAGGATCGTTAACATCGGTATAGACTTCACTAAAATGATTGTCTGTATCATTAGAAAATGAATCATTTTGATATTCGTTTGGAACAAACAGCACATCGGCATGGTTTAGTTCAGATAAAAATGAAATGGAGAGGTTTAACATTTCTTCTTTATTTTTTGCACTTAATAAGTGATTGTTAAAGTGGTTGATTTTCTCTAACATTTGTTCACGGTTAAGTGCGTCTTGTTTTTGGGTGTTAAGATGAGTTGCAGTTGTTGTTGTAATTAAAGATACAGTGAGCATTCCACTAAAAGTGATAGGATAACCATCTCTTAAAAAATCAATTTCCATATACGGGTACGTGAAAAAATAATTGACTGCAATTACTCCAATGACAGAGCCTAATATCCCCCATATATAACCGGTTGTATATCTTGAAATTAAGAAAATGGCAAGCATATAAAAGATTGCACAATTAGAAGAATTTCCGGCGGTAATAAAAAGCAAGCTGGAAGCTATCGTTGCACTTCCAAGTAATATTAAAAAACGTAATATATCTGACTCTAAGCATTTGTTTTTCATATAAAATCCCCTCATGTAATTTGTTTGACATCATTTATAGTACATTATTTAAACAAAAAGTCAATCAATTCTCCCTTTTTAGGAGAAATCTTAACAAATTTTTTACGGAAAATAAAAAATCAGTTTGCTATTATAATAAACGAGAATTTTTTATAGCAAAAGTACGCTATAAAATACTTAAGAAAATAAAAGATTTGGGATTATTCTGGTTTGGAAGCCCAAGTCGGAAAGACAAGGTATAAAGATGAAAATGAATATGATTTTGATGCTGTTAGGAGGATTAGCACTGTTTTTGTATGGAATGCAGATGATGAGTAATAATCTGGAGGCGGTAGCAGGTGACCGAATGAAAAGTATTTTAGAACGACTGACGGCCAATCGGTTTTTAGGTGTTATAGTGGGTGCGGGAATCACTGCTGTAATTCAATCTTCGTCTGCTACGACGGTCATGGTAGTTGGATTTGTCAACTCCGGCCTTATGACGTTAAATCAGGCTGTATGGATTATTATGGGAGCTAACATTGGAACGACAATTACCGGTCAGCTGATTGCTTTAGATATTGGAACAATTGCACCCTTAATTGCATTTATTGGTGTTGCAATGATTCTATTTGTAAAAAATAAAAAAGTCCAGTATGTTGGCGGAATTGTTGCAGGGCTTGGTGTACTTTTTATAGGAATGGGTATGATGAGTGATGCTATGATTCCACTTCGGGATTCGAAACAGTTTATTGAACTTATGACGCAGTTTTCTAATCCGTTTCTTGGAATTTTGGCAGGTGCAGGATTTACAGCGATTATTCAATCTTCGTCTGCTTCGGTCGGAATTCTTCAGGCATTGGCAATGAGTGGTTTAATTTCAATTAATAGTGCTGTATTTGTATTATTTGGACAGAATATTGGTACCTGCATTACAGCGGTATTGGCTTCAATTGGAACAAGCAGAAATGCAAAACGAACAACAATTATTCATTTAATGTTTAACTTGATTGGAACGGTTATATTCGTATGTATATGCCTGACAGTCCCATTTGCAGAATGGATTGCACTTCGCACACCAGATAATTTGGCAGCACAGATTGCGAATGTTCATACAATCTTTAATATTGCGACAACATTGATATTAATTCCTTTTGGTGATTGGCTTGCTAAGGTTGCTACTATTATTTTACCTGACAAAAAAGAAGAAACAAGTGATACGGATAAGTGGTTTGATGAACTCTCTTCTTCACAGCATGTGTTAGGAATTTCAACAATTGCAATTAATAATTTGAAGGAAGAGATGAACGAAATGCTATCACTTACATATGAAAATATTGAGAATGGTTTTAAAGCGATTGAACAGGGAAATCCAGAGTTATTAAGGGAGGTAAGTAAAAAAGAAGAAGCAATTGATATGTACAATGTAAAGTTATCAAGAAAAATTGCTAAAATACTTACGATTGAGAAAGCACCTGATTCGATTAAAGAAGTAAAAAGCATGTTTGAAGTCATTGGAAATATTGAACGAATCGGTGACCATGCAATGAATTTGGCAGAATATGCAGTTACTATGCAAGAAAAAGGATTAAAGCTTTCAAAAGATGCTCATAAGGAGATAAAAGAAATGCGGCATATTTGCCTTGATACATTTACAAGAATAAAAAATATAAGTGAAGGTAATAAGCAGCAGGTTCTTGGAGAGGTTACGGTACTAGAGCAAAGAATTGACGATACAACAGAAGAATATAGAAAAAGACAGACACAACAGATACAAGAAGGCATCTGTGATATTGAAACTTCGATTTATTATACGGAGATTTTGACTGATTATGAAAGGATTGGAGATCATATGTTAAATATAGCAGAAGCTTATGCCGGTATAAAATAGTGTTATTTTTTTAGAAAAAAGTCCGATATAAGTAGTTGACGAATAAGAACCTGTTTTTGTTTCTATAAGTGCGAAGAAACAAATCGGAAAAGAAAAGGAAGGAACTGGAAGATGAATTATAATCAATGCAATATTTGTCCGAGAGAATGTAAGGTCAATCGTTTGGATGGAAAAACGGGCTTTTGCAAAGAAACAGCCCAACTAGTAGTTGCAAGAGCTGCGCTACATATGTGGGAAGAACCTTGCATTTCAGGGGAAAATGGATCGGGTACAGTATTCTTTTCAGGGTGCAATATGGGGTGTGTATTTTGCCAAAATAAAAATATTGCTACAGGACATGCAGGGAAGGTTATTTCAATACATCGATTAGAAGAAATATTTTTTGAGCTAAAGAAAAAAGGTGCCAATAATATTAATCTTGTTACGCCTACGCATTATATGCCTTCCATTGTAAAAGCAATTGACCAGGCGAAAGAACATGGCTTTGATCTTCCGTTTGTATATAATACAGGTGGATACGAAAAAGCAGAGGCGATTCGCAATTTAGAGGGGAAAATTGACATTTATCTACCTGATTTTAAGTATTATTCCGAACGGATTTCGACAAAATACTCAAAAGCACCGGATTATTTTATCCAGGCAAATCAAGCGTTACGTGAAATGGTACGACAGCAGGGCAGAGCTGTTTTTGATTCAAACGGAATCATGAAACAAGGGGTAATTGTAAGGCATTTGTTACTTCCCGGATGTCTTGACGACTCAAAGTATATTATTAAGTATCTGTATGAAAATTATGGAGATTCTATTTATATAAGCATTATGAATCAGTTTACACCCCTTTCCGGTTTGACATCTCATCCGGAAATAAATCGGACCGTAACAAAAGAAGAGTATGATGAATTGGTTGACTTTGCAATAGAGATAGGGGTAGAAAATGGATTTATTCAGGAGGGAGAAACACAGCTTGAGAGTTTTATTCCAGAATTCAATGGGGAAGGAGTATAAGCAGTTCGGTGATTGCGATAGGTTTAAAAATAATATTCGGATTTTTTATAATAATTTTGATTTACTTGTGGGCAATTATGCCACGCATTTTCAATAAACCTTCAAAGCGGTTATTTGAGGGATATTTTTATGCACATAGAGGACTTTATGACAATAAAGGAGATGCACCGGAAAACTCAAAAAAGGCATTTCAAAGAGCAATAAAAGCAAACTATGGAATTGAGCTTGATGTACAATTGACAAAAGATAAAATTCCGGTTGTTTTTCACGATGAAAGTTTAGAACGTGTTTGTAATATCCAAGGAAAAATAAGTGATTATACGTTTAGAGAACTTAAACAGTTTCGGCTTTATCAATCGTTTGAAAGAATACCCAAATTACAAGAAGTACTTCAATTAGTTGATGGGAACGTTCCATTAATTGTCGAAATAAAATGTGAAACTGGAAAAACCGAAATTTGTCAGATTGTTTATGACCAGTTAAAACAATATAAGGGACTTTATTGTGTAGAATCCTTTCACCCATTTGTTGTTTACTGGTTTCGAAAAAATGCACCACGAGTTATGAGAGGACAGCTTTCCTCTGATTTTGCAAAAGAAGGTGATAAGCGGTTCATTTTACGGTTGCTGGGAAACCTTTTATTCAATTTTTTGGGAAAGCCTGATTTTATTGCTTATAATTGTTGTTACTCATATCGGGTATCACGGCAGTTATGTAAAAAATTTTATCATGCTTATATGGTCGCATGGACAATTCAATCGAAAGAACAGCTAAAAAAGAATGAAAAAGAATATGATATGTTTATTTTTGAAGGGTTTTTACCATAAATTTCATAAAATTATCAGATTTCTGACTTGACGGATGCAAGTAAACCGATTACAATAGAAGGAGAGTAAAAGAATAAGTGACAGGATTGTTACTGAGTGAGATCAGGCAAGACCTAGGTTTCGGAATAGAAATACTTCGAGGCTTGGGTCTTTATTGTTTTTGGAATTTTTGCACTATAGACTGATAAAAGAAAAGAAAAAAGAAATTTTACAGAAAAATCTTCTTTAAAGAAAGACAGTTTCATATTATAATAGACTTGAACGATAGTTGAAATAAAAAGTATCGTTTCAATAATAGAAAACAAAAAAACATTGAAAGAAAAAGTGAAGGAGAAAGAGGTAGAAGAATGAAAGAATTTAAGTATGTTATTAAGGATGAGTTAGGACTACATGCAAGACCGGCAGGTCTTCTTGTGAAGGAGGCTGCAAAGTTCCAGTCTAATATCAAGTTGGAAGCAAATGGAAAATCTGGAGATGCAAAACGGATTTTAGGTATTATGAGCATGGGAATTAAAAAAGATTGTGAAGTAACTGTGACAGCAGACGGAAATGATGAGGCAGAAGCAGTTCATGCATTAGAAGTATTTTTTAAAGAAAATCTATAATATAAAATAAAAAAGGATGAGAAGCCGATGGTTGTGTTAACAGGAAAAAGTGTTTTTAACGATGTATGCATGGGAAAACTCTCATTTTACAAGAGAAACGAACGTGTTATTAAACGTTATAAGGTGGAAGACACAGAAGCAGAAACAAAGCGGTTTGAATCAGCGAAAGCTTCTGCTATTGAACAGCTGGGCGGGTTATATCAAAAAGCACTCCAGGATGTTGGAGAGGCAAATGCAGCAATTTTTGAGATTCATCAAATGATGTTGGAAGATTTAGATTACTGCGAATCAATTATTAATATTATTACATCTCAACAGGTTAATGCAGAATATGCAGTTGGTGTAACTGCTGATAATTTTTCTGCAATGTTTGAGGCAATGGATGATGCCTATATGCAGGGAAGAGCTGCCGATGTAAGAGATGTTTCAGAACGTTTGATTGCTGTTTTATCCGGACAGGATGTAGATCAGAAAACTTACAATGAACCGGTAATTATTGCGGCTGATGATTTAGTTCCAAGTGAAACAATTCAACTGGATAAAAGTAAGGTATTAGGATTTGCAATGCAGTTTGGTTCTGCTAATTCCCATACGGCAATCCTTGCAAGAAGTATGGGAATTCCAGCTGTTATTGGGTTGGGAGAAGACTTTTTGGAATCGTTTGATGGACAAGAAGCAATTATTGATGGTTTTACCGGTACTGTTTACATTGAACCAGATGAGAAGACCAAACGAGAAATGGAACAAAAGAAAAAAGAAGTTGAACAAAAGAAAGAGCTTCTTTCTAAATTAAAAGGAAAAGAAAATATTACATTAGACGGACGGAAAGTTAATATTTTTGCAAATATTGGGAATCCGAGTGATGTAGGTTCAGTTTTAACAAATGACGCAGGCGGAATTGGATTGTTCCGAAGTGAGTTTTTATATCTGGAAAATGAAGATTTTCCAACAGAAGAACAGCAATTTTTGGCTTATAAACAGGTTGCGGAAACAATGGCCGGTAAAAAAGTAATTATAAGGACACTGGATATTGGTGCGGATAAGCAAGCAGAATATTTTCATTTAGACAAGGAAGAAAATCCTGCACTTGGTTATCGTGCAATTCGTATCTGCCTGACGAGAACGGAGATTTTCAAGACACAGCTAAGAGCACTTTATCGTGCAGCTGTATTTGGAAATATTTCGATTATGTTTCCAATGATTACTTCAGTAGAAGAGATAAAGAATATTAATAAAATTGTAGCTGAAGTGAAGAATGAGTTGGAACAAGAAGGAATTCCTTATAAAAAAGAAGTAGAAACCGGAATTATGATAGAAACACCGGCAGCAGCACTTGTAAGTGATGAGCTTGCAAAAGAAGTAGATTTCTTTAGTGTTGGAACAAATGATTTGACACAATATACGCTGGCAATTGACCGTCAAAATCAAAAACTTGAGCCATTTTATAATCCACACCATAAAGCAATCTTAAAATTAATTAAAATGGCTGCTGATAATGCACATAAAGAAGGAAAATGGATTGGAATCTGTGGTGAATTAGGAGCAGATACTAGTTTGACGGAAGAATTTCTTCGGATAGGAATTGATGAGCTTAGTGTTTCACCTAGTATGATTTTAGAACTTCGTAAAAAGGTTAGGGAATTAAAAATAGATTAATCGTTTTGAGGCATTAAACTTGAATAAAAATTGCAATGGAAGCAAATTCTTTATTCAGTTTAATGCCTTTTTTAATTCAATGGAAAGGGGATTTTATATGGTACATGCTGTAATTTTTGATATGGATGGTGTTTTAATTGATACGGAAAAATATTTAGTAAAATATTGGTGTCAGGCAGCAAAAGAGTTGGGATTTGAGATGAAAAGGGAGCATGCACTTTTGATAAGGAGTCTTGCAGCAAACTTTGCTGAAGCGAAATTAAAAGAGCTTTTAGGGGAACAATTCGATTATAAGGCAGTCAGAAGCCGGAGAAAAGAGTTAATGAGCAGTCATATTAAGCAGTATGGATTGGAGAAAAAGAGGGATGTGGACCAGACGCTTGCGTATTTAAAAAAGAAAGGCTATAAGACGGCGGTTGCGACTGCTTCTGATTTTGAACGGACAAAAGTTTATTTAGAGCAGATTGGAATATATGAAAAATTTGATAAAGTAGTATGTGCCACAATGGTTCAAAATGGAAAGCCTATGCCGGATATTTATTTATATGCTTGTGAACAAATTGGAGAAATGCCTGAAAATTGTGTTGCAGTTGAGGATTCACCTAATGGCGTATTGTCAGCTTCCTTGGCCGGGCTAAAGACAATTATGGTTCCTGATTTAACAAAACCGGATGAAGAAACAAAAAAAAGGATATACTGGCAGATTGAACGATTGGGAGATTTGACTTCTTTATTATAAAAATGTAACTTTACAATCTTCCTACAGGCAGAGGGCGAAAAAAGTATGTTTGTTGTTGAATGAGCTTGACAACGAAGCGTTAGCTAATTAATATTAAAATAAAATAGATTGCTTGTAATGTGGCGAGGGTATGATGAGAGGCAGAAAAAAAGAGTTATTAGAAAAGGTTGTAGCATATCGGTTTCAGCCGATTAAAGATGAATTATTTGATTTATTGCAAGAATATGAGGAGATTTGTAAAAGAGAAAAAGATGAGGATGGTTTAGCCTGTGTTTATTTTTACCGTGGAGAGGCTTTTTTTCGTCTGGGAAAATATGACCCTTGTATTACTTACTTAAATTGTAGTTTAATGCATCGAAAAAAAGAAGAAAACAGCTATCTTGAAGCAGCAGCTTATAATGTATTGGGACTTATGTTTTCACTTCTTGGCTATGAGGTGGTGGCATTGGAACATTATCTCCAGAGTCTTGATTCAGCAGAAAAATATGGTCTTTATAATCAGAAAGCAATTACTTATATAAATATGGGATGGTTGTACCGGGACTTAGATGATTTAGTACAGTCATTAAAATATTATGATTTGGCACTGGAAGAATTAAAACGTTCAGATTCAGATAACTATTATAATATTGAAATTTTGTGTCATGCGTATAGAGGACAGATTTTTTGTAATTTAGAACAATATGAAAAGGCACTTGAATGTGGGTGTATAATTGAGAGGCTAAGAAAAAAGAATTCAATTTTATTTTATGATGTATCAGTTGAAAATCTTTATGTGCGTCTTTATGATTATCTTGGTGAAAAAGAAAAAGTAAATGAAAATTTATATGCTTTGATTGAACAGGCGAAGAATGGAATAGATTTTTTGGAATTTTGTGAATTTTATATCGATGTTTGTAATTATGCGTTATCAAAGGGAATGAGAACCGAAGCCAGAATACTTTTAAACTGTCTACATGCAAATATAGATGCAACGGAGCTGATTTATATTAAGCTGAAGGTTCAGTCATTAGAAGTCGTTTATCAGAATCGATACAGTCATTATGAGAACTATTTAAATGCTTGCCGTGAGTATATGGTTATGCAGGAAAAGTATGAATATTATATAAAAAAAACAAAGCTTACGGGAATGCAAAATATACAAAATCTTCGAAAGACACAAAAAGAAAAAGAAAAATACGAAGAAATTAGCCGTAGGGATAAAATGACAGGGCTTTTAAATAAAGTGACATTAGAGGAGTCAATTCGAACTTATCTGGAAAAGAATAAAGAGTATGACCGATGTCCGGCCCTTATTTTAATTGATTTAGACCATTTTAAAAATGTTAATGATACGCTAGGGCATTTAACTGGTGATCAGCTAATTTGTGATGTGGCAGATAAGATTAAGACTATGTTTCCATACTCAGAAATGGTTGGGCGTGTTGGCGGTGATGAATTTGTTGTCTTTTTTAGTGAAGCGTATACAAAAGAAGACAGTATTGCCAGAGCAGATGAGCTGAGAAGGGAATTGAATAAACTGACTTATTGTGATGAGAATTGTATGGTGACTGCAAGTATGGGGATTGCTTTTTTAGTGGAAGCAATTGACCGTTATGAAACGTTGTTTTCAATAGCCGACGATGCTTTATATGAAGCAAAACACGCAGGGAGAAATCAAATTGTTATTGGCAATTAATTCTGTTTGCAAAAGAAAGAAGGAAAAAGATTGAGATTAATAGAATTTAAGATGGAACGAAGCGGGTTAGTAGAGGAAGGAGAGAAAGTTCAGGTCGTAGAGCGTAAATGTCCGGCAAATTACTATTATATTATTGAGCCTGCCGTTGCAATGTCTGGGTGTTACCTAGAGAGGGAACGTTTAAAGTCATCTTATGGAGTTGTAAAACAAATAAAACAGACCGACCGCGGTTTTTATGTAATCGTAGAATTTGATGAACCGGATGTATAAATATTACAAAAATATTAAATAAATATTTAAACCTTGACTTATTTCCTTCCGGTGTATATCATAAATGAGGTGTCAAGAAATGACTCTAAAGGGGATGAAGAAAAATGGAATCATATGATTTCTTATTAGACTTGGCAATTATTTTAATGTCTACAAAATTTCTTGGAATCTTGTTTGAAAAGATTAAAATGCCGCAGGTTGTGGGTGCATTAATTGCAGGAATTTTGTTAGGACCTGCTGCTTTTAATTTAGTCGAGGCAAAAGAAGTGTTAACTCAATTTTCAGAAATTGGAGTTATTATTTTAATGTTTATGGCCGGAATGGAAGCAGATATGAAAGAGCTTAAGAAAGCAGGAAAAGCTTCTTTTGTCATTGCAGTATTGGGCGTTATTATTCCACTTATTGGTGGAGTCTTAGTAGCCTATCTGTTCAATCGTCCATCTATGTTGAATATGGGAGTTAATTCTCCTCTTTATCTTCAGAATTTGTTTTTTGGTGTAATCTTAACAGCTACTTCAGTTAGTATTACAGTTGAAACATTAAAGGAGATGGGAAAATTAAATTCCAGAGCAGGTACAGCAATTTTAGGTGCAGCGATTATTGATGATATTTTAGGTATTATTGTTCTTACAATTGTTACAAGTTTAGCTGGTTCAGATGTTAGTATTTCGGTTGTATTACTAAAGATTTTAGGATTTTTTGTTTTTGCCGGAATATTGGGCGGTTTATTTTATCTGGTGTTTAAATATTGGACAGAACATATTCAAAAAAGCCAGAGAAGGTTTGTAATTGTATGCTTTTCATTTTGTCTGTTTATGGCATATGCGGCAGAAGAATTTTTTGGCGTCGCAGACATTACCGGTGCATTCATTGCAGGACTTGTAATATCATCAATTTCTCAGACGGAATATGTCGCTCATCGATGTGAAACGGTGTCTTATGCCATTTTTGCACCTATTTTCTTTGCAAGTATAGGACTTAAAGTATCTGTGCCGAAAATGAGTAGCATATTGATTGCCTTTTGTCTTGTATATATCTTAGTGGCAATTATAACAAAAATAATTGGCTGTACACTTGGAGCTAAGTTATGTAAATATACCAATAGGGAATCTGTTCAGATTGGTGTAGGTATGGTTTCACGTGGAGAAGTTGCTTTAATTGTAGCACAGAAGGGATTAGCTGGTAATTTGTTATCTGCGGCATTAATGGGACCAGTCGTAATTATGGTTGTTATTACAACTGTGGTATCTCCAATTTTATTAAAGCTATCATTTATTAAAAGAAAAGCAAACCAAATTGTATAAAAATTAATGTTAAAAATAGGAAGGTGTTGTAAGTATGACACTTTCCTATTTTTACTTTATAGGAAACTTCGTCTCCTATAAAGCAAAAACGCTCCGCGAGGATGTGCACAGATGCGAAAGGAGTATTCTGCCAAACACCGCAATGAACGAGATGGGAGGCAAAAAAAATTCAAATTAGTAAGAGTGGAAGACATAGCTTGACCACAATATTTCTTTTTCTGCTAAAATATGGTATGATGACTATAAAATTAAATGCAGGGAGAGTAATATTTCATGAAAGGTATGGCAGAAGGAATCGTGGGAGTTTGGCATAAAATAAATGAAATTGTTTTGGATATAGCCCGGTTAAATAATAGTGAAGAAAGAGAACTGCATGAGTTAAGAATCTGTGCGAATGTCAGTCGAATTAATATAATGGTTATTGCGATTTTGATTTTACAATGTACGAATCTTTACATATTATTTAAGACAGACGCACATTCGGGATTTCAAAAGCAATACAAAATAGCAACTATAGTAATGATTGCTGCCTGTATCATCCAAATTATTTATTTTCATATAATAGAATGGAGATATCCGAATAGTATAAAGAAGAAAAAAAAATACACAACAGTCTGGCTCTTTCAATTTACGGTGATTACATGGTGTTTTCATGCGTTAGAATTTTTGGAAGATGAGCATTATGAAAATGTATTTCTTTTGTTAGCAGCATTGAATATCATATTAGTTTTGAAAAATAAGGAAATTTTAATTTGTACAGGAATTATCATTGTTTTGGAATATGGATTTCTTATCTGCATAGGAGGAAAAGCGGAAAATTATCAGTTAATATTTACTTTAGCAATTTGTGCAGGAATTATTGGAAGAGTTTTTTTTGTCTATTATATGAACTCTAATTTGCTTCAATGGAAGTTAAAAAAGACCAATGAAGAATTGGAAGAGCAGATTAACCGCTATAAGATTTTGCAAAAGTTAACAAGAGAAGATATTTTTGAATATCGTCACAAAGAAGATAAAATGATTATTTCCTATGCGTCAGGGAAAACTTCAAAAGTTTATTATAATTATATAGAGAAGGTAAAAAAACATTATATTCGTTCTTTTTGTGAAAATGATGAGCAAAAAATTATAGAATTCTACAATGAATTAAGGGAACAAAAAAATTTTGAGGGAAAAGATGAGATGGCTTCGTTTACTTTTTGTGTCAATGAAAAAGATGGGGTAGAAAAAGAGTATGAGGTTTTATATACAACTATTTTTGACGAGTCCAAACAGCCTGTTTTGACAATTGGGAAACTATATAAGTTGAAATGAAAGCTTCTTGTCATGATAAAAAAGAAGAGGGTGTTGACAAAATTTACTCTTTCTCATAAAATTATAAAAATGTAAGTGTTAATTAATAAGGAGGCAACTATGAAATCATACGAGAAAATGAGTAAAGAAGAACTGGAAACGTTGAAAAAAGAGTTGGATAAAAAGTATGAGGAAGTAAAAGCAAAAGGGCTAAAACTTGATATGTCAAGAGGAAAGCCGTCAAAGGCTCAATTAGATATTACAGCGGGAATGATGGATGTTTTAGACAGTTCAACTGATTTAGTAAGTGAAGATGGTGTTGATTGCCGAAATTATGGAGTATTGGATGGAATTAAAGAGGCAAAGCGACTTTTTTCTCAGATGGCAGAAGTTCCACCAGAAAAAATTATTATGTATGGCAATTCTAGTTTGAATATTATGTACGATACGATATCACGCTGCATGACACATGGAGTATTGGGGAGTACACCTTGGATGAAGCTGGATAAAGTAAAATTTTTATGTCCTGTACCAGGATATGACAGACATTTTGCGATTACAGAATATTTTGGGATTGAAATGATTAATGTGCCTATGACACCGGAAGGTCCGGATATGGACATGGTAGAAGAGTTAGTATCAAAGGATGATTCGATAAAAGGAATCTGGTGTGTTCCAAAGTACTCAAATCCACAAGGAATTACTTATTCAGACGAAACAGTTCGGCGATTTGCACGCTTAAAGCCAGCAGCAGAGGATTTTAGAATTTTTTGGGACAACGCTTATTGTATTCATCATTTGTACGAAGATGACCAGGATTTTCTATTGGAAATTTTAGAGGAATGTGAAAAAGCAGGAAATCCAGATCTTGTTTATAAGTTTGCGTCTACATCAAAAGTGAGCTTTCCTGGTTCAGGAGTTGCATTTTTAGCTGCCTCTGACCGTAACTTAGAAGAAATTCGTAAACAGCTTACAATTCAGACAATTGGTCATGATAAGTTGAATCAGTTGCGTCATGCTCGCTATTTTAAGGATTTAGCTGGATTAAAGGCAAAAATGAGGGAGCATGCAGACATTATCAGACCGAAATTCGAAGCTGTGCTAGAGGTGCTGGAAAATGAACTTGGCGGTCTTGGAATTGGCGAATGGATTAAGCCAAAGGGAGGATATTTCATTTCCTTTGAGTCGATGGAAGGTTGTGCAAAGAAAATTGTTGCGAAATGTAAAGAGGCAGGTGTCATTATGACAAATGCAGGAGCGACATTCCCATATGGAAAAGATCCAAAAGACAGTAATATCCGTATTGCACCTACATTCCCTACACCGGAGGAATTAGCAGAGGCAGCTGAATTGTTTGTGCTTTGTGTGAAAATTGTTAGTATTGAAAAACTTTTGGCAACAAAATAAATAGAAAAGTATAGATAAGGAAAAGACGGCTGCAAAACCAGCCGTCTTTTCCTAGTTTATATCTGCCTTATCTTTTAACATATTTACCATTTCTTTAGCTTCTTTATCTTGGGTTAAATCATAAACCATAGAAAAACAGTCGAAGGCATTCGAGAAGTGCTCTAATTCCAGCTCTAATTGTCCAACTCGGAATGTAATACCAATTGTATCAGGATTTGGACCGATTGGAAGATCTTCCTTGGATAGGACTGCTTGTAGTTCCTTTATCGAATATTCGCGGGTTGGCTGATTCAGAGCTTTCGATAGATATTCCAGTTCATTGTGTGCTTGTTTGGTATCATAAAAAATATTGCTATAAATATAAAGCGGAATTGCAATTTCCGGTTTATAGGATTCCAAATAATAAAATCCTAAATTTCTGTAAAAATGTGCCATAGTTGCTCTTGTACAGCAATAGTTATATAAAGCTAATGTAGTTTCTTTTGTATGTTTTAAATCGCCGGATTTTTTATATAGTTCGGATAACTGAAAGAATGCGTCTAAGTCAACAGGGTTCCAATCAAGTGCATTTTCATAAGCAGTGATTGAGTCACCAATACGGTTCAAGTGCATTAAAATAAATCCATAAAAACGATAAAATGCAGCAATATTTATTTCTGTAAATAGAGGTTCATTGGCTGTTTTTTTAAAGTATTGATATTGGTAAGCTTCTAAAATATGGTTAAAGCTAAAATAAGTTCCTTTTTGGTCTTTTAAGTCACATTCTAATTGTTCCAGTAATTGCTTCATTTCTTTAGAAGCAGAAAGATAGTCTTTTTTTTCTGTAAATTTTTTGATTTTCTCAAAAGTTTCCTGATACTTGTCCATGATAAATTCTCCTTATATAAACACAATTATTCTCCTATTCTAACATAAGAAGTGTATTTATACAAATGAACGAATTTACATAGTATTTACAAAAAAAATACAAAAGTTATATTTGTTTTTAACAGTCGTGATTTATTCTTTAGACGTAATCAAAAAGAAAAGGAGAAAGAAACGATGAAGAGAAAGATGAAACAAATATTAGGAATGATGTTACTTGGAGTTTTTGCGGCAACTATGGTAACCGGATGTGGAACTTCAACCGGTGAAAATTCGGATACCAAAACAGAACAAAAGACAAAAACAACGGATAACAATGTAACAGGGGACACAGGTAATTTAAATGGAACAATTACAATGATTGGATCGACTTCAATGGAGAAGTTTGCAAATGCGTTAGGTGAAGCATTTATGGAGAAAAATCCAGGCGTAACAGTAAGTCCCGAATTTGTAGGATCCAGTGCCGGTATTGAAGCATTAGTTGGTGGAACAGCAGATATCGGCAATGCTTCCAGAAATTTAGAAGATAGTGAAAAAGAAGCAGGAGCTGTTGAGAACATAGTGGCAATTGATGGTATTGCAATTGTGACAGACGAGGATAATAAAGTGAAAGATTTAAAAAAAGATGATTTAACAAAAATATACAGTGGTGAAATCACAAACTGGAAAGAACTTGGCGGAGACGATACACCAATTGTTGTAGTAGGAAGAGAAGCCGGATCTGGTACAAGAGGTGCTTTTGAAGAAATTTTAGGAATTGAAGATAAATGTAAGTATGCAAATGAACTGGATAGTACCGGTGCAGTTATGGCAAAGGTTGCAGCTACGAAAGGTGCAATCGGATATGTTTCTTTAGATGTATTAGATGATACAGTAAATGCCCTTACATTAGAAGGGGTTGAACCAACTGCTGAAAATATTAAATCTGGTGATTACTTCTTAAGCAGACCATTTGTAATGGCAACAAAAGGTGAGATTAGTGAACAAAATGATTTAGTAAAAGCGTTATTTGATTACCTTAAGAGTGAAGAAGGAAAACAATTGGTCGAATCGGTAGGACTAATTACAGTAGACTAAGAAAGGCGTGGATGATGGATAAGAAAAATTCAATTATAGGCAGCCATCAGACAAAAGAAATAGCAGAAAAAACCGCTTTCATTTTATTTACATTATGCGGTTTTTTCGCTGTTCTGGCTGTGTTATCAATCACTTTATATATGATACTGAGTGGAACGCCGGCTCTTTTGAAGGTTGGAATTACTGAAATTTTATTTGGAACGGTCTGGAAGCCAGCTGCTAATCCGGCTTCTTATGGTATTCTTTATGTTATTCTTACTTCGATTATCGGTACTTTTTTTGCTGTATTGATTGGAGTACCAATTGGGGTGCTGACTGCTGTTTTTCTTGCAGAAACAGCGCCGAAGAAATTAGCAGCGATTGTAAAACCGGCTGTAGAGTTATTAGCAGGAATCCCTTCTGTTATCTATGGTCTGTTGGGATTACTTATATTAAATCCGCTTATGTACAAACTGGAACAGTTCATATTTAAGGATTCTCAGACACATCAATTCACAGGTGGAGCAAACTTGATTTCTGCGGTTTTTGTATTGGCAATTATGATACTTCCAACTGTAATTAATATAAGTGAATCCGCAATACGGGCAGTGCCGGCTCAGCTAAAAAGCTCTTCGCTTGCATTGGGGGCGTCTCACATTCAGACTATCTTTAAAGTAATTCTTCCGGCTGCAAAATCTGGTATTATTGCTGCGATTGTATTAGGTGTTGGGCGTGCAATTGGCGAAGCAATGGCGATTAGCTTAGTATCCGGAAGTGCGGTCAACTTACCGCTTCCATTTAACTCTGTCCGCTTTTTAACAACTGCGATTGTAAGCGAGATGGGATATGCGGCGGATACACATAGAGAAGTTTTATTTACAATAGGGCTGGTATTATTTGTTTTCATCTTAGTTATAAATTTAGTGCTGACAAAAATATTGAAGGGAGGGAAGCAGGATGGAGAAAATTAGTACTATAAATGGAAAGCAGAAAAGAATATCAGATAGGATATGGTATGTCTTAATTTACGCTAGTGCTTCTGTTTCCATATTTTTGTTAGTTGGAATTGTTGGCTATGTATTTTATAGGGGAGCCGGAGTAATAAACTGGAATTTTCTGACAACTGTTCCAAGCACAATAAAAGGAAATTATGGAATTGCAGGAAATATTGTAAATACTTTATATATGATTTTTCTTACGCTTCTTATTGCAACTCCTCTGGGAATTGGAGCTGCAGTTTATTTAAATGAATATGCAAAACAAGGGAGAATTGTAAGAACAATTGAAGCTACGACGGAGATTTTAGCCGGACTTCCATCTATTATTTTTGGTTTGTTTGGCATGGTGTTTTTTGGAAATACGTTAAAGCTTGGTTATTCGATTTTAACAGGAGCTCTTACATTAACTTTGATGGTACTTCCACTTATTACGAGAAACACACAGGAAGCATTAAAAACAGTGCCGGATACTTATCGAAGTGGCGCCCTTGGTATGGGAGCACCAAAATGGTATATGATTCGGACAATTTTATTGCCATCTGCAATGCCCGGAATTATTACGGGAGTTATTCTTGCAATCGGAAGAATTGTTGGTGAATCGGCTGCGTTATTATTTACAGCAGGAAGCGGATTCTTGCTTCCTAAACTTGGTGAATATGGAAATGGATTATTTCAGAAAATCTTTCAGCCGGGTGGTACACTTACAATCGAACTTTATCTTAGCATGTCGAAAGCAAAATATCAGGAGGCATTCGGAATCGCAGTTGTGTTACTTGTTATTGTATTTGTAATTAATATCATTACGAAATATTTAACAAAGCGGTTTGATGTATCAGCAAAATAGAAAGGAACATTACTTATGTCAGAGAACAAAATAATCACGAAGGATTTGAATTTGTATTATGGAGAAAATCATGCATTGAAAAATATAAATATGGAAATAAAGGATAAAGCAATTACTGCGTTTATTGGTCCGTCCGGCTGTGGAAAATCTACTTTTTTAAAAACATTGAACCGAATGAATGATTTGATTGATAACGTAAGAATTGAAGGAACTGTATTATTAGATGGAGAAAATGTGTATGATGAAAAGGTTGATACAACACTGCTTCGTAAAAAAGTCGGAATGGTATTTCAGCAGCCCAATCCATTTCCAATGAGTATTTATGATAATATTGCTTATGGACCTCGGATTCATGGTGTTAAGTCGAAAGAGCAGTTAGATGAAATCGTGGAAAGGAGTTTAAAAGGTGCTGCAATATTTGATGAAGTGAAAGACCGGCTTAAAAAATCAGCACTTGGTCTGTCAGGCGGTCAGCAGCAAAGACTTTGTATTGCAAGAGCGTTGGCAGTTGAACCGGAAGTTTTATTGATGGATGAACCTACATCGGCTCTTGATCCCATATCTACACTTAAAATTGAAGATTTAATGGGAGAATTAAAGGAAAAATATACAGTTGCTGTTGTTACCCATAATATGCAGCAGGCAGCCAGAATTTCAGATTATACTGCATTTTTTCTTGTGGGGGAAGTAATCGAATATAGTGAAACAGATGTTTTATTTACCCGTCCAAAAGAAAAGAAGACAGAAGATTATATAACAGGACGTTTTGGTTAATGAAAGGAGATAACAATGACACCAAGAATCAGTTTTGAACATCAGTTAGAGGCACTTAATGATAATTTAGTTGAAATGGGACAGTATGTTGAAAAATCCATTGATCAGATTTTTAAGGCCTTAGAAACAATGGATATTGAACTGGCTAAGGAAGTTATGGAGGGAGATGATACTGTCGATGATATGGAGAAAGGAATTGAGGCACAATCCCTTGCATTGATTACAAGACAACAACCGGTTGCAAGAGATTTGAGAATGGTATCAACTGCCTTAAAAGTCGTGACAGATATGGAACGAATTGGAGATCATGCGGCGGATATTGCGGAAATTATTGTTCGATTTGAGCATGCGGACTTTTACCATTTATCAAAGCAGGTTCCGAAAATGATAGAGGCAACAAAAAAGATGGTCCATGACTCCCTAAATGCATTTATTAAAAGAGATGTAAAAGCTGCAGGAGAGATTATGAAGCAGGATGATATTATAGACGGATTATTTGATAAGATTAAGACGGAAATAATTAGTCTGTTACAAGGTGGCAATCAGAATGCCGATTATTGTGTTGATGTATTAATGATTGCAAAATATTTAGAACGAATTGGCGATCATGCAGTTAATATATGTGAATGGACTATTTTTGAAGAAAAAGGAACGATAGATAATATTAGAGTTTTGTAATGAAAACCTATGGTGGTGTTGCATATTTATTTATCCCCCTCATCTTTGAGAATGTTTTGCTCAAAGATGAGGGATAATTTTAGTAAGCTAATATTTCAGCTCCGGTTTCAGTTACTAATACCATAATCTCCCATTGTGCAGAGTCTTTTCCATCTGCGGTATATATTGTCCAATCATTCGATTCATCAATAAATACTTCATTATCACCAAGATTAATCATAGGTTCTATTGTAAATATCATACCTGGTTCAAATAAAGCCCCGGTTCCTTTTTTGCTTACGAAAGAAACAAAAGGTTGTTCATGGAATTTAATTCCAACTCCGTGCCCGCCGATTTCTCTTACTACAGTGTAATTATGTTTTTTAGCAAAGTCGGAAATTACCTGTCCAATGTCACCGAAATGATTACCGGGTTTCACTACATCAAGTCCAAGATACATTGCCTCTTTTGTACGTTCAACTAATAATTTACGTTCAGGAGAAACTTCTCCAATACAGAACATACGGGAAGAATCTGAAAAATATCCATTGTAAATCGTAGAAACATCTACATTGATAATATCTCCATTTTTTAAAATTGTGTCCTTAGAAGGAATACCATGACAAACCTGTGCGTTAATGGATGTACAAACGGATTTCGGAAAACCCTCATAGTTTAATGGTGCAGGAATTGCACCATAAGCCTTCGTTTTATTATATATAAACTGGTCAATTTCTTCTGTGGAAATCCCTTCTTTTATTAATGGCGTTACTTCATCAAGAAGTGCAATATTAATTTTTCCGCTTTCTCTAATTTTTTCGATTTGTTCCGGTGACTTTATATAGATTTTTGATCTTTTTCGTTTCATGTTAATAATGCTTCCTTTCATTTTATATTAGATATATAGTATATCACAAACAAAAAGAAAAAACTTGATATAAGTTATAATTATCAGAAAAAGTATGATACAATTATGAATTAGGGAATGTTCTCTCATTGAATCCAAAATTAAAATATGGTACTATTTAGTAGTAAAATCAGTGATTATAGCTTTTATTACTGAAAAATCGAAAATAGGAGGAAGCAGTATGTACAGTTTTGCAAATGATTATAGTGAAGGAGCACATCCGAAAATATTAGAAGCAATGCTAAAAAGTAATTTGGAGCAGAATCCGGGTTATGGTCTGGATTCTCATTGTGAACGGGCAAAAGCACTGATAAAAAAGGAAATTGGTCAAAATGATGTAGAGATTCACTTTATTCCGGGTGGTACACAGACTAATTTATTGGCAATTTCTTCTATTTTACGACCTCATCAATGTGTGGTTACTGTGGATACAGGACATATTAATGTTCATGAAACAGGCGCAATCGAGGCAACAGGACATAAAGTTGTTACTGTGCCAAATGAGGAGGGAAAGTTAAAGCCGGAACAGATTATAAAAGTTCTTAACTATCACAAAGATGAGCATATGGTACAGCCTAAGCTTGTATACATTTCTGATACTACAGAGCTTGGAACGGTATATACAAAAGAAGAACTTTCAGCGATTTCTAAAGTATGCAGACAACATAATTTATATTTGTTTTTAGATGGAGCAAGACTTTCTAGTGCACTTGCCAGTGATAAAAATGATTTAGAGCTTAAAGATATTGCTTCACTTGTAGATTTATTTTATATAGGAGGAACAAAAAATGGTGCATTATTAGGTGAAGCGCTTGTACTTTGTAATGATACGATAAAAGAAGATTTTCGTTATCTGATTAAAACAAGAGGTGCGATGATGGCGAAAGGTTTTCTTATGGGTATCCAGTTTGAAACGTTATTTGAAGATGGTCTTTATTATGAACTGGGAGAACATGCAAATCAGATGGCCAGACAGATTATAAAAGCATTTCAGAAGAAAAAGATTGTATTTTATCAGCCGCCATGTAGCAACCAGCTTTTCCCTATCTTAACAGAATCAGAAAAGCAAAAATTAGAAAGTAGTTTTATCTTCCAGGTAGAACAGGAATTTCCAAATGGAACCTATGCAGTACGTTTTGTGACTTCATGGGCAACGACATTAGAGAGCGTTCAGCAATTGGTTAGAGCAATCGAGACACTTTAGAGAAAGGCAGTAAGGTACTAATATGAAACATTATTTGAAAGTTATTTTATTAACAAGTGTGATTATGCTTGTTGTTTTAGGAGCAGTGGCAGGACTTGCAGGAAAGGGTTATCTTTCCAGAAAAAAAGAAGAAAAAGAAGTGAGTCAGGAAGAATTGGATATGAATCAGTATGGAAAGTCGAAACGGGAAGCAGGCAGTGTACCTGTTACTACACTTTCTAAAAGTGGAGAAGATTCGATTCTGACATTTTCTCATAAGAATACGAAAGAAATTTATAATGTGAAAGCTTCAAAAGCAGTTAAATCAGAGTTAGAGGAACAAAAGACAAGAGAACGATACAACTTTGAATCTCCACTTTGGGCATATAATCCATATGGAACGAATGAGCTTTCTTTTTATTTGTATTTTAAGACAGCAGATGCTTGTAAATTAAAATATACAATACAGGTAAATGATGAGGATATACCTGATTTTACGAGAACCTGTTACAGTGCAGATGGAGCGGAATTTTCAAAAGAACATGAATATCAGATTGTCGGGTTAGTTCCTGGTAAGGAAAATTATATTTACTTAGATTTATATAACACAAAAGGAGAAGTACAAAAAAGTGCAGTGTATCGTTTTAAGCCAGATAAGCTTTCCGGGAATGTGGCAATCCAGCTTTCACAAGCAGATGGCAAAAGTGGAGAGCAACTATCGAATGGACTTTACTTTTTCTTAGGATATGACACAGATAATAAAAAAGCACCGAAAAAAATCTATTTATATGATAATTCCGGTGTAATAAGAAGCTCGATTCCTTTGGTAAATTATCGTGCAGACAGGGTACTTTTTTTTAATGGAACGATGATTTATAACTATAGTGATAAAGGATTTGCGGCAGTCAATTCATTAGGACAGGTTGTAAAGAATTATCCATTAAAAGGATATAAATTACATCATGATTTTGTTTACGATGGTTATGGAAATCTTATTATGCTGGCAACAAAGGAAAATAGTAATACGGTCGAGGATCGAATTGTATCTTTAAATTTGGAAAAGGGTACTTCAAAGGAAAGTGTTGATTTAGGAAAAATATTTCCGAAAATGAAGAAAAAAGCTTCCAAGCCTTCCGGTGCAAAGAAGCTGAATTGGCTCAGACTCAACTCGATTGCTATGGCAGGAAGTAACTCTGTTATTGTAAGTTCGAAAGAATTGAGTAGTTTAATTAAGATTAACGGGATTACAAGTGTAGTACCATCTCTTGGCTATATTATAGGACCTAATTTTGTGTGGGAAAGTACAAAATATGCAGATAAGGTATATACGAAGGCAAATAAAGAAGAGGAATCAGGGAATACAAACGGAACACAAAATAACCAGCAAAATGCGAGTACAGAATCTACGTTTAAGAGCCAATTTGGGCAAAGTGATATTCAGGTAATCAACGAAAATGGACTTGGTAGTGAGCAATATTATATTACGATGTACAATAATAATTATGGAAATTCAGATACAAGAAAAGATTTAAAATGGTCCGATGTAAATGGCATTGGTACGAAGAAGAAAAAGGCAGCCACATCAAAATATTATAAGTACTATGTGGATGAGTCAGCCGGAACTTATCAGTTAGCGGAATCGTTTTCAATTCCATATTCCAGCTATGACAGTAGTATTCAAAATTATAAAGAACATTTTATTGTAAATTCTGGTACAAAATGCTCATTGGGTGAATATGACAAGGATGGTGTTTTAATTCATGGATTAAATTATAATGTGGAAACTTATACATATCGGATTTATAAATATGATATGAAAAATTTCTGGTTCCAGTAAGACAGTATAAGACATTGTTCGTGAAGCTATAAAAAAAGGACATCTATCATTGAAATTCACCAAAAAATAACGTATAATGGGAACGTAGTATGTACAAAAAGATTATAAAAGGTGGTAAGTGCATGAATAAGTTAGAATTACAGAAGACTGCCAATGAGGTTCGAAAAGGAATCGTAACAGCAGTTCACAGTGCAAAATCTGGTCATCCAGGCGGTTCATTATCCGCAGCAGATATTTTCACATATCTTTATTTTGAAGAGATGAATGTAGATCCAAAAAATCCAAAGAAAGAGGACCGTGATCGTTTTGTATTATCCAAAGGGCATGTTGCACCGGGTCTTTATGCAACATTGGCAGAAAAAGGATATTTCCCAAAAGAAGATTTAAAGACACTTCGTCATGTTGGATCTTATCTTCAGGGACATCCGGATATGAAGCATATTCCAGGTGTTGATATGTCAAGTGGTTCCTTAGGACAGGGTGTGTCAGTGGCAGTAGGAATGGCCTTATCAGCAAAAATGGATAACAAATCCTACCGGGTATATACATTGGCCGGCGATGGAGAAATTCAGGAAGGTCAGATCTGGGAGGCAGCTATGTTTGCCGGTCACAGAAAGCTGGATAACCTGGTAGTGATTGTAGATAATAACGGATTACAAATAGATGGAAATGTAGATGATGTATGTTCTCCATATCCAATTGATAAAAAGTTTGAAGCATTTAATTTCCATGTAATTCATGTAGATGCACATAATTTTGATGAATTAGAAAAGGCATTTAAAGAAGCAAAGGAAACAAAAGGACAGCCAACAGCAATTATTGCAAAGAGTATCAAAGGTAAAGGTGTATCCTTTATGGAAAATCAAGCTTCCTGGCATGGTTCTGCTCCGAATGACGAGCAATATGCACAGGCAATGGAAGAATTAGAGAAAGCAGGTGAAGCATTATGTCAGTAAAAGAAACAAAAAAAATTGCAACAAGAGAAAGCTATGGTAATGCTTTGGCTGAGTTAGGCGAAAAATATCCAGAATTAGTTGTATTAGATGCCGATTTGGCAGCAGCAACAAAAACAGGAATTTTTAAGAAGGCTTTTCCAGAACGTCATATTGACTGTGGTATTGCAGAGTGTAATATGATTGGTATTGCAGCAGGTCTTGCGACAACCGGTAAAATTCCATTTGCAAGTTCTTTCGCAATGTTTGCAGCAGGTCGTGCATTTGAGCAGGTTCGTAATGCAGTTGGTTATCCAAAGTTAAATGTAAAAATTGGTGCAACTCATGCCGGCATTTCGGTTGGTGAAGATGGAGCGACTCATCAGTGTAATGAAGATATTGCTTTAATGCGTACAATACCGGGAATGGTAGTAATTAATCCGGCAGATGACATTGAAGCGAAACAGGCAGTAGAAGCAGCAATTAAACATCAGGGACCTGTATATCTTCGTTTTGGCAGATTAGCAGTTCCTGTAATTAATGATAACCCGGATTATAAATTTGAGCTTGGAAAAGGTGTTGTTTTAAAAGAAGGAAAAGATATTACTTTAGTTGCAACTGGTTTATGTGTATCTGAAACATTAGAAGCTGCTAAATTACTTGCAAAAGATGGAATTGATGCAAAAGTAATTAATATTCATACAATTAAGCCATTAGATGAGGATTTAATCGTAGAGGCAGCAAAAGAAACAGGAAAAGTTGTTACAATTGAAGAACACTCTATTATTGGAGGTCTTGGAAGTGCAGTTTGTGATACATTGTCTGCCAAAGCGCCAACACAGGTTCTTAAGATAGGAATTGAAGATACTTATGGTGAATCCGGACCTGCAGTAGAATTAATTAAGAAATATGGATTAGACTCGGAAAGTATTTATAATAAGGTGAAAGCATTTTTAGAAAAATAAAAAATGAATTGCGTTTTGAGGCAATTGATAAGCGAGGAAATGATGAAGCAGGGAAATGAAAAAAAAGAAGGGCAACAAGAACTTCCAGTATACCGTTACTATATTCGCTTGGCATTGAGCCTGTTTTTATTTTTTACGGTATATACGATTATTGTCAGCCCGACGGCATTTCATACTTCCAGTCAGCATACAGCTACTTTTACTAGTCTGACTGTATTGTTTTCGTTAACTGGAGTTGTATTAGCTTATGATTCTGTAAAAGGAATTTTAAGACATAAAAGAAAATAAAAAAGGTTGAAAAGGGACTATTGCAAAAGTAGGTGAATCATCTACCAGAGCAATAGTCTTTATATATATAAAATATCTCTTTCAATAAGTCTTATATTGAAAATTAGAGAGAAAATTAGTACAATTTATATTAAAAAAAATTGGATGTTTTCTTTGGAACAAAAATAATGTTTTATTCTAAAAAAACAGGAATTTTTGAGGTTTGACTATGATTAAGACGATTAAAATGAATTTAGATGATGAAAAGCATTTGTCTGTTCTTTCAAAGGCTTTGTCGTCGGAAGTAAGAATACGGATTTTAAAAAAACTTAGAGAAAAGGAAATGAATATCAATGAGATTGCAGAGGAACTTTCAATTCCGGCATCTTCGGCTGCAGTACATGTTAAAGTATTAGAGGAGGCAGGACTTATTCGGACAAGACTTTTGCCTGGAGTTCGCGGTTCTATGAAGGTTTGTTATATTTGTTTAGATCATATATATATTGAGATTTCTACGGATTCTTTAAAAGGGACAAAAGATGAAATTATTAGAATGCCCGTCGGAAGTTTTGTCGATTTTAAAGTTGCACCAACTTGTGGCCTTGCAGGATTAAAAGGACCTATAGGCATAGAAGATGAGCCGGCCAGCTTTTATGCCCCTGAGAGAATGGATGCCAAACTACTTTGGTTTCGGGAAGGATTTGTGGAATATAGATTCCCGAATTATTGTCTGACAGGGAAGCAGGAGAAACAGTTGGAATTTTCTGCTGAACTTTGTTCGGAAGACCATGAATATAATTTAGACTGTCCATCTGATATTACAGTCTGGATTAATGGAATTGACGCTGGAACTTATTTTTGCCCTAGTGATTTTGGCGGACAAAGAGGTAGATTAAATCCAGAATGGTGGCCGGATAAAAATACACAATTTGGAGTTCTGAAACGATGGTGTCTGAATGAAAAAGGGACTTTTTTAGATGATAAGAAAGTTTCAAACCTGACAATTAAAGAGTATCATTTAAAGGAAAATGATTATATATCGGTCCGAATTGGAATGAAGGAAGACGCGAAACATATTGGAGGAGTTAATTTGTTTGGAGATGGATTCGGAAATGTACCTCAGGAACTTGTTATGCGAATTTCTATGGAATGATTCGATTTGTATTTACTTTTTAAAGCGTAAATGGTATTATTAAAACAAAAAAAATGTTTTAAAACAAAAGATATGTTTTAAAAGTGTGTAGTAAAAAATGAATCGAAAGGGGATGTAGCGATATGTATGATTTATTAAAAAAATTTTATGAGGTGTTCGGAACGTGTGAACAGGAAACGGAAGCCAGAAAGTATTTTGCACCGGGAAGAGTTAATTTAATTGGAGAGCATACAGATTATAATGGAGGTCATGTTTTTCCATGTGCTTTGACAATTGGGACATTTGCTGTAGCAAGAAAAAGAAGGGATACTGCTTTAAGATTTTATTCTATGAATTTTGAACAATTTGGAGTGATTGAAAGCTCGGTGGAAGATTTGGTTTTTAGGGAAGAGGATGAGTGGACGAATTATCCAAAGGGTGTCATTTGGGCAATGAAGAAGAACGGGTATGAAATTGATTCCGGAATGGATATTTTATATTACGGTACAATTCCAAATGGTTCCGGTCTTTCTTCTTCGGCTTCTATTGAGGTATTAACTGGGTTTGTATTAAAGGATTTATTTCATGTGGAGATAAGTATGACAGAGCTTGCTTTACTTGGGCAATTTGCAGAAAACAACTTTAATGGGGTAAATTGTGGAATCATGGATCAATTTGCAATTGCAATGGGTAAGAAGGATCGTGCAATTTTTTTGAATACAGCGGATTTATCTTATGAATATGCGCCTGTAAACTTAGGGCATCAAAAGATTGTTATAATGAATACGAATAAAAAGCGAGGGCTTAGTGACTCGAAATATAATGAGAGAAGAAAAGAATGTGAGGAAGCCCTTTCAGAGCTAAAGGCTGTATTGGATATAAATACATTGGGAGAACTTTCGAAAGAAGAATTTGAGCAGTATAAGGATGCAATTCAGAGTGAGGTGAGAAAAAAGCGGGCAAGACATGCAGTTTATGAAAATCAGAGAACAATAGAAGCAGTTGAGGCTCTGAAAAGTAATAATTTAATTTTATTTGGGAAGTTGATGACAGAATCACACCTTTCGCTGAAAGAGGATTATGAAGTGACAGGGATAGAATTGGATACATTAGTTGAAGAAGCATTAAAACAAAAGGGGGTATTAGGAGCTAGAATGACGGGAGCCGGTTTTGGAGGATGTGCTGTTAGCATTGTAGATGACAATGAGGTGGAGCGGTTTGTCAAACAGGTTGGAGAGGCGTACAAGAAAAGAATTGGCTATGATGCGGATTTTTATGTTGTGGAAATTGGTGATGGTCCTTGTATACTTGAGGAAGTTTAGATTTTAATTTGTTGGAGAAGGCGGCAAACGGATAAATTAAACTTATAAAATGTTATAAATATCTGTTGAATTTTATAACTTATCTTGATAGAATAAAGTAATAAACATTATAAGGGGATTTTAATTATGAGCAAATACTATTCTATCAATGAATTTTCAAAGATTTTAGGAGTTTCAGCACAAACATTACGGAATTGGGACAATAACGGAAAACTTCATCCACATCATACTTCTGGCAATGGATATAGATATTATTCGCACGAATAATTGAATCAAGTGATGAATATAAAACCAAATCTTGATAGAATTACCATTGGCTCTGGAATCAATTATAAGAAAAAAGGATTAAAAGAACTGATTAAACGAATCTCTCAGAACAAAGTCGAAAAGGTTGTAGTTTTGTATCAAGATAGCTTATTACGATTTGGTTTTGAATTAGTTGAATATATTGCAAGTTTATATAATTGCGATATAGAAATAATTGATAATACTGAAAAATCAGAACAACAAGAACTTGTTGAAGATTTAGTTCAAATAATAACTGTATTCAGTTGTAAGTTACAAGGAAAACTTACAAATAAAGCAAGAAAACTTGTTAAAGAACTGATAGAAGAAGGTGGTGAAGACAATGATAAAAACAATTCGAGTAATGCTGATTCCAAATAATAAACAAAAAACTAAATTATTCCAATATGCTAATACGGCCAGATTTGCTTATAACTGGGCTTTGGGTAGAGAACAGGATAATTATAAAAACGGTGGTAAGTTTATATCGGATGGAGATTTACGAAAAGAATTTACACAATTAAAGAAGACAGAAGAATATGCTTGGTTAAATAAGGTTTCTAACAATGTAACCAAGCAGGCAATTAAGGATGCTTGTGAAGCATATAGAGATTTCTTTAATGGGTATACAAGGTTTCCACGATTTAAGAGTAAGAAACATTCCATGCCAAAATTCTATCAGGATAATGTAAAAATCCAATTTACAGACACGCATGTAAAAGTAGAAGGATTCGCTGCTTCGAAAAAGAAAAACAAACAAAAACTAAATTGGATCCGACTTGCAGAACATGGTCGTATTCCTATTGCAAATGTAAAGTACATGAATCCTCGTATAAAATATGACGGATTAAATTGGTGGATTACAATTGGAATGGAATACGAAGACAGTTCTGCTCTTCCATCAAACGAAGGAATTGGAATTGATTTAGGAATAAAAGATTTAGCAATCTGTTCGAATGGGCATAAATATCAGAATATAAATAAAACTCAAAAAGTAAAGAAATTAGAGAAAAGAAAACGCAGGTTACAGCGTTCCATATCAAGAAGATATGAGAAAAATAAGAAAGGAGAAAATTACTGTAAAACAAGTAACCTTATAAAAAGTGAACAAGAACTTTTAAAGTTAAATCACAGACTAACCAATCTTCGTCAAAACTATTTACGTCAAACAACATCTGAAATCATAAAACGAGAACCAAGTTTTATTTGTATGGAAGAATATTCCGATAATTATTGCAGATAGATTCTTTCCAAGTTCTAAACTATGTAGTTGTTGCGGAAATATCAAGAAAGATTTAAAGTTATCAGACCGTATTTACAAATGTGAATGTGGAAACGTGATAGATAGAGATTACCAAGCTTCTTTGAATCTAAAAAGATATGGAGAAACGACGTTAGAACAACAATCTGTATCCTAACACGTTCAAGTTAATGCAGATATGTACTGGTACGTTAGTCAGGAATTTACGCCTATGGAGTGTACAAGAACTTGTGAGTAGTATCTGGACTTATTCAGTACAAAAGCATACACATTGAAGTAGGAATGAAACATAAAAGTTTATAACTTTTTATAAGTTTTCAGTAACGGCGGGATAGAATATGGATTTTAGAAATGTTTATAAAAGAATTGGTCAGTTGGCAGATTATGGAATACAGATGAAATTAGTAGAAGCAGAAGATCGGATTTATATGATTAATCAACTGTTAGATTGTCTTTTGCTAAATGAATATGAGGAAGTACCAAATGATGGTCCGGAAGATGCTGATTTAGAAACAATTTTAGCAGATTTGCTTGATTATGCATGCGAAAAAGGATTGATAGAAGATAATATAACGGAACGAGATTTGTTTGATACAAAGCTTATGGGAATTCTTGTTCCAAGACCGAGTCAGGTGACGAAAAGATTTTATAATTATTATGGGGAATCTCCAAAGAGAGCAACGGATTATTATTATGAATTGAGTAAAAAAAGCGATTATATACGGAGCTACCGGATTAAAAAAGACATGAAATGGATTGCTTCAACGGAGTATGGCGATATGGATATTACAATTAATTTATCAAAGCCTGAAAAAGATCCTAAGGCGATTGCCGCGGCGAAAATGGCAAAACAGAGCGGATATCCGATCTGTCTTTTATGCAAAGAAAATGTAGGATATGCCGGTCGCTTAAACCATCCGGCAAGACAAAATCACAGAGTAATACCAGTTACAATTCAAAGTCAGACGTGGGGATTTCAATATTCACCTTATGTTTATTATAATGAGCACTGTATTGTATTTAATTATGAGCATGTACCAATGAAAATTGATCGGAATACGTTTGCAAAGCTTTTTGATTTTGTAAAGCAATTTCCCCACTATTTTGTAGGGTCGAATGCGGATCTTCCGATTGTTGGAGGTTCTATTTTGAGTCATGATCATTTTCAAGGAGGATGTTATGAATTTGCAATGGCAAAAGCACCAATTGAAGAACGATTTGTGATAAATGGATTTGAAGAGATTGAAGTCGGTCGTGTAAAATGGCCAATGTCGGTATTACGGCTTCGTGGCAATAAGACGGAACGCTTAATTGAACTTGGTGATAAAATTCTTTCTAAATGGAGAGAGTACACAGATGAATCGGTACAAATTTACGCATATACGGATGGGGAACCGCATAATACAATTACTCCGATTGCCAGAAAAAGAGGAGATATGTATGAGCTAGATTTGGTATTGCGCAATAATCTTACTACAAAAGAACATCCATTAGGGGTATTTCATCCTCACAGTGAACTTCATCACATAAAAAAAGAAAATATTGGATTGATTGAGGTTATGGGTCTGGCAGTTCTTCCAGCACGATTAAAAGAGGAGATGAGGTTATTAGGAGAGTATATTGTTGAGAAAAAAGAGATTCGTTCTTGTGAAGCGATTGCAAAGCATGCAGATTGGGTAGAAGATTTTAGCAAAAAATATGAAAAAATATCCAAAGAAAATGTAGAAAATGTGTTAAAAACAGAGATAGGAATCGTGTTTATGAAAGTGCTAGAGCATGCAGGAGTGTATAAAAGAGATGAGAAAGGACAAAAAGCATTTCAAAAATTTGTTGAAATTTTATGCAAATAATGTTACATTAATACATGTCTAATGAATATTATCAGATACTATGTGAAAAAGTAGGAGGAAATTATTATGGAGTTCGGGTGGTTATCAATTCTTCCACCAATCATCGCAATTGCGTTAGCTCTAATCACAAAAGAGGTAATCTCATCTCTGTTAATCGGTATTTTAGCAGGGTCACTGATTTATTCTCATGGTAACTTGATTGGTATGGTGGAAACAAGTTTT
Organism: Velocimicrobium porci; assembly: GCF_009696045.1. Taxonomy (GTDB): domain Bacteria; phylum Bacillota; class Clostridia; order Lachnospirales; family Lachnospiraceae; genus Velocimicrobium; species Velocimicrobium porci. The sequence goes on along the minus strand of NZ_VUMT01000008.1, from coordinate 90,138 downwards.
ACCGTTATGGGCGACAAGATGGCATCCAATATTTTTATTGTCATCTTTCTTGGTTTGCTAGGAGCCTTGGTTGTCATTGTAACGAAGGGTGGAGGATCCGCTGCTTATGGAAATTGGGCAATTAAAAAAATTAAGAAGAGAAGCTCTGCTTCAATAGCAACAGCAATTCTTGGCTGTATTATTTTCATCGATGATTATTTTAATTGTCTTACTGTAGGTACAGTTATGAAGCCGGTAACAGATAAACATAGAATTTCAAGAGCAAAGCTTGCCTATCTTTTAGATGCGACAGCAGCTCCAATCTGTATTATTGCACCAGTGTCCAGCTGGGGTGCGTCTGTAGCGACTTATATTTCAGAAGCCAATATGGGAAATGGTATGACTACATTTATCCAGGCAGTCCCATATAACTTATATGCTATTTTGACAATTATTATGGTAATAATCATTTGTCGTACAAAGATACAATATGGACCAATGGCAAAATTTGAAAAAAATGCAATAGAAAAGAACGATTTATTTTCCGGAAATTATCCAGAAGGCGAAGAGTCTGTATCAAATCAATTGGGAGATAAAGGAAAGGTTTACGATTTGGTAATACCTATTTTATCGTTAATTATAATTTCCATTATTTCTATGATTTATACAGGTGGAGGCTTTAGTGGCGAAACAGGAGTCTTTGAGTCATTTGGTCAGTGTAATTCTTCCCTTTCTCTAGTATTGGGAAGTTTTGGGGCGATTGTTGTTACATTTATTCTGTATATTCCAAGAAAAATATTAAGTTTTAAAGCATTTATGGAAAGCATTAATGAAGGAATTCGTTCTATGGTTGGTGCTTACGTAATTTTGACACTTGCATGGACAATCGGAGGAATCTGTAGTTCTGAATATTTGGCAACTGGAGAATTTGTAGGCTATCAGGTGGCGACCGGAGGATTTCCAATTGCCATATTGCCATTTATTATTTTCCTGGTAGCCGGTTTTCTTGCTTTTGCGACAGGTACTTCTTGGGGAACAATGGCGCTATTGATTCCAATTGCAGGAACAATTTGTACAACGACCAATACACCGGAACTTACATTACCTATTTTAGGGGCAATTTTAGGTGGTGCGGTATTTGGTGATCATATTTCACCAATTTCAGATACAACGATTTTATCATCGGCTGGAGCAGGATGTAATCATTTAGATCATGTATCTACACAGTTAACATATGCTTCTACCGTTGCGGCTTGTTGTGCAGTTGGTTATTTGCTGATGGGAGTATTAGATACATTTATTATTCCAATGATTGTATCAATTGTTTTATTGGTAGGAACATTGATTATTCTTGGAAAACGTAGTGAGAAAAAGAATCCAATTGATTATTCTCATGTAAATCATTAGACAAAAAAATAAAGTAAATTCTGATAATAGAAAAAAGACATGCATCTTTTAAGCATAAAGATGTATGTCTTTTTTTGCTTTATAGGAAACCTCGTCTCCTATAAAGCAAAAACGCTCCGCGAGGATGTGCACAGATGCGAAAGGAGTATTGTTGCAAAAAGCATGCAACACGCATCTGGCACGCAAAGTGGAGCAAGTCCCTCATGAGTGAGAGATACAGGGAATTGAGGTGGAATTGTCCACTTTGTTCTAAATTTTAAAATTACTGTCTGTAAAAGGGACGTCATGTCCTTGAGACAGAAAAAAAGAGGTATAGAATAAAAAGATGTTTCATAAGATTTTATAACATTTTTTTGAGGTGGTCTGCAGTGAAAGTGTTTAAGAGAAAAAGCTGTTTATTTTTTGCTTTTACGATAGCTTCCGTTTTACTGCTTTTGTTTTTAGGAATAGATAGAACAAATAATTTACCTGTGTTTAAGGGTTTGAATCAGCAAGAATCGCAGAAGAAAAAAAAGAATTATATTAAATGGGTGGATTTTAATGTGACTTATGAAGCATTAGACCAGGCATACCGATATGATGTTGAGTTGCATGATACAAAAACGCCTGTTCATTGGATTGAGTTGCTGGCATACTTAGGAACAAAGTATGGTGGGAATTTTTCTTCTTATCAAGAGAAAGATATGTGTGATTTGGTAGAAAAATTAAAAGGAAAAGAAACGATAAAAACACTGACAAAGGACATGAAATATTATAAATATTATTATGAGGTATATTCGGCTGTATTAGGTGGCTATGTAGGTGAATATGAAATAGCAAAAAATAAATCTACAGATAATATAATTTCGACAAATCGAAAGAAAAAGGGGAAAAAACAAAATACGATTTTTGAAAAAAGATATGGATTAAAAGCATTTTTGCCAATTGCGAAAGGTTTTGGTTATTGTGAATACGATGATTTTGGAGCATCTAGAAGTTATGGATATAATCGACCTCATTTAGGGCATGATATGATGGGGTTAATTGGAACACCAATCATTGCAGTTGAATCCGGCTATGTCGAAGCAATCGGATGGAATCAATATGGAGGATGGAGGCTTGGAATTCGAAGCTTTGATAAAAAGCGCTATTATTATTATGCACATCTTAGACAGAATGCACCATATGCAGAAGGATTAAAAGAAGGGAGTATTGTAACAGCGGGTGATGTTATCGGTTATATGGGACATACTGGATATAGTGCAAAAGAAAATGTAAATAATATCGACTGTACTCATTTACATTTTGGTATTCAGTTAATCTTTGATGAATCACAAAAAGAGGGAAATAATGAAATATGGATTGATTGCTATGCTTTAACAAGGTTTTTAAGTAGAAACAGCAGTGAAACAGTGAAGGTAGGGGATAGCAAGGAGTGGGTTCGGGTATACGAGATGAAAGATCCTATCATAGAAAAGTATGTTGATAAAATAAGAAATAGAAAAATACAATAGTTTGTTTCCTGATGATGATTCTATTAAAATGTTATATTTAAGTATATGAAAGATGACCATATTTAGAGTGGGTGCATCGTTCTATCGTCTGATTTGATGATTTTGCGACACCCACTTTTTGTTTTTTAAAGAATTAATTAGAGTAAATTTTCTTTTTTTTACATAAAAAATAACAAAATGAACCAAAAACTGAAACAAAGTACCATAAACAATAGAAAAGATTGATTTATTTGTTTCTATCAGTATAATAGTACCTATGAAACAAAAGAAAAAATAAAAAAATTAAACTATATGCACAATAAAAAAATATCCTATAGGAAAAAGGAATGTGAATATTGAATGAAAAGTGTAATTGTTAAATTTCGGGAATATTTAAAACAAGCAAGTAGTACGGAACAAGAAGTGATTCAGTATTTATTGGAAAACCCAAAAGAAGTAGCGGAAATGAGTATTCGTGAATTGTCAAAAAGGACATTTGCATCGCCGTCTACGATAACAAGACTATGTAGAAAAGCTGGATTTGAACAATATAAAGAGTTTCAAAAATGTTTGTTGTATGAAAATGCGATACGAAAAGAGGCGATTGATGAATTAAATTGTGAAATACAAAAAGATGATTCTTCCGAACGGTTGGTAGAAAAAATTATTTATAAAAGTATTGCTTCCTTAGAAGATACAAAAAGTTTAGTTGATATTGAAGTATTAGAGCAGAGTGTAGATTTACTTTACAAAGCAGAAAAGATTGTTTTTTTTGGAATGGGTGCCTCACTTTTGGTTGCAAAAGACGCATATTTAAAATTTTTACGCGTTAATAAAACGTGTATGGTAAATGAAGAATTTCATACACAGCTTGTTTTAGCTAAAAATATGACAAAGAAAGATGTAGCAGTTATTGTTAGTTATTCTGGTATGACAAAAGAAGTAATGGAATGTGCAACCATTTTAAAAAATGCACAAGTTCCCATTATTGCAATTACCTCTTTCCATGAATCACCGTTATCAAGACTTGCTGATTATTGTCTATATGTTACAGCGACAGAATTTAATTTTCAAACAGGTAAGTTAGGTTCAAGACTTTCACAGCTTGTTGTGATTGATATGTTGTATGTTTCGTATGTACAAAAGGACTATGAAAGATGTATGGGCTCATTAAAAAATACTTACATAGAGAAAAAGGAAAGAAAAGATACGAGGGAAGGAGATGAGTGATTTGGTAAAACTAGATCGGCTAATGACGGAACAGCGAAATGAACATACGATGAAATTAGACGAAATGACACCTTATGAAATTATTCAAACGATGAATGAAGAAGATTATCATGTAGTAGAAGCAGTAAAAGACGCTTTACCAATGATAGAGCAAGCAGTTCTTCGGGCAACGGAAAGCTTGGAACAAGGTGGACGAATTATCTATGTTGGAGCTGGAACAAGTGGACGAATTGGAGTATTAGACGCAGTGGAATGTCCACCAACTTTTGGAGTTCCTTATGAAATGGTTGTTGGATTAATTGCTGGAGGAGAACAAGCGTTTGTCAAAGCAAAAGAGGGCGCAGAAGATAGCTTTGAACTTGGAAAAGAAGATTTACAAAAAATTAAGCCTACTTCTTCGGATGTTGTAATTGGACTTGCAGCGAGTGGTCGTACCCCATATGTAATTGGAGCATTACGCTATGCAAAGGAGGTAAATGCAAAAACAGTTGCAATTTCTTCTAACAAAGACGCAGAGATTTCCAAAGAAACAGATTGTGCCATTGAACTTTTAACAGGGGCAGAAGTTTTAACCGGTTCAACAAGATTGAAAGCTGGGACGGCAGAAAAAATGGTATTAAATATGATTTCTACAGCTAGTATGGTAGGAATTGGAAAAGCTTATGAAAACCTTATGGTTGATGTAAGACAAACAAATCAAAAATTAGTCACTCGTGCAGAAAATATAGTAATGGAGGCAGTTCATTGCTCAAGAGAAGAAGCAAAGGAGGCACTTTTAGAAGCAAAGGGCGAAGCAAAACTTGCAATTACAAAAATGTTATTAAAATGCGATATTGAAACTGCAAAGACATCTTTGTCAGAGGCAAAGGGGAAAGTAAAGGTTGCCGTATCAAAACGGAAAATAATAGAGTAACTAAAAATTAAGCATAAAAAAGGAGGATTCTAATGAGAAAAAAATTATTAAGCTTTATGTTAGTTGCAACAATGACTACCAGCCTGCTTATGGGTTGTGGAAACAGCAACACAAATGGTAGTGGAGAACAAGAGGGGGGAACAGCAGCAACAAAAAAAGATGTTGTAACAGCGTTATTACCACCGGTATCGGCTACTTACCAAGATAAAATCAATACTTATATTGAGGACTTCAATAAAGAGAATGAGGATATTCAAATTGAAGTAACAACAGCCAGCTGGGAAGATGTGACACAAAAATTAGATGTTCAGGTAAATGCGGGTTCACCACCAGATATTGCATTTATCGGTTCTTCAGGCGTAACAAAATATCTCGATACAGGAATGGCAGTTGATATTTCTAAATATGCTGAAGAGGGAATGCTTGAAGATTTTGATGAAAATATTTTAGCTTATTTCAAAAATGGAGAAGGTGTTTATGGATTACCAGCCTATTGTGAAGTACAATGTATCGGTGGTAACAAAGAGATGCTTGAAAAGGCTGGAATTGATTGGAAAAAGATTCAACAAGAAGGCTGGACATACGATGAATTTAGAGAAAGCATTAAAAAAGGTGTTATAAAAAATGGAGATAAGATTAATACTTATGGTTTCCTATTTGCTTGTTCAGGAGTAGCAGCGAAAGATTATTTTAGTATTTTTGTTAAAAACGCTGGTATGCCGGCAGTATTTGATAAAGAACTTAAATATGCTTACACAAGCAAAGATATGCTTAGTTTCTTAAAAGATTTAAGAGCTTTAATTGATGACGGTTCTATGCCAAAAGAACTTAGTTCGATTGATGCTGGTAAACGTTGGAATATGATGCTTACCGGTCAAACAATGATTACAGGAAAAGGATTATCTTCTTTTGAAAAATCTGCCCGTGATAATACAAAATTATTAGAAGCAAAAGATAGCAATGCAGTAGAAAATAGTATTCCATTAGATTATGTTGTTCTTCCGGTTCCTGTATTTGAAAATGGACAGCAATCCGCATATGGTGCAATTGATGGTTATATTTGCTTAACAGGTGAAAAAGAACCAAATGAAGAACATCTTAAAAATGTTGCAAAAGTTGCTTATTATTTAGCAAGTGGAGAACGTGCAGCAAATACTTGTCAAGAATTATACTTAAAACCAATTTGTGAAACAGGTCGTACAGAATATGACAAACTTCCACCAATTGAAGATAAAAATGAAAATAATACAAAGGCAGTTGAGCTTTTAACAAAACAAGTAGCTGAAGCAAGACCGGATATTCCAGCAGATTTAGGAGCAAAAGCAATTAAGATTGAAGATGAAGTCATTGTACCTAAATTCCAAGGATTATTATCTGGAGAAGTAACACCAGAAGAAATGTATCAGGCGATTGTTGATACAGCACATGATGTATTCGGTGAGGACGGCTGTGTAAATGATTAAGAATTAATTTGACAGGTGAAATAAGGGTGTTACAGCTTACAATATCTTGGAGTTCATAGGTTTAATTGTAAAGCTGTAACCCTTTTTTCACATTTTCTACAAAGGGGTTTGCTTAGAAAGAGAGAGGAGTGAAGCGATGAAGAAGATGAAAAAAGATACTATGTGGGCATATTTATTTATACTTGTCCCACTGTGTACATTTACTATTTTTACATTATATCCAGTTGTTTCGGCTGCGATTACAAGCTTTCAAAAATATAGACCACTTGGTTCTGAATGGATAGGTTTTACAAATTATATAAATACCTTTAAAAATTCATTGTTTTATAAGTCCCTAAAAAATACACTTGTATATACAGTAATGACTGTTCCTGTTGGTATGTTACTTTCTTTTACAATTTCTATTATGATTTTACCATTTAAAAAACGAATCCAATCTGTATTTAAAGCAGCATTTTATTTACCGGCAATTGCTTCTGGTGTAGCACTTTCTTTTGTATGGAAATGGATTTATGACCCACTTCCTTCTGGATTATTGAATAGCGTTTTTCATATATTTGGAATTAGCAATCAAAACTGGCTTGGTAGTGGAAAGACGGCGATGATATCACTTGTTATTATGGCAGTATTTGCCGGTCTTGGTGGAAACATTATTATTTATATTGCAGCACTACTTGGTATTGATCCGTCTTATTATGAGGCAGCAGACATGGATGGTGCTACTTTTATTCAAAAGATTCGATTTGTTGTTTGGCCACTTGTAAAGCCAACGACAATCTTTTTAACAATTACAAGCGTAATTAATGGGTTTCAGTCCTTTCAAAATGCGTACTTAATGACAGGTGGAGGACCGGATAATGAAACAACAATGGCAGGTTTATTAATTTTTAATCGTGCATTTAAGTATTTTGAATATGGCGAGGCTTGTGCACAAGCACTTATACTTGCAGGAATTATTGCAATCTTTGCTATATTACAATTTAAATTAAGTGCAAATGATGTGGAATATTAGGAAGGAGGCGTAAAAAATGGGTTTGTTTAAAAAATATAGTAGTAAGGAAAGACATATTGAATTAACAAGGAACATTTTAATTGCAATCATTCTTTTTTTAGTTGCAGTTGTTACGCTGTTCCCGATTTATTATATGGTTATATCCTCTTTTGGAACACCAACAGAGGCAGGTGGAGCGAGTTATTCTTTAATACCAAAGGAATTTACACTTGATTCTTATAAATTTTTCTTTCATTATAGTGTGAATTCATTTCGCTGGATTTTAAATTCTTTCATTGTAGCAACTGTAGTTACTTTAAGTAATGTGATATTTGCAAGTCTTGCTGGCTATGCTTTTGCAAAATTAAGATTTCCGGGTTGTAAAGTAATCTTTTTCTTATTGCTAGTAGCAATGATGGTACCTTATCAGGTAACACAAGTTCCGCTTTATATTTTAGTTGTTAATGTTTTAAAAATACAAGATACTTATCCGGCATTAATTGCACCAACCTTAGTTACTTGTTACAACGTATTTTTAGCAAAACAGTTTTTTTCTTCTTTGCCAACTTCCATTATTGAATCGGCAAAAATGGAAGGCTGTAGTCAACCTATGATTGTATGGAAAATAGTAATTCCATTATCCAAAACAATTCTTTCTGTTATGGCGATAATGACATTTTTAGGAGAATGGAATACTTTCTTTTGGCCATTTTTAGTATGCAATTCGGAAGCAATGCAGACAATTCAGGTTGGGCTTAAAAATTTTAGTTTTGCAAATACAACCTATTTTGCACCAATGATGGCGGGTGCTACGATATCAGCACTTCCTATGTTTATTTTATTCTTCTCTTTACAAAAATACTTTTTGGAAGGTGTTACAGTCGGAGCAGTAAAAGGTTGATAAAAAATAGTTTGAGGTGGAAGGCTGGAAAAATTTTAATTTCTTTGAGTTAAGTGTCCACTTCAGTGGGCAGATGGGAGCAAATATGGAGTATTTATTAGGAATTGACGGTGGTGGAACGAAGACGGTTGTCTGTGTAGAAGGGCTGACAAAAGAAAAGGAAACGAGACAATTCTTTTATTTTGGAGCATTTAATATAAATGGACAAGGAGAAAAAGAAACAAAAAAGACATTGGACGACATAGATAGACAATTAAAAGAAAATGGATATGAAGTAAAAAACTGTAAAGGAATTGGCATTGGAACAGCAGGTATTAGTAATCCGGTTGTAGCTACTTTTTTAAAAGAACAATTTTTAAAGCGGGAGTATGAGTGTCCCATTTTTTTGTATGGTGACCAAGAAACAGCACTTTCTGCTGTATTTGAAAGTTGCTATGGTATGATTTTAATTGCTGGAACAGGTTCTATTTGTTTTGGAAAAACAAAGGGAGAAGAGCCTGTGCGCGCAGGTGGTTATGGACATATTATTGATGATGTTGGAAGTGGTTATGCGATTGCAAGAGATATGCTTACAGCAATTGTAAGAGCGGAGGACGGACGTGGAGAGAAAACGGTTCTTACTTCTCTTGTATTCGATTTTCTTGGAATAAAAGAAATAAAACAATTAATTCAATTTTTATACAAAGAGAATCGATCGAAAAAAGAAGTTGCCAATCTTGCTATTTTAATAGAAGAGGCGATACGATTAGGTGATAAGGTCGCTTGTTCCATTGAAGAAAAAAGTGTGAATGATTTATATGAGCTATGGAAAGCAGTCCATATACAAATGCCACAAGAAAAAAATCTGGCACTTACAGGAAGTGTTTTAGTAAAAAACACACGAATTTCTACAAAATTGATAGAGAAAATTCATCAGGAACAGAAAGAGATGAATATTGTAGTTTCGAAAGAAGAGGCAGTATTAGGAGCATTGCGATTATTAAAAAAGGATAAAAAAGAGAGAAAGGTTTTATGGGAAGATGAAAGAACAATATTTAGCGATTGATATTGGTGGCACTTTTATTAAATATAGTGTGATGAACAAACAATATGAAGTGTTAGAAGAATACGTCCAACCTACAAAAAAAGAGCCGGAAGCGTTCTTAAACCAACTGCTTGGCATTGGAAAAGAATACAAAGATAAGGTAGAGGGAGTGGCACTTTGTATTGCAGGATTTATTAATCCAGAAACAGGAGAAAATACAGATTTTGGAATCAGTGAACGATTCAAAGCTTACAATTTAAAAGAAGAATTAGAAAACATAACAAAGTTACCTGTTATCTTAGAAAATGATAGTAATTGTGCTGCACTTGGAGAAATGGTATGTGGCAGTGCAAAGGAAGTATCGGATTTTTGTTTGCTTACAATCGGAACAGGAATTGGTGGAGCAATTGTATTAAATAAGCAATTAGTTCGTGGAAAGCATTTTAAAGCTGGCGAAGCTGGTTATATGTTAATTGGATTAAATGAAAATGGCGAGCAAGTAAATGGCGAAAGTGCTGGTGCAACTTCTGTATTAGTGAAAAAAGTTTCCGAGATAGTTGGGAAAGAAATAGACGGAATGTATGTATTTAAACATTTAGATAATCCAGAGATTTATAAGATTTACAAACATTGGATTTATAAAAACGCAGTTGTTGTTGGAAATATGGCATTACTTCTTGACCCGGAGGTTGTGTTAATTGGCGGTGGAATTAGCCATGAAAAGCGTTTTATAGATGATTTAAGAAAAGCAGTTTTTGAAATTTATCCTCATTTTGAAGAGTATACAAAAATATTACCTTGTAAAATGGGGAATTTAGCCGGAAGAGTTGGAGCATTGTATTTATGGCTTGAAAAGTATGGAAAAAAGAATGAAAGTTGAAAGAAAAATAGAAAAGAAAGGAAAGCTGGAGAAAATGAAAAATGGTGTGAAAATTGTAACAATCGGTGGTGGATCTAGTTATACGCCTGAGCTTGTAGAAGGGTTTATAAAACGATTTGATAGTTTACCGGTTAAAGAATTATGGCTTGTTGATATTTTAGCCGGAAAAGAAAAGCTTGATATTGTAGCCGGACTGGCAAGACGTATGGTAAAAAAAGCCGGAATACCAATGGAAATTCATACAACCTTAGATAGAAGAGAAGCTTTAGAGGGAGCGGACTTTGTTACAACACAACTTCGTGTTGGTGGTTTATCAGCAAGAATCAAAGATGAAAGAATTCCGCTTTCTCACGGAATATTGGGACAGGAAACAAATGGAGCAGGTGGTCTGTTTAAAGGAATGAGAACGATTCCTGTTATTATTGATATTTGTAAAGACATGGAAGAATTGTGTCCAAAGGCATGGCTTATTAATTTTACAAACCCTGTTGGAATGGTTATGGAAGGAATTGTAAAACATACAAACTTTAGAAAAATCATTGGGCTTTGTAATGTTCCGATCGGTATGCACAAAGCGATTGCTGATTTAATGGACAGAAAAATGGAAGAAGTAGAAGTGACGTTTGGTGGACTGAATCATATGGTATTTGCAACAAAAGTTGTGATTGATGGTGTTGATGTAACAAAAGAAGTAATTAAAAAGTGGGCTGACCAGACAGTAAAAAATATAAAGGGAATTGTATGGGAACCGGATTTTTTAGAGGCATTAGGAGTTCTTCCATGTTCCTATCATCGTTATTATTATATGACAAAAGAATATTTAGCAGAGGCAATGGAGAAATTGAAAGAACATAAAGTTCGTGCTGAATTTGTAAAAGAAGTAGAAGATAAATTGTTTGAGATTTATAAAGACCCCAATTTATGCGAAAAACCAAAGCTTTTGGAAGAACGTGGGGGCGCGTATTATAGTGATGCAGCTTGTAGCTTAATTGATTCCATTTATAACGATAGAGGAGATATTCAGGTTGTGAATACAGTCAATTATATCAATAGCGATAATCATAAAGCGATACAAAACTTTGAAGTAAATGAAGTAATTGAAGCAAGCTGCAAAATTACAAAAGATGGAGCGGTTCCAGTTGAAATTGGAGAACTTCCCAAAGCAGTAAATGGGTTAATTCAACAAATAAAATCATTTGAAATAATTGGAAGTGATGCAGCAGTATCAGGCGATAAAAAAGAGGCATTACTTGCACTTATGATAAATCCACTTGTTATGTCACAGGAAACAGCAAAAATTGTATTAGATGAATTATTAGAAGCCCATAAAGACTATTTACCACAATTTTTCAAATAAAAAACGTTTTCAAATCGAATTTTTAACAAAATTTTAAAAAAAAATTCCAAGCTAGAGGGAGAACAAAAATGGAATATTATAAAGTAGATAAAACAAATGAGGAACAGCAAAAACAGATGTATCAATTGTATATGCAGGCAGTGAACGAAAAAGATATGTTGCATGAGTTACTTGATTTTTCTGAATTTAAAGAAAAGTTATTTTGGGAGCAAGAAGGTTTGGAAAAAATCACTTTTCTTGAAAGCAGAGGAAAGGCATTTGCTACAGGGTGTATGGACAAAAAGAATCAAAAAGCATTTGTTACCATGGTTGTTGTAGAAAAAGAAGAGAGACGAAAAGGAATTGGAAGGGCTATTTTGCAAAACTTAGAAGAAGTTATTTTTAAGCAATCGGGTTTTGAAGTGATTGAATTATCTTTTTTTAACCCAATTACATTTTCTTGGAGAATTCCAAATGGAAAAGCAAATCACCCTAATACACCCGGTGTTGATATGGATTCTATTGCGTATTCCTTCTTTCTGGCTTGTGGGTATAAAAATTTTGCAATTCAAAATGTGTATTATCTTCCTTTGGAAAATTATAGTTATTCCGATATGCTGTTAAGGAAAAAAGAAAGCTTGGAAAAGGAAGGAATTACATTTGAAGTGTATGATGATAGAATTCATAAAAATATGAAAGAAGTAATAGAAGGTTTTGGTAATCCTATGTGGAATCGGGATATTTTATCAGAGCCACCTATTTATGAAAAGGGGCGCCCTATTCTTGTTCCGGTTTATAAAGGAGAAGTGTGTGGTTTTACAGGAGCATTAGATGTAGAAGCGAGTGGACGTGGTTATTTTGCTGGTATTGGAATTGATAAAAAATATCGACAAAAAGGAATGGGAAAAGTATTGTTTGCTTTTTTATGCGAGAGTCTAAAAAAGCAAAATGCGAAATTTATGACATTATTTACGGGAGAAAATAATCCGGCACGCCATATTTACGAGGAGGCTGGTTTTAAAGTTGTAAGAACATTTGCAGATATGAGAAAATCAAAATAGGGGGTTTGTTAGTATGCAGAAATCAATTATGGCAATAGGGGGACATATAGGGGACGCGGAACTTACTTGTGGAGGCGTTTTGGCAACGTATGCTTTGCAAGGTTATAAAGTTATAACGGTTGCTTTAACAGGTGGGGAGCGAGGCAATCCTCCACATCTTACGGTAGAAGAATATCGGAAACAAAAAGAGGAAGAGGCAAATAAGTTTGCAAAAATGCTTGGGGGCGAGGCAATTATATTTCCTTATGCAGATGGAGAACTTCCAGATACAAATGAAGTAAGAATGGAGTTATGCGACGTAATTCGCAAGTATCAGCCGGAAGCACTTATGACACATTGGAAATACAGTATGCACAAAGACCATGAGGCAACACATCGAATTGTAAAAGACGCACAATTTTTTGCCGGACTTTCTTCCGTGGAACGAGAATTGCCGGCACATTATGCAAAAGGTCCTTATTATGCTGAGAACTGGGAAGATGCCACAAACTTTGTACCATATGTATATATGAAAGTAACAAATGACGGGTTTGCACTTTGGCAAAAAGCAATCAAAGAGCATTGGTTTGCAGTTAACAGTAAAAGTTTTCATTATATGGAATATTATTCTCATCTCATGCGCTGTAATGGATATCTTGCAAGATGTGACTATGCAGAACGCTTTATGGTAAATGAAGAAGAAATAAAATTGATTTTAGAGAAATTTTAGAAAAGAAAACATGGAGAAGAAAATAGAGGTGAAACGAAACAAATGGTAAAAAATGGAATCGACAATATAAAAGAATATGATTCTTTATTAAAAGATAAACGTATTGGCTTGATTACTTCTATTTCGGGTGTTGACAGTCAGCTTGTATCAACGATTGACCGATTATATGAAAAATATGAACTTGTAGCTTTGTTTAGTCCGGAACATGGTGTGCGTGGAAATGTTGGAGCTGGTGAAATGGTTGGAAATGAAGTTGACCCCTATACAAAGGTTCCTGTCTATAGTCTTTATCGTAGCGATTCCAAACGACTTACAAAAGAGATGCTCGATAAAGTGGATTCGATTGTATATGATATTCAAGATGTGGGCACTCGTTATTATACATTTATTTCTACGATGTATTATGCTATGCAGGAATGTGAGGTTTACAACAAAGAAATGATTGTATTAGATAGAATCAATCCTCTTGGAGATAAAGTAGAGGGAAATGTGTTAGATTCAACATATAAGAGCTTTGTTGGTGCCTATCCAATTTGTATGCGCTATGGTCTTACTGTGGGAGAATTAGGAAAAATGATATATGAAGAAAATCAATATCATTTTTCGTTCCACATTATTCCTGTAAAAGATTGGAAAAGAACAATGCTGTTTTCGGAAACAGGATTGCCATGGGTAATGCCAAGTCTTGGAATACCAAGATTTGAAACGGCACTTATGTATGCAGGCACTTGTTTATTTGAAGGAACGAATGTATCAGAGGGACGTGGTACTTCTGCACCATTTGAAATAATAGGAGCACCTTATATAGACGGGTATCGTTTGGCAAAATATATGAATGAAAAGAAATTATCGGGTGTAGTATTTTCTCCTATTTATTTCACACCAAGTTGTTCCAAATATGAGGGCAAGGCATGTGAAGGGGTTCATGTTCATATTACAAATAATAAGGAATTTAATGCAGTAGAAACGGGAATGACTTTACTATATACAATAAGAACTTGTTATGAAATGGATTTTGAATTTTTGCCACCAGTAAGAAAAGATGGAAAATGCTTTATTGATTTATTAGCTGGGACAAAAAAACTTCGTGATGAAACTATTTCTCTTGATGATATATTACATGAATTTGAAAAAGATAGGGAAACTTTTCGAAAGAGAAAAGAAAGTTTTCATCTATATAAGTGAGATTATACAAAAAAGGAAATCAGAAAGTTGGAAGTTATATGAATAAAAAGTTAGAAGGGTTATCGTTAGAAGAAAAGGTTGGACAATTATTTGTTTCTGGTTTTTTTGGACTTTGGCCAACCGAGGAATATTTAGATCTGATAGAGGAAGAAAAGCTAGGAAATGTTATTTTATTTTCTCATAACATTTCGGATAAAAAGCAACTTGCTTGTTTAAATAAAACGTTACGTAAAAAAATAGTGAAAGAAACAGGAATTATACCGTTTATTAGTGTTGATGAAGAAGGTGGTGTTGTAACAAGACTTCCAAAAGAATGTGCGATTATGCCCTCTGCAATGGCACAGTCTCAGACAAAGGACAGACAGCTTATTTATGAAGGGGCAAGGATTACCGCAGAACAATTAAAACAGTTGGGAATTAATATGAACCTGGCACCTGTATTAGATATTAATAGCAATCGTCAAAATCCGGTAATTGGAGTTCGTAGCTTTGGTGAATGTTCAGATGATGTATGTTTTTATGCAAAAGAAGTGATGAAGGCACATAAGGAGATTGGCATTTTATGTAGTGGCAAGCATTTTCCTGGACATGGAGATACAGATATCGATTCTCATTTAGGACTTCCTGTTATTGAAAAAAGCCGTAAAGAATTAGAAAGACAAGAGTTAGTCCCATTTAAAGAAATGATAAGGAAAGAAATTCCAGCTATTACAATTGCACATATCGTTGTAAAGGCATTAGAGCCATTAGAAATTCCTTGTACGATTTCGAAAACAGTATTAACTGATTATTTGCGAAAAGAATTGAATTATCAAGGACTGATTATATCCGATTGCATGGAAATGAAAGCAATGAGCGAATATGGAACGATTGAAGAAAATGTTATTTCGGCATTAAAAGCTGGAATTGACTTGATTTTTATTTCACATACACCGTCACTTGTAAAGCGAGCAAGTAAAGCAGTCAGGGAGGCAGTAAAACGAGAAGAAATTACAATGGAAGAGCTTGATAAAAAAGTAGCAAGAATTTTAAAAGCAAAGGAAACACTTTCAACGCTAGAAGAAATAGATATTGCAAAAGCAGGAACAAAAGAGCAACTTGATTTTACAAATTCTTTTTTAGAGAAAACCATTCAGAAAGAGGGGAAAAAGGAAGCATTTTTTCTTGGAGAAAATCCAATTTTTATTGGGATTATTCCGTCAAATACAACGAATGTATCTGATATAGCTAGACAGCCAATTCTATTTGCTGACTATCTTGCAAACAAATATGGGGGAACGAAAATAACATTAAGCTTAGACCCGGGCGAAGAGGAACTGCAACAAGTAAAAGAAAGTTTAATTGGAAAAACATCCGTTGTAGTTGGGACATTAAATGGACATTTATATGAAGGTCAGAAAAAACTACTTTCTATATTAGATCATAGTTCCCTTCCTGTTGCTCTGGCAACGTTAAGAAACCCATATGATAGGGTGCTGATAAAAAAAGATATATTTTTTGTACCACTATATGAGTATAGTGAACGGGTAATTCAGATATTTGCAGAGTATTTAGTACAATAAATTGTTCATGGCTGTTATTTCGTAATGAAAAGGTTAGAAATAACAGCCAGTTATCTAATGTTTTTTTGAGCTCAACTTCGCAGTTTGAATTTTATATTCAAGCGGTAAAATTAGAGCAAGAGGTGAAAGCTTAGAGCCAATATAATTTAATTTTATTGATAACGAAGGAATAATAAGCGTTTTTTTGCGAAATAATCCGTGAAGGGCAATTTTGGCACATTTCTTAGCAGAAATAGAAGGAAGTGAAAAGCTTGTTCCTGCAACCTGATTAAACTCCGTATCGACAGGACCGGGGCATAGTGTTGCGATGTGAATTGGTTTTTTCTTTCGTTTCATTTCATAGTTAAGGGCAATACTAAAACTTGCTACATAAGATTTTGTTGCACTATAGGTTGCCAGATAAGGTCCGGGTTGGAATGCTGCGATGCTTGCGATATTAAGAATATAACCATGATCCATTGTAGAAGCGAAGAGTTTACTTAAAATATGGAGAGCCGTTATATTTGTATGAAGCATTGACAAATCGTATTCTAAAGGAATATCAGAAACATTCCCAACCTTTCCAAACCCGGCACCATTTATGAGTACCGTGACGGGATAGTTTTTGTAAGTGTTGTGCAATGTGATACAGGATTTAGCATCTGATAAATCACAAGTCTCTACCATGACTTTTATAGGATAACGGGATTCAAGTGATTTTTTTAGGTGAAGCAAACGTTTTTCTCTGCGGGCAATTAAAATTAGATTGTATCCTTTTTTTGCTAGAAGAATTGCGAGTTCCTTTCCAATTCCACTTGAGGCACCGGTAATAAATGCGTACATATTTTGATTCTCCTTATTTTGAATATTTAGTAGCTTTTCTTTCATTTTTATTAAGTTAAAATAAATCTATTCAAAAGTATACCACAAAAAAATAAAAAAACTCAAGGAAATAAAAACGTGATTTTTTTCACAAACTTGTAAAATTATCAAAAGAATCTCTTGCAATAATAAGCATTTCAACTTATAATGGTTGTTAAATGATAATAAAAGAGCTTGTTATGTATAATTATGAGTAAACAGGCGGAAGGGAGCAATATGAAAAAGATACTTGACTTACTAAAAGAAGAAGTTACAGAAGCTTTTGTAAAAGCTGGCTATGATGAAAAATATGGGATGGTTACAATTTCAAACAGGCCAGACTTATGTCAATATCAATGTAACGGAGCAATGGCAGCAGCAAAACAATATAAAAAAGCTCCTATTATGATAGCAAATGAAGTAGTTGCAATTTTAGAAAAGAGTGATTCTTTTAAAGAAATCAGTGCAATTAATCCTGGTTTTATTAATATTATTTTAAGTGATTCTTACATTTCCAAATATGTAAATCAAATGAGGGAAGAAGGACATTTCGGATATACACTAGAGGGAGAACCTTATACAATCGTAGTTGACTATGGCGGACCTAATGTTGCAAAACCACTTCACGTAGGACATCTTCGTGCTGCAGCAATTGGTGAAGCAGTAAAACGAATTGGTAAATTCGTAGGACATAATATGATTGGTGATGTTCATTTAGGTGACTGGGGACTCCAGATGGGACTTATTATTACGGAGTTAAAGAAACGTCAGCCGGATCTTCCATATTTTGATCCAGACTTTACAGGAGAATATCCGGAAGAAGCACCATTTACAATTTCTGAACTGGAAGAAATCTATCCATATGCAAGTGGATATTCTAAGAAGCATCCGGATTATCTGGAAGAAGCGAGAAATGCTACATTCCGTCTTCAGAAGGGCGAGAGGGGATACGCAGCTTTATGGAAGCATATTTGCAATGTTTCAATTAGTGACTTAAAGAAGAATTATGATCGATTAAACATCCACTTTGAACTTTGGAAAGGGGAAAGTGATGCAGAAAGCTATATTCCTGATTTAGTAAAATATTTAAAAGATGAAGGATATGCTCATTACAGCGATGGAGCTTTAGTTGTTGATGTAAAAGAAGAGGGAGATACAAAAGAAATTCCACCATGTATGATTTTGAAATCAGATGGTTCTGCACTTTACAATACAACTGACCTTGGAACAATTGTAGAGCGTGTAAAATTATTTAATCCAAAGGCAATTAAATATGTTATTGATAAACGTCAGGATTTATACTTCCAGCAGGTATTCCGTTGTGCAAGAAAAGCAAAATTAGTTGGTGATGATGTTGAGCTTACGTTCTTAGGATTTGGTACAATGAATGGAAAAGATGGTAAGCCATTTAAGACAAGAGATGGCGGGGTTATGCGTCTTGAAACAATGATTAATGATGTAACAGAGGCAGTATATCAAAAAATTATTGAAAACCGTGATATGAATGAGGAAGAAGCAAGAGCGATTGCAGAAAAAGTTGGTGTTGCTGCAATCAAATACGGCGATTTATCAAACCAGGCTTCAAAAGATTATATCTTTGATTTAGAACGGTTTACATCATTTGAAGGAAATACAGGACCATATATTTTATATACAATTGTTCGTATTAAATCCATCTTGGCAAAATATAAGGAATTACATGGAGAGTTGGATACAGAACTTAAGATTTTACCAGCATTTAGTGAAAGTGAAACAGCATTGATGCTTCAGATTACTAAGTTCAACGAAATGATTGATGTTGCATTTAAAGAAAATGCACCATACAAAGTGTGCCAGTTTGTATATGAATTAGCAAATGCTTTTAATCGTTTTTATCATGAAAATAAAATTGTTACAGAAGAAGATAAGGACAAGCAGGCTTCCTGGATTGCTTTGTGCCAGTACACATTAGACATGTTAAATCAATGTATTGACATTTTAGCGATTGAAGCACCAGATAGAATGTAAGTAGCGGAGGAAGCAACATTGTTTATTGGAAGAACGAAGGAATTGAATTTTCTGAATGATTATTATCAAAGGAAAGAAAGTAATTTAGTTGTTCTTTATGGAAGAAGAGGTATCGGTAAGACTGAGTTATTGCGTGTTTTTTCAAAGGATAAACAGTGTATTTATTATAATGCAAGGGAATGTTCAATAAAAGAACAGTATTATATCTTAGAAAGGGAATGGGAAGAGTCTTATGGTATAAAGGCAGAGGAAAAAAGATATAGTGCAGTGTTAGCAAAAGCTGCGGAACAATATTCGGTTCTTATTATTGACGAATTTCATTATATGATGAAGAACAGTGAAGAGTGGGCGGTTGCCTTAAATTCAGTTATAAAAGAGAGTAACAAGAAACTTCTTGTTATTCTCAGCAGTTCTTCGATCCATTGGGTAGAAAATGATATGGTCAATTCCATTGGTGAATTGGCTGAATCAATTTCTGCCTTTTTAAAGATAAGAGAATTTACTTTTGTAGATATTATGAGTCGTTTTCCGGATTTTGATATTGAGCAGTGTATGATTGTATATAGTATTTTAGGCGGAGTTCCTGCTTATTTGAATTTATGGATGGAAAAACGGACTTTGAGAGAAAACATAGAGGCACTTTTTTTACACAAAGATGGCAGGCTTTATAGGGAAGCACAAAACTATTTAAAAATGGAATTAAGAGAGCTGGGGCTATACAATACAATACTTTCTTCTTTCGTGGGAGGAACAAACGAATTAAACGATATCTATGAGCAGACCGGTTTTAGCAGAGCTAAAGTAAGTGTATATGTTAAGAACTTGATGGATCTTGACATTTTGGAAAAGGTTCCATCTTATGACCCCTTTAATAAAGACGGATTAAGGGGGATATATCGGATTCGGGAGAGAGTAGTACAGTTTTGGTATCGCTTTGTATTTCCTAATTTGTCATTATTAGAGCAAAGAGAGTTTAAAAAAGTTTATTCTGAGAAAATAGAAAATGAGCTGGAACATTATTTGGAACCTTATTTTATTGAAATATGTAAAGAATATATGGAGCTATTGAGTGAGCATCAACGACTGCCATATCAAATTGATAAAATAGGAAGCTGGTATGGAGAAGGTGGGATGCTTGATATTATTGGAGAAACGATGGACAAAAAAGTTTTTCTTGGTAAATGCAAATGGAGTCAGGAAGCGATGACAGAGGAAGACTTTATGAATGTATTAAATTTAACAATTCAGGCAGGCATTGAACCGGATTATTATTTCTTATTTTCTAAAAATGGATTTACAAATGGGCTGGAAGTAAAGGCACGGGGAATCAGTAATATGACTTTATTGAGTTTGGAGGATATGTAGGAACATTGGTCTTGTTTACTTAGCGAAAAGAAGGTGCGAAAATGTATCGGCAATTAGCAAAAATGGTGGTTTACCGAAACATGGAGAAAGATAGCATTTTATTAAAACTGGCAGAGATTTGCAAAGAATTTTTTACTGGAACTTATAATAAAGAAGAATTGAGTTGCCGTATTTATGAAGAAATTCATCGGCTGTTGGATATAGCTACAATTTATTAATTATCTAGCTGGTGTTCCGGCATCGATATAATAATTTTCTATAAAAAGGTATAGTCATTTTTGATTATATCTTTTTTTTATCGGGTTTTCACAAATTTTTCACGAACTTTATAATTCTCTTTCACAAATACAGATTATCTTTATAAATATAAAATCAAATTAATATTTGCAAGAAAAAAGATAGAAAAAGAAAATATGGAAAGGAAAGTAAATATGGAACAGAAAGCGATTTGGCTGTTACCGACACAAGAGCAAACGTTTCGGCATGAATGGAAACATGTTATCAATTATTGTGACTATTTAATATTGAGAAACCGTTTACAAGTGATTGCAAAACAAGATTATCATGTGAGAGAAGATGGAACTTATCAGATAAGAAGTTTGTATTTTGATAATTTAGACGATAAAGTGTTGCTTGAAAAATTAAATGGTTATAATCGGCGTGAAAAATTTAGAATCCGATATTATAACGGTGATACAAGTTTTATCCGTTTAGAAAAAAAGAGTAAAATTAATGGACTCTGTTCGAAAGTTTCAGCATCAATTACAAGCGAACAATGTGAGCGATTACTTAATAATGATACTTTATGGATGAAAGTAAGTGATAATCCTTTATTTGTTGAACTTTATGCGAAAATGATGTATCAACAATTAAGACCGAAGGTATTAGTTGATTATGTAAGGGAGCCTTATATTTATGAAGCCGGAAATGTACGTGTGACAATTGATACACAGATTAAAACAGGACTATATAATCAAAATCTATTTGACACAGAGAGTATTTCGGTAGAGGTACCGGATAATCAAATCATATTAGAAGTGAAGTATGATTCATTTCTTCCGGAAGTGATACAAAATGCAGTCAGGTTAAATGACAGGCGTGGAACCAGTTATTCGAAATATGCTGCATGCCGTATGTATGGCTAAAGATTGTTATTGAATTGGTAAAAAAGAATGAAATCAGTAAACAGTTTATAGCAAAACGAGAAAGGAGTTAAACAATATGAATTCTATTTATTTAGCAACGAATTTTGGTGATATTTTTAAATCCGATTTTTATGATAATGTAGTATCGTTTAGTATTATAGATACTATGATTGGAATGGGCCTGGCATTTGCAATTGGCTTATTTATTTTTTACATATACAAAAAGACTTTTAATGGAGTAATGTACTCTCAAAGCTTTGGTGTTTCGCTTATGGCGATGACTTTAATTACGACATTTGTAATTATTGCGGTAACATCGAATGTTGTATTGTCATTAGGTATGGTTGGTGCATTATCAATCGTACGTTTTCGTACCGCAATTAAAGAACCTCTTGATATTGCATTTTTGTTTTGGGCGATTGCAGTTGGTATTGTAATTGGAGCAGGAATGATACCATTAGCAGTATTTGGCTCTTTGTTTATTGGAATCTTAATGGTTGTATTTATAAATAAAAAGACGAGTGATAATCCTTATCTGGTTGTTGTATCTTGTGAAAATGAACAGGCAGAAAAACAGGTAATGGATATATTAAAAGACAAAGTAAAAAAACATGTTGTAAAATCAAAACGTGTGGCAAAAGATAGCATTGAACTGACATTAGAAATTCGCCTGAAAGATATGACAACTCAATTTGTTAATGAACTTTCTGTAGTTGAAGGAGTACATAATGCGGTGTTAGTAAGCTACAATGGTGATTATATGGGATAAAACAGGTGAGGCAATGATTAAAGGAAAATTATTTGACAAAATAGCAGTAATCTGTATCGTAATTGCATTAATAGCAGCATCTTTTTGCACTTATTCGTTTTACCAGACAAGAGAAACTGAAACATCTGGTGTAGCAAAGGATTACGAGGCTTCTTTATTTGATGATACAAAGGTTATGTCGGTAAATATTAGAATGGATGAAAAAAATTGGAACGAGATGCTTGAAAATGCAACGAAAGAAGAATATTATTCCTGCGATGTGGAAATTAATGGGACAACCTATAAAAATGTAGGAATCCGCCCAAAAGGAAATACAAGTTTAACCCAGATTGCATCCGATGACACAACGGACCGTTATAGCTTTAAGCTGGACTTTGACAAATATGTAAGTGGCCAGACATGTGAAGGATTAGATACTTTAATTTTAAATAATATTATGAGCGATGCAACTTATATGAAGGAATATTTATCTTATGATTTGCTTCGGTTTATTGGTGTTGACGCTTCACTTACAGCATTTTCAGATATAAAAGTAAATGGAGAAAACTGGGGTCTATATCTTGCGATTGAAGGAGTAGAGCAGTCATTTGCAGAACGGAATTTTGGAACCGGATTTGGACAGCTTTATAAGCCGGAATCAGAGCGTCTTAGAGGTGATAGAGCAGGCAAAGAAGAACAACAAAGTTCGGGTGGGGCTGATTTAGCCTATAATGGAGATGACAGTTCTGAATATAGTGATATATTTGATAATGCGGTATTCAAAAATGTATCCGATGAAGATGAAAATGCAGTAATAGAGGCATTAAAAAATTTAAATGAAGGAACAAACTTAGAAGAGTATATAGATGTCGATGAAGTGCTTCGATATATTGCAGGAAATGTTACGCTTGTGAATTTAGATAGCTATTTTGGTACGATGTTACATAATTATTACTTGTATGAACAAGATGGAAAGCTCTCTATGATACCTTGGGATTATAACCTGGCATTTGCAGGTTTTCAAAGCAATTCAGCGTCTGATGCAGTTAACCTTCCAATTGATACGGTAGTTTCAGGAGCAAACTTAGAAGAGCGCCCAATGATTGCAAAATTATTAGCAGTAGATGAATATAAAGAAAAATATCACAGTTATTTAAAGAAAATTGTAGAAGAATACTTTGAAAATGGGTATTTTGAACAAAAGATAGAAGTGGTAAATCAATTAATCAGTTCCTACGTAAAAAACGATGCCACTGCTTTTTATACTTACGATGAATATGAAAAAGCAGTTCAAACGCTAAAGGAATTTGGTCTGCTTCGGGCAGAAAGCATAAAAGGGCAGTTAGATGGAAGTATTCCATCTATAAAAGAGGAACAAGAAACAGCAAGTGGTTTGCTTGTCGATGCCTCTAAGATTCAGATTAAAGACATGGGAACACAGGGTGGCGACCATAAAAATAATAACTTGGAAGAGAAAATGGAACCACTAGAAGGAAAAACAGATAATACCGGTAATATCGGACAAGAACAAATGAAGGGAAATGACAGACCTATGCCACCAGAGGGAAAACATGATGGTAAAAATATGACGCCTCCTGATATGAATCCTACCAGTTATTCAAAAACGGATTTCATTCTGATAGGTGGAGCGGTTGTAATCCTTGTTATAGCATTAATCGTTATAAAGTTTTATAAAAGACGAAAATATTATTCTTAATTAATAAAGGCAGGTACCCCTGTTTGGAGTATCTGCCTTTATTTTTCTCTTTTAAACGTAATAAATGAATATCATTATCCCTCGTTTACAATATCTTCTAATACATTGATTAAATCGTGAATCGTATTAATCTGAACATCTCGTTCTAAGATAAGATTTTTTAACTCAATCGATAATGTTTCAAATTTAGGACGTACTTCAGGAGAAACATAAGACATATTAATCACCTCGATATTAATATAACCAAAAGATAAAAGAATATCATTTTTTTCTTTTGTGTATTATAAAGATATTATCTGTTGGTTTAATCTGAAATAATAAGTGATGGACTTGTGTTTTTTTATATGAATCGCTATACTAATATAGGAATGTGCGGGAAAGTGAACGGAAAGGCAGATATTAATTATGGAACAAAAAGGAAAAAAAATAAAACTAGTCGGACTTGATTTAGACGGGACTGTATTTGATGACGAAAAACATATTTCTAAAAAAACGATTCAAACAATAGAAAAAGCAATAAAACAAGGCGTTATTATTGTGCCGGCAACGGGTCGTCCGATTATTGGCGTACCAAAAGAGCTTTTAAATATAGATGGTATTTCATATGCTTTAACTGCAAATGGAGCTGCAATTTATAATACAAAAACGAAAGAATGTATTTATCATGACTGCATGGAATATGAAACATGTGCTTCTATTATACATGTACTGGATCAGTATGATGTTATGGCAGATGTGTTTATTGATGGTATGGGGTATGTAGAAAAGAAAAAACAGGATAGAAATATGGAATATGCAATGCCACAAGCAGTCAGAAAGTATATTTTATCAACCAGAAAGACCGTTGATTGCTTAGAACAATTTATATTAGATGATAAGCGGGGAATAGAAAAGATTACCGTAAATTTTAAAACAAATACGGATGGCTCCCTTCATTGCCTGAAAGAAGTAAAACAGGAATTGGAGAAATTTTCTGGTCTGGCTGTTGTATCAGGTGTTTCTACCAATTTAGAGATTACGAGACAATCGGCAACAAAAGGAAATGGTCTTATTGTACTTGGTAATTTGTTAGGTATTGACAAAGAAGAAATTATGGCTTGCGGGGACAGTGGAAATGATAGAGAGATGTTAAAAGCGGTCGGTTTTGGAGTAGCGATGGAAAATGCAACAGCTGATGTAAAAGAAGTTGCCGATTATATAACAAAATCGAATACAGAGGATGGTGTTGCTTATGCAATTGAAACATTTGTATTAGAAAAAGGAAAGTAGAATTAAGAAAATGCAGTGGATTTTTGTAAAGGAAGACAGTATAATGGTACGAGGCAGTTTTTTCAGACGGTGTTTTTTGATATTTTTGGTAATATGTATGAGTTTTATCTATCCGGCCATAGGAAAGGCAGAACAAAAGGACTGGATCCGGGTTGGTCTTGAAAGAAGTCTTTCAGAGCGGAGGCAGTTGACAATACAGACAAATTATATTACGCTTGGATATTGTATCTATGGAAATTTTGAGAAAGAAACCACATTGGCGGGCAGTAAAGGATTTGTTGTAAAACCGGCGACAGGATATTATTATATAGGGAAAAAAGAATATAGAACTTATAAAAGTGCAAAGAAAATGGCGGATAAACTTAGAAAACTAGGTGTATCTGCCTATCCTGCTGTTACTTACCATTCCTCATGGAATATATATGTTGGAGGAAGTACAAGAAAAGAAACAGTAAAAAAGCAATATAAGAAAATAAAAGGAAGGTATAATCTTTCGTTTGGAAAATTACAAAGTGATAATAAAAAACGGATTACAATACTTACAGATGAAGGAATAATTGTAATTGATACGGATAAACACAATGCTTATCCTCAAATTGCATCAAATTCTAATAACCGGCAGGGAGTAAATTTAATTGTAGTGGAGAACTGTTCTTACCGTGGAAGGTTAGAGATTGGAAGATATAATAAAAATACTCTGACGACAGTAAATATTTTACCAGTTGAAGATTACTTAAAAGGTGTTGTTCCAAATGAAATGTCAAGTTCCTATCCAATTGAAGCTTTGAAGGCTCAGGCAGTTTGTGCGAGAAGTTTTTGCTATAGCAGAAAAGAGTCTGTCGTTGATAGCAATGCGAATCAGGCGTTTGTTGTCTGCGATACTTCTCATTGCCAGGTGTACGGCGGATTTAGTACAGAAACAAATCAGACAACGGCAGCAGTCAATGCAACAAAGGGAAAAAAGCTATGGTATCATGGGAAAGTAATAGAAGCAAATTATTTTTCAACAAGTGGTGGTGCAACAGAAAGTGCAGAAAATGTTTGGGGCAGTAAAGTACCTTACTTAAAAAGTGTACCAGACAATTATGAGTCCGAACCAGAAAAAGAACCCTGGAGTTTTAATTTTACTACAAAACAGATTCAGAATCTGCTTAAAAACCGAGGGATTGATTTAGGAAAAATAAAAAATGTTTTCGTTCAAAAATATTCGGATTCAGGCAGGGTTATGGAATTAAAAATGATAGGGGAAAATGATACTAAGGTGTGGAAAAGAGAGGAAGGAAGAAGCTTCTTTTCCCTTCCAGGCAACAAATATAAAATAGTTAAAGCAAAAGAAAAACCTGACAAAGTATATATTTTATCCGGCAAAAAGAAAAGACAGAAAAGAATTCAAAGTTCTTATGTTATCAGCGGAAACGGAAAGGTATCAAAAATGAGTCAGTCAGTCGAGCAGTATATTGTAAAGAGCAAAGACAACATGACAAATTTTGCAAGGAAGGCACCAAAAAATAATCAAACAATTAAAATTGTTGGAATGGGATTTGGTCATGGTGTAGGTATGAGCCAGTCAGGAGCAAAAGGAATGGCCAAGGAAGGATATAGTTATAAAGAAATTTTAAATTATTATTTTAAAGAGATTAAAATCCAATCATGAATAAAAATAGAAACAAAAAATTTGCAAGGAATTGGATAAAAGGAAAGGAAACAATAAACTTATGAGAACAAAAGATTTTGATTTTTATTTACCGGAAGAGTTAATTGCTCAGGATCCATTGGAAGATCGATCCAGCTCAAGACTTCTTAAATTAGATAAAAAGACTGGGGAGTGGGAACATAAAATATTTAAAAATGTAATTGAATATTTAAAACCGGGTGATTGTCTTGTATTAAATAATACAAAAGTAATCCCTGCCCGTTTAATTGGAGAAAAAGAGGGAACCGGAGCAAAAATCGAGCTTTTATTATTGAAGCGAAAAGAAAATGATATATGGGAAACTCTTGTCAAACCGGGGAAAAAGGCAAAACCTGGAACAAAGATTTCTTTTGGAAATGGTCTTTTAGTCGGTGAAATTATAGAAGTGTTAGAAGATGGAAACAGACATGTTAAATTTACTTATCAGGGCATTTTTGAGGAAATTTTAGATCAGCTTGGTCAGATGCCATTGCCACCATATATAACACATCAGTTAAAAGATAAAGACAGATATCAGACTGTTTATGCAAAGTATGAAGGTTCTGCCGCTGCACCGACAGCAGGACTTCATTTTACAAAAGAATTGTTAAAACAGATTGAAGAAATGGGTGTGGTTATTGCAAATGTAACACTCCATGTCGGACTTGGAACATTTCGACCTGTCAAGGTAGACAATGTGTTAGAGCATCATATGCATTCTGAATTTTATCAGGTTGAAAAAGCAGAAGCAGATAAAATTAATGAAGTAAAACGAAATGGTGGAAGAATTATCTGCGTTGGAACAACAAGCTGCCGTACGATAGAATCTGCAGCTGACGAAAATGGATATGTCATGGCAGGTAGTGGTGATACCGATATTTTTATTTATCCGGGATACCAATTTAAAGTTTTAGATGGATTGATAACAAACTTTCATCTTCCACAGTCAACACTGTTAATGTTAGTGTCCGCGCTGGCAGGAAAAGAGCATATTTTAGCTGCTTATGAAGAGGCAGTAAAAGAGAAATATCGGTTCTTTAGCTTTGGCGATGCAATGATTATAATATAAGATTAGAAAAGGTCAGGAAAACATATTGCGTGTGTTTTCCTGGCCTTTTGAATTAAAAATAGACTAAGCAAAAATAGACAGAAAAGGACAAAAATCATAATTGATAAAAATAAAGTATACAGGTTATAATGAATATATATACAATTAATTGAAATAGTTTAGAAAGGGGCTTAATACATATTACGGATATTCAGGTGTTGTACGAAATCAATATGTAGTATCTCAAACAGCAGCTGTTTTATATGAATTATTATGCAATGCAAATTCGGCATTTTCCTCTTATCAATTATTAAAAGATAAATATCATATTAGCAGCGGTGAATTTCTTTGTGTAAAAGGACAGGGAAATATAAAAATTCCTATTTATGGGAAAATAGATTCGAAAGCAGCAAAGAAAACTTTTACTGAAAAGGAATTTGGAAAAAATAATTTACATTCGCAGGAAACAAGAACAGCAGCAGTAGCAGTATTAAATGAACTAAAAGGCTTAGGACTGCCAACAGCAGTATGTGAAGCATACGCCGCTTTGGCTGCAAGTGTTATGGTGCCGGGTGTAGTGTTAGATTCAATTGCACTGGCAGGAGTAATTGGCGTTTCTATTTATTATAAAGATGAAATAAAGGCAAGTTGGAATAAGATTGTTAAAGTAATGACTGATTTTTGTGGCTCTAAAATAAAGCCAATCATGAATAAGATTTTAAAAAAAATGGAAGATTTGCCTGGAGAGGATGAGTTTCATAATTTTGGAAGACACTATAATGATCATGGAGCAGACTTCGCATATATGCCAGGAGGAAATGGGAAAAAACCAAATGAAAAACGGTATTGGGAAATGGCTAAAAGAATGTTAAGAAGTAAGTCAGAACGGATCATAGAGGGACAAGATGTAAAATGGTCTCAGGGAAATAGAAGAATAAAGTTTAATACTTATACTTGCGAATATCTTGTATATGAGTTAAAAACGAAAAAAATAATAACTTATTATTTACCAAAGGCTAAAAAATATATTAATAAGGAATATTCACTGTCAAGATGGAGAGCAGAATGCTTAAAATATTTTTTACGACATACTAAAAAGTAAGAATTAGGAGAAGATATTATGAAAAAAGAGATTTATTATTGCCCAATTTGTGGCTATGAATTAGAAGATTATTTTGGTTCAGGAGAGTTGTGTCCATGCTGCTTTCGGGAAGCAGGTTGTGATGATGAACTTTGTTATGATGAAATAGATGGAGAGTCTAGAAATCAAAAATATTATGAAATATTAGATAGAGAGGAAATTAGAAAGATAATACCAGATTATAAAAAGAAATATAATTTAGAGGAATATGTACCACAAGAAATAGTGTGGGATTATTTGCGAGCAATATGGATAAAAAGTGGAAGTCCCTATACTTGGGACATTGTTAAAAAAGTCAGATTAGAAGAACTTGAACGTGGTGAAGATAATTATGAGGATATTTATGGTTATAAAGTTATTGATGAACCAGATTGGACAAAAGAAAAAGCGTATCGTCAATTGAAGCGAATCGGGGTAGATGCGAGAGAATTTATCAAATCAATCTGGGGAGAAAAAAATGAATTATATAAAGAAGCCGTAGAGATTATGAAATAGATAAAAATAGCAATTAATAATTATAGAGAAGGAAAATGATGTGAAAAAACAAGAAATCTATTATTGCCCAATTTGTGGCTATGAATTAGAAGATTATTTTGGTTCAGGAGAGCTGTGTCCATGCTGCTTTCGGGAAGCAGGATATGACGATGAAATATATTATTCAGAGCTGGAAACAAAAGATTTATTAAAACAGAACATTTATAAAAAATTAGACATTTCAGAAGTTATAAAAATAATTCCAGACTATGAAATAAAGAAGAACTTGGAAGAAGATGTACCAGAAAAAATGATATGGGCTTATCTTAGAGCGGTATGGATAAAAGGGGGCAGTTATTATACTTGGGACATTATTAAAAATATTGATGATGATGATTATAAAGATCCTAAGGTTTATGATGTTGTTGACGAACCAGATTGGACAAAAGAGAAAGCGTATCTTCAATTGAAGAGAATTGGGATAGATGCAAGAAAATTTATCAAATCAATCTGGGGAGAAGAAAGTGAATTATATAAAGAAGCTATAGAGATTATGAAATAGATAAAAATAGTAATTAATAATTATAAAGAGGGAAAATGATGTGAAAAAACAAGAAATCTATTATTGCCCAATTTGTGGCTATGAGTTACCTGATTATTTTGGCTCAGGAGAGTTGTGTCCATGCTGTTTTCGGGAGGCAGGCTATGACGATGAAATATATTATTCAGAGCTAGAAACAAAAGATTTATTGAACCAGAATATTTATAAAAAACTAGACATTTCAGAAGTCATTAAGGTAATTCCAGATTATGAACGAAAGAAAAACTTGGAAGAAGATGTACCAGAAAAAATGATATGGGCTTATCTTAGAGCGGTATGGATAAAGGGTGGAAGTTTTTACATAAGAGATGAAATTCATAAGAATGAAAAAAATTATAAAAAGTGTGAACCAGATTGGACAAAAGAAAAAGCGTATCGTCAATTGAAGCGAATCGGGGTAGATGCAAGAGAATTTATTAAATCGATTTGGGGAAAGGAAAGTGAATTATATAAAGAAGCAGTAGAGATTTTAAAATAGGTAAGAAGCAACGGTGTAGTTTTATGGCTATACCGTTATTTTTTACATTTTATAAAAATTTTTTAAAAATTCTCTTGACTTAGAGTTCACTCCAAGTTGTACAATAATATTAATCAAGAAAGGACGGTGGTAATTCTGGGATTGACAATTAAAGAAGTTAGTAAAAGGTGTGGTATTCCTGTCGATACATTGAGGTATTATGAAAGAGTGGGCGTTATTCCTCATGTGACACGAACAGCGAGTGGAATAAGAGATTATTGTGAAAGTGATATTTCCTGGGTTGAAACTGCGAAATGTATGAGGGCAGCAGGACTTCCTATAGAAGCTTTAATTGAATATCAAAGGCTTTACAGTGAAGGAGATTCCACCTTTAAGGCAAGGCTGGAGCTGCTTAGTGAACAGCGGGAGCTTTTGCTTGCTCAGAAAATGCAGTTGGAGGAAACACTTGCTAAGCTTAATTATAAAATTTCAAAATATGAGATTGCAGTTAAAACAGGGAAATTAATTTGGGATTGTCCTGATGCAGAGAAAGGAGAATAAGAGCATGAACAATAAATTGGTAGCCTATTTTAGTGCAAGTGGAGTAACTGCAAAACTTGCAAAAACATTAGCATCGGCTGTCGGTGCAGACGTACATGAAATTGTACCAAAAGAAGCGTATACATCAGAAGATCTTGACTGGACAAACAAAAAAAGCCGTTCTACGATTGAGATGAACGATAAGGCGTTTAGACCTGCTATTTCCGACACAGTTGCTAATATGGAGCAGTATGATACGATTTATGTAGGATTTCCAATCTGGTGGTATGTTGCACCGACAATTATTAATACATTTTTAGAGAAATATGATCTGACAGGAAAAACTATCATTCCTTTTGCTACATCAGGTGGCAGCGGTATGGGTAATACAAATAAGGAACTTTTGGATTCCTGTAAGGGAGCTGTTTTAAAAGAAGGAAAAAGATTTTCTCAAAATGCGACGGAAAATGAACTTAAAGCCTGGGCAAAAACGGTGGAATAAAAAAGAATGAGAAATATAAAAAAATTATAAATTTATGGAGGAAATTATAATGAATGATTTTATTTTTCACAATCCGGATAAAGTATATTTTGGAAAAAACCAGATGGAACATTTACCAGAGGAACTTTTAAAATTCGGTAAAAAGGTTTTACTGGTATATGGCGGTGGTTCCATTAAGAAAAATGGACTTTATGATACTGTTACCAAATTATTGAAAGCGAATGACATAGAAATTTTTGAACTTTCCGGTGTTGAACCAAATCCTCGTCATACAACTGCAAATAGAGGTGCAAAAATTTGTAAAAAAGAAAATATCGATGTTATTTTAGCTGTTGGAGGCGGTTCTACAATTGATTGTTCGAAAGGTGTTGCAGCAGCTGCATTAACCGAAACAGGTGATGTCTGGCCTCTTGTTTCAAACAGAGTATGGGTAGAAAAAGCTTTACCAATTGTTGCAATTCTAACAAATGCTGCA
Organism: Velocimicrobium porci; assembly: GCF_009696045.1. Lineage (GTDB taxonomy): Bacteria > Bacillota > Clostridia > Lachnospirales > Lachnospiraceae > Velocimicrobium > Velocimicrobium porci. The sequence goes on along the minus strand of NZ_VUMT01000008.1, from coordinate 58,024 downwards.
ACTGGTTCGGAAATGGATTCATGGGCTGTAATTTCCAATATGGATACCAATGAGAAAATTGGTCTTGGAGGAGGTGCACTTGTGCCAAGAGTTGCTTTTGAAAACCCTGAACTGAGTTTTTCACTTCCAACCTACCAGACTGCCTGCGGTGCATTTGATATCTTTAACCATGTTTTGGATAATTACTATCTTGCAGGTGATGCAACGTTTGATATGATTTTAGAATTTCAGGAGGCAGTTATGCGTGCGGTTGTAAAATGGGCGCCTGTTGCTATGAAAGAGCCTGAAAACTACGAAGCAAGAGCCAATCTTATGTGGGCTTCTTCTATGGCATTAAATAATATTCTTGACGCAGGAACTGTTCATGGTTGTGCCTGCCATGCAATGGAACATGAACTTTCGGCATACTATGATATTACGCATGGTCATGGTCTTGCAATCGTAACACCTCGCTGGTTACAATACATTTTAGATGAAAAAACTGCACCGGCAATTTATCGTCTTGGTGTAAAAGTATTTGGGATTTCTGAAGAATTTGCTGTAATGGAAGGAGCAAAAAAAGCAATTGAAGCAGTTTCTAATTTCTGTTTCAATACCCTTGGATTAAAAGCAAATCTTTCCAACTTAGGAATTAATGATGAGCATTTTAAAAATATGGCGGAGCATGCTTGCTTTGGTGGCGTGATTTCTGGTCCGAAAAATCTTACAGCTGCTGATGTAGAAGAAATTTATAAAATGTGTCTGTAATCTCTTGCAAATAATATATGAAATGATGAGGCTGTCGTTAGCGACAGCCTTATTTTGGTATATTAAATATTTAACTAAAATTACCAAGAATTCCCTCACTTCTATAAGTGGCGGGATGAATTGGTATTTTTTTGTTGTGAAGTTCTTGAAAATGATGTATAATATATTCAGTGATAATTACATGAAAGGTATTATATAAATGGAATTGGAAAGTAATAATCATTCAGTGTTCTATATGAATTATCATCTTATTCTTGTTGTGAAATATAGAAGACGAGTGATAAATGATGAAATATCAAATCGACTAAAAGAAATATTCGAAAAAATATCACCAAATTATAATATTTCCGTTACAGAATGGAATCATGATATTGATCATGTTGATATTTTGTTCAAGGCTCAACCAAACAGCGAGTTATCAAAATTCATAAATGCTTATAAATCTGCAAGCAGCAGGCTTATAAAGAAAGAATATCCTCAAATCAGGAATAAACTTTGGAAAGAATATTTTTGGTCAAGGTCATTCTGCTTAATTACAACAGGTGGAGCAACAATAGAAACTATTAAAAAGTACATTCAGTCACAAGGAGAAAAATAAGATTATGGCAAACAGAGCAATTAAGTAGAGGATATATCCCACAACTGAACAGGCTGTATTGTTTGATATGACATGGATGTTATACCTGTATCTAAAACAAGTACGAAAGCGGTTGGTTTGGATTATAAGTCGGATGGATTGTATATGGATAGTAATGGAATTAAGGCAGATATGCCGAAATACTATCGTAAAAACAGTAAAAAACTTGTAAAAGAACAAAGAAGATTGTCACGAAAAACTGGTTCAAAAAAGAAGGAAACAAAGTCGAATAATTACTTAAAACAGTTAAAGAAAGTCAATAAAATTCATAGACATACAGCAAATGAGAGACTTGATTTTCTACATAAAAAATCTACTGAGATAGCCAATCAGTACGATGTAGTGTGTGTTGAGACTCTTAATATGAAAGCTGTAGCCAATAAAGGTTTTGGTAATGGAAAGGCAACAGTTGATAACGGATATGGATTATTCTTACAAATGCTGGAATATAAACTTCATGAAAGAGGTAAATACCTTGTAAAAGTGGATAAATGGTATCCATCAAGTCAGTTGTGCAGTAATTGTGGTTACAGAAAGAAACTTTCTTTAGGCGAACGAATTTATCAGTGCAGTTGTGGAATTCATATAGACCGTGATTATAATGCAGCTATTAATATAAAAAGGGAAGGTTTGCGTCTGTTGTATTGCTAAGCAGTAGTGGTTGAAGCAAGAAGCCCGCACTTCTGTAAGTGGGGGGTAGTTCACAGTAGTATAAAATGATTAAATAACGACAAGAAGGGTAATTTCTACTAGCTGTAAGGAAGGTTAGTCATAACTATATTATATCAGAAAAAAGGGAAAAGGAGGCTGGTCCATGAAAAAGAAAATGTTATTCATTTATAATCCTCATGCAGGAAAAGAAGCTATGAAATCAAAGCTTTCAGAAGTATTAGAATGTTTTGTTGCTGCAGATTATGAAGTGACGGTTTATCCTACAAGAAAAAAAAGAGATGCGGCTGAGCTGGTAAAGGAACTGGGAAATGAATATGACTATATTGTCTGTTCGGGTGGTGATGGAACATTAAATGAGATAACAGATGGATTAATGTCACTAGAGCATAGACCTCCCTGTGGTTATATCCCTGCCGGGACAGTAAATGATTTTGCTTCCAGCTTAAAAATTCCGAAACAGATTAAAAAAGCAACAGAGATTGTTGTAGACGGAGAATGGTTTCCGTATGACATTGGTTCCTTAAATTCCGATTATTTTAATTATATTGCGGCGTTTGGAGCATTTACAGAAGTTGCTTATGAAACGCCACAATCTACAAAAAACCTGTTAGGTCGTCTGGCCTATATACTGGACGGGGTTAAAAGACTTCCGAGTATCAGCTATTATCATTTGAAAGTGGAACATGATGATGTTTGTCTGGAAGATGATTTTATTTTTGGAATGATCACAAATTCTAATTCCGTTGGTGGATTTAAAGGTTTAAACGGAAAAAATGTAAAATTAGATGATGGTTTATTTGAAGTGGCATTGATAAAAAATCCTAAAAATCCGGTTGAACTTCAATCCATTATTAATTCATTAATTACAAGAGTTCATGACAGTAAGTATATGTACACGTTTCGTACCAATCATCTGATATTAACTTGTGATAAAGAGGTTGCATGGACAGTTGATGGTGAATATGGTGGTTCCTACAAGAAATCAGAGATATGGAATCATGAAAAAGCGATTGTATATCGAAGAGGAAAAAGGGAAAAATAAAGAAAAAAGAACCCATAAGTTCAGGCAATTCTGCATGGATTTATGGGCTTCTCTTTTATAGCAATTTATTGGCTGTGTAATTTGCTAAGATCGTTTAAAAAGTTTGGATAGGAAATATTAATACATGAGAAATCGCTAAGTCCTGTTGGACCATCGGCGATTAATGAGGCAATTATACATGACATAGCAACTCGATGGTCTTTTTTGCTGTCAATTAATGTGCCATGTAAAGGTTTGCCACCATGAATAATCATACCATCTTCGGTAGCAGTGATATCCGCTCCCATTTTTGAAAGATTTTTTACCATCGCATCGATTCGATTGGACTCCTTTACTTTTAATTCAGCTGCATCTTTGATGATTGTAGTTCCATTGGCAACACAAGCTAAAACAGAAATAATTGGAATTTCATCAATCAGAGTTGGAATAATTTCTCCCTCTATTGTTGTTCCGGTTAGGGAAGAGGAACGAACAATTAAATCAGCGACAAGTTCACCATTTGTAGTATGCTGGTTTTCTATTTTAATATCAGCACCCATCTTTTGGCAAATTTGAAGAATTCCATCCCGTGTCGGATTGATACCGATATTACATAATTTGATTTCAGAATTAGGAACAATTAAAGCGGCTGCGATGAAATATGCAGCAGATGAAATATCCCCCGGAACTTTAATTTTTTGTCCGGCTAATTCATTAACGGAGGGAGTGATCGTGATGGTTGTGTTTTCCGTTTTCACATTTGCACCAAAGGCCTGTAACATGAGCTCTGAGTGATTTCTTGATAAATAAGGTTCCGTGACAGATGTCGTTCCATCTGCATATAATCCGGCAAAAAGAATGGAGGATTTTACTTGTGCCGATGCAATTGGAGATTGATATGATATTCCGGTTAATTTACTTCCTTTTATATGTAATGGTGCACAATCATTTCCATAGATACTTGCAATGTCAGCACCCATGGAAGAAAGTGGTTCTATAATACGTTTCATTGGTCTGGATTGAATTGATTCATCACCGGTTATTGTACTTTCAAATGTCTGCCCTGCAAGGATACCAGAAAGTAGACGGGCTGTTGTTCCACTGTTTCCTACATTGAGTGTGGATTTAGGGGCGGAAAGATTATAAAGTCCGTTGCCTGTTATTGCAACAGTATCTTTTGTTTGTGTTATTTTGATTCCCATTTCTTTAAAACAACGTATCGTTGAAAGACAGTCCTCCCCATCTAAAAAATTAGTGATTTCTGTCAAACCATTTGCCAGGGAGCCAAGCATAATAGCACGGTGGGAAATTGACTTATCTCCAGGTACGGATAGTTCTCCTTTTAAAGAAGAAACAGTTATAGAGTTCATAGGCAAAATCCTTTCATCGTTCATAAATTGTATAATTATGTTGTTGGAATAGAACAATGGCCTGTTCCATTGCTATTATATCATAAAATTCAATTCTTAGCACGCCATCTTGAAATTCTCTGTTATGTATAATTCCAATATTTTTAATACTGATTTTATGACTGGCTAATAAGGAAGCAACCAAAGCAATTGCTCCGGATTCATCAATGATATCCAGATACAGCTCATAAGTTTTTGAGAGAATTCCGTTCACAGAAGCAGGAATGGAATCGCGGTATTCCTTTGCATTCTCAAAAAAGTGAAGAAGTTCTTTTTCTTTTTCTGGTACAAGAAGTTGTAAAAACGAATCAATTGTGTCTTTGTACAAGGTTAAAAATGTTTGAATACTTTCCTTATTAGTCAGGCAAATATTTTGCCACATAATAGGAGAGGAAGAAGCAATTCTTGTGATATCCTTAAAACCTCCGGCTGCCAGTGAAAGCATTGTATGATTTTTATCATCGTTGTCCTTTATCATGGATACAAGGGAAGAGGCAATAATATGTGGCACATGGCTGATTGCTGCTACAATATTATCGTGTTCTTTTGCATCTAATATAACAGGAATTGCATTGATAGATTGTACAAATTGCTTTAAGCGGGTTAAAAACTCAGGTTTTGTATCTATGTTTGGCGTTAAAATATAAAAAGCATTTTCAAAAAGATATTCTTTTGCGTTTTCATAGCCTGTTTTTTCGGAGCCGGTCATAGGATGACCGCCTATAAAATTTTTGCAAACAGAGAGGGAACTTGCAACGTTACAAATATTCCCTTTTACACTCCCCACATCCGTAATAATACAGTCAGGTTTGACGATGGTTGTTAATTTTTCTAAATATTCTATATTAGAAAGCACAGGAGCACATAAAAATATGATGTCACAGCATGAAAAAGCTTCAAGGCTTGTAGTGATTATCTGAATGATACACTCTTTTTTTGCAAGTAAAAGGCTATTTTCAATGTGGCTGTCTATAGTATTGTGGTCTGGCTGATAAGCAATAATAGAACAATCCGGTTTTGCCTTTTTTATTGCTTTTGCAATAGAGCCACCAATAAGACCGAACCCAATAAACCCATAAGTATCTTCCATTTAAACTCCTCCTATTAAAATTTTTTGCCTGTTAATTCAATATAAGGTTTTAATTCTTTGCATAACCTATCAAATTCAGGCAGTGTTAAAGACTGTGGACCATCCGAAAGTGCGATTGCGGGATTTGGATGGGTTTCAATCATTAATCCATCAGCCCCTGCTGCAACTGCAGATTTTGAAAGCGGAGCCACATATTTGCGGATTCCTGTTGCATGACTTGGATCTACAATAATAGGAAGATGGCTTTTTTCTTTGATAACTGGGACTGCACTAATATCAAGTGTATTACGGGTGGCAGTTTCAAATGTACGAATTCCGCGTTCGCATAAAACTACATTTGGATTTCCTTCTGCCATAATATATTCTGAAGCATTAAGCCATTCATCAATTGTTGCAGACAAACCACGTTTTAAAAGAATTGGAAGCCCTGTTTTTCCAGCCTCTTTTAAGAGGTAAAAGTTTTGCATATTTCTTGCACCGATTTGAAGCATGTCCACATATTTAGAGGCGGATTCAATCGCCTCCAGACTTGTAACTTCACAAACAATAGAAAGACCGGTTTCGTCTCCGGCTTTACGCATAATTTTTAAACCTTCTTCTTCTAAACCTTGAAATGAATAAGGAGAAGTTCTTGGTTTATAGGCTCCTCCACGCAAGATTTGTGCACCGGATGCTTGAATCGAGCGGGCTGTTTCTATGACTTGCTCTTCATTTTCTACTGCACATGGACCGGACATAATTACAAATTCATCTCCGCCGATTGTTGTATTTCCTACTTTTATTACAGAGGATTTCGGATGAAATTTGCGGTTTGATAATTTGTAGCTTTCTGTTACTTCCATGACTTTATCAACATCTTCAAAAACTTCCAGGTTTTGTTCTTTTAATTTATTTTTATCACCAACTACTCCAATGATTGTAACCTCTTTTCCATCTGATAAATGAGCTTCTAAACCATTTTTTTCTATTATATGAAGAACTTCTTGGATTGAAGACTTCTTTGCATTTGGTTTCATAACAATAATCATAGTTTTACTCCTTAACTGTATAATATCTTAACCGATTGTACTACATTGGAAATAACATGTCAATAATATAATACGTTAAAGTTTAAAAGTTTAATGTACAGAACAAAATAGAATGTGAAAAATAGTAAAAAGGATTGATATTTCTGAAAATTTTTAGTAAAATATAAACATGATTTAAAATTAACAATTTATAATTAAAAAATCAAATAATGTGTATTGGAGGAGCTTGCTATGGAAACATTTAAGTATGAGAAGATTAGGAATGTTGCATTGTTAGGGCACGGAGGCTGTGGTAAAACCACTTTGGTTGAAGCCATGGCGTACACGCAGGGAATTACAACCCGACAGGGGAAGGTTGAAGAGGGAAACACAATTAGCGACTTTGATAAAGAAGAAGTGAAACGCAAATTTTCCATTAGTACTTCGGTAGTTCCTATTTTATGGGAAGATACAAAAATTAATTTCTTAGATACTCCGGGGTATTTTGATTTTGTAGGGGAAGTAGAAGAAGCTCTGCAGGCAGCAGATGCGGCTGTAATTGTAATTTCTGCTAAAGCGGGTGTTGAAGTAGGCACAATGAAAGCATGGGATTTGTGTGAACGCTTTAAATTACCTCGTATCTTTTTTGTAACAGATATGGATGATGATAATGCCAGCTATCGTGAAGTAATTGAGAAGCTTGAAGAGTTATATGGCAAGAAAATCGCTCCATTCCATTTGCCAATTCGAGAAAATGAATCATTTGTTGGTTATGTCAATGTAGTAAAGATGAAAGGAAGAAGATTTACTACTAAGAGCCAATATAATGAATGTGAAATTCCTGAATATTCAAAAGAATATCTAGAACGTTATCGAGAATCCCTTATGGAAGCAGTTGCTGAAACAAGTGAAGAACTTATGGAAAAATATTTCAACGGAGAAGATTTTACAAAGATTGAGATGTCGACTGCACTGCGAAGCAGTGTGTCCGAGTGTGAAATTGTCCCGGTTCTAATGGGTTCAGGGCTTCATGCACAAGGAACAACGATGCTGTTAGAGGCAATTGATAAATATTTCCCTTCACCAAACCGTTGTGTTATTACAGGTATTAATACAAAAGAAAATAGTACATATAGTGCAGACTATGATGCGAATAAGGATGTGACTGCAAGGGTATTTAAAACAATTGCAGATCCGTTTATTGGAAAGTTTTCGCTGATAAAAGTATGCTCGGGTGTATTAAAATCAGATGCACTTATTTATAATTCGAGAACCGGACAGGAAGAAAAGCTTTCAAGACTTTATGTATTAAGAGGAAAAGAACAGATTGAAGTAAAAGAGTTGTATGCAGGAGATATTGGAGCAATTACAAAGTTAAATGATGTAAAAACCGGAGATACCCTTTCAACAAAAGCATGCCCAATTGAATTCGATAAATTAAAGATTTCAAGTCCATACACATACCAAAGATTCAAAACAAAAAATAAAGGGGATGATGATAAGGTATCACAGGCTTTGGCTAAGATGATGGATGAAGATTTAACATTAAAGGTTGTAAATGATAAAGAAAACAGACAGACACTTTTATATGGTATTGGTGATCAACAACTGGAAATTGTTGTTGCAAAGCTTTTGGCACGCTATAAGGTTGAAATTGAACTTAGTAAACCAAGAATTCCTTATCGTGAAACAATCCGTAAAAAAGTAAAGGTACAAGGAAAACATAAAAAACAATCGGGAGGTCATGGTCAATATGGAGATGTTCATATTGAATTTGAACCATCTGGTGATTTAGAAAAAGCTTATATTTTTGAGGAAAAGATATTTGGCGGTGCAGTGCCAAAGAATTATTTCCCTGCAGTAGAAAAAGGGCTGGCAGAAAGCGTTATGAAAGGACCTTTGGCAGGATATCCGGTTGTAGGAATTAAAGCAACGTTAGTTGATGGTTCTTATCATCCGGTGGATTCTTCTGAAATGGCATTTAAGCTTGCTACAATTCAGGCTTTTAAGCAGGGCATCATGGAAGCAACACCTATTTTGCTAGAGCCAATTGCCTCTTTAAAGGTTGTTGTACCGGATCGGTTTACCGGAGATATTATGGGAGATCTAAACAAACGCAGGGGACGTGTTCTAGGTATGAATCCAATGAATGGAGGAAAGCAGGAGATTGTGGCAGATATTCCTATGGCTGAACTATATGGTTATTCAACAGATTTACGTTCCATGACAGGTGGAATTGGAGAGTTTTCTTATGAATTTGCACGTTATGAACCTGCTCCTTCCGATGTTCAGGCCAAAGTTATCGAAGAAAATAAAGCCGAAGAAGAACAATAAATACTTTAGAATTATTGTATAAATCTATACAAATGGAAATCCTATATAATATAGTGAAATAAGAAAATGAAGGACTTGAGAAAGGAAATGATTTACAACATGGGAAAGAAGAAAAATGTTTTACTGGCAGCAGGGGCATTGGCAGGGACCGCAGTGGCGGCTGCTGTATATGCAAAAAAACAAGAGGATACCAGATTAAAAGAAAATACGGTTAAAAAAACCTATGGACCGATAGAAAAGAACCATGCTTATTTTGTGGGTGGAGGCCTTGCTTCTTTAGCCGGAGCTGCTTATTTGATTCGCGACTGTGGCATGAAAGGTGAAAATATTCATATTTTAGAAGGAATGCATGTTCTTGGCGGAAGTAATGATGGTGCAGGTGATGTTGAACATGGATTTATATGCCGAGGCGGAAGAATGTTAAACGAAGAAACCTATGAAAATTTTTGGGAATTATTTTCTTCGATCCCTTCTATTGATGTACCAGAAAAAAGTGTAACCGAAGAAATTCTTAATTTTGATCATCATCATCCAACACATGCTCAGGCACGTTTGGTTGACAAATTTGGTATTATTCAAGATGTGAAAAGTATGGGATTTAATAATGAAGACCGTATGGCACTTGGCAAGTTAATGATTACGCCAGAAGAAAAGTTGGATAACATGACAATTCAGCAATGGTTTTCCCATACACCGCATTTCTTTACGACAAATTTCTGGTATATGTGGCAGACAACATTTGCTTTCCAAAAATGGTCTAGTTTATTTGAATTTAAGCGTTATATGGAACGTATGATTTTTGAATTTTCAAGAATTGAAACGTTAGAAGGTGTTACAAGAACACCATACAATCAATATGAGTCTGTGATTCTTCCAATTAAAGTATATTTGGAAGAACGAGGCGTTGACTTTAGTATAAAAGCAACCGTTACAGATATTGATTTTAAAGAAGGCAATCAGATTACGGCAACAGCGATTCATATTCAGAGAGATGGAGAAGAGGAAGAGATTCTTGAACTTAGTGAAGATGATATTTGCTTTATGACAAATGGATGTATGACAGATAATGCAGCGTTAGGTGATTTATATACACCGGCAGAGTATATTGCAGATAAACCGATATCGGGAGAACTTTGGGCTAAAGTTGCAAAGAAAAAACCTGGTCTTGGCAATCCAGAACCTTTTTTCAATCATCCGGATGAGTCTAATTGGGAAAGTTTTACAGTTACCTGTAAAGGAAATAAGCTATTAAAAATGATAGAAGAGTTTTCAGGAAATATTCCCGGAAGTGGTGCCCTAATGACTTTTAAAGATTCAAACTGGCTTATGAGTATTGTTGTTGCTGCTCAGCCACATTTTAAAAACCAGCCAATGGATACGACGATTTTCTGGGGTTATGGCTTATATACCAATCAGGAAGGTGACTATATAAAGAAAACAATGCGGGACTGTACAGGGGAAGAAATACTGACTGAATTATTACATCATCTTCATTTTGAAGATAAGAAAGAGGAAATTATGGAAGACGTAATTAATGTAATTCCATGTATGATGCCTTATATTGATGCACAATTCCAGCCTCGTAAAATGACAGATCGTCCACATGTTGTTCCGGAAGGTTCCACCAATTTTGCGATGATTAGCCAGTTTGTAGAGATTCCGGAAGATATGGTGTTTACAGAGGAATATTCTGTTCGTGCAGCTAGAATTGCGGTGTATACTTTAATGGGCGTAACTGATAAAAAGATTTGCCCGGTTACACCATATAAAAAAGATCCGAAGGTTTTGGCGAAAGCATTAAAGACTTCTTATCGATGAAAAGAAAAATACTAAAGTAAATACCAATAAAATTATAAAAAGTTCTGTATAGCAGATTAAAAATGCTTTGCAGAACTTTTTATATTATTTGGTTTTATAAATTCAAATATGAAAGTTTACAGACAATATACCAGGGATTTCTAGCAGTTATAATTTAAAAAGCAAAAAAGCTCTTTACATTTGGGGTAAAAAGATTATAATACGTAAGAAGAAAAAAATAAGGAATTGAAAACTTTCTTTTTTTTCCCAAATGATTTATTGTTACTATTTATGAATTCAGACAGTAAAATGGAATTTTTGCAGATTTGATATTAAGAGTTTTGTTGGCGTTCTTTTTATGTATTACAATGGATATGGGGGCTTTTGGAATATGGCTTTCCTGGCCAATTGGCTGGACTATTGGTTCTGTTTTGTCATTAGTTTTCTATGGTCGGGGTGTATGGAATCCCGACAAATCAACAGGAAATTAAAACATGGTTGGATAAGAAAAAAGGTCTTTTCAAAATCATATTATTTGAAATCAGATATGGTTTTGGAAAGACCTGAATTTTATTCTTCTTCGTCTAATTCTTTATATAGAATTTCATCATAGTATTGTTCTAACATTTTTGGTAAATCTTCTGTTTTTGCCTCGACAGTCATTTCAGGAACGGCAGGAGAAAAAATAAATTTTTCGTAATTAAATATTTTTTTGTCTACAATAATACGAACATTCAATTCTTTGTCAAACCCGAATGGGGCAACGCATCCTGGTACACATGTTGTGAGATTTGTCAGTTCATCGGGTCCTACAACACTTACTTTTTCACCGAGTAGTTTTTTCATATATTTAGAATCTAATTTTTCGCCTTGAACTGTGAGATAAATATAGTATTTTTCAGATTTTGTTTTTATAAATAGACTTTTACTTTCTACACCTGTTAAATGAAATCGCTCATCTACTAAAGCAGCAGTTTCAAAATCTAATACTGGTTCATGTTCACATATTTTACAATCTAAATCCAATTCTTTTAAGCACTTTAAGATAGAATCTTTCATTGTCATAGCGATAGTCTCCTTTTTCTAATAGTCTCTTTTAGTTAATATAGCATAGTAAGTAAGAAAATACAAGAATAATGTATAATTATTCAACTTGAGGAGGTGTTTTTGAATATTGTTTTTTGTATATTTTTCCGTGGCAAATGAAAGGAGAGAATTATTTATTGATTCTGTTGGATTGGTTTATTATAATTATTATAATGGAGTTTGGAAACTCGATTCGTATTGCCAAATTAAGAGGAGAAAAAACGATGGAACAATATTTATTGGTAATTGATATGCAGAATGATTTTGTAGATGGAAGTCTTGGCACTAAGAAGGCGGCAGCAATTGTGCCAGATGTAGTTAAGAAGATTGAAGAGTTTGATGGAACAATACTTTATACATTAGATACACATATGGAGAATTATCTGACTACACAAGAAGGAAAAAATCTTCCGGTTGTACATTGTGTCAAAGATTCGAAAGGTTGGGAACTAAATAAATCGGTAAAAGAAGCAGTAGAGCATAAACACGGAAAAAGGTTCTTAAAAGAAACGTTTGGTTCGAAAGAACTGGCAGAATATTTGGTGGAACAGAATAAAGAACATGAGATAGAAAAAATTACAGTAATTGGTCTTTGTACGGATATTTGTGTGATATCCAATGCGCTGTTAATAAAAGCATTTTTGCCTGAAGTACCAGTTCATGTGGATGCCTTATGTTGTGCAGGAGTGACGGAAGAAAGCCATCAGAGGGCATTAGACGCAATGAAGATGTGTCAGATTCTGATTGATTAGGAGGACTTTATATGTTTCGTGCATTTTATCCTGATGAGAGGATAGACTCTACTTATCTGATTAATTTTGCTAAATTGTATCAAGAGGGGTATCGGGGGATTATTTTTGACATTGACAATACTTTAGTTGAGCATGGAAAAGATGCTGATGAGAGAGCAAAACAATTATTTGAGCATTTAAAAAAATTAGGATTTTCCAGCTGTTTGCTGTCAAATAATAAAAGGGAAAGAGTGCTTCGGTTTAACAAAGAAATTCAAACAAATTACATTTATGACGCTCACAAACCTGCACGCAGAAATTATAAAAAAGCAATGGAACTAATGAACACCAATCTTGCAAATACAATTTTCATTGGTGACCAGCTCTTTACGGATGTATGGGGGGCAAAGCGTTTGGGTATGAGAAATATTTTAGTTGCTCCAATTGATAAAAAAGAAGAAATACAAATTGTATTCAAACGATATTTAGAAAAAATTGTACTATATTTTTATGAAAAACAGAGATAAGTTATGAAAGTAAGAGAGAAATGGAGAAAAAGATGAAAAAAAATATTGTTTTGATTGGATTTATGGGAAGTGGAAAATCAACGGTAGGAAAAGTTCTTGCAAAACAGCTTGCGTATTTATTCCTTGATACAGACAGGGAGATTGAAGAGAAAGAACATAAAACAATCAACAAAATATTTGAAGAAGAAGGGGAACATTATTTTCGAAAATGTGAAACAGAACTGTTAAAAAATTTAGAGATTTCCAGTGAAAATTGTATTATTTCCACAGGTGGAGGTATGCCTTTAATGGAACAAAACGGAGAAATCTTAAGTAAGTTGGGATTTGTAGTTTATTTAAGTGTTCAAAAGGATACTGTAATAAAAAGATTGAAGTATGATATGACCAGACCTTTGTTAGCCGGTGATCATGCAGAAGAAAAAGTAGCCAAATTATTAGAGTTTAGGAAACCAATTTATGAGTATACTGCACATATGATGATAGAGACAGACCATAAAACAATAGATGAAATTGTAGAAGAAATTATAAGAAATTACAAGATTATGACGGGAGATTCGGGAATTGTACAAAAAAACAGTTGAAAAATGTTATAAGATACGATAAAATAAATATATTAGTGTGGAATTGAACCGAACGATTTAGAAAGAAAGAGGTCGGCATAAGAAATATGTTGCCACATAGAAGTGTAATTATTTTAAGGAGGAATATCAAATATGGTATCAGCAGGTGATTTTAGAAATGGCCTTACGATTGAATTAGATAATGGAGTTTATCAGGTAATTGAATTCCAGCATGTAAAGCCAGGTAAAGGTGCTGCTTTTGTTAGAACAAAATTGAGAAATATTAAAAATGGTGGAGTTGTTGAAAAAACATTCCGTCCTACAGAAAAATGTCCACAGGCTCACATCGAAAAGAGAGATATGCAATATCTTTATTCTGATGGAGAATTATATAATTTCATGGATGTTGAAACATTTGATCAGTTTGCATTAAATCAAGATGCAATTGGCGATTCTTTAAAATTTGTAAAAGAAAACGATATGGTAAAAATGTTATCTCACAACGGAGAAGTATTTGCAATTGAACCACCACTTTTCGTAGAATTAGAGATTACAGAAACAGAACCAGGTTTTAAAGGTGATACAGCAACTGGAGCAACAAAACCAGCAACAGTTGAAACAGGTGCAACTGTTTTGGTTCCATTGTTTGTTGAAACAGGTGATAGAATTAGTATTGATACTAGAACAGGTGAATATTTAAAGAGAGTATAAAATATAGCGATTTTATAAGAGTATCGAATGACCGTAATTTCAGAGAAAACTTAGTGTTTTCAATGGGTTACGGTCTTTTTTGTTATGTCGCACGGAGTAAGTCCCACAATTAATTTCAAACATAAGTATAAATGGGAAAAAAATAATTGAATGGAAGAAATAACCATGTTACTATAGAATATAGGAAATCGTTGTGTACAGGGCAGTTATCGTACCAATTCTGTGTTCAATCGCTTTGTTGGCAGATATGGAAAGATAGATAGTGGAGTAGTAGGAATTATGAAAGAATCTACTGAAGCCAGAAAAGTAAAAAAGAAGTAGTCAGATTATTAAATCAGGAAGGACATACTGTATATGACTGTACAATTGATAATGAGATAAGTTAGGGAGATGTACTTCGGAAAATTGTATCAAAATTCAATGAGATTTGTTCTGTTTATAGTTAGTGCGAATGTGAAGTGAACATAAAAACCCTGGGAGATTCGCACCAAAATTTTGTTGTGCAAAATAAATAATTATTAAGAAATGAAAGAAATTAGTATTGCTTTTTGGAACAAAAATTGTATAATAGTAATAGAAAAATAATAAGAAATGAGTTAAAACTTGGCTGATTTTGCTGTCAAAGTCTGTATAGGCTTTGTGGATTGAAATATTTTTTGTAACAGGTATCTTGCATCACTATGTGTCAAAGTCTGTATAGGCTTTGTGGATTGAAATACCATCTTGTCGAAGTAAACTAATTGTGCTTACGTCAAAGTCTGTATAGGTTTTGTAAATTGAAAGCTTAAGAAATTAATTTTTTCCTTAACTTAAAAGGTATTAAGATTTAGTGGTGTAGAGCATATTACGGAGCAATGCTAACATAAAATCATGGTTAGATGAAAGTGATATATAAGGAAAAAATATTTGATAAAATATACTTATAAGCGATTGAAAAAACATAATTGATTGTCTCATTATAATATAAGAGATAAGGATGGTAATAAGATGAAAAGAGTAAAAGCAGCATGTATTACACAGACTTTACATTTTATGTTGAAAGAAGATTTAGGTCATGATTATGCAGTTAAAATGGTTGACGAGGAAGTGAAAAAATACAAGGAGCAGCTTGAACGAAACAAAACTCAATATAAAATAGTTTCAGAGGAAAGACAACCAGATGGTTCTGTGATACTAGAAATTATCAAGTAATATAATACATCTCCTGTAGGTGATTATTTAAAATAAGCAAATGTAGATAAAAAAATTAAAAAAATTCTTACATAAATTAAAATTGTTTGATATAATAAACCTGTAATAAAAACGAACAAGGCATATACATATAGATGTAAGTCCGGCAAAATTTGAATGCGTGTAATCTATCGTAGTTTGAACTACTTAGATTATACGTATTTTTTGTTTTGGTAAATGTATAAGCAATAAAAGAGTCGTGAATTTGGCAAAAAATATTAAGGAAGGTGGAAAAATGCAGGAAGTTATACAAAATCGAATGAATCAAAATGGAGAGATGAAACCGAAAAAAATCGAACAGAATTTGGACAATCTGAAACAAGAGGATAGTCAGGAAATGAATAAAATGGGAGTAATGCCGGTGAAAAAACTGATGTTGTCAATGGGGGTTCCTATGATATTTTCTATGGTATTACAAGCGTTGTATAATATTATAGACAGTTATTTTGTTTCTAAAATTCCAGATGTAGCGGATGAAGCTATGAATGCTTTAACACTGGCGTTTCCTATACAAATGCTGATGGTAGCGATCGGGGTTGGAACGGGTGTAGGAATCAATGCAATTTTATCAAGAAGCTTGGGAGAGGGTAATAAAAAGAAAGCAAGCCAGATTGCTGGAAATGCGATATTTTTAGGAATTTGTACTTATTGTGTGTTTTTATTGTTTGGAGTGTTTGGAATACCATTATATTTAAAATCACAGACAGAAAATCAAATGGTAATAGGACTTGGAAAACAATATCTTAGCATTTGCACTATATTGTCCTTTGGAGTAATGCTGAATATGATTTACGAAAAACTTTTGCAGGCGACTGGAAAGACAATGCAGTCAACGATTGCTCAGATGGCGGGTGCGATTACTAATATTATTTTGGACCCTGTTATGATTTTTGGACTCGCAGGATTTCCAGAGTTGGGAATTAGAGGAGCAGCTTATGCAACTGTAATTGGTCAGATTGTAACTATGGTTCTGGGAGCATATTTTCATTATAAACATAATATAGAATTAGAACATAAGCTATATTATTTAAAACCTAAGAAAAAAGTTATAAAAGGCATATATATGGTAGGATTTCCAGCTATTTTAATGCAGGCTTTAATGTCATTTATGACATACGGTGTTAATATTATTTTGGGTAGTGTTTCTGGTAGCTTTGTAACCGCTTACGGTGTATATTATAAAATCCAACAATTTGTTTTTTTTGCTGCATTTGGATTAAATAATGCGCTGATTCCAATCTTGGCATTTAATTACGGAAGAGAAGATAAAAAACGAATGAAAGAGAGTATCCGTTATGGAATGATTGATACTTTGATTATTATGGCGATTGGAATGATTGGATTGGAATTCTGTGCAAATTTAATATCAGGTATTTTTGCACTGTCACCAGAAATCCAAGCTCTTTGTACTACAGCAATTCATATTATTGCGGTTGGATATCTTTTTGCAGGTGCTAATATTGCATATCAAGGAATTTTTCAGGCACTTGGCTATGGAATTCATTCACTTGTCATTTCACTGATTCGCCTTGTTGTTGTTGCTTTGCCACTTGCATGGTTATTTGTTCGATATGCTGATAATAAAGAACTTGTATTTTGGGCATTTCCAATTGCAGAGTTTGCTGCACTTATTGTAGCTGTTATTATGAGTAGCAAAATAAAGAGGGAAAAAAATATTTAAAAGCTCCATAAAGAGTGGAAAATGCACTGAATGGGTTAAATAATGTTTATGCGATGAGTATAACCAGTAGATACAAATTTATATCATTATTTCTTTAAAATTGGTATATTTTTTATACATATTCCGGGATGTGTTTTTAGTAAAAAATTCTATTGAAATTTTATGAATAGAAAAATAAGAAAAGCGTAAAATAAGATTTTAAATTGAAATATACAAAAATAAGTGGTGTTTGAAAAGATAAAAAGAATTTTTATTTTTTTAAGCACTATTTTTGTATTTTGAGAAAAATTATCAGTGTTTGCTATGGAAAAATAGAGAAAGGAGAGGTAAACTGTAAAAAGTTAGTTACAACTAACCATCATTAGAAAGAGAGGAAAGAAAGATGACGGGGAATCAGATGAAATATCTTCTTTGTCTTATTAGGCAGGAACAAAAGAAAAATATAAGTGAGGTAGCAAGAATTTTTGGTGTAAATAAGTCTACAGTGAGTAGAGCAATTTCTAATGGAATTCAGGAGGGAATATTAGATGAGGAATTCAGTTTGACGCCTTATGGAAAAAGCTATGTAAGTGATTATAAAAAACGATTTGATTGTTTAAGATATATGCTGCAATGCAATGGGGTTGGAGAGGAAACTGCTAAGGAAGATGCTTATGCGATACTGGAGGTATGTTCAAATGAAACAATTCAATTTTTCCAGGTAAAGGGAGTTTGGACCAAGGTTTATCAAGAGCTTCGAAGCGACAATAAGCGAAAAATTATATTAAATGGAGAAGAAATTTGTCAATATATAGAAGAGGGAACTTATAAAATCCAGTATGTTTTTTATAAGGATAGAAAAATGGGAATTGATCAGATATCTATGGCAAATGAAGCATTTTTTCATCCAGCAGTTTTAATATTGAGAAAGAATCGTGGGCACGTTTGTTTAAAATTAAAAACAATTAGAAAAACATCGCCTAGAAGTCGAATTCAAATTCAAGGAAAAATGCGGACAATGAAATATGAATACGAACATCAGATTAAAAAAGTAACGATTGATGACGAGATTGCATATATTCCACTTGAGGCTATAAGGTTTGTTTATATCCCAGAGGACAATATTTTGCGTGGCATGATTCGATTAATTATGACTTGTACAGCGGGCAGTATACATATGCCGGAAAGTGCTGCAAATCTTATTCTTTTTTTACAATAACTGAAAAATGTTATCAACAATCAAAAAATGGTTGCATTGGAAACAACATTTATTTTTTGCCTAAAAGAAAAGAAAAAATTGGAAGCTAAATATAAAATGTTGCATTCCGTGCAACGAAAAAGGTCGTTGACCAATTAATATATTATGGTAAGATAATAGCTGTTTGAAATGGTTAGTTAAAACTAACTAAATAAAAAATGAGAATTAAGGAGGATATGATGAAAGGACATTATGTATTCAAACAGTGTTTATCCGTTTTATTAGCTTTTGTAATGGTGTTGGGTATGGGAACACCTAATATGGCTAGGGCAAGAGAAACAGAAAAGGCAGCAATAGGTGATGGTATCTATACAATTCCGGTAAATCTTTGGAAAGCAGCAAGTGATGCACCATCTATGGGAAATGCGGGAATTGAACATACAGCGACTTTAAAAGTGGAAAATGGAGAAGGAACATTGACATTAACCATGAAAAAACTATCATTTTCTGGTTTGGAGGGATATTTATCACAGTTAAATGTTATGTCAGATATTACATTTAATGAAAATGGATATCCTATTGACTATAGGAAGGTGCCAGCAATTGTGTTATCTACTTATGATACAGTAGATAATTATAATAATGAATCAAGTACAGATGAAAATTGCAGAGGACGACTATATCCAAAGGAATTAAGTATACCCGTAACTGTTGGTGAAGAATATACATGGGTTCATATGTATGTACCAATTATGGGAAGTTTTGGTGCTGGTGACCAAGAAGCTAGAATAAAATTGGATTATGAAAATGCGGTAAAAGAAGAGAGTGAAAACGAACAGAATAAAACTGCTCAGGAAGAAAAGCAACAGGATGAAGAAGAACCTGGGGAGAACCAAGAAACGAAAGAGCAAGATACAGAAAACCAAAATCAACAGGGACAACAAAATAATAATGAAAAAGAATCAGAAAATGCAGTAGCTGAGTATACACTAAAAGATGGAAATTATAATACAACAGTACAATTTCGTAAAGTGGCAATAGAAGAAACTTCTATGGCAAACAGCATTATTAAATCTGCACAGCTTCAAGTTAAATCGAATAAAACAACAGTTATTTTAGAAACACAGCCACTTGTTGTATTTGGTCAGACTGCGTATATACAAGGACTTCAGTATTTAGACAGTGGAGAATATAAGGAAGCGCAAGTTACAAAAATGGATAACGAAAAGCATATTATGGAGCTTACCTTTACGCTTTCTAAAAATGTAAATTATACAGATATTAAGTTAAACAGCGGTCGTTGGCAAGAAGCAAGATTATACATTGATTTTGCAAATGCTATTGAAAAGAAAGAAGCAGGAATCAGTCTTGACAAATCGTCAATTGATTTGGTTAAAACAGAAGAAGCGGTAATTAAAGCTATAGTAACAGGTGATAGTGATAAAGTGGTATGGAGTTCAGAAAATCAGACAATTGCTTCTGTAACACAAGCCGGAGTAGTTACAGCAAAGAAAGCAGGTGTGACAACAATTAAAGCGGAAGCAAATGGAGTAACAGCCAGTTGTGTTGTTATAGTTAAGGAAAAGACTGCTGATATAAATCAGGGATTGGAAGATGGAACTTATCAGGTATCTGTAAGTTTATGGCATGCCTATAAAGATCAGCCATCTATGGGAAATGCAGCCTTAGGGCAGTCTGGTAAATTAGTGATTCAAAATGGAATGGGAACTTTGTATGTAAATTTATCTGCTTTATCATTTCAAGGAAAAACAGGATATTTATCAGAGATAACACCAGCAGAGATAATTGGATACTACAACGTAGTAGACCAGTTTAATGGAAAGAATAGTACAGATGAAAGATGCAAAGGTAAAAACTATCCAAAGCGTATAGCCATATCGGTTCTTCCAAAAGAAGAATATACAAATGTGCATGTCTATGTTCCTGTAATGGGAAGTCTTGGAGCAGGTAATCAGGAAGCACGTTTGAAAATTAACTATTCTTCTATTAGAAAAATATCTAGTTCCATATTAACAGAAACAGCAGATTCTTCTAACAGCACAATAAAAGAAGAAACAAGCAGTACAACGGATACAAAACAAGAATTGGTAATAAAGCAGCCTACAGATGAAAAAGAAAACGAAGAATCAAAGGAAAATAATAAAACAACAGATTCTCCTTCTAATAAAATAGACTTAAATGGCTTTCAAAAAAAGGGTGACGAAAAATATTACTATGTAAATGGTAAGAAAGTAATTTCCAAATTAATAAAATCTGATGGCAAAAAATATTATTTTGACAAAAATGGAAAAATGGTAACTTCTAAGATGGTTACTTATAAAAATGAAAAATATTATGTTGGAAAAAATGGTGTAGCTGTAACTTCAAAAGTAGTAACTTATAAAGGAAACCGATACTATTTTAACAAAAGTGGCAAAATGATAACTTCAAAAATAGTAACCTATAAGGAAAATAAATACTATGCACAAAAAAATGGAAAACTTGCAGTTTCAAAATGGGTTACGGTAAAAGGAATAAAATATTATTTTGATAAATCGGGAAAATTGATAAAGCAGAAATAAAGGAGTGTTATGATGAGAAAAAAATATATTCAAATGGCGGCAATAGCATTATTAGCATCTTCACTTACAATACAGACAGTACCAGCATTGGCGGCAGATACAACCTTTCATTCCATTGCCGAAACAGCGGAGAATAAACAAAAAATTGCAGATGGAGTATATAAAGTTGGAGTAAATTTATGGAATGCAATTTCAGACAAGGAGTCTATGGGAAATAATGCACTTTCTCAAACTGCAAAGTTAATTGTAAAAAATGGAAAGGGAGAACTGTGCTTAACATTAAAGCCTATGCAGTTTTCTGGAATGACAGGCTATTTATCTCAGTTGAATCTTATGACAGATATTAAGTGGAATGAAAAGGGATATCCGGAAACTTATACGAAAAAGCCTGCAACGGTAGTATCTGCTTATGACGTGATTGATGAATTCAATAGTTCAGATAGTAAGGATTCTAGCTGTAAAGGGGAAAAATATCCGAAAGAACTTTCTATACCGGTAGAATTGGGAGAGGATTATGTATGGGTGCATGTTTATGTTCCGATTATGGGAAGTATGGGATTTGGAAATCAAGAGGCAAGAATAAAAATTGATTACAGTTCATTAAAAAAAGCTGAATTAAAGGTAGCGAGCACAAAGATTACATTAAAAAAGGGAAGTTCAGCACAAATAAAAGTTACAGAACAGCCGGAAGCGAAAGTGATTTATTCATCCAGTAATAAAAAAATTGCTGTTGTCAATAAAAGTGGTGTTGTCAAAGCAAAGAAAAAAGGAAAAGTGAAAATTGTAGTAAAAAGCGGTACAGAAAAAAAGACAATTCAAGTAACTGTTCAGTAAAAGGAGTTTGGAATGGAATTGCTAACAGATAATAGAAAGTACATAAAGATTATGATAAGCTTTTTGATTATTATTTTCTTATTGGGTTTTAGGTCTGGTAACACAAAAGCACATACAATAGATGAAGTAATTCATTCCGTTCCAGTCAGCCTATTGGAAGCCTCAACAAATGAGGCTTCCATAGAAAATTATACATTGGGGCAGAATGAATTAGAACAATGGAACGAATATGAAAAAGAAGAAGAGAATTCTAATTCAGAGAATGAAGTAAAGCTAGATAAAGATAACTTGCCAGATGGAAAATATACAGTTGTTGTGAACTTATGGCATGCTGTATCTGACAAAGCTTCTATGGGCAATTTGGCATTAAATCATGAGGCGCTAATTACAGTTAAAAAAGGAAAATATATCATGGAATTGGCAACATATCCAATGACTGTCGGTACAATAACAGCTTGCCTTCAAACGCTTGAAATTAAGCAGGAAGATAATCATTATAAAACTGCAAAAATAACAGCTCGTAATAATCTGGGTGGGCAGCCTAGTATTTTTTTTTTTTCTATGCCTCATAAAAACAATTTTATCGAAGTGAAGATAGACCCTAAAGTAGAAGTAATGGGAAATGACCCTTTGCCTGCCAGATTAAAAATTGATTGGGATACATTAAAGCAAGTGCCTGATACGACAAAGATAGAAATGATTTCGAAACCTACGGATACTGTATCGCAGTCAAAGGCTGTGAATTTAATAGATAAAGAAACAAAGATTAAAATTATTGCAGAAGAGAATGTATTACCTGATGATGTAATTTTTGATTGCAAAAAAATAAGTTCTGGCAGTAAAATTTCTAGTGCAGAAAAAGCATTAAACAAGGAAAATAAACTGAGATATTTGTATGAAATTAATTTATATTCCAGTAAGAAAGAAAGTATACAACCGAATGGAATGATACAAATTTATTTTCCAATGAAAAAGAAATATGAAGGAAAAAAAATAGTTATCTATCGAGTTGAGAATGGAAATTTAATAAAAATGACAGCAGTAAAAAAAGGAACGTATTATTTATTTTCGACAAATCAGGTTGGTCAATTTGCTGTAACAGAAGAATTACAAAATCAAACGATAAGTAGTAATTCAATAGCTTTGAAGAAAAAAGGAAATGAATTAGAGATAAATAAAAATTTTACGAACGAAAATAGTTTTAATATAAGCGAAGATATAGAAAATATAGGAGTACCAGAAATCGAGAAACAGAGTGTAAATGAAGGTATGGAGCAAGAAAAGGATAAAGAAGAAATAGTTCAAACCGAAGAAATCCAAGAAAATCCGATAAATGAAACTGACGGGACTGAACAAATAGATCAATTAGAATATAGCACTTTACAAAGTGGCGAACAAAAAGAAGATAATTTGAATTTTACAAAACATATTTTGTTTTTGTCGATAGCAGGTTCATTTTTCTTTACAGGGGTTATGATTCTTGTGTTTTTTCGGTTTATAAAGAAGGGATTAAGATGAAACAGAAAATAATATCTTTACATAGAGCAATAGGCATATCGATGCTTTTAATTATAGGTACAGCCGGAATATTTTGTAAAACTTCGGCTTTGGCTAATGGAATAGGTACAGCATATATTGCTTTAACAATTCCATCATATAAACATCCGATTACAGGTGAAATTGAGGATTCTGGAAAAAATGAGGGAATTGGACAAGGAATGACAGAAAGTGTATTGAATCCGAAAGCCTTGATTGAAAAAGAAAAGAGCGGGAAAATATATGCAACAGTTCGTTTTTATTTGACTGATAATATCAGTAAAGTATCATTTCAAACTCAGAAAAAAGGAACTTCAAAATGGACGAAAAGTCCTAGTAAAGTTATGCAGGAAAACATTGGAAATAAATACTGTACGGATTATCGATTTCAAATACCAGATCAAACTGCAATTGTAAGAACAGAATTTTATGTAACAGCCATGGGACGAAATGTGATATTTTATTTTACATTTTCTGATTTAAAAGAAGGAAGTGGTGATTTTATCGTTACTGTATCTTCTGAAGGCGGTGAGAATAAGAATAACAAAGGAGCAGAGAAAACAACATCATCAAACACTACTGCTACTGAAGTGAAAAATAAAAAAATACAAAAGAATGGTATTACGGGGCAAATTCAGAAAAATAAGAGTGATATTGTGGAAAATCAAGTGGAAGAGAAAGAAACAAGTCTTAATAAAAGTGTAGAAAATAATTCTACTAGTCAAAAGGTAGAAGATGCAGAAGAAAAGATAGTTCAATTGGAGAGCATGACGGCGACAGGTGCTGAGTTAATTGAGCAGGCAGATGGACTTG
Organism: Velocimicrobium porci; assembly: GCF_009696045.1. GTDB lineage: Bacteria > Bacillota > Clostridia > Lachnospirales > Lachnospiraceae > Velocimicrobium > Velocimicrobium porci. The sequence goes on along the minus strand of NZ_VUMT01000008.1, from coordinate 33,842 downwards.
TATATTCTGACTCTACTGAAAATGGATTAGCAGAATCGGATAAAGAAGTAAAGGAAACCGATGACAATAAGAAAGAGAATATAAATTCCGGTTCGGTAGCTGCACTTCCATGGACATTAGTGTGGCAATGTATATTGATTATTACAATTCCTCCATGCTTAATTGGAGCTTCAATAATAGGTGGGATCTGTTTTATAAAGAGAATGGAGGATTTGAAATGAAACAATTAAAACAAATATTCCTTATTCTTTTATTCTGTGCTGTTCTTTTTTCTTGTTCTGGCTGTGTTGATCAGACGCAGGGGAAAAATTCAAAAACAATTATTGCAACTTCTGTCTCGACAGCAGAGATTTGTGAAAAATTGAATATACCACTAGCAGGAGTTCCTCATAGTGACATATATAAAATACCAGAATGTTATAAAGATTTACCAGAAATTGGTATGCCAATGTCACCTGATATGGAGGTTATATCTTCTATGAAGCCAGATTGGATACTTTCCCCGGTTAGTCTTATATCTGATTTAAAACCGAAATATGATGCAATTGATTCTAAATATGCTTTTTTAAATCTTAACAGTATACCTGGAATGTATAAATCCATTCAGGAATTGGGAGCATTGTTTGATAGGAAAGAAGAAGCAGAGAAGCTAGTGCGGGAATTTGAAAACTTCTATGTTTCATTTCAAGAGAAAAATAAGGGAAAAACTCCGCCACATGTATTAATTTTAATGGGGCTTCCAGGCTCTTATGTTGTGGCAACAGAAATTTCTTATGTGGGAAGTCTTGTTAAGATGGCAGGTGGAATCAATGTGTATCAGGGAGAAGAAAAAGATTTTTTATCAATTAATACGGAGGATATGCTAAAAAAAGATCCTGATATTATATTGCGAACTGCACATGCATTGCCGGATGAGGTTATGGAAATGTTTTCAGAGGAATTTAAAACAAATGATATATGGAAACATTTTAAGGCGGTTAAAAATAAAAAAGTATATAATCTTTCTTATAATCAATTTGGAATGAGTGCAAATTTTCAGTATCAAGATGCATTGGAGCAATTAGAATCTATTTTATATCCTAAAGAATAAATGATGGAAAAAGAGAGGATAAAGCAAGGGCATGGAACGTAGAAAACAAAATAGGACAGGAAAAAATATCTTTGTATTTCTTATTACAAGTATTCTTTTGCTAATTATTTTTTTATGGGCAGTAAATACAGGAAGTATAAAACTTACAGCATTGCAATTATATCGGGGACTGTTTATTGAATTTGATGAAAATGTGGCAGCAGTGTATGATTTGCGTTTTCCGAGAATTATAATTGCAATATTAGTTGGTGCGGCGCTTTCAGTGTCAGGTGTATTATTACAGGCGGTACTAAAGAATCCGCTAACTGATCCGGGAATTTTAGGGATTTCTGGAGGGGCAGGATTTGTAGCTGCAATATTTACAATAGTTTTTCCAGCCTCAATTTATTTTTTACCAATGGCAGCATTTGTTGGAGGAATTGCGGCATTTTTCCTCGTTTATTCTCTTGCATGGAAACAAGGCCTTAGTCCGCTTAGAATTATTCTTGTTGGTGTTTCGGTTAGTACAGTATTTTCAGGTCTTTCTGAAGTATTTCAAACAATGGGTGGGCAAAATCAGACAGGAGCCGCTTCAATTGTAAATGGGACAATTGCAATGAAAACATGGGAAGATGTAAAAATTGCAATCTTTTATATTCCAATTATGTTGTTGATATCGTTTCTTTTCATACGTTGGTGTAATTTATTAGCATTAGATGAACAAACTGTGCGGGCAATTGGAATTAATGTTACTTATATTAGAATGACAATTTCCATTGTTGCTGTATTACTTGCCTCCATTGCCTCTTCCATTGCTGGCACAATTAGTTTTCTGGGATTAATTGTACCACATATTTCAAGAATTTTAGTAGGAACGAATCATAGAGTGTTACTTCCTTATTCAGGTCTGCTTGGGGCAACAATTTTCCTTTTTGCAGATACGGTTGGAAGAGTAATCGCTTTTCCGTATGAGATTAGTGCTTCTGTTATAATGGCAGTGGCAGGCGGACCATTTTTTATTTTACTACTTAGAAGGAGTGAACAATATGGAAGTTAAGCAGCTTTCTTTTGCGTACCGGAATAAAAGGAAAAGAAAAGGTTCGTATTTAGAAAATGTATTAAATGAAATTTCTTTTTCAATTACAGAGGGAAAAATAACAACAATTATAGGGGCAAATGGTTGTGGTAAATCAACTCTGCTAAAATTAATGACAAAGAATTTGATACCAAATCATGGGAAAATTTTATTGAATGGAAAAAATATTCGGCGTATCAATCAAAAGGAATTTGCCAGAATGGTTGCAGTTGTTCATCAAAATAATAAAATATCCGGAGAGATGACAGTTGAACAGTTGGTAAGTTATGGGCGTACACCATATTATTCATTCTGGAATGGCGATAAAGAAAAAAATCTTGAAATAGTTGAATGGGCGATGGCAGTAACAAATATAAAGGATTATAGAAACCAGGCTGTGGAAACATTGTCGGGTGGTCAAAGGCAGAGAGTTTTTATTGCTATGGCATTAGCTCAGAAAACAAAAATATTATTTTTAGATGAGCCAACTACCTATTTAGATATTCGTCATCAAATTGAATTGCTGGAGATGATTCAAACTTTAAATAAGCAATATGGAATTACAATTATTATGGTGCTGCATGATATTAACCATGCGTTATACTATAGTGATGAAGTAATTGGGCTTAAAGAAGGAAAGTTATTGCTTCAGGGAAAACCAGATGAGGTAATCACAGAAGAGACAATTGAAAAGCTTTATGATATTCACTTGAAAATCTCATATCATAATCAAAGGAAGATTGTACAAATGGTTCGCTAAATGATGAAAAAAATAAAATTATTTTAGTAAGAGAGCACTTTGAAACGAAAGCCTTCAAAATGTTCTCTTATTTGTTATTAATTGGAAGAATAAATTCGTTTAAATTTGAAGCAATTTATTTGATGTGGACATTTGGAACTTTCGTTCTGGCACTGCTTGCCTACATAGAAAGTAGAAACAAGCAATATTTATATATATTTTCCTGCATGAACACGATATCTTTGGGATTTGCATATATTAGAAAGAAGTATAAAATAAAAGGTATGATAGCTTATGGAAAATTATGCAACATTATCATTAGAAACACATTTATTTTTTTCAAGGATTATGAAAGAACATGGGCTTTTTTTAGAAGCTGGTTTTCCATGTGTAAATCAGGATTGGATTCAACAGGCAGATTGGTTTCGGCAGCAATTTGAGAATTTGTTAAGGGATACAGTGAATATCAGCAATGGAAGGGTCAATCAAATGATTTTGAAATCGGAAGAATTGGTGACCGAATTTACAATCCCTGCGGAAAGAAGAACCGAATGCTTAAGTGGAATTCCAATTGATAGTAAAATTTCGATACAGGAACAGAATCTTTCTCCAGGCTGTAGAATGGGGTGTGGAAGAGAAGTTATAAATGTAGTTCATAAGATTAACCAAAGAGCAATTAGGCTTTTAGATGCTTTTATTGATTTTAAAGAATCAATTTTAGCAGCAGTCAGTAAAGGAACCCTTTTTAATGCAAACTACCCTTTACTTATTAAACATATTCTTAGAGAGGCGAAACTTTATCGGGCTACGGTAGAAGAATTGCTTTCTAATAAGCAGCCTTCTTATAAAAATTTAAGGAAGACAGAAGAGTTCTGGAATCGAATTATGATGGAGCATGCTTTGTTTATACGAGGTTTGTTGGATCCATCGGAAACAGAATTGATTAAAACGGCAGATAAATTTGCGATGGAATACCAAGAACTTTTGGAAAAAGCCAGAGAACAGGATTGTCGTGCCACTTTTGGATTAACTGGAAAATCGTTGGAAGAAACGTTAGAATATCGCAAATTTAAAGAAGCTGGTGCAAATGGAATTTTAAACTGTGAGATTTCATCGATTATTCTTCCGCTTCTTGCAGATCATGTGTTGCGGGAAGCAAATCATTATATAAGACTTTTACAATCGGACTGTGCAGAGTAAAGGAGGAGTAAAAATGGAATTATATCAGTATCCCACCCGGCAAAAATGTCGATTATATGAAATTGAAGCAATTGAAATTCCAATTGTATATAATAAATATGGCGATTATGATCCAAATGGATTAGTATATGTATTGAAAAAAGATGCTAAGAGAATTCAGGAGGGAGCATGGCGTAATTTTTCACAGGAAATACCTCAACCTTATGAAGAGGTAAAACCTTTGGTAATTCGGGCAAATGTCGGGGATAAAGTGAAAATTGTTTTTACCCATTCACTAAATCGTTCTCTTTCTATTCACGTTCAAGGACTTGGGTATGATGTTCAGACATCCGATGGTGCTTGTGTAGGATATAACAGAGATTCAACTACAAAAAATCAAATTATTTATACATGGTATGCCAATCGAGAAGGTGTCTATTCTTTTCAGGATATGGGAGATACAAGAAGTGGTGAAGAAGGAACGAATGTCCATGGTTTGTTTGGTGCAATTATTGTAGAAGCTGCAGAGTCTAGGTGGCTTGATCCAGAAACCGGAGCGGAGCTGGAGAGTGGTTTATTTGCCGATATTTATCATCCTGTTCATCCTGCATTTCGAGAATATGCCGTATTTTTCCATGATGAATTAGAAATTAAAAATAAAGATGGAAACCAACCTATTGATCCGCATACGGGGCTTCCATCTGCAACGACAGCGATAAGTTATCGCTCAGAACCTATGAGAAACCGACTTCCACTTACAGAGGAGCATGCAGATACAGGGGAAGATATTTCGATGAGTTCGTGGGTATATGGAGATCCGGCACCGCCAATATTACGGGCTTACGTAGGAGATCCTTCTAAGATACGTTTAATCCATGGCGGGGTAAAGGAAACTCATGTTTTTCATCTTCATAATCATCAGTGGAAATTAGAAGGTGATAATCCAAATTCTACCATTATTGATTCCGTTTCTTTAAGTCCACAGGAGTGTTTTACGTTGGATATTCTTCATGGTACTGGAAGCTTAAATAGAACAATTGGGGATGTGATTTTTCACTGCCATTTATATCCACATTTTCATGAAGGCATGTGGACGCTGTGGCGAATTTATGACAGATTAGAAGATGGAACTGGAAAATTGCCGGATGGAACAAAAATACCTCCGTTAATGCCATTAAAGGATCGAGTATTACCGCCGAAAAAGGATAAGAATCATCCGGGGTATCCAAATTTTATTAATGGTACATTTGGCGAGCGTCCATTGCAGCCTCCATTCGGGATATTGAATGCAGATGGAAGTAATAAGATAGAGCCTACAAAGTTGGAGGAAAAAAATTTTGTAGAGAATTTCAGACCAGGTGCTTTATACAGTGACACTTGTCCCTGCCACACTGACAGGTGTGAGTGTGAATGTGAAACGAAAGAAAAGATTAAAGTATTTGAAATTGCGTTAATCCAGGCGAAAATTGTTTACAATCATTTTGGCTGGAATGATCCACAAGGAAGGTTTTTTGTTTTGAAGGAAGAGTTAGAAAAACATGGTGGTTTAGATTCCTATATAGAGAAAGTGGAAAAAGGTACGATTTGTGTAGAACCACTTGTTATTCGGGCAAATGCAGGAGATTGTGTTGAAGTACGTCTTACAAATCTACTGCCGGAATATATAGAGGAAAGCCCGTTTCAAATGAAAACAAAGACAGATATTGTAGGATTTCATATTCATTTAGTAAAATTTGATACGATTGTTTCCGATGGTGCTGCAAATGGCTGGAATAATATTGCCGGTGCAAGAAAGTATGAAACATTGATTGAACGATTCTTTCTTGATACGGAACTTCGGGCTGTATTTTTTCATGATCATCTATTCGCGAATTCCCATCAGCAGCATGGTGTATTTGGAGCACTTTTTGTTGAAGAAGCAGGAGCTACTTTTCATGATGTTTCTACAGGAGAAGAACTTAAATTTGGTACAAAAGCAGTTATAAAGAGAAAAGATGGAACGTCATTTAGAGAATATGCGTTATTTGTTCATGATTTTGCGTTACTATTTGATAAAAATGGGAAGCCTTTGAATCCGCCGGAAGTTCCGGGGTCTCATGATGATCCAGGAGTAATGGGAATTAATTATCGTTCTGAGCCTATGCCGGAACGGCTAAAAAAAGATGAGGATCCAGCGTACATTTTTAGTTCTTTTGTTCATGGAGATCCATCCACGCCGATTTTGGAAACTTATCCGGGTGACGAAATGATGATTCGGCTTTTGGATGGAGCTCATGAAGAACAGCATGTATTTAATCTTACTGGTATGAACTGGAAAAGGGAAGTGTCAGATCCTGCATCGCCAGATGTGGCATCACAAACGATGGGCATTTCGGAGGCTTTTAACATCCATATTACTAGTAAATATGGTCCTGGTGATTATCTTTATTATTTTGGAGGCATTGATGATGCATGGCTTGGATTATGGGGAATCATACGGTCGTATGACCAGCCTAAAAAATGGCTGAAGCCACTATGTAAGGGAAAAGATCAGATTCTTCCTTTGCCCCCATGTCCTGGAAAGGATGCCACAATTCGTAAGTATGAGGTGGCAGCAATACAAAGAAAGATACTTTACAATAAACATGGAGATCATGATCCGGATGGATTAATTTTTGTTCCGCTGGAAGAGCTGAAAGAAGCATTTTGTGAAAATTATCAGCCAAAGCCTTTGATTTTACGGGCAAATGCAGGAGATTGGATTGAAGTTGTACTTCATAATCTTTTTGATTTTGATAATCCAATACAATATTTTGACTATCCGAGAGTTCCGCTTGACATGAAACATAAGCCATCAATGCGTGTATCACTGAACCCACAGTTTTTAAGATATGATCCAATTTGTGATTCTGGTGTCAATGTAGGATACAATAACAGAGAACAAACAGTTGGTCCTGGAGAGAGTAAGAAATACTTATGGTATGCAGATAAGGAATATGGAGCATGTATCCTTCAATCTTTTGGTGACATGAGAAATCATAGATATCACGGATTATTTGGAACAATACTAATTGAACCTCCGGGAGCAAAATGGTATCGTAATTTTTCACTTTCTAAGGCGTTGTATGAAGAACAGGCTGTGATAACCGCTCCGGGAGTTGAAAATTTTCGCGAATGTGTTGTGTTGATTCAAAATGGAATTCGGTTGCTAGATAAAGATGGTGTTTTAATTCGTACGGCATCAGGAGAAGATGGGGAAGTACCAGATGCAGAAGACACAGGAGAAAAAGGATATAATTATCGTTCTGAACGTTTTGCAAATCGGCTGGAAAAGGACAGTAGGATAGCACGAGTATTTAGTAGTAAAATTCATGGTGATCCGGCTACACCTGTTTTTAAAGCATATACAGGGGAAAGAATTGTTTTTCGAACGGTAATGCCGGCCGATAAACCTCGAAATGTAGGATTTGCTATTCACGGGTGTCAGTGGAAAGAACAACCAGATGATCCTTATTCTAGGGAAATTCCAATTCAGGGAGCGATTAGTGTTGGAAACACTTTCAATATGGAACTTAAAGACTCCATCTGCTGCCCGGGCGATTATCTTTATCGCTCTGGAAGTCTAAAATGGGATATTGAATCTGGCATGTGGGGAATTTTTAGAATCATGAAACATGGAATTGGTAATAAATGTAGAAATGTTTGTCGGAGAGTTGTAGACTGCATGTGTAGAGGAAAATAATAAATACTATATTGTATTGTTTTTTTGTATAATTCTTAGAAATATGCACTTAATACGACAGCCTCTTCGAGTTTTTTATAGTGAAAGATGAAAATGCATATAATAGCCCATTGAAATCAAACGGATATTCATGTAAAATTGTAAATAGTATTTTGATAATAGCAATTTTTTTAGAGTCAGAGAGTGGTTAGAATGTCGTTTTCTAATGAAAGGAAACGAACTATAAAAAAGAGAAAAAGAGGGAATGGTGGGAAGATATGAGCGATAGTATATTAAATGAAATTGAGAAATTAGCAAACAGAGGGAAAATTTTACATTGCGAAGTGTGCAAAGGGAAAATGAAGCCAATTAGCAATGTAAAATACAGATGTATGGAGTGTGGATATGAAACACTCAATGATTTGGGGAAAATAAAAGAGTTTTTGCGAGAAAATGGAACGGCACCATTGTTAGTCATTGCTCAAGCGACGGGGGTAAAAGAAAAAGTAATAACTTCTTATCTAAGAGAAGGAAGGTTAGAAATACCAGAAGGATCCGATTTTTATTTAAAATGTGAAAAGTGTGGCTGCAGTATCCGGTATGGGCGATTTTGTCCAGATTGCATAAGCGAGCTTGCAGGTGGAATTCGTGCTGTATTTAATGAGGAAGCAGGAGAGCGACCAAAAGTAGAGCCGGAGATTCGGGTAGCTGGAAAAATGCGTTATATGGATAAAAGAAGATTTTAATGTAAAAGTGCTTAAATAAACTATTGAAATTTTTTACAAATAGATATATAATTATAGATAGAGAACATTAAATGTTCTCTACTCCCACCCTATTATACGTTGAGGCAGGCTCTAAGGACTTATGTCTGAGGGGCTTGTCTTCTTTTATAGCTATATGAATGAAAAGAGGTTAAAGTATGAAAAAAAGAATTTTTTGTATGTTCCTTTCATTTATTTTAATGATAAGTGTTTGTCAGGGAACGAATGTAAGTTATGCTAAGATAGCAGCAAAAACAAATGTTACGAAGACATTTCAGGACAAAAAGATGGTGAAACAGTTGATTAATAATTTTGCATACTGGAATGGTATTGTAATGACAAGAAAAGAAAAAGAGAAAATTGGTAAATTGAATGAATATTCGAAAATTTGCGTTGCCGCATTTAATTCGGAATGTAAGAATGGGGAGTCAGAAGCAATAATAAAAAAAACGAGTTTAGAAAAGAATTTTAAAGATATTTTTGGCAAAAGTATAAACTATAGTAAGATTCCAACAAATACAAAAAATCTTAAGTTTATTGATAAGCTCGTGTATAAGAAAGCAGATGGAAGTATTGCTATTGTATTGGGAGATTGGGGAACAGCATATCCAACAATAGGAATTAATAAAATTTATAACTTAGGTAATCAGAAATATTCAGTAGAATGTACTTGTTACCTTTATGATGATGAAACGAAATCAAAGACAAAGATTGGGACTATGAGTTATCAAATTAAAAAGCAAAGTAATGCAAAACATAAATATGTTGTAACTGAAGCAATTATAAAAACGATAAAATAAAAGGCGAATATATTTATCCGAATGATCGAAAATTAATCGTGTATAGTATATTGGACTTACAGAACAGAAGGCATTGAAACTTGTATAAAAAATATGCAAGTTTTAGTGCCTTTTCATAATTGCAGTTATTTAGAGAGAGGGTTTCTGTTTTTTTTATTTCGCATAAAATGGAATAAACGGTCAGCAAAATATAGAAAATCATTTCTTTTCACGAACCATTTTCTATGATATGATTAATTTAACAAAATTTGATATGCTTAAAGAGGAGGTCCTAAAAATGTATGAAAAGACGGTGAAAGAGGTAGAGAAATTTACCAGGCAATTAGTGAGGAACATTCTTAGGAAACCTGACAAGGATTTTTTATTTTCGTCTTTTGCAGAGAATATTATATGGATTGGAACAAAAGAAAACGAAAAAGCGGAAGGCAGAGAGGATGCTATTTTAAAAATTATAGAAGGAATGAAAGTTAGAGAAAAGTATGAAGAAACCTACTTGATTTCACTTATTGACAAAAAAATTTATTTATGTGATGCAAATATTCAAGTAGACATGGTTTATCATCGAATTTCATTTGTAATACAGCAGAAAGAAGAAAAGTTTTGCGTAGTACATATTCATCATTCTATTCCGTTTGTAGAGAACACAAGAGAAGACTTATTTCCAGATGAAGTATCTGGAGCATATCATAAATTAGAAAATGAACTACAGAAAAAAGCACAGGAAAATAAAAGACAGGAGCATTTTTTAGCTCAGTTGTTTGATTCTATCCCGTGTGGAATTATTCAGTTTACTACAGATGAAGAATATCGGATTATTAATGTAAACCGGATGGTATGGGAATTTTATGGTTACTCGTCAGAGGAAGAATATTGGAGTGAAATAGAAAGCCCAATTCAAACAGTTATGGATAAAGACAGAGAATGGGTTAAAACAATTATTGGACAATTACCTTTGGAGGGGGAAACGATTAATTACACAAGGGAAACTTTTCGAAAGAATGGGGAGCATGCATGGGTAAATGTTGCGATGCGAAAAATTATAAATGTAGATGGTGTGGAGGTAATCCAGGCAGTATTTACTGATGTAACAGAATTGAAACGATTGGAAATGGAGAAAGAACAGGAGGAGTTTGTAGAAAATCAATCGCTTAGAGCGGCAATTTGTACAGCATATCCGCTAATCATAAGCCTCAATTTAACAAAGAACACATACAATTGTTTTATTGAAGAACAGGAATTTTTTATAAAGGAAAGAACAGGGATATTTAGTGAATTAATAAATCAATCAATAGAACTTGTTTATCCTTCTTATCAGTTGGACTATGCGACAACCTTTCAAAGAGAAGCAATTATAAAGCGTTTTGAATGTGGAGAAAGAGAAATTTATATGGAACTTCAACAAAAGATAGTTGATGAAGAATACCACTGGATATCAATTCAGGTAATTTACGTTCAAAATCCGTTTGATGATGATATATTAGCAATCGAGTTAATAAAATTTTTGGATGCCCAGAGAATTGAAAAGGCGAGGCAAGAACAATTGCTCCGCGATGCCTTGGCTTCTGCTAAGGCGGCTAATCGGGCAAAGTCTGATTTTCTATCAAGAATGAGCCATGATATTCGGACTCCGATGAATGCAATCATTGGAATGAGTACAATAGGTCAGATAAAAGCAGAAGACAGCACAAGTGTAAAGGACTGTTTTAAAAAAATCGATGCGTCTTCGCGTTATTTGCTTTCTTTGATTAATGATATTTTGGACATGTCGAAAATTGAAACAGGAAAGATGGAAATTTCTCATGAATATTTTAATTTCGTTGAATTGATTGGAGAGATTAATCAGATTATTTATCCGCAAGCATTGGAACGGAATCTTTCTTATGAAGTGTATCATGAAGAACCATTAGAGCAATATTATATTGGAGATTCCTTACGGTTAAAACAAATTTTGCTGAATTTATTATCGAATTCGTTAAAGTTTACTCCTGCAGAAGGAAAAATAGAGGTTAGCATAAGGGAGCAAAAAAGAACAAATGGTTTTTGCTATTTAAAATTTCGTATTTCGGATACAGGAATTGGAATGTCTGAGGAGTTTCAAAAAATAATTTTTCAGCCGTTTGAGCAGGAAGCGGCCGGTGAAGCCAGGGATAATGTAGGAAGTGGTTTGGGTCTTTCAATTGTATACAATTTGATACAGTTGATGGGAGGAACCATAGAAGTAAAAAGCAAAAAGAAAGAAGGAACAACCTTTATTTTTACAGTACCATTTGAATTGGTCTCTGATGATGAAGAGAAAGAGCGGGAGCGGAAAATGCAGGAACTTTTAAAAGGATTAAAAGTGCTTGTTGCGGATGATGAGGAAATTGTGGGGGAACAGACTACGATAATTTTAGAAGAAGTAGGAGCCTGTGTAAAATGGGTGGATTCCGGAAAAAAGGCAATTGGAGAAATAAAGCAGTCGCTTCAAAAGAAAGAGCTTTACGATATTGCCATGATTGATTGGAAAATGCCGGATATGGATGGAATTGAAACTGTCAGAAGAATTCGCAAATTAGTAGGAATGGATACAATGATTATTATGATTTCTGCTTATGATTGGAGTGGTATTGAAGAGGAGGCAAGGGCTGCCGGTGTCAATTATTTTGTATGTAAGCCGTTATTTCGTGCGAATATTTATGATGCATTTTATAAATTGAATGATGACGATTTATTTGAAAGGAAGCAGATTAGTAAGCAAAAATTTGTTGGCAGTAAAATTTTACTTGCTGAGGATAATGAATTAAATCGGGAAATAGCAAAAACGTTTTTGGAATTAAATGGGATAGAGGTAACAACAGCTCAAAATGGAAAACAGGCGGTTGAGTTATTTGTGCAAAGCAGTTTAAATTATTATACTGCAATATTAATGGATGTGAGAATGCCAGTTATGGATGGTCTGGAAGCTGTTCGTACAATTCGACTGTTGGAACGGGCAGATGCAACGAAGATTCCAATTTTGGCAATGACAGCAAATGCTTTTGAAGAAGATAAAATTCGTGCGTATGAAGCAGGAATGACGGGATACCTTGTTAAACCATTGGATTTTGATGTTTTATTGAATGAATTGGAGCGGTTTATTTATAACAAGTAAAATGGAAACGCCATGTCATATATAAAAAAGAAATTCTTCACAGGATTGGAAAACAGCCGGGTGATGTGGTTCAGGTTATAGAAGTTTAACATTGCTTTTGATATTATAATCGTTGTTGTGAGATACTGTTTCGTCTGTTTGGTATGCTTATCATAAGATTTTGTTACACCGGTTTCATAATGTAGCACGTCAGGAAATAAAATTTTAAGTTCATTCAAACTTGATTTTACAGGTACTTTTAATGTAAGCATAACAAAGCAGGTAGAGAGGCAGATAAAATAAGCATTAATGGAAAATAAGTACATAGCACCAAGAAAATAACGGGGAGAGCCCATTGCAATTCCGTAACCGGCAGTACATAGAGGAGGCATTAGTGCAATTGCAACACCCGGCATTACATTTGAACTTTCCTTTCTTGTAATACCGATGACTCCCGCAGTGCCGCCACAAATTGCGATTAATACATCCCAAATAGTTGGCGTCGTTCTAGCTAATAGTTCTGATTGGGCAGTTGAAATTGGAGATAATTTAAGCTACTCATAATCATCACTCTTTCTATTATTCGTTATTCAAATTATAATTCCATTTCATAAGAATGTTCATGCAGATGAAATTTATTTTTGTGATAGGTTAGCAAACCATCTTTTTGCATCTTACTAAGTTCGTTGGACATTGCACTTCGGTCAACACAAAGGTAATCGGCAAGTTGCTGGCGGTTAAATGGGATTTCAAAATTATAGGTACCCTGTTCCATTGCCTGATAAGAGAGATAAGATAAAAGCCGCCCACGGATTGATTTGGAAGTAATATGAGTAATTTTGTAGGTGAGATTCAAATTTTTAGAGGCCATAACGGACAGTAAGTTTCGAATTAAATGGTTATGAAAATCACAATTGGAAGGGCATAGTTTTAGAACTTTTTCAATATTTAGAAATAATATTTCTGTTTGTTCTACAGCGATTACATCAACCATCATAAGCTCGGATGGCGTGCAGGCATAGGTTTCAGCAAAAACCTGTCCTGTTTTGATATTAGCAAAAATATTTTGATTTCCCCAAATATCATTTTGCTCTATATTTACACTTCCAAAGAGAACCAACCCCATTGCCTGAACGTGGCTTCCTGCACGATAGACATATTCTCCTTTTGTATATTTTTTTGTATAGCCTTGAAGGCAGGAAAGCATGACCTTTAATTCGGTTGGTGCTATTCCACGAAATATGGATGTTTTGGCTATAAATTCATAATTCATAGGTCACCTCTGGTTAAAAAATTTGCTCATTTTTTATTTTGTTGTTCTAACAACATACATGATGAAGTTATTATAGTATGATTCCCATATCAAGTCAAGCAATAGAAGAAAGAGATTGAATGAAAAAGGAGAGATAACGTTTATGATAAGAAAAATTATAGAGATTAATAAGGAAAAATGTAATGGTTGTGGACTTTGTGCAGCTGCTTGTCATGAGGGAGCAATTGGAATGGTAAATGGAAAGGCAAAACTACTTAGGGATGATTATTGCGATGGCTTAGGTGATTGCCTTCCGGCTTGTCCAACAGGAGCAATTACGTTTATAGAAAGAGAAGCTTTAGCCTATGATGAACAGGCAGTGTTAGAAAATAAAAGAAAAAAAGAAGAAAGTATAAAAGAAGTTTTGCCTTGTGGATGTCCTGGAACACAGGCAAAAGAGATTCATAGAGGATGTAATTTAGAAGAGCAAGATACGTCGCCTAAAGAGGTAATTACTTCAAAATTACGTCAATGGCCGGTACAGATTAAACTGGTTCCTACAAAGGCACCATATTTTGAACATGCGAATCTGTTAGTGGCAGCAGATTGTACCGCTTATGCTTATGGAAATTTTCATAATGAATTTATTCGGAATAAAATTACAGTAATCGGATGTCCAAAGTTAGATGATGTGGATTACACAGAAAAGCTAACAGAAATTATTCGTAACAATGAAATAAAAAGTGTAACAGTTGTAAGAATGGAAGTACCATGTTGTGGTGGAATTGAGAATGCAGTAAAAAATGCACTTCAGGCAAGCGGTAAGTTTATACCATGGCAAGTAGTGACAATATCAACAGATGGAAGAATTCTTGAATCATAATAAAAAATAGAGTATAAGAGTAAGAAAGGAAGATAAGATAATGTTTTGCTATCAATGTCAGGAAACAGCAGGAAATAAAGGATGTACAAAGGCGGGAGTTTGTGGTAAAAGTGCGGATCTTGCGAATATGCAGGATTTGTTAGTCTATGTAACAAAAGGAATATCAGAGGTTACAACAAGATTACGGGCAGAAGGAAAAGAAATTTCAAAAGAAATCAATCATTATATTACACTAAATTTGTTTACAACAATTACAAATGCAAATTTTGATGATGAAATTTTTTATGCAAGAGTAAAAGAAACATTAGCAATGAAAAAGGAATTGCTAAACCAATTATCAGATAAGAACAATTTATCGGAAGCTGCAACATGGGAGATTGGCGAGGAAGCTCCATTGGTAAATAATTTGTTAAAAGAAAAAGCAAAATCAGATAAAGTTGGTGTTTTAGCGACGGAAAATGAAGATACCCGCTCTTTAAGAGAATTAATAACTTATGGATTAAAAGGGTTATCTGCATATTCGAAGCATGCAAATGTACTTGGTTATGATAACGAAGAAATTGACTGTTTTATGCAGTCTGCACTTATGAAACTGCTTGATGACTCTTTAACAATAGATGAACTTGTTGCATTAACGCTGGAAACTGGTAAGTTTGGAGTAGAAGGTATGGCATTATTAGATACTGCAAATACAAAGACTTATGGGAATCCTGAGATTACAAAAGTAAATATCGGCGTAGGAAAGAATCCGGGAATTTTAGTTTCCGGTCATGACCTTTCCGATCTCGAGCAGTTATTAATCCAAACAGAAGGAACTGGTGTTGACGTTTATACTCACTCTGAAATGCTTCCGGCACACTATTATCCTCATTTGAAAAAATACAAACATTTAGTTGGAAATTATGGTAATGCATGGTGGAAACAAAAGGAAGAATTTGAAAGCTTTAATGGACCGATTTTAATGACAACAAACTGTATTGTACCACCAAAGGCATCTTATAAAGACAGAATGTTTACAACGGGTGCAGCAGGATATGCAGGCTGTAAGCATATTGAAGGAGAAGCAGGAAGCCAGAAAGATTTTTCTGAAATTATTGAGCTTGCTAAGAAATGTAGTGCTCCAACAGAAATTGAATCAGGAGAAATCATCGGTGGTTTTGCACATGAGCAGGTATTTGCATTAGCTGACAAAGTAGTTGATGCAGTAAAATCTGGTGCGATTAAGAAATTTGTAGTAATGGCAGGCTGTGATGGAAGAGCTTCTAAGAGAAACTATTATACAGATTTTGCAAAGGCACTTCCAAAAGATACGGTTATATTAACTGCCGGTTGTGCAAAATACAAATACAATAAACTTAACTTAGGTGATATTGACGGTATTCCAAGAGTACTAGACGCAGGTCAGTGTAATGATTCGTACTCTTTAGCGCTAATTGCCTTAAAATTGAAAGAAATATTTGGGTTAGCAGATATTAATGAACTTCCAATTATTTATAATATTGCATGGTATGAGCAAAAAGCGGTTATTGTATTATTAAGTTTATTATATCTTGGCGTAAAAGAAATTCATCTTGGACCAACACTTCCAGCGTTCCTTTCCCCAAATGTAGCGAAGGTATTAATTGATAACTTTGGTATTGCCGGAATTAGCACAGTAGAGGAAGACATGGAAACATTTTTTGGAGATGAAGTAAAAATGAGCGAAGTAGAAAATGTTGAAGATTTACTAAAAAAATTAAATTAAATTGGAAAAAATGGGAATGTTGTGATATACAATATTCTCATTTTTTTGGATATACTCTATAATTAAGACAAAAGTTTTCACAAAAAATTCATATATAATCTATTGACATTGAGTTAAGTTTAAGTGCTAAAATAAAAGAAAGGAGGTGCATACTATGGAAACAAAGGATCATTATTTTTTAGCAAAATATATGGTGGATCATATAGAGATAAATGGAATTAAAAAATTAGCTTTTTTACTTGGAAACCTAGTTCCCGACGTAAATCCGTTAACTTACCTTTCTCTTTCTGAGAAAAAATGGTTTCAGGGACATAGCTATCATTACCGGAAAAAGTTCCTTTTTAAGACAATTCGTGCAAAACGAAATAATACTTTTTATGAATGGTATAGTATTGGAAAAATGATGCACTATTTGACGGATTCTTTTACAAGACCTCACAATGATCGTTTTGGTTACAAATCAAAAAAACATACAGAATATGAATCTTCCCTACATCAATATTTTAAAAATAAAATGCAGAATAGAGAATCATGGTTTTTAAGAGAACGGGAAAAACCATTAAAGCGTTTAGATTTGTGGTTAGATAAAATTCATAGGGAATATTTGGAAAGGGCTGTTTCTGTACAAGACGATTTTAATTATATTTTATCAGTAACAATGACAATATGTGCAGGACTGAGAAAGCGAACGGATTATAAGCAGATGATTTTAGTAAATGGAAACGGATGATAAGCAAGAACTTTATATTGCTATCGATTGTAGACATTCCCTGCTGCATTTGGTATATTATTATAAAGCGAAGTGCTTTCGTAATATTACAAAAGCAGATGGAGGGATGATTATGCAGCAGAATATGCAGGATGTGAAAAAGAAAACAGAGGATATTAGAAAAGAGGTATCGAGGGAAGTAAAAAAGAAGTTTGGGTCGAAACCAATAGGAGTTCGGCTTCGGGAATCGTATGGTGTCATTACGATATTTATTGTAATTATGACTGTCTTTTCTATTATAACGTTGTTTGATGGATTAAATCGGTTAAAAACATTTAATGAGGAGTATAGTAAGATCGAGGATGCGACTTGGAAAGCGAAGGAGGCACTTTCGGAAATTAAGAGTGGAATCTATCAGGTATGCGTTGCGACAGATTTAAGTGAGGTTAAAGAATACGAAGAAGAATTAGAAAGCAATCAGCAGAAATTAGATGAAGCAATTGTATTGATAGAAACTTTATCGGGAAACAATCAGCCGGAAGTTGCCAATATTCAGAGTGGCATAAATCAAGGAAAAGATACGATTGAGCAATCAATTTCACTGGCAAAAGAAGGACAGGTTGATAAGGCAAAAGCTAATCTTGAAAAAGAATATTTTCCTATTGTTGACAAGATAATAGAGCAGATTGAAATAATTGCAAGCGGTGTATCTGAAAATATGGATTCCTATGTCTGGGCTTCCAGCCTGCGTGTTTGGATATTAGTGGCTTTACTGATTGTTATGACGATTGTCAATATTGTATTGGCAAACCGCTTTGGCAAAAGAATTGCAAATGGTATCACAATTCCATTAGAGGAAGTAAAGGAAGCATTATTTCAAATGGAACAGGGAAATTTGAATTTCGAATTAGAGTATGAAGCTTCCAATGAGATTGGTGAACTTGCAGAGGGTATTCGGCATATGGCTGAAAAATTAAAAGCTTACATATATAATATTGACGAAGTGTTAAGCCAGATGTCACAAAAGAACTTTGCGATTGGAGTAGAGGCGGATTACGTCGGAGATTTTGCTGATATAAAGAAGTCAATGCTTTCTATTATTCAGATTTTTAAGGAAATGATTCATTCGATTCAGCTGACAGCAGACAGGGTTGCGGATGGCTCTGAAAATATTTCACAGGCTTCTATGTCACTTGCCCAAGGAACAACGGAACAGTCAAGCTCTATTGAAGAATTGCTTGCAACGGTACAGACAGTGGCAGAACAGGTAGAAAAAAATACAAAAAATATTGAACATGTAAACATTCAGTCAAAAAATGCAAAGCAAATGGTTGAGAGCGGAAGCCAGCAGATGGAAGAGTTGAAACTGGCAATGAATATGATAACAGAAGCTTCTGAGCAGATTTCGAAAATTATTACCGTTATTGAAGGCATTTCGGGACAGACGAACCTTCTTGCATTAAACGCATCCATTGAGGCAGCAAGAGCAGGTGAAGAAGGAAGAGGGTTTGCAGTTGTAGCAGGTGAGATTGGTGAACTTGCGACTCAAACGAAAGATGCGACAAAAGAAACAGAAGAACTGATAACAAAGAGTATTGAAGCAGTAGAACAAGGCGCTAAGTTAGTAAGTCGTACAGCAGAATCTTTAAATGAAATTGTAGAGTCCACAATTGAAATAGCAAAATTAGCAAAAGATGTATCAGATGCTTCTCAATTGCAGACTGACGCATTAAAGCAGGTTGATCAGGCAGTAGGGCAGATATCTGAGGTTGCACAGACAAATGCAGCATTATCAGAACAAAATGCGGCATCTTGTGGAGAGCTTTCAGAACATGCAGAACAATTAGCAAAAGTCTTAGAGGACTTTCGGTTAGAAGAATAAAAGAAGATATGTGAAAGATATTACAAGGTTATATGAATCATTAATTTAATAAAAAATCCACAAAACGTTATTTACGGTACGAATTAAAAATATTGCGTAATGTAAATATCTGTTTTGTGGTTTTTTTTACTTTATAGGAAGCTTCGTCTCCTATAAAGCAAAAACGCTCCGCGAGGATGTGTTAAAATGACAAATAAGAAACCTGCTATTTTACAAACATCATAATAAAGCCGATAAACATTAAGAAGGCTGAAATCCAAATTGCATGATTGCCGATTTGGTTTGTAAAGATTGAACCAAGTGCTGCACCAATCCCAAAAATCAAAATAATAAAATAGTAATGTAAACTTTTTTTCTTCATTTCAGGATTTTTTGTAATATGATATTTACATAACATTTCGGTGGCACTTCTCATATTTCCAATGCACATTGTTGTTGCACACGGAATCCCTTTGAACTTTCGAAAACTATTGACCTGCATTGCACATGCAAAGGACATTAAAACATTGGAGAGTGTATTAAGGCTTTGGGGAAGAAGTCCTGCAATAAATAACATTACAATTTCAATGATAAGAATGATTTGACGCCAATGAACCTTTTTATAATTTTTATAAAATTCACGAACCCATTCGGTTATATAGACACCACTGATAAAAGCAATCAGAGGAAATAAATAGTGTAAGGCACGTTGCCAATTTCCATTTGCAAGATTTTGACCTAATAAAACAATATTACCGGTTTGGGCATTGGCAAAGACAGCTCCTCTGCAGTTATAAGAATACGCATCCTGAAAACCTCCGGCAAGAGTTAGAACAATACCTAATGCCATAGATTCTGACATTTGTCTTTGATGCTGTAGCATTTTAGTCATCCTTTCTACGTTCCTTTTCGACTTGCTTCAACAAATTATAGCTCAATTTATATAAAGTTTCTATATAAAATAGTTACAAATTTATATATAATTTTCATTGTCCTGGAGGAACAAATTAAGTAGTTGCATAGGAATAGAGCTTTATAGTATACTGTATATAAATAAATGAAGGTAAAGTTTTGTATATAGGAGGTTTGTCAGAGTTATGAGGTCTTTATAATAGCTGTGATAATGATGATAGTGTTAGACACCTTTATGAGAATCAACTGTCTTTTTAAGAAACAATGTTGTTTGGCATAGTGCTAGCGAAAGGTGTTGAATTTACTGATAAAGAATGTATATTGTTGTAGTCAAGCATTTTTATATGTGTAATAGGTCTATACTTTTTACGGAAGATTATGTATTACAGAGCATATATAATATTGAAAGGACTAAGAGTAGGAACGGATTAGGTTTATGTCAGAGATATTAAGATTCCTGGCTATGAGACGGATGCAATAGAATCATATAATGATTCCAATGAGGAAACATTGGATGATAGTATGGAAGAATAGACGAGGAGGACGCTTATGGAAAAAAATAGTGTATATCATGGCAGTAATGTAGAAGTGTTTGTTCCGCGTATTCTTCAGAATGGCTTCTACAAAGATTTTGGTTATGGCTTTTATTGTACCAGTTACGAGAAACAGGCAAAGCGATGGGCCATGACAAGAAAGGGTGACTCTGTTGTAAGCAGATATGAATACACACCAAATGCTGATTTAAAAATACTGAAATTTGATGAAATGACGAACGAATGGCTGGATTTCGTTGTTGATTGTCGAAGAGGTATTGAGCATGATTATGATATTGTTGAAGGACCTATGGCTGATGATCAAATTTGGAATTTTGTTGAAGGATTTATTGATGGAAGGATCCCAAGAGATGCTTTTTGGGGACTTGTAAGGTTTAATTATCCCACACATCAGATTGTATTTTGTACGGAAGAAGCTTTGAAAACATTAACTTTTGAAGGGAGTGAAACATTATGAAGAATAAGTACTTCCCAGAAGAAGATATAGAGATAAATGATCTTTATTTTGTATGTTATATGATAGAGAGGGTAGCAAGACATATTAAACAGAAGAATAAATATGTTGTAAATACCATTGGAAAAGATGGCTTATATCATTTATTAAGCTGCGCAAATGTATTGCATTGTGAAAACCCATTGAAAGTTGAAGAAGACTGGATTAAAGATTATGCTTTAAAAGCAAGTGACTATGACATTACTGCAGTGGATAAAGAAATGGCTGCGATAGTTCCTTCTCCGCTTGATATGGGAGCAGTCTATCAGCGTTTGATAAGAGATACGATGTCATCAAAAGAGAATTACGTAGATGGTATTATCAGAGTGTATAATAATGACATTTGCGAGGTGATTGATAATTATAATTGCAGTGCTTTTTATGAGCCATCGTATGTAATAGCGAGAGCATACCAGAATGGCGGATTCTAATCTTTGAAGAGGTGTTAATTCTGACTATAACAAAAAATATACGATAGATGAAAAATTTGTACAAAAATTTAAAAAAAGATTGACAAATTTGTACAATATGCTAAAATAAAGTGGAATAAGTGAGAAAAATGTAGTAATAGTAAATGGGAGTCAAATTTTTTATGAATGAAAAATATATTGCTCATTTTGATGAGCAGAATAAGGATAGAATACAAACTGTTTCTTCTCATAACAGAGGAGTTGCATTTTTAGCAGAAAATAATTGCCCGTTAGATTACTTGCGTTCAATCGCTTGGCTGACGGGCATTTTTCATGATTGTGGGAAATATCATGATGAATTTGACCAGTATATTCATGAAGCGATGGAGCAAAAAGCGTTTGTCAGAAGAAAGGTAACACATTCAACGGCGGGTGGGTTGTTAGCAGACGGTTTGTTAAAAAACAAGTTTCTTTCTGAATTTATACAATATAGTATATATTCTCATCATGGCGTAAATGATTGCTTTTGTTTAGATTCCGGAGAATCTTTGATTAAAAGAAGAAAAAGCAATATGACCATGCTTTCAGTTGTATCAGAACGTTTTTACCAGTATATAGAAAAAGAAAAAATATTAAATTATATAGAACAGGCAGAGCAGGATTTTCAAAAAATTCAATTGGAACTTCTTAATTTTATTAAGTTTGAAGGAAGAAAAAACAGTTATGGAAATGTGCATTTCTTTTTAGGGTTATATGAAAGAATACTTTTATCCCTTTTAATTGACAGTGATCGCTTTGACACAAATGCTTTTGCTGAAAACAAACCAATGCAATTTGAAAGCACAGGAATAGAGATAGAAGATGTTTGGGAAGAATCTATTTTAAATTTAGAGAGTAAATTAAGCAAATTTGAAGGAGCTAAAGTTTTAGATCAATGTCGTAGCCGGATTTCGGACCAATGTAGGAGAACAGCGGAAAGGTCGCAATTTTTATACCGATTGACTGTACCGACTGGTGCGGGAAAAACATTAAGCAGTTTGAGATTTGCTTTATATCATGCAAAGAAATTTGGGCGGGAGCATATTATTTATGTTGCACCTTATAATTCTATTTTGGAGCAAAATGCAGAAACAATTCGTGATGCAGTTGGTAATCAGCAAATCGTATTGGAACATCATAGCAATGTTATAATTGATTCCGAAGATACGGAAAAACAAAAGAAATATCAGACATTAACGGAGAGATGGGATTCTCCAATTATAGTGACAACGGCAGTTCAGCTATTAAATACGTTATTTTCATCAAAGACGGAAAGTGTTAGAAGAATGTATCGTTTGTGTAATAGTGTTATTATTTTTGATGAGATACAGGCACTTCCGGTTCGAATTACAGAGTTATTTAATTTAGCTGTCAATTTTTTAACAACATTTTGTAACACAACAATTGTACTTTGTTCTGCAACTCAGCCGTTGTTTGATCAATTGCCTTCTAATCGTTTACTGCCTGTAAAAAATATGGTAGAAACGATAGACGATTATAAAGAAGCTTTTAAAAGGACAGTAATCATTGATAAGACAGAGGAAGATATAGAGAAGGGATGGGATATTGAAAAATTAGGTGATTTTGTAACGGATTTATTGCTGGAAAAAGGAAAAGTATTGGTAATTGTAAATACGAAAAAAACAGCTCAGGATCTGTATGATTTATTTTCAAACAAATATGAAGAAGATAAGTGCTATTTATTTCACTTAAGCACGAATATGTGTCCTCAAAATCGAAAGGAAACATTAGACTTTTTAAAAGTACAGCTGACTAATGAGAAAAATACCCGTCCCATTCTATGTATCAGTACTCAGGTTATTGAGGCAGGAGTAGATATTTCTTTTCCATGCGTGGTGCGTTCTCTTGCAGGTCTTGATAATATTATACAGGCGGCGGGAAGATGTAACCGAAATGGTGAGATAGATATAGGGCAGGTTTATATTGTACAGATGTCTGAAGAGGCAGAGCGTATATCAAAACAGCTAAGAGATATTAAAATTGCACAGGATACGATGAGAAAGGTTTTGTATCAATATCGCAGAAATCCGGCGACTTTGAATTATAGCCTTGAATCAAAACAGGCGTTAGAGCTTTATTATAAATTATTTATGAGCCGCCGTTTTGATGAGATGCAGTATTTAGTTTCGATTAAAGAAAAAAAAGATACATCTTTAATTGAGCTTTTATCTTCGAATTGTTCTATATGGCAGTCTTTTCATAAAGAACAACGCTTACATTTAAAGCAGGCTTTTAAAACTGCAGGAGATCAGTTTGAAGTGATAGAAAATCAAGGAAAAATTAATGTAATTGTAGAATATGATGAAACGGCAAAGAAGTTAATTGATTATTTACAAGATGAAACTAGATCATTATCAGAAAAAAAACAGGATTTAAGAAATCTTCAGCCATATATAGTAGGAATTAGTAAACAAATGATTGCAGAGCTTGGGAAGGCAGTTTCTCCAATCTGCGATAATAGATTCTTTGTTTTAAGTGAGAATTATTATAGTAAAAAAACAGGGGTATCAACATTTCTCGTGTGAATGGATACGTTAATGATATGACAGATTGTAGGTGAATAGAAAAGATGATTTATAGAAATACAGTAGAATTTCAAGTAAGCGGAGAGTATGCTCTATTTTCTGATATAGTAACGAGAGTTGGGGGAGAACGTTGTACTTTTCATATCCCAACTTATGAGGCAATAAAAGGAATTATGAATAGTGTATATTGGAAACCAACGTTTTATTGGGTTATCGATTGTATTCGGGTTATGAATCCAATCCAAACAGAAACGAAAGCAATTCGTCCACTAAACTATGATGGGGGAAATGACTTGGCATATTATACATATTTAAAAGATGTGTGTTATCAAGTTCGTGGACATTTTGAATGGAATGAAAATCGACCGGAATTGGAAGCAGACCGTAATGAGCACAAGCATCATAATATAGCAAAGCGTATGATAGAAAGAGGAGGGAGGCGAGATGTTTTTCTTGGGGTAAGGGAATGTCAGGGGTATGTTGAACCTTGTGTGTTTGGAGAAGGAGAAAGTTATTATGACGATATGCAGGGCGAGGTAGCATATGGTTTTATGTATCATGGAATTACTTATGCAGATGAAGCAATTTTAGAAGATGATAAGAATAAAATGACGGTTCGTTTTTGGCGTCCTGTAATGAAAAAAGGTGGAATTATTGAGTTTATAAGACCTGAACAGTGTGTGGAAAAAAGGCATATAAAAGAAATGGAAATAAAAAAATTTGGAGTTCAGAACTTTACAGGTCTTATGGAGTTTAAAGAGAATATATAAAAGTTGGAAACCAAAACTTAAAATTGAAAATGAAAAGAAAGGATTATAGGATCAGATGTCTATGACATTCATGATCTGGGTAAAAAGTGTGAATTGGGTTAGAGAACTTTTAGACTTATATGAGAAAGAAGAAGCAATTGCTGGAGAAATAAGATTTCGACAGAATAGACCTCTTGTACTACTGCCTCCTTTTCATACAACGGTTGCGGCACAAATAACAGTTATAATTGATGAAAATGGGAAATTTATTAGAGCAGAGAGAGTATCAGAGGAGGATAAGCTTACAATTATACCGGTAACTGAAAAGTCAGGAAGCAGGACTGCAGGAGTTGAACCACATCCATTTTGTGATAACTTGAAATATCTATGTGGTGATTATATGCTTCATTATAATAACAAGAAAAAAGATTATTCTAAAAATTATGAGCTTTATATAACCGAGTTAGAGAAGTGGAGAAATTCTCTTTATACACATAAAAAAGTAAATGCTTTATATGAATATTTAGTAAAACAGACGTTGATAACAGATTTATCAAGGGCAGGTATTTTAAAACTAGATGAAAACGGCGTATTTATAGAAAAGGAAAAACTAAATGGGATTCCACAGGAAGAAGCGTTTGTCCGATTTTGTATCGAAGAAATCATAGATGCAGAAGAAGATATTTTAAATGATAATTCAGGACAATTTTTTTCGGAGTGCTGGTTGGATAAAACATTGCAGAAAAGCTTTATTGATTATTATAAATCAACATTTCATGAGCCACAATTATGTTATCTGACAGGAGAAAATGCTCAGATTTCATTTTTACATTCAAAAAAAATTAGAAATGAAGGAGATGGAGCAAAACTTATCTCATCAAATGACAGTGCAAATTTCACATTTCGTGGACGATTTCGAAATAAAGCAGAGGCATTTTCGATTGGTTATGAAGCATCTCAAAAAGCACATAATGCGTTAAAGTGGATTATAAGAAGACAAGGATATCATTTTAATGATATGTGTCTTGTAATATGGGAATCGAATTTAAAACCGATTCCTGATTGGAGTTTTGACACAGATAAAATATGCGATGACTATGATAGTTTATTTGAAGCGTTGGAGCTGGAAGAATTAAAAGCAAATGAAGTACAGGCGACAGGAGAAGAACAGGCGGAAAGATTCTTGAAGGCAATGAGAGGATATAAGACTAAGCTTGGGGATACTTCTAAAATTGTTTTACTTTCTTTTAACTCTGCTACAACAGGTCGGCTTGCAATGACAGAATATAAAACATTTGAATCAGCAAGGTATATTGAAAATATTAAATATTGGCACAGAAGCTGTGAATGGTTACATAAAAAGAAAAAGGACAAGCAGAACTATTCATTTATTGGAATGGTTGGAATAAAGGAAATTGCAGAAGTATTATATGGAACAGAGCAAAAGGGGATACTGACTTTAAATAATAAGGTGAAGCTATATTCTAATTTATGTGAAAGATTGCTGCCTTGTATTACAGAGAAAAAGCCATTGCCGATAGATTTCGTAAATCGAGCAGTACAAAGAGCTTCTTCACCGGTTTCGTTTGAAGAGTACGATAATTGGGAAAGAGCATTATCGCTTGCATGTTCTTTTATTAAAAAGAAAAAAATGGATGAGATGGAAAGAAGGAGAAAAGCTATGGATTTAGAAAAAGAAGAGTTACAACAATCGGTTCAGACTGAGTATGACATACGAAAAGTAGATGAGGAGTGCGGTGATAGAAGTTATCTATATGGAAGGTTGTTAGCTGTAGCAGACCGAATTGAATATACTACGTTTGATAGGGAAGAAGATAAAAACAGAGTAACGAATGCAAAACGATTTATGTGTGCATTTTCTCAGAATCCATATCGGACTTGGCAAACAATAGAAGAAAATGTTCAAAATTATTTAAATAAGAAAAAAGTATCCGAAAGAATGTATTATAGTCAGTTATTGGATAAAATTACAGCAAAGTTTAATAGAGAAGAGTTTATAAAGAATGAAAAATTAGATGGATTATATTTACTTGGTTTCCATTGTCAATCGTATGATATGACTCATAGAGCAAAAGCGGAAGATAAGAAAGAAAAAGAAGAGGAGGAAAATAAAAATGACTAATTTAAAAGGAAAGATTGATTTTGCAGTGATTGTTTCGGTAACAAATGCGAACCCAAATGGAGATCCTTTAAATGGAAATCGACCTAGAGAAAATTTTGATGGTTACGGGGAAATTTCAGATGTCTGCATTAAGAGAAAAATTAGAAATCGTTTTCAAGATATGGGTGAAACGATTTTTGTTCAATCAGATGATAGGACAACAGATTCTTATACAAGTTTAAAAGACAGGGCAGAAGGATGCGAAGAGCTGAAAAAAGAAATTGACAAGAAGAAAAGTGCAAATAGGGAACTTTGTACTAAGATAGCATGTGAAAATTGGATAGATGTCCGGGCTTTTGGTCAAGTGTTTGCATTTAAGGGAGTTGACGTATCACTCGGAATCCGTGGTCCTGTTTCTATTCATCAGGCAGTTAGTATCAATCCGGTTGATATTGTCAGTATGCAGATTACAAAGAGTGTAAATAGTGAAGGTGGAAAAGAAAGTAAAGCATCGGATACAATGGGAACAAAGCATAGAATTGAGTTTGGTCTTTATTTAATAAAAGGAAGTGTAAATGTCCAATTAGCGGAGAAAACAGGATTTTCTCAAGAAGATGCAGAATTATTAAAGGAAGCATTAAAGACACTATTTGAAAATGATGCTTCTTCAGCAAGACCGGAGGGCAGTATGGAGGTTTGTAAAGTATATTGGTGGCAGCACAATGAAAAAACACCAAAGGCTTCAACTGCAAAAGTACATAGAAGTATCCAAATTAAGCCTAAGAAATCCGTGGTACGTCCAAAATCTTTCTTTGACTATGACGTTGAGCTGTTGCCATTAGATTGTGAATGTGTAGCTCCGGAGGAATATTCCCTTGTATAACGAAGAAGATTATTTACAATTATCAGGAATTCAACATTTTGCATTTTGCAGAAGGCAATGGGCACTGTCATATATTGAAATGCAATGGCAGGAAAATGTAAGGACGGTAGAGGGGAATTTGCTTCATGATTATGTGAATGCAATATGGATGCTACAAAATGCAGGCAGGTAAAAGCAGAATTAGAAAAAATAATTGATAAGAACGTAGATAGTTTACGCTTTTATTATTTGGGCAATAATTATAAAAATAAAATAGAGCATATCGGTGCAAAGCCAGGGTTTGATGTTACAGATCCATTAATTTTTTAATAAAATATTTGGTGCGAATGTCAAGTGAACATAAAAATCCCGGGAGATTCGCACCAAAATTATTGGGAATTTGTATATTAGTCAATGATGTGACACCAACTTTTAAATTGACACTATTTGGAATAAAGAATAAAATCTAAAGATTAGAAGGTAGTTAAATGAAAGACGTATTTTTATTATTATTTTTTATCCTTTTTTTAATATTTTCGTACTTAGCTGTTTTTTATTTCAATGTTACAAAAAATAAGATAGGTGAAGAAAAATCAGTTTTAAAAAAATTCATAAGAATACAGCTAGACACAAAGAGTATTTTTGGAATTATTTGTATAGTTTTACTATTTATCTTTTTGTTATTTTCGTGAATTTTTGAGACTATGAAATTTTTTCTGTAAAAATCAGAAGATAGATGTGGAGTAAAGTCTTCTATGATAAAATCTAAATATCATAGGAGACCTTAAATTATGGCAAACAGAAAAAAAGAAGTTTACAAACCGAAACCAATGACAGAGGGCAAGCGAAACATCATCCAGGGCTTGCTTCAAGAGTATGACATTGAGAATGCGGATGATATCCAGGATGCCCTCAAAGACCTGCTTTCTGGCACGCTCAGGGAGATGATGGAAGCAGAAATGGATCAACATCTTGGCTATGACAAATATGAGCAATCCAGCGAACCGAATTACCGAAATGGGACAAAACAGAAACGTGTCCGCAGTAAATACGGAGAATTCGAGGTTGATGTTCCACAAGACCGGCAGAATTCTTTTGAACCACAGGTGCTGCCAAAACGAAAAAAGACATCTCAGCGATTGATGACAAAATCATCGCTATGTATGCCAAGGGGATGACCACACGGCAGATACCGGAAACGATAGAAGATATCTACGGTTTTGAAGTCAGAGAGGGAATGGTATCTGATATAACAGATAAGCTGCTTCCTAAAATTGAAGAATGGCGGAACCGTCCATTAGTAAGGGAAAAATGGGAGAGTCAATATCCCAATTCCATGACACGCTGGAAGGATAATTGGGATGCCATATCTCCAATTTTCAAATTTTCCAAAGAAGCGTATTTCCAAGCCCACAGGCATTGTTAAAGGTCCTCTATTTAGCAACTTTTGAAATTGCTAAGAAATGGACTATTCCAATCCGAAATTGGGGAAAAGTACGTGGAGAACTTGCCATCCTGTATCCAGAGCGGATGCCTGAGTAACAAAAAACGTCGGTATATCAAGAGTAAATGCACACCCGGATTTTCCGGGTGCTCTTGACATACCAACTTATTTTTGATATTAATTAACCAAGGGTTCGACAGCAGAATCTGCCGTCAAGTCCATCAATTATCATAGAAGATCTTAATTTACAGAAAATATTTCACACCGTCGAATTTTTAGTAAAAGGAGCTGCGCACTAATTCTTAGTGCGACAGCCCCCCGTTTCCGTTGTATGAGTTGTGAATTGAAACATCATCAGAAATAATCGTTAAATTTGAATTTTCTGCTACTGCATCATAGAGAACAGTAATTATACATTGCAGTAATTTAGAAGAGTTTTCTGTTTTTAATCGGAATGTAACTTTTTCATTAATTTCGGTTAATACATCATAGAGTGCGTCTAAATTATTGCCATAATATTCGGGAAAGTTTAATTGTTCTTTTAAATATCTGTGTATATCGGATTCATTTTTGAATTTTGAAACATTTAATATAATTTCTTTCATAATCGTAACTCCAACAATTTTAATGATCTTTTGACCCTGGTATTATTTTAATTTATTCATATAATTTTTCAAACGTTTGATAGTGGTCTTCTGTATAAAAGATAAGTCCGTCGTTAGAATAAACGATTCGCTTTTCGTTTCTATAGCCACCTTCATACTCAATATCACATTCATAATATTTACGTCCATTATGGTCAGGTAATTTTTTTTCATAATTTCCAAATCGGTCACCGCCGATGCTTTTATGGTCTGTTACATCCCATAAATTTCCTTTTTTGCTATTCCAGCCTAAGGAACGGGCTTCTTTCTTTGTAATGTAATTCGATGGAAGTTTTTTATATGTGTGAATATACAATGCAACTTCTTTTTTACTTGTATAGGTACCGTTTTCAGTAACCGATAATTTATTTTTATCTGAAGTTTCATTTTGTTCTATATTCGAACTTTGTTTATTAGCAGTATTTTGAGAAGTATTTGTTGCTGAACTTGAAAGATTAACATTGCTACTGATTGGAGAACAGCCAGTGAAAAAGACACTGAGAAAAATTAGTAATCCAATAAGCAGAGTTTGTTGTTTTTTTGTTATAAATTTCAACATCATATTATCATAGACATTTTTTTTCTGCGATAGAACTACTTATTTAAAAATACAGTTATGTATTTGTAAATTTTGTCGAAAAAGAATGAAAATTGCAAATGAATTGATGATTTAAATAAGAATAACAAAAATACACAAAAAATGTCAAACATAAACAAGGACAAATTGGAAAGAGATGTTACAATAGACAATAACAAGAATAATATTTTATTATTTTTGTACAAATAAACCAAAAAAGGAGAGAAGGATATGAAATCAAAGTTATCGAAAATGCTCTGTCTAACGATGTCTACGGTTATGCTTATGACATCTGTACCAGCTGTGACCATTCATGCTTCTACAGGGACTGATCGGTTCTGGGTGAATGGGGTAAAAACACCTGTTGTACAGACAATGGCAGAAGCTGTTTCAGCAAAAACAGTATCATCGTGGGAAACAGGCAAAAGTTATGCGAAGGGAGATATTGTTTCCTACAAAGGGGGTTACTATCAATGTAAACAGTCACACACATCTTTAGAAGGATGGGAACCAGCTAGCACACCTGCATTATGGGAGAGTTATACAGGTGAGATTCCTACTCCTCCAAATCCTGGGACAGAGGATGTGACCGTAACTGGAATTGCATTGAATAAAACAGAATTAACATTGGAAAGTGGAAAAAAGGCTACATTAATTGCTACTATTTCGCCAGAAAATGCAACAAATCAATCGGTGAAATGGACAAGCAGTAATAATTCTATTGTAACAGTATTAAATGGCGTAGTAACTGCAGTTGCCGCAGGAAAAGCTACAGTTACAGCTACAGTGAGTGATAAACAAGCAACTTGTAATATAACAGTAACGGATAAATCAACAGAACCAATGCCAAGTAATTCACCACTTCCTGGAAGAGTTCTTACAGGTTATTGGCAGAATTTTGATAATGGAGCTACTTGCTTAAAGCTTAAAGAAGTACCAGAAGAATATAATGTAATCTGTGTATCGTTTGCAGATGCGACACAAAAAGCAGGCGAGATTACTTTTAATCTTGATGCCAAATTAAGTAAGGCATTAGGCGGATATACCGTTGATGAATTTAAAGCAGATGTGACAAAAGCACATCAAAAGGGTCAAAAAGTGTTACTTGCAATCGGAGGTGAGGTTGGTAACGTAATTATCAATAGCCAGGAGGCAGCAAAGAATTTTGCTGACAGTGCTTATAGTTTAATGAAAGAATATGGCTTTGATGGAATTGATGTAGATTTAGAGCATGGAATTGATGTTCCAAATCTTGCGAAGGCACTGCATCTTTTAGCTGATAAAGCAGGAAATGATTTTATTTTAACAATGGCACCACAGACACTGGATGTCTATACATACGATGCAACTTATTTGAAATTAGCAAGAGAAGTAAGTGACATTCTTACAATTATGAATACACAGTATTATAATTCCGGCGGAATGCCAGGATATGGCGGTGCTAATTATAATCAGGGAACAATTGGGTTCTTAAATTCTCTTGCAACGACACAGTTAGAAAGTGGTCTTCGTCCAGACCAGATAGGACTCGGTCTTCCGGCTGTACCAAGAGCAGCAGGTGGCGGATATCAAGATCCTGCAAATGTCGTAGCAGCCATTGAAAGTCTTGTATATGGAAAAGAAGCAGGAGGCTTTACCCCTCCAAAGGCTTACCCTAATTTAAGGGGTGCTATGACTTGGTCAATTAACTGGGATGCAACAAACGGATACAAGTTTGCAAAAACAATCGATGCATGCTTTAAAAAATTACCAGCTGTTACAACGGCGTCTGACAATATAAAGCTTGCAGCAAATGATTCCATAACTGATGCAACAAAAACAGAGCCACCATATCCATTTTGGAAAGATTATGTAAATTATCCAAATAAAAATACGAAAGTATATTATAAAGGAAAAATCTATCAGAATAAATGGTATGCAAATGCAGGTGCAAAACCGGATGCAGGTGATCCATGGGTATTTGTAGAAGATGCAGAATGGACTGTAAAAGAAGATGAGAAAAATTATCAGAAGGATGAAAATGCGGAAACAAATGCAATTAATAAAGTATTAAGTGATGCAGAAATAGAAAAATTATATGGTGGAATTAATAAAGACTATTCACCGGAAGCTGCAATGGGAAGATTAAACGAGTTAATTCCAAAAAGTTCTTATGAAGAATTATTCCCATACCGTTTTGGATCTGAAGCATGGAAGAATTGTTCAGCTACAAAACAATATTATAAAGATCCATCTAATTTGCCAGATTACTATTCTTATGAAAATCTTCAAAGTGCATTACAAACACTTGCTAATACAATTATTAAGGTACAGTGGTATGAAGGAGCAGAATGGTGTTATCGTTTAATTCGCCTTGATAAAACGACGAAAGAACAGAAGTTAATTTATAGTGATGCAAGCTTTGGGGCAGAGTGGCTGGAAGGAAAAAAAGAACTTTGTACTTCTATTTGTGACTATGGTTCATTTTTGGCAGTTGGTGATTTAAATACACGTAAACGTGAGCTTGCAGGATTCTTGGCAAATATTTCCCATGAAACGGGTGGTGGAACGGTTGAAGGAGAAGTAGATGAAAGCCTGTCCGGATTATATTTTAATGAAGAAGTAGGATTTATTGGTTCGAGTGCAATTGGATACGTTCAAAGCTCAGGTACTTCTTATCTTCCGGTAGAAGGAAAGAGTTACCACGGACGTGGACCAATTCAATTGTCCTATAATTACAATTATGGTTTATGTTCCGACGTGTTATTTGGCGACAGCTCTGTCTTATTAAAAAATCCTGAAAAAGTTGCACAAGATGGTGTATTAGGTTTTATGACTGGAATTTGGTTCTGGATGACACCACAGCCTCCAAAACCTTCCTGTCATGAAGTAATTACCGGAGTATGGCAGCCAAAATCAAATGGAGCAAATGCAAAATACAATGGAAACTTTGGTTTAACAATTATTATAATCAATAATGAAGCCGGTCAATCTGAAAATGGAACAGGTGCGGTTGCTCGTCGTGCAAGATATTACCGTACTTTTGCAGGCAAAATGGGTGCGGATATTAAAGGTGAGCAATGTGATACAGTAGGCATGACAACATTTGTACAACAAGCAGGTGCGAATAGTGTGAGCAAAGCAAGTATACCATTTCTTTACC
The DNA here is from genome assembly GCF_009696045.1 of Velocimicrobium porci. GTDB lineage: Bacteria > Bacillota > Clostridia > Lachnospirales > Lachnospiraceae > Velocimicrobium > Velocimicrobium porci. The sequence continues at coordinate 464 of NZ_VUMT01000008.1, read as the reverse complement.
AAATCGCTGGTAAGAAGATAAAGGCTGGAATGTGATAGTAAATTTTTGATGGAAGTTGTAATTTAATTTTAGCTATAGAGTTAGTAGATTATAGTAATAAAAGATTAAAATTTCTAAAGGATCTTATTTTAAATTCCAAGAAAAAGTAAATGTGAATTTCTTGAAGTTGATTTAAAATAAGGTCCTTTTTGTGTATCAGATTAAAGCTGTGCCTAAAATATAGGCTTTCTATAAACTAACATAATATTTTATTAATTTTGTAAGAAAAAAGTAAGAATATTTTTCTAATGTATATAAAACTTTTTTAGGACAAAAACTGTCTAATAATAGTGAAACAAAAGTCCAGCTAATAAATGTCAATAGAAAAATGAAAAAATTTTGATTTTATTATCTGACTAAAAAAGGGCGCACTTACCCCTTGGTGAAAATATCATTTTGTAAAAGATATTGTTTCGCTAAAGTTA
>NZ_VUMT01000071.1 GCF_009696045.1 Velocimicrobium porci | reverse complement strand
CACGACAAACGCATGAATGAGTATCCTTTACCAATTTTGTTTTTCACTATTTTTTAAGCTTCTAAGATTTCTTCCAAGTATTGAATTGGGCGCAAGCTAATAACAAACCTTTTCTTTCTCATTGACAACTTATGTCTTGATATCTGTGCTGGTTTCAAAATACTCAGGCTCCATTTCCTTATAATATTCAAATTTTGTGCTGCCATTTTATCTATGGTCTTATTCGCGTCTTCTCGAAAGGTTACGTCTAAATGCCAATGCATACTTTCTATGCTCCAATGTCCCCTTACTGCACGACTTATCTGCTCTATATCGGCTTTCAAACTGCTTATAAAATACCGATACTCATACGTTTTTCTTCCGTCTTTCTCAATCCTTTTCTTTTCCATTCCAATACTTTTCAGCCCTTTCCACTCCTTCTTCCGACTTAACCAATGGATGTCCTCTGTCTGATAATACTCCCGTATTTCGATTTGTCCATGGGCTTTTTCCTCCGTTCTTCTATAATTCCCGCTTTTCCGAATCTCTCTTAAAAATTCTTCCTTTTCAAAATATTCCGTAACATCTTCATACATACTGCTTTGATTTTTCTTCAACGCCAGTACATAATCTGCCCGTTTCTGTCTGATTTTTTCTGCGATTGCGGTCTGAGTTCCCATGGCATCAATTGTTATAATCTGTCCTTTGATCTGTATCTGATTCAACAACTCAGGGATTGCTGTTATTTCATTACTTTTTTGCTCCACTGCCTTTTGTCCCAAACAGAACCCATCCTCTTTACTCCATGCTGAAACAACATGCGAAGGTTTTTCCTCTCCACGTTTGTTCGAACGCATGGTTTTCCCATCAATACAGATGATTTTTTTCAGTAATTCGCCATCCTTTCGATTCAGCCGTTCCTGCCATTTTCCATAAAGCTGTTGCAGAATTTCTGGTGCAATCATTCCCATCACCCGTCGAATCGTATCATGCGATGGCACCCCATTCTTCAATTCGATATACTTTCGAAGATAATCCTGATAGTTTTCTGCAAACAATGCCATTTCGACCCAATCATCTGCATTTGCAAGTGTGGCAAAAAGCAC
>NZ_VUMT01000070.1 GCF_009696045.1 Velocimicrobium porci | reverse complement strand
GGTAGTGTCAAAAACTACCCGTATTTTATTTTAAAAATTCTTTTAAAACCTTAATTTATTGGAGGTTTGCAAATAAAAAGAGCATTTACCTCCCATTTTTGATATAATGTCCTCGACCAAAATTCCAAAATATCAGAAAGGATAAATGCTCATGGACATTATACTATATTTACTTCAAATCATTCAACAACTCTATACAATGAATTGCTGGTTACTTAACTTTATCTGCAGATATATTCCTCTTAAACAGTGGGCTTTTGATGATTCCCATTCTCCAAAATACCAAAAGTTCAAGATTGATGAACTCCCTCTTGTCACCGACTTCCGCCAGGACTGGACTTATAAGGATCTCATCCCTTACTACGAAAAACGTTATGGTAAGAAGATCCGCCCTATCAGCCGCCGGTCAGAATGTAACATTCCCGATGACTGCATCTGTCCCCGCTGCAATGCACCGAAACCATTCCTGTACAAAAACAACGGTTCCAAGGGACAACTTCTCTGTAAGATTTGTGATACAAGATTCTCACCGGCTGAAAGTCGATTCTCCTCTGTGAAACTGCGCTGTCCGCACTGTGGGAATACTCTGGTTCCAAAGAAAAACCGTAAGCACTTTATCATCCATAAATGTGTCAATCCCAAATGCCCTTATTATCTCCACAACCTCAAAAAGCTGGATAAGGAAGACCTGAAAGAGGATTACGGTAAAAATAAATATAAGCTCCACTATATCTACCGTGAATTCACGATAGATTTTTTCAGCATGGACTTAAACACCCTGCCTAAAAATGCTTCTTCCCTGAAATTCAGCAAACATAATGCCCATGTCATGTCCCTGTGCCTTACGCTCCATGTCAATCTTGGGCTTTCCCTCAGGAAAACCTCTCAGGCACTCAAAGACCTGTACAATATCAGCATCTCACATCAGCAGATTGCCAACTACTGCAAGACTGCCGCCATCTGCATCAAACCTTTTGTTGATCAGTATCCCTACGAAAAAGGGGATGTGTTCACAGCTGACGAAACATACATAAAAATCCGTGGTATCAAGACCTACATCTGGCTCATCATGAATGCCGCCACCC
>NZ_VUMT01000007.1 GCF_009696045.1 Velocimicrobium porci | reverse complement strand
TAACTTTAGCGAAACAATATCTTTTACAAAATGATATTTTCACCAAGGGGTAAGTGCGCCCTTTTTTAGTCAGATAATAAAATCAAAATTTTTTCATTTTTCTATTGACATTTATTAGCTGGACTTTACATTTCAATATTCTTCATTATATGTCACGATTAAAAAAGCGTCAATCCTGCAACAAAATTATTCCATATATTTTTCCAATCCTTTCCATGGACAGTAAACATTTCCTAGTTGCTTTCCATCCTTTCTAATAATATAATAAAATCAACTTATAGTTATAGTTCTAAAAAGGAGGATTTTATGAAAGCAATACAGGTAAAAGAGAATATTTATTGGGTAGGAGCGATCGACTGGTCTGTACGAAACTTTCATGGCTATACTACAAACCGCGGAGCAACTTATAATGCCTACCTGATTTTAGATGAAAAAGTCACTTTAATTGATACCGTAAAAGAACCTTTTAAAGAAGAATTATTGGAACGAATTTCTGATATAATCGACCCTGAAAAAATTGATTATGTCGTTTCTAACCATGTTGAAATGGACCATTCCGGTTCTATTCCCCGCATTATGGAAGTATGCAAAAACGCTGAGATTGTCACAAGCTATCCAAGTGGTCTAAAAGGATTAACAGCCCATTATGGTAATTCCTATCGCTATAAACCCGTAAAAGCCGGTGAAAGCCTCTCCATCGGAAAAAGAACTCTCTCATTTGTTCCAACACCAATGCTTCACTGGCCTGACAATATGGTAACTTATTGCCCTGAAGAAAAATTATTATTTTCAAATGATGCTTTTGGACAGCATTATGCCTCTAGTGAACGATTTGACGATGAGTCTCCACAATCTGTCGTAATGGAAGAAGCAAAAAAATACTACGCGAATATTATCATGCTTTACGGAAAACAGGTACAGGGTGCCATGCAGGTTGTCAATACTCTGGATATTGATATGATTGCACCAAGTCACGGCATAATCTGGCGTTCCCATGTTAAGGATATCCTATCTGCTTATCAGACATGGAGTAATAATAATCCTGAAACTGGGGCAGTTGTCGTATTCGACAGCATGTGGCATTCAACAGAAATGATTGCAAAAACAATTGCGGAAGCATTTACGGAGAAAGGAATCTCTGTTAAATTTTTTGATTTAAAAGAGATTCATATGTCCGATATTGTTCCATACATATTGACTTCAAAATATATTGCTGTTGGATCACCTACATTAAATAACGGAATGCTTCCTACTGTAGCTGCTTTCTTATGCTACTTAAAAGGACTTTCTCCAAAGAACAGAAAAGCCTTTGCTTTCGGTTCTTACGGCTGGGGCGGACAAAGCATTGGGCAGGTTGAAGCCGAACTAAAAGCCTGCGGATTCGATTTGTGTCTTGATGCAATCAAAATTCCTTATATTCCATCCAAAGAACAATTAAACGAAATTCACGATAAAATAATTCGTTTGGATTCTGAAACAGAAAACTAAAAATAAACGTATCTTATATCAGAAAGAAGGTTTTATATGACAATTCCAAACGATCCGGTTATGCTTCTTAGCTATATCAATACACAATTGCGAGATTATTATTCTAATCTGGACATACTCTGTGAAGAATTAGAGCTTTCAAAAGATTTTATTATTGAGACATTAAAAACAATTGATTATGAATATAATCTTACACAAAATCAATTTGTATAATAACTATCTGCTATATTATGCCTGCGGCGGGTCACAAAAGCGACATCTTTCATACCGCCGCAGTACAATTTTTATCAGATGATTCTTACTCTTCAAATACTAAAACTTTACCATCTAAAATTCCAAAATACAATACATCAAGCTCCTCCATCTGCACTTGCCCTGCACTTGCCTCTGTAACCTTTTTTATAAACGCTTCATCTTTTTCTAACGGAACTAAAAGTTCCATAGACACTACCTCGGTATATTCCGTATTCAAAGCTGTCAAACCCATTTGTCCGATAATATATTGTAATTTTCCAATTCCATTATAGTCTGTCTTTATCTGATATTTTTTCGCCTGATTTTTTTCTACGATTTTACTATTGCAAAGCCCCTCTTTCACTGCACGGCCATAAGCTCTCACAAGTCCGCCCGTACCCAATAGTGTACCACCAAAATATCTTGTCACAACTACAGCGGTATCATGAAGACCTTCTCCTAATAATACATCTAACATTGGTCTTCCTGCCGTCTTAGAAGGCTCGCCATCATCACTGCATCGTTGAATCTCCTGTCTTTTGCCAATTATATAAGCAGAACAATTATGATTAGCATCCCAATATTTCTTCTTCATGCGCTCAATAAATTGAATTGCTTCTTCCTCCGTTTTTACGGGTACAACAGTTGCAATAAATCGAGATTTTTTTTCAACAATCTCTCCCTCTCCACCTTCATATACAATGTTATACTTCTCTACCATATCCTGCTCCTTATTACTTCTAATTCCATTTATTTTGTCAATATTTATAGTTTATCACAGGTTATCAAACTTTTAAACCCGTTCTGCTTATTAACTGCTTACACTAATATCTTAGAATACTTGTCGAATTTTATCAGATTGTTTTTTCTTTCTAATTTAATTATTCCTTTATTTCATTATTATTATTTGGTATAATAAGCAATAGGGTTTGCTTATCGCAGCATTTCCTTAGGAGGTGTATCATGAATTTTAGTAAGAAAGGAACCGATGCCAAGCAAAAACAAATTAAATCTAAAAAACGTAAATTACTGTCAAAATTAAATGTAGCTTTTTTTAGAACAATTTTAATTTGTTTTTTAATTTGTATCATTGTCGGAATATTTGCTGGTGTTGGTGTATTAAAGGGACTAATTGACAATGCTCCAAATATTGATTCTATAGATGTTGCACCAAGCGGTTTCTCAAGTACATTATATTATTCAAATGGTTCACCGATTAAAAAGTTAATCGGTTCTGATGCAAATCGTGAATATGCAACTTTAGATGAAATTCCCAAAAATGTCCAAAATGCTTTTATTGCAATTGAAGATTCTCGATTTTGGACTCATAATGGAATTGATATAAAAGGTATTTTCCGTGCTTTTTTCAATGGCATTTCTCAAGGAGATTTTGATGAAGGTGCAAGTACTTTAACACAACAACTTTTAAAAAATCAAGTTTTTAATGGAGGAAGCGAATCTACCTTTATTGCAAAAGCAGAACGAAAAATTCAAGAGCAGTATTTAGCGATTCAATTAGAAAAAAAATTATCCAAAGAACAAATTTTAGAATATTATCTTAATACTATTAATCTTGGACAAAATACATTAGGTGTGCGAGCAGCTTCCAGACGTTATTTTAATAAAGATGTAAGCGAACTTACTCTTTCAGAGGCTACCGTTATTGCCGGAATTACTCAGAATCCTTCCGGTCTGAATCCAATCACACATCCGGAACGAAATAGCGAAAAGCGCACTATTATCTTAAATTACATGAAAGAACAAGGTTATATATCGAATTCTGAATATAAAGAGGCATTAAAAGATGATGTATATGCCAGAATTCAAATCGTCAATGAGAAAAACTATGCGGATAAATCCGCTTCAATTAATAGTTATTTTGTAGACGAGCTAATTAACCAGGTAATTGAAGATTTACAGGAAAAATTAGGATACAGCGAAACTCAGGCGGTTAATCTTCTCTATCGAGGCGGTTTAGAAATTCATACAACTCAAAATAAGAAAATGCAGTCCATTTGTGATTCTGTATTTTCTGATGAATCTCTATATCCTTCCAACTCGAAATGGTCGCTCACTTATCGTTTGTCCGTAATGGACAGCAATGGAAAAGAACATCATTATTCCGAACAAGATTTAGAATCTTATTTTATTAATGAACGGAAGCAATCTTCGTTCCATTTACTGTTTCAGAAAAAAGGTGATGCAAAGGCATATATTAAAGAATTTAAAAGTCATATTTTAAAGAAAAATGATAAAATTACCGGAGAAGTTACAGATTACACAATTGAACCCCAGATTTCTTTTGTTCTTATGAACCAAAAAAATGGTAAGGTTCTTGCTTTAGTAGGCGGTCGTGGTGAAAAAACGGCCAGTCGTACTCTAAATAGAGCAACCGATTCTCCAAGACAACCTGGATCTACCTTTAAAATTGTGTCTACTTATCTTCCTGCACTTGATACAAAGGGAATGACGCTCGCCACTGTTCAAGATGACAGTGAGTATTACTATCCTGACACAAAGAAAAAAGTAAAAAACTGGAACGGAGAAGCTTATAATGGACTTACAACATTACGTCAGGGTATTTATAATTCCATGAACGTTGTAACCGTAAAAACATTGGTCGATGTAACACCCCAAGTTGCATACGATTATTTATTACGTCTTGGTTTTACTACTATTTATGACAACTATACGGATGCTGCAGGTAATTCTTATACGGATATCCAGCTTCCTACTGCTCTTGGTGGGCTGACGAAAGGTGTCACAAACTTTGAACTCACAGGAGCTTTCGCTGCAATTGCCAATAAAGGAGTCTATACCAAGCCAATCTTATATACAAAAATTATAGACCACAATGGAAAAGTATTGATTGATAATGAGCCTGAAACAAGACGGGTTATGAAAGATACCACTGCCTGGCTTTTAACAAATGCAATGGAAGATGTTGTTAAAATCGGAACCGGAGGTAAAGTACGATTTGACCAGATTTCCATGCCAATTGCAGGTAAAACCGGTACAACCTCTAACAATAAAGACTTATGGTTTGTTGGCTACACCCCATATTATACAGCCGGTATCTGGGGCGGTTTTGACAATAACCAATCGCTTACCGATACTTCTTTCCATAAAAACCTTTGGCGAATTGTTATGCAGAAACTTCATATCGAACTTGGTAAAGAATATGTTGAATTTGAAAAACCAAAAAATATCGTCGCTGCAACAATCTGTACAAAATCAGGAAAACTTGCTGTTGACGGTTTATGCGATGGACATATTAGAAAGGAATACTTTGATGCTTCTACCGTTCCAAAAGAGAAATGCGACCGACATGTAAAATATAGAATCTGTAAAGATTCTGGTGAATTGGCAGGTGAATATTGTCCAATCCATTCAATTATTGAAAAAACATTTCTTGTAAAGGATGAAACAGGAACTACAGCAGATACGCCTTATGTAATATCCTCTAGTAAGGTAAACCGTACTTGTCATATTCACAATGCTTCCACTATCTATGAGGAAACGAAGGAGCAGACTAGCAATCCTTCTTCCGACCGTGGAAATGATATCGCTACATCAAAAGAAAAAGCGGAAAAGGTAAAAAAAGAAGAGGGAAAAGAAAAGAAAAAGAACGAAAAAATTCAGCAAGAAGATGAGAAAAAAGATTTCTAATTAAAAAAGGAACTATGTGGACTGGCCAACAAACCCACATAGTTCTTTTATCTATATTAAAAGCAACCGGTTGCTTGAAATATCCTTATTTTTTCATTTTAGGGGAAAATAAAAAGGATGCAATATATCCAAATATCAATGCTGCCGAAATTCCTACTGCTGACGCTTTAAAGCCTCCTTCAAATACGCCAATAAATCCATGCTTATCAACTGCCTCTTTTACCCCCTTAAACAAAGTATTTCCAAATCCCAATAATGGAACAGTGGCACCCGCACCTGCCCATTTTGCAAAAGGCTCGTAGATTCCTACTGCACCTAAAATTGTTCCAAGGCATACTAAAATAACCATAATCCTTCCTGGCATTAGTTTTGTATTATCCATAAGAATTTGCACCAAGGCACATATAATACCTCCAATGATAAAAGCTCTTACATAATCCATTATTCTGTCACCTCCAATACAACACCATGGGCGATAGAAGGTACAGAGTTACCTTCATTAAAACTGACAGGTGAAAGCAATGCACCTGTTGGAACAAATAGTACTTTCTTCCACTCTTTTTTTCTCATTCTATCTAAAATGTGTCCGCACAAAGTAATTGCACTGCATCCACATCCGCTTCCACCACTATGCGTATCCTGTTGTTCCTTGTTATATATTTGAATCCCACAATCCATATAACAATCTCCGATTGCGTATCCTTTTTCCGAAAGCATATCTAATAAAATATCTTTTCCCACATATCCCAAATCTCCTGTTATAATTTGATCGTATTCATGTTCATACAATCCAAAATCTTCCAAATTATTCACTATAACATCAAAAGCTGCCGGAGCCATACATGCTCCCATATTCATAGAATCTTTTATTCCATAGTCAATTACTTTACCTGTTGTAATTCCTTTGATACAAATGTGGACGGGATTTTTATCTTCTTCTTTCTTTCCAATAATCACTGCCCCACTTCCGGTAACTGTCCACGTAGCAGAAAGCGGTCTTTGGTTTCCATATGCCAACGGAAAACGAAACTCTTTTTCGGCTCCGGCAAAATGACTTGATGTCATCGAAATCACCCTGTTTGCATAGCCCCCATCAACTAACATTGCTCCTAATGAAAGTGCCTCTCCCATTGTTGAACATGCTCCATATACTCCAAACATTGGAATATTTAAACTCATCGTTCCAAAAGACGAAGCAATCATCTGTCCCAGCAAATCACCCGATATTAAATATTCAATATCACATTCTTTCAAAGACGCTTTTTCAATTACTTTTTGTGCCGCTCTTTTTTGAAGCTCGCCCTCTGCATCTTCCCATGTATTTTTTCCAAGCATCGGATCCTCTTCAATACAATCGAAGCATTTTCCAAGAGGACCCTCTCCTTCCTTTTTACCTGCAATGGAAGCTTCACTAATAATACAAGGCATATGAGAAAAGGTGACACTTCTTTTTCCTGTTCGTTTGGATTCATTTTTCATTTTTTATTCATGTTCCTTTCGTTTCAATTTCCTTCAATTAATGCTTATTTTGCCTCTTATAAAGCCGTAACCAAATAATAAATAACTCCTAAAATCCATGAAGATACAATTCCATATAAAATAACTGGTCCTGCAATTGTAAAGATTTTGCACCCTATTCCAAATACCTGACCTTCTTTTTTAAATTCAATCGCCGGAGCAGCAACCGAATTGGCAAAACCGGTTATTGGTACAATTGTGCCTGCTCCGGCATATTTAGCAACTCTTTGGTAAATCTGTAACCCCGTCAATAAGACACTTAAGAAAACAAGGCATATAATGTTATATAATCCGGCTGTATCCTTATCCATTCCAAAGCTTTGAAACAGGTTAATAAAAAACTGTCCAAGTACACAGATTAGTCCCCCTGTCCAAAAAGCTCTCGCCTGATTTAACAGCCAATTATGGGTTGGCGTTACTTCTTTCACATATTGATTATATTTATCTTGCTTTAATTGTTGGTTTTGTTCTTCTAGTACTTCTTCTATCTTTACTTCTGTTTTTTTGTTATCTTCCATTTTCGCTTCCTTCTTTCTTTTATCTTATTTCATATATAACTGATAAAAACTTCCAAAGCATTTTCCCAATGCCAAAAACAATACAATCCAAGGCAGACCACAAGTCATATTTGCCCGTTTTACAAAAATAGGAAAAACATTTAAAACTTCTGCCAACGCGATTGCAAGGCATCCGACATACACACCTGAAAAGAAGCCAAATAAAGCTAAGCCAACTATACTGATTGGTACATGAATATCAAATACAATAATTAAATTTCCAATAATACCTCCCCATATAACCATTGTTTCATATAGATATATATGAGGTGCCGTATGTGTTCTTCCTGCAAATCTTGGAAATATGCCAATCATTGTAATAAATGCAAATACTCCTGCTGCAACAACGCATCCGCCAGATATGCCAATCAAAAAAAGAAGCAAATATCTAATTAGCATCAATCGTCTTTCCCTCCCTTGCAGCCTCCTTAATTAAAGCTTTATTAACGTCTTCTTCATAAATTCTCATTTCAACCTCAATTGGTGTAGGATCTTCATGTCTTTGCTTATTTGAAAAATGGTTAAAAAAGACTAAAATACCAACAATAAGACCCAAAGAATACCCAATTTCAACAATTGAACCGCTACTCTTTGCCTGTCCCATTACAAGTAAATAAATCTTATCAAAAACTTCACTAACACTGACATCTGTATTAAATGTCATAATAGAAAATGCTCCTCCAAAAAAGGCAGTTAATGACACAAAGGCAACCTTGCAGTATTCCATTGTCTTTTTTTGTTCTTTTGGAACTTTATAATTTAAAACAAAATCACTTTCTCCTAAATTCACTACATCTAATTCTGGATGTGATTTTTCAATCAGTTCAATTACTTTCATAACAGAAAACATATACTTGGTATCTTCTTTTGCCGTTATCGTATAAAAAATTGTCTTATTAAGTTCATGTTCTGCCTTTTTATCATTGCACATGATTTTAGCAATATCTTCAAGATAGACACGTTTATTAAGTATATCCATACTCTGTTCAATTTTTAAATAAAGAATCGAATTTTTCATCAGTATTCCTCGCTTAAATTATTTTCTACCAGCACACCTTCCATCATTTCCTTTGAAGAATCTTTTATATTATAAAAGGCAATGACACAGATAATAATAATAACAGCTGTCAGCACAACCATACACATTTTTTTCATGGTATTCACTCTCCTAACTTTATTACTATTATCTTCACATTGCCTTTTTTTATACCAATATTTACACAAATCCTTCTCGCATTTTTTTTAATATTTTTTTCTCCAGTCTGGATACCTGAACTTGAGAAATCCCGAATTCTTTCGCAATATCCGTCTGTGTCCAATCCATAAAGTATCTTAATTTTATTAATTCTCTATCTTTTTCCTCCAATGAATCCATAACTTTTTTTAAAGTTAAATGATTAATCATTGCCTCCTGCTCATCTTTTGTTTCCTCTAGCTTATCAATTAAACAAATCGCACTTCCATCTCCCTGATAAATTGTCTTATATAAAGACTCTACTTCTGCATTTGCACTAACAGCCATGGCAATATCTTCTACTTCAATCTGCAATTCTTTACTGATTTCTTCTATCGTGGGATCACGACCCAATTTTTTGTTAAGTTGCTCTTCTGCAATTCGTACCTTTCCGGCTGTTTCTTTCAAAGACCTGCTAACTTTTATCATTCCGTCATCTCTCAAAAAACGTTTTATCTCTCCTGTAATCATAGGAACCGCATAAGTTGAAAATTTAACATCAAAACTCATATCAAATTTATCAATTGCTTTCATCAGTCCAATCGTTCCAATCTGAAATAAATCCTGCAGTTCCTGACCTCTTCCGGAAAATCTTTTTACGATACTCCATACTAGCGGAATATTTTCAGTAATCACCTGATCTCTTGCTTCTTTATTACCATCTCTTGCCTTTTTTATCAGTTCAAAGGTATCCATTCTCTTCCTCCTTTAAACAGCCTGCTTTGCAATACATTTATCCATATAAATCTTTGTACCAATATCAGGCTTTGATTCCACCGTCAAATGATCCATAAATGTTTCCATAAACGTAAAACCCATCCCTGAACGTTCCCATTCCGGTTTTGTTGTATACATTGGTTCCTTGGCTTTCTCAACATCTGCGATGCCTACACCCTGGTCACTGATTTCTACTTTCAAACAGTTATCCTCAATCATGCAGTGAATTTTTACCTTTCCCTCTTTATTCTCATATCCATGAATAATTGCATTTGTAACTGCCTCTGAAATAGCTGTCTTAATATCTGCAATCTCCTCTAATGTGGGATCTAGCTGAGCTGCAAACGCTGCCACTGCCACCCTTGCAAATGCTTCATTTTCCGAAACACTATCAAATTCCAACATCATTTCATTCTTTTTCATTCTTATCCTCCTCCTGTTTACAAAGCCTGTACCGCTTCTGCTACTGTTTCATATTTTCCTATGATTTTATAAAGTCCGGAAATCCGAAATATACGGTCAACATTGTTACTTACACTGGCGACACCAACTTTTCCCCCGGTAAATATCACCTTTTTATATCGTCCCATAATCATTCCTATTCCCGAGCTGTCCATAAAAGATACTCCATCAAAGTCAAATACAATATTCTTAACTCTCTCTTTGTCAATTAATCTGTCTGCTTTTTCTCTGAGAGAAATAACATTATGATGGTCTAAGTCATCTGTAATATGAATAATAAGACAAGCATCGTCTACTTCAAAAAATGAATCAATTTTTTTTCTTGTTTTCATACTCTGTTTCCTTTCCATTTATGATAAAAAAAATCCCTATTATATTCTTTCAATACAATAAGGATTTCTTTTGTGCTTATTTTAGTTTAATTCATTTAAGCGTCTGTTTGCTTCTGCCACACGCTCCGAATCCGGGAAGTCATTGATAATTGTATTATAGTATTCTCGTGCCTTGTCATTTTTACCAAGACGCTGATTTGCTCTTCCTAGAAAATAGATTGCCTTTGTGTTTGTTTTATCCATTTTCATAGCTTTCTCTAATAATTCAATTGCTTCCTGATATCGTCCTTGATTATAAGTAACCCGTCCCTGCTCTGACAGCTGTTCCGCAGTACTTACAAAGGTATCTTCTTTTATCTTATTATATAGCTCTTTTGCCTTCTTTCCTTCAATTGCAGTTTCCTTTACATCTGCTAACAAAATTGCTGCCTCTGTCTTTTGATTATTCATGTAAAGTGTAATCGATTCAAAGAAATTCTCATAAGTTTCTTCGCTAATTCCTTCTGCTTTCAAGTCATCTAATTGTTTCTGCAGTTCTTTTTGTTTCTTTTCAAGAGCTTTTTTCTCTCCTTCAAGCGAGTTTGTTTTCGCATTTTGAGTTGCCAGCTCATCTGTATACTGCTTAAATTGTGCCTCATAATCTTCCGCAACACTTTTTTTCGCAGTTGGGACTAAAAGAAAATAGACAACTGCAATTCCCAATACTGCACCAATTACAAGATTCAAATAAGGCCATATATTAAACTTGTCCTCACTGTAGGAAGAGCCGTGAAATACTTCTGAACTAACATCAATTTCCGGTTGAAATGTATGTCTTGGGCGTTCTGCCGATACCGGCTTCACTTCATCTTTTTTCTCTCTTTTTGCCTTCTTGTCTTTTATTCCGCTAAATGCTCCCGGAATCTCCTCCATATACCGCAACGTAAGTGTATTATTTACATCAATTTTTTGAGCCTTAGTTAAATATTTTGCAGCTTTCTCTTTCTTTCCACTTTTTAAATACAATAGTGCTAATAACTGATAATTGCGAACAAATTTAGGATTTAAGCTAGTTACCTTTTCAAGCTGCATAATTGCCAAATCACAATTTCCCTGTTTTGCATAATTTAATGCACTATTATATTTTTTTATTGACTGGTTAATCGTTTCTAGGCGAGCCTGATTCGATTGAACCGCATTCATATAGCGATCTGCATCTTTATTATTTTCTTCAAAATGCTTGCTTAGTACCCACTCACTAAGGGCTGATACTGCCTCACCCATTTCATAATATACAAGTCCTAACAGATTTCTTGCATTTGTATTCTTTTTATACAATTTCAAACTCTTCTTTAATGAAACAACTGCTCCAGACAAATCTCTCACTTTTGCTTTTGCCAATCCATCATTATAAAAACTATTTGATGCACTTATAATTTTTCTATATACAGTCAAATCCACTCCACACTGACTGCAAGTGTCTGTGTGAAAGGATACTTCTTTTCCACATTTTGGGCAGTACATACTACTAACGCCTCCTAATTTTTCTTCATTTCACTCAAAATATCTTGAATAATATCCGTTACATCTGTCACATCATTATTATAAATTGCATCTTCTGCTTCATCTACCTCTAGACTTGGCTGAAATTTTTCAATCTCTTCCTCAAAATTAATCATGTTTTCGTTTCCTCCTTCTAACCATTTTATATCATAACTATAATACAGGAAAAAATCAATAGAAGTTTGATTTTTTCCTGTATCATTCATCGTCTTATATCGACCCTGTCTTACTTTTTTCTAAATATTCGGATAAGAAATAATCTCTCCATTCTTTTTGCAGTAAGTTACATTGTAATTCTCGGATTCAATATGTTTTCTTTCTCCATTAATTACAAGTGTTGTACCTCGGAAAATACTTTTTGAAACAACTACCTTAGCTAAAGCAGAGCGTTCAATAACATCTTCTATTCTTTCTTTGCTCTCGAGCAGACTATTCGTCTGTGTATCACGCTCAATTTTAGTACGAAGCAACTGCATTTTTTTCTCTGATAGTTCTGCTTGTGGCTTTCTCTCTAAAATAGCATTAATCTGTTTAATTGCCATCGTAATCTTTTCAATATCTAATGCATTTTTTCGTATTTTATCTTCCAATGCTTTTAACTTAGAATATAAGCTCTTTTCGGTCCCAACAGAAATTGTCATTTTTACCTCTGACATATTTCCGATCATAGTTGCATCAACCTCTTCAACTGCATTTACGGAACCTCCGACTAAAACTCCCATTCTACCGGAAACAATTACTTTTTGTTCGGAGATAACCTGACAGTTCATAATTGCATTGGCATTCACAGAACCTTTTGCATAAATTGTAGTTTGTTCAAAAAACTTACCGGAAACATCTCCCCCTGCATGAATTTCTCCACGTCCGCCACCTTGCATGCCATTCTTTAAAACGATATCCTTACCAGACTCTAAAGAGGCGGCTTCGACATGCCCATCAACCGTAATATTACCGGTCGCATTAACTGACATACCAGTTGATACATTTCCTCTTATCAATATATCACCATTGAATGTAATATCTCCTGTTACATGATTTACATCCCCGTCAATTGTAAGCAGGTTAGAAACAACAAGTCGGTTATTCTGATAATCTACTTTTCCTGTTACAGCTGCAGTATATACTTTTTTATCATCAGAAACCCGAAATCCCTTCCCTTTAATTTGAGGAAGGTCTCTTCCCGGATGGCACTTAATAATCTCTCCTTTTACATTAAAACCATCCGTTCCTGGAGTCGCAGGTGTATAATAGACAATTTCCTGTCCTTCCCCTACAACTTCAATCTTTCCCATACTCGTATAATCGACAGAGCCATCTTTTAATATTTTAGGCTTTGTATCTGCCGTTGTATTAAATAAAAATGTATATTCTCCATCTTTTCCATCAACTGCAGGGATTCCTTCTGCTACTAAAACTTCCTGTAAATACACTTTGTTTTGCAAAATATTCCGAAGTGCTTCTCTGTTAATTCCTTCCACTACACCATACTGTTCCAGAATATCTCTTAAGTCACTTTCTTCGTATACCTGACCCTCTTCTGGCGGATATAATGTAATAAACGCTTGTGTCATATCTGGTCCAATTCTTACCATTGAACGATTATTAGTAACATTAACAGCCATGTTATCACCCCTTTTACAATCTTCTGTTACTTTTTGAGATTTTTCAGACGCTCTGTTACCTGCTCCATCATATTCGTATATTTTTCCAGTTTTGCCCTTTCTTCATTAATTTTAGCCTCTGGTGCTTTACTAATGAATCTTTCATTACTTAACATACCATTTACTCGTTTTAGTTCCCCTTCTAAACGAGTCTGCTCTTTTTCAAGGCGTTCAATTTCTTTTGATATATCAACCAGTTCAGCAAATGGAATATAAATCGTTGCTCCTGGAATTACAGCTGATACCGCATCTTCTCCAATTCCTGCTTTATCCGCTCTTACTTCTACTTCACTGGCATATCCAAGTGTAGCAAAGAAAACACAGCTACTATTAAAAACAGAACGAATCTTTTCTTCTTCTGATACAACGATTACAGTCGCTTTCTTGCTTGGTGGTACATTCAGTTCCGCCCTCACATTACGAATACCTTTTACTGCATCTTTAATCATCTCAACTGCTTGTTCATCATCTGTAAAATTATATCTTTCTCTATATATCGGCCAATTTGAAATCATAATTGACTCCTCTTCATCCTGTAAATTACAAAAAATTTCTTCTGTAATAAATGGCATATATGGATGCAATAATTTCAAAGAATCAATTAATACATGTTTTAGTGTCCAAAGAGCCGCATTTTTTGTATTATCTTCCTCATTGTAAAGACGAGGTTTTACCATTTCAATGTACCAATCACAGAATTCTTCCCAAATAAAGTCGTATATTTTCTGAGCAGCAATTCCTAATTCGTACTCTTCCATATTAGAAGTTACTTCTTTAACTAAACTATTTGCTTTTGACAAAATCCACTTATCAGCCTCAGTAAACCCTTCTGTTTCGTCAAATTTTTCTGGGCAGAAAGAAATGGTGTCAGCCTTATCCAAATTCATTAAAATAAAACGAGAAGCATTCCATACTTTATTAGCAAAATTACGACTTGCCTCAACACGTTCCATGTAAAAACGCATATCATTTCCAGGCGCATTTCCTGTAATCAGTGTAAATCTTAAGGCATCTGCACCATACTTAGCGATAATTTCCAATGGATCAATTCCATTACCAAGAGATTTACTCATTTTACGTCCCTGGGAATCTCTTACCAGACCATGGAATAAAACAGTATCAAATGGCTTTTGTCCCATATGCTCATAGCCTGAGAATATCATTCGGATAACCCAGAAGAAAATAATATCGTATCCTGTAACTAATACATTAGTTGGATAAAAATATTCTAATTCTTCTGTCTTTTCCGGCCAGCCTAGTGTAGAAAATGGCCACAATGCAGAGCTAAACCATGTATCCAATGTATCTTCATCCTGTGTCATTGATGTATGACCGCATTTAGGACAAGTTTCCGGTTTCTCAGACTCTTTCGCAACAACAACTTCACCACATTTATCACAATAATAAGCAGGAATTCTGTGTCCCCACCATAATTGTCTTGAAATACACCAGTCACGGATATTATCTGTCCAGTTAAAATATGTTTTTTCCATACGTTCCGGAATCAACTTAATTTCTCCTGATTTTACTGCTTCAACGGCTGGTTTTATCAGCTCATCCATTTTTACAAACCACTGTTGTTTAATCATTGGCTCTACCGTTGTACTACATCTATCGTGAGTTCCAACGTTATGAACATGCTCCTCAACTTTTACTAAAAGTCCAAGCTCCTCTAACTCAGAAACAATCTTCTTTCTTGCTTCATAGCGGTCAAGCCCTTCATATTTACCACCATTTGCATTGATTGTTGCATCGTCATTTAATACATTAATTTCTGGTAAATTGTGACGTCTTCCAACTTCAAAGTCATTTGGGTCATGTGCAGGTGTTATTTTAACAACACCAGTTCCAAATTCTTTATCAACATAGGAATCGGCAACAACTGGAATTTCACGATTTACAATTGGAAGCAATACTTTTTTTCCAATCAAATCTTTGTATCTTTCATCCTCTGGATGAACAGCTACCGCTGTATCTCCCAGTAATGTTTCCGGTCTTGTTGTAGCAATCTCAACATATTTTCCCTCTTCTCCAACAATTGGATAGTTAATATGCCAGAAATGACCGCCCTGTTCTTCATGTTCTACTTCAGCATCTGAAATAGACGTTTTACATACAGGACACCAGTTAATAATTCTGGAGCCTTTATAAATGAGTCCTTTTTCATAAAGCTTAATAAATACTTCCTCTACCGCTTTAGAGCAACCTTCGTCTAATGTAAAACGTTCCCTGTCCCAATCACAGGAAGAACCTAATTTCTTTAACTGTTCTACAATCGTTCCACCATACTCTTCTTTCCACTCCCAGGTTCTTTTAAGGAATCCTTCTCTTCCTAATTCTTCCTTATCAATTCCCTCGGATTTAAGCTGATTAATAACTTTTACCTCTGTGGAAATACTGGCATGGTCTGTGCCTGGAAGCCATAATGCTTCGTATCCCTGCATACGCTTGAAACGAATCAAAATATCCTGCATGGTTTCATCTAAGGCATGTCCCATATGAAGCTTACCAGTAATGTTTGGAGGTGGAATTACAATTGTAAATGGTTTCTTTTTTTTATTTACTTCTGCATGAAAATATTTCTTATTTATCCACTTCTGATATAATCTTTCTTCAATCTCACCCGGATTATATGTCTTCTCAAGTTCTTTGCTCATATATAATTCTCCTTTTTTCGTTAACTTCCTCATTATAGACTATTGAAAAATTCACAGATTGTCAAGTATTTCCGTCAAGCTCCAATTGATATAAATGAAATATCTGCAAAATTTCTTCTTTTAATTCAGGTTTTTTCTTAACCATCTGATTTAAAGACTCCATCGATTGATTCTTTATTTTTGCATTATATTCGATCCGCTCTCTCAATTTTTGTCTTCTGACATTTAGACGGTGTCTGATTTCCACCATTTCCTTGCGGTCAATCAACGCCGCCGGCTGGTAAATCCATATATCCGCATCTGCAATATGTTCTTTTTTAAGTTCGGCAATTAACAATTCATTATTTTCATTCAATTTATCTGTATTGGTTCGAAATCTGCGTTCAACCTCTTTTAAGGTAACATACTCCTTCCAGACACTCTCCAATTCAGCAGAATTTTTTATTCCAAACTTTGTATATCCATACTCTAGACAGCTTGTATTATTTACATATTTAATCTTTACTTTATTAAGAAGCGTAATTGCTTTTTTCATCTTCTGCTCATTCAATTTTATATTGACTCGATTGCGGTTTGATTCAAATAATATATAAACTGCACTTCCAACCGCCATAACAGCAGTCATTAAAAACGGCAATCTCATATCCACTTCAAATACTTTAGCAACCGCTGCCAAAACAATAAATAAAATTACAACCAGCACAGATAAGGTAACTGACAAACCTTTTAAATACTTTTGCTTCGCGATTATTTCATTTTTCTCATATCGAAGCATCGCCTTTTCTCCCTCCAGATAACGGAGGTCACTTTTTATCACCTGCTGATAACTTTCATTATTCTGCATATTTTTTAGCTCTGATAAAATATCATGTTCATACCTCTCCATCATCTGTCTTTGTGATGGTGTCAGCCTCACATCACTATTTTTGTATTTTTCCCGTTCCCTTGTATACATCACAATATTTCTTGCTGCATCATCAACAATTTTCCGCTTTTCCGGTTCAATCAAATCAATTTTCTGCATATCATTTAAATAAGAGGTTACAGCCTCATACTCTACTTTCGCATCATCAATTTGTTTTGCAGCTTCAACCATACGCTCACACTGATTCCGAATATAATCTTCTCTGTCCTTCTTTGAATCAAGATATGCTGACTCTGATTCCATATCCATTTCTGATTCTTTTTTTTCACCAGATGTTGTTTGAAGTAGATTGCCATCTTCTTCCATCGTATCTTTCACAGGCAGTACACTTGCCTCATCTAATTCCTTTTTCTTCTTTCTTCTGGAAAAAAGTTTTAATAATCTCATTCTCTTACCTGCCCAACTTTACTCTATATTCCTTTTTCCACTCATTTAATAATTGATCGATTTTTCCATAATACTCATTTACTAGTCCTTCCAATTTCAATTCCGGAAGCTTATGAACGGTTTGATATTCCTTTGTATCTTCCACTTTTACTTTTAACTCTTTTATGTTTTTTTCCATTTCTAAAAGCCATGTTTCATCGACATCAAAATGAGTGATTTCTTCCTCTAGCAGTTTCTCATTCCCAGCCAACTTTAACGCATACAAATATTGCTCAAGAGATTCTTTTTTTTGATTTCTGCTATAGGCTTCTTTAAACAAAACTGCTGCCTCTAAGTAAGAATGAAATCTTGTATGAATCACAGCAATATTATGAAGAATATCTCCATATTCCTCCGTTGTAAGACATCTTGCATTTTCCGTTTTCAACATACTTTCATATTCTTCTAAAGCCCGACCATAATTTTGAACAAATAACAGATTATCTGCCTTTAATTTTTTTCTTTCTTGCATAGAAAGTTTCTCTAGCCCATCCATTGTTTCAACTAAGGAACGAATCTCTTGTTCATTAAAATAGTCACAGCTACATAACATTATTACAATTAAATCTTTTAAGCTATGCTCTTCTCTCTGAACTTTTAAAAGCTTTTCTCTCAAATGGTTCATATCCAGCTGTTCTTCCAGCCACTGATATAAAGTAGAATCAAATAGTTCTTCTGTTATTGTGTAAATATTATTATATATATAATAGCACATTTCTTCAATCGTATAAACCTTTGTATTTGTCTGCTTAAAAAGAAATGGTTCTTTTGCATAAGAATCATGACAAAGAATCAACTTTCCCATCTTGCTCCTCCTTTACACAATAATTGTTTTCTCCCAAACACGGTTGCTTGTTTCAGAAAATATTCCAAACCCGTCATCTTTTAATGTAATAACCGCTGTCTTTTCATCTAAAAAGGAAATCTTTATTTTTATTCTGGTCATCTTATTCGCTCTGACCGGCAAACCATCCATTTCCAAAATGTGAGTTTTTGTTTCTTTTTTCATTGGATCATTCACAATAATTTGAATTTCATCTTCATTATCTAAAATAATATCGGCTTCGTTATTCACCTCATTCCATAAAGTTCCAACCTTGGCTAAAATCAACATCTCTTCTTTTGCATCATGATAAACAGGAAGCATAACATTCGCCTTAATAGCACCTTTGCCAATAAAAGCATACTCCTCATATTGTTTTATGCCACCCAGTTTCATTGCCTGCAAGCATGCTCCCTTTGTATAAAGATTTGGTCCTTTAAAAACTCTCCTTCCGACACATAACTCCTTTAATGCCTTATCTGCCCACTCACCTAAAAAACCGATTCCTGTCACATAAATTGTCGAAACACCTTGTTTGTACAATACATTTTTTGCTGTATTTAAAAATAAAAATTCATTTTTTTCAGTTGTTTTTGTTTTCTCTTGTTCTTTTATCATAGGTAAATTTAATGTATCGTAAAATTCTTTTTTCCAAACCTCTACAATCATCGGATTCGTACGCCGATTCAAAATCAGCTGACGATAAGAAAGCCCTTCCTCGTCTAATTCAAACAGACCAATATCGTTAATCCAAAGTTCCCTTTCCTGTCCAAGGGCATAACTGATATAACTTTCTTCGTAACCTTCTACTGCAACCCGGTCTTTTTCAATTCCAAGCTGTTCTAAAGCATGAAAAATCGCTTCAACTAAAACCGTCTTTTTTTCTTTTATTGTCACAACTATTTTCTTTATTGATTCAGACGGATAATATCTTTTCAACAAAAGAAGTGTCTTTCGAAAGTATTTTTCTAATATATCCTCTCCTGTAAACAGTACACCAAATACATGAAACTTTTCTTTTCTTATAATGCGTTCTAAGATTTGATCAATCAAAATTCCATCGTCCTCATTTAGCTGTTTCGCTTCTGTTCCAAATACCCACTCTCTTTGTTCTTTTGTCACACCCAACAACGTAGGAATTAACCCATCTACCATTTCTTTATTTTGACAGATTGTCACAATTTTATCTGACTTTACATCGTAACAGCTAATCTGAGAATATGTTCTTCCCAAATCAAATCCTACATAAAGACTTCTATCCTGTTTCATACCTATATCCATACATATTACAATTACACTGTAATACTGACCTTTCTTTCAATTGCCCTTATCGCTTATATTTCTAAAGTGGCTTAAATACATTTTCGCCAACATATTCCCGTTTGATATAAGTTTTCATCAGCTCAAGCATAGTTTTCTCATCCTGCATTTCTCTTGCCATGAGCATATCATTAATTATATTATATGATGTCAGTTCCTTCTCTTCCGTCATATTATCCATAGTAGCACTCACGCTTTCTGTAATCTGTCGGCATGGACTCTTTAGAGAATCATTTTCTTCTTCTACAATATAATATTGCAATACTTCATTGTAAAACAATACAAAATCCTTTACAAAAATCCCATTATAAACCGGCTTCATTACCTCTGTGGCAAATTCACCCAAAGTGCTTCCATCTAACCGATAATTAATCACTACCTTTTTATTTGGATTACACTTATATTCCACATAATACTTATCCTGAATTTCATAAGGTACCATGATTTTCCCCTTAAATTCACAAAAGAATGGAAGTACAATCCCCTTTTCAATCATACGGTACATTGTATAGTCAACAAATTTACTTTCCTGTTCGGACAAGTTTTCTAATGTACTGTAATATTTTAACAATGCCAGACAGATACACTCATTTTCGCCACTTTGACACTCTTTTTCTAATAATTCAAATAGTTTCTCATTAAGAACCCGATCATGAACAAGGTAACGGTAAGCGTGGAAACATATAAAAGCTTGAATTAAAAGTGAATCTTTTCCCCTCTTATAATAAGAGGAAAATACTTTAAAATATTTTTGACTGCAATGCTCGGTAAATAGTACCTGATACAATAGCCTTTCTTCTAATGCTTCTGTATCAACTTCAAATGCTCTCGCCCTTTCCCATAGCAAAAATAAATCTTTCGACGCACCTTTTCCATATTTCACTAGATAAGACAAAATTTCTTCATTATATTTTCCAATTGAAAATGTATATCGAGCAATTGCTAAAATGAACTCATCCCTCTCAGCCGTTCTCTCACGAATCCATTTCGTAACAAGACGAATCAACCGGTTTAACCGGACGCCATTCAGCCCATATTCTTTTAGGCCTGCAATTGCTTTATTTTCTCTATCGTATATAATACAAATCTCAATTACCTTTGCCCTATCTTCCCGATTTAAGATTGAAAAATCAATCCAATCCAACACTTCTTCCAAAGCATTGTAATTCATTGTTTCATAATAGCGTTCCAAAAGTCCCATTGCTACATTTCTCCGATACAATGGAGTAAGAGAAGAAATTTGAGCAACTTCCCGACAGATTTGTTCTGTATCCTTTTCTAACTTCTGATACTGCTCAATTTTCTCAAACAAATTAAGTAACAGCATCGGATTTCTGGCTCCACATTGATAACATATCTTTTCATAGCGTTCTAATTGGTTTAATTTATGTATTGCATATGATACCGTTTTTCCATATCTATTTCCATTACTGTCTACAAATATAATACATGACTGTTCTGTAAAAATAGAAATAACTGCTCTTCCATCAATCAATGGCGTATAGGTTTCATCCTCCAGCTCTTTATGGCTTACAATTACACCACACATATTTAAATTTTCGCAAATAATTTCATATTGAAACATAACTTCAGCCACACGCTGTGCCAGTTCAGTCGAACAAGCACCATTTTCCATCAACGCTTCATATAATACACCCATATTCTCATCCTGATTTTTCTTTTCAAGCTGAGCCTTCGTAAACTGAAAAATTTTCTTCTGATATTGCTCGTAAATCTCTCTATGTTTCGCTTTATTCCGAATCAGATACGCATACAAAAATGCTTTCTTCCGATTTGATAAATTACTGTCATAATTAAAATATAAAAGAAGGGAATTCGGAAGCTCTGTAATCTCCTTTTCATTACAGGAATATAAATAATATTCATACAAATTAGTAATTCTGAGCTGTCTTTTAACACCAAGCTGATACCATTTAAAATATTCGTTCCCTACTTTTTCGTTTCGGATTAAAATACTGCAAATCGCAGATAAAATTTCATCTGCCTGATATTTTTCATAAAGTGTAATCAAATCTCTATAAATTAATGAATGAAACCCCTTGCATTTACGTGCTAATGACACATATTGAAGCATAAAGTCCCACTGAATGTACTGATACTTAACACCCCAGTGAAATGCAGCAGCTATTTTTCCGGTCAATTCCTTTAATGCCGTTGGATATTGGTTGTAATAAGTAATCAGTTCATAATAGAGAATAGGACTATGAACTCCCATCTCTAATTGTTTTACTAAAACCGGTTCCCTTACTCTCTTTTCTTCATAAGAACGGTCTAAGTATAAAAGGTACCACAAATATAGGAATTTTTCTTCTTGATTATAACAAACCTTTATTTTTTCCAAAGCCAGTGAAATATCATCTTCTTTTTTTGTCTGCAATGCACGCAGATATAAAATAGTACAATATTTTTCCGGTTGTTCTGCCTGCCAGATTTCTTCTTTACTTTTTAATTCCTCCGATACCGTTTTTAGCTGATTTACATCATTTTTTACAATAGCTACATGATAGCGAATACAAAGAAGGGTATCTGAATCAATCAAATGACTTCCTTTTTTCAATAACTCTTCTATCTCTAAGATATAAATATCATTTGCAATATGGTTGATATGAAAATTAATATAATTCTGAAAAAACTTTAAAATCCATTCTTTTTTGAACAAGTAATCCTTATTTTTTTCCACTAAATGTTCTGTTTTCTGTGAATAATTCTTCTTCCATGCTGTAACAGTAACTTCAAATCTTTGATGTGCCGATTCAATTATAAGTTTCGCATAATTCTTCCCCTTGCGCATAAATTTAGGTTCAATTACATATTCCAATTCATATTTATTTGCCGTAAAATCATTTGACCATACACGTTTATGCTCAGGAATTAAAAAAGCAGCATCAGAAGAAATTTTCAACTCCGAATAACCCCAGTTATCTTTTTTTATCAACAATTTATCAAGAAAGGATTTATTTTCTTCTATCTCATAAAAAACATCTGTCTTAGGAACTGAAAATAAAAGCTTTAACTTCTTATGGATTGCAACTAAAAACTCCTCCATTGCCTGTTTCGAAGAATTTCCCTTTACCAGACTCCGATACAGCAACCATTCATTTTTACTATGTAAAAATACGCGCTCAAATTCCGGGGATTTAAATAACAAAACTGCCTCTTCCTGATTGGTTTTTGCAAGATTAGCAAAATGAAACAAATCCTTAATTTCTCCCATTGAAGTATTATAGTAATTATCTACAACCTCAATCTCTATTGAAATCGTCCGTTCCCCACAATCACTTAATACAACAATCTTATCCTCTATTTTGTGCCCAGCCTCTTGATCTTTTACTGACACACAAACCGTCACTTCCGCACTACAATCCACAAATGCCTCTGTCGACAAACTAACATACGGACAATTGCACACTAAAAAACATTTCATAATACGGTTATCCCGATTAGAAATTTGAAATGTCCCAACACCCTGTTTCTCTTTTTCCACCCGAATCGAAAGACAATCCGTTGAGATTATTATCTCTGGTAATTCATATTCAAATTCTTCATTTGCCAATTTACTGATTTTCTCTCTCATGCTATGTCACCTTAAATAGTATTATTTGCAATTTTCCATAAAATGATTATAATAACAAATACAGATGAAACAATTATAACACTAACTTACTTGAATATTCAATACTTTAGAAAGAAAGGATTCGGAATTATGGCAAAACCTTTAGAACAATTTCACGGCAGTGATTTAGAGAAAATAGAACAAATATACGGTATAAAAAAAGAGAATATTACAAGCTTTTCCGCAAATGTAAATCCTCTTGGAGTATCATTTCGGTTAAGAGAAACCCTTTCCAGTCATATTGATGCAATTACCTCTTATCCTGACCGTGAATACACATCACTTCGAAACGCAATCAGTCAATATATTAAAGCTTCTCCAAGCCACATATTAGTAGGAAATGGATCAACCGAATTAATCTCTCTTTTTATACAAATCCGTCATCCAAAAAAGGCACTGATTGTAGGACCAACCTATTCCGAATATGAGCGTGAAATTTCACTTGGCGGAGGTCGTTCCCATTACTTTAGTTTAAAAGAACAATCTGATTTTTCACTAAACCTAGAAGAACTCTGTGAATCGCTTCACACCGATATTGATTTGCTCGTATTATGTAATCCAAATAACCCTACTTCTTCCATTATCACTCGTTCTGATATGAGAAAAATCTTAGATGTCTGTAAACAAAACGATATTTTTGTTATGGTAGATGAAACTTATGTAGAATTCGCAGAACATATGGAAGAAATCACTTCAATCCCTTTAGCCGACTATTATAATAATATTATTATATTAAGGGGTATCTCCAAATTTTTCGCAGCACCGGGATTAAGGCTTGGATATGCAGTTTGTGGAAATGAAGATTTGATTAAAGAAATTAATCAGAAGAAAAATCCATGGACAATTAATAGCCTTGCTGCAATTGCAGGTGAAATTATGTTTGGAGATGACGAATATAAACAACAGACAACCAATTTAATCCATTCAGAACGTACTAGAATCTGTAATATTTTAGCTTCTTGTCCAAATATTAAAGTTTACCCTCCTTCGGCAAATTTTGTACTAGTCAAATTATTAAAAGAGGGAATTACTTCAAGTGATTTATTCGACGCAGCAATTCAAAAGGGACTTATGATTCGGGATTGTTCAACCTTTCCGTTCTTAGATAATCATTTTATTCGTTTTTGTTTTATGATGCCGGAGAAAAATGATGAATTGCTTAAGGTGTTGTTGGATGTGATGAAATAAATGTGTATGAGATAGTGACGTGAAAGAAGTGATGGAGTGGCTGGGGCAAATTCCAGCCACTCCATCACTTTTCTCACTGTTCTCCAACCAGTGCAGTTGAATATCCTAATATTTTTATTACTACACGTCACTCTTTATGTCACACTCACAACGCAAGAAACGCTTTTCGTGCGCGTTCCATCTGAAATGTTCACTGTAATTTTAGCCTTTCCTTTCTTCTTAGCTGTAATCTTTCCACTAGAGGAAACTGTGGCAACTGATTTATTACTTGTTTTATAAGATTTTGTTACATACACATCAGAAGGATTTACCGTAGCACGTAATATGTATGTCTTTCCCTTCTTTAATGTCTTTGTCGTAGCAGACAATCGAACTGTCTTAACGGTAGGGATTGTTACGTTCACTTGTGCCATGGATTTAAATCCATTACGATCTACTACGTATAATGTATAAGTTCCACTTTTTTCAGCAGTAAAACTGCCTCTTCCATTTACAAGTTTTATTTCCGTTCCCATTGTACCATTTTCAAAATAGCTTTCCTCTTGTGTTCCGAACGCATAATATACTTTATCTACTATTCCATTATAATTGGTAACCTTCACTGACACTTCTTTATAATTTGACTTTCTTATATTATTTACAGATGTATTAATAAAAGCATGCTCTTGCCAATATTTCATTGCCCCATCTGCACTTAACATTCTATTTTCTGCAACTTTATTATTTAATTTTTCATTTATTTTTGCTCCACCAAGAATTGCTTCTTTTATCTGTGACGGCTTTAATATCCCGTAATATGACTGAAGCATTGCTGCAACGCCGGTTACCATTGGAGTTGCCATGGAGGTTCCTGTCATTGATACGTATACTCCTCTTTTGCTTTTTCTCGCATCAACTCCTGTACTTAAAATCTCAGTTCCCGGTGCAGCTATATCTACCTGTGTACTACTATAGCAGGAGCTTTCATCCATTATTCCATTTTTATTCATGTTTCCGACACAAATCATATTCTCAAGATTAAAGCTTGCCGGTGCCTGTCGGTGATTCGTTATATCAAATCCGACTCCTTTTGTTGCTTCGGTTCCATTCCCCGCTGCACAAATGAATAGCATATTAGAGCTGCTCATTGTATTATATAATAGCTTATCCATATATGTATTTGTTGCATCTCCGCCTAAGCTCATATTACATATTTCAGCTCCATTTTCTTCTGCGTAACGAATTCCTTTAATTAAACCTGCCGTTGTTGTTGTTCCATCATCTCCAAATATTTTAACGGACATTAATTGAACGTTAGATTTGGATGCGACACCTGCAATTCCCATTTGATTTTCTGCCGTTGCATTAATAATTCCTGCAACATGAGTTCCATGATTGTCTACGTATTCACCTTTTAAAAGTTTATATTCACAAATTCTATTATTTCCGGAAGCAAAATTCCAGCCATATATATCATCTACAAATCCGTTGCCATCATCATCCTTTCCATTTCCTGCTATCTCATTTGAGTTTGTCCATATTTTATCTTTTAAGTCTACATGATTATAATCAATTCCGGTATCTGTCACTGCAACAATTACATTTTTGTTTGCACCAGCTCCCATATTCCATGCCGTTGTAATTCCTATATTATAATTTGCATCATTATATGCCCACTGATAATTAGAATAAGTATCATTCGTCACTGAAGTTAACGCATGATAGGTATAGTTTGGCTGTACATAAGCAACATCAGAATCTTGACTTAGTGTTTCGATTGCTTCTTTTAAATCGCTTTTATTTTCTGTTTCTACTAAAGAAGAATCTTCTGTTATCGTTTCTTCTATTGCCCCTTCTGGTAATTCTTTATTCTCTTTTATCTCATCTTTATAAACAACTAGTAATTCATTATTGTCATATTCTCTGATATCCGTTACGGATTTTTCCTCTAACTCTGTCTGTTCTACACCGGTATCTATTGTTTCTTGTACATTTCCTATCGAATTTTCTTCTGCCTGTACTATTTTATAATTAGCTGTTGTAAGTTCTCCACCTACCAAACTCAAAACTAAAAATCCATATGCCAACTTTTTTCCGTATTTTTTAAGGTTCCTGTTCATTTACTTCTCCTTCTATTCTATATTACGCCAAGTTCTTTTGCCGCCTGTTCCCAATAATATTCTGGAACAATACGGTCTTTGATTTTTTGACAATCTTCAATCGCCAGATCATATGCCTTTTTTGCACAAATTGGTCCTACATTTACTCCACTGTCAATGGACTTCAAGATACATTTTGGCCATACATTTGCCCTTTCCATTAAAGAACTTTTTTCAAATTCCTGTTTTAATTTATTATAGCTGTATGGAACGCCAATTAAATTATATTTCCACTGATTGTCTTCCCAACGTAGTAAAGCCATATGTGCAGTTGCCCTTTCTCCAATTGCAACTCCAATGGAACCTGGGTTCAACAACATTTTATTTTTATGATAGTACACAAACTGGCGATGGGTATGTCCGGCTAATAAATAATCTGTTTTGCAGGTTTCCATGTGGACATCTGTATTTTCCTGATTTTTGTCCATAAGTTCTTTCGCACAGACAGGTGAACCATGCATAATTGTAATTGGTTTTGCCCCTTCTATTTCTACTGTTAAAGTCGACGGGAGCTTCTCAAACCACATCAAATCTTCTTTTGTTAAACGCTCATAAGTATATAATAGGCTTCCTTTATATGATGTATATTCCCAATTTTCTTCTTTCCCGTCCCGATAATTAAGGAAATATTCTTCTCTATTTCCTTTTATTACCCATGACGGATACCGTTGAATTAATTGCTTTATTTCTTTTAATGTATTCTGTGGTTTTGGGCAGTCGCTCACATAATCTCCAAGTAATATAATTCCATCAATTGGTCTGCTCTCGATAAATTTTATACAAGCTTTCAATGCAATAAAATTACTATGAATATCACTTAATACAGCTAATTGCATGTTTTTATTCCTTCCCAGTCTTATATTTTAGCTCCGCATTTACTACAAAATACTGCCTCTTTTGCTACTCTTGCCCCACATTCCGGACAGATTATACTTCCCTTCCGATCTGCCAGTGTTTCTTTTGCTTCATTAATTTTCCATTTAGAAATTGCTATTTTGTCAAATGCCTCTCTATACTCTTCAGAAAGTAATTCTTCTTGTTCTGTATTTTTACATTGTTTATAATACTTTTCACCTATAATTCTGTATTGTTCCCTGATTTTTGCTTCCTCTGCAGTAATAGAAGCATGAAGTTTTGCATTTTCTGTCATTTCTTTCGTTACTTTTGCAATTCCGATACCGGCATTCGTTAATTCTTCTCCCATTTTATTAAAAATATCCATACTCATTCTCCTTTTTGTGCTTATTTTTCTTTTATAGTAACACAAATTTATGGTAATTTTATGATTTTTAACCATAAATTTTTTTTAATAATACCTTTTCTTTATTCTACTTAATAGTATATCATATATTTTAAAAAAACTCTCCTCTAAATCAACAAGTTTTTTCTTGTTTTTTAGAGAAGAGTTTTTTATTTTTAATATATTTTTATCATTTTAGTTACTTATTACGTTTGATAATTTCTGTTCTTCCCGGACCGTTGGATACCATTGTAATAGGCACTTCTAATTCTTTTTCGATAAACTCGATGTAATTACGACAATTTTCCGGTAATTCATCATAGTTTTTAATACCACGAATTTCACATTTCCAGCCTGGAAGTACTTCATAAACAGGTTTTGCTTTCGCAAGTTTTACTGTTGTAGGGAAGTCTCTTGTTATTTCTCCATCAATCTCATATCCAACACAAACCGGTATTTCATCTAAATATCCAAGTACATCTAAAACTGTGAGTGCAACTTCAGTTGCACCTTGGATACGACATCCATATCTGGAGGCAACTGCATCAAACCATCCCATTCTTCTAGGGCGTCCTGTTGTTGCACCAAATTCTCCGCCGTCACCACCGCGTCTTCTTAATTCGTCAGCTTCATCGCCAAAAATTTCACTTACAAACTCTCCTGCACCAACTGCACTTGAATATGCTTTACATACTGTAATCACTTTTTTAATCTCATATGGTGGAATACCACATCCAATCGCACCATAGGCAGCTAAAGTGGAAGAAGAAGTTACCATTGGATAAATACCATGATCTGGGTCTTTCAAAGAACCTAACTGACCTTCTAATAATATTTCTTTTCCATCCTTCAACGCCTGATACAAGTAAGCGGATACATCACATACATAAGGCTCTATCATCTCTTTGTAGCCTTTTAATTCTTTATAAATTTCTTCCGGATCCAATAATGGTTTATGATACAGATGCTCTAGCAATACATTTTTTGTTTCACAAACTCTTTTTGATTTCTCTTTCAAAAGCTCGTCATCAAATAATTCACTTACCTGAAATCCGATTTTTGCGTATTTATCTGAATAGAATGGTGCAATTCCTGATTTTGTTGAACCAAAAGATTTGCCACCCAATCTCTCTTCTTCATATTGGTCAAACAGTATATGATAAGACATAACAATCTGTGCACGATCTGACACTAATATTTTAGGCATTGGCACATCACGTTCCACAATGCTTTGAATTTCTTTAAAAAGTACCGGAATATTTAACGCTACACCATTTCCAATAATACTTGTTGTATGATCATAAAATACACCGGATGGTAATGTGTGTAATGCAAATTTACCATAATCATTTATAATTGTATGACCTGCATTTGCACCGCCCTGAAAACGAACTATAATGTCAGATTCTGCTCCAAGCATATCTGTAATTTTTCCTTTACCCTCGTCACCCCAGTTTGCTCCTACGACTGCTTTTACCATATTATGTCCTCCTTGTCATTTGGATCTATTCATATATTTGGCTTTTACTTCTAAATTATACTGTATCTTTATACATAAGTAAAATCAATATTTATTATAATAGTTATAACTTTAGATTATATAAATAGTGTCATTTTACACTAATTGCTCCAATAGTTTTGCAGAAGCTGTTGATATCGGCACTTTTTCATCTGTAATAATACAAAAATGCCTTCTTGGAATTGCTTCGTTAAACTGTAATTCAAATAATTCATCATTTTCAATATATTTTTTTGCAAAATCTCTCATTACACTTGCAATTCCAAGACTTCGAAGAGCAAATTGGACAAGCATATCGCTTGTCGCTAACTCAAACTCCGGATTTAACTTCACATTATTTTTTTCTAAAAAAGCATCAACATAAGCCCTAGTACTCGTATCTTTTTCCAGACATATAACCGGCAATTGTTCCAACTCTTTATAAGAAAGCTTTTTTCCTTTCCATTGTTTAAACTTTTCTCCACCTACGAAAATATCTTCTATCTCTCGAACCTTTTTTATATTCAATCCCTGTCTTTCTTTAATCGGAGAACTTACCACACCAAAATCAATTTTTCCTTCCTGTAAATATTTCATTGTGCTTGGTGTTGGTGCATTTGTCACATGAACTTTTATTTTCGGATATTGCTCATGGAATTTTTCTAAAAATGGTAAAAGATAGTATTGTAATGTCATATCACTTGCACCAATCCTAATTTCTCCATTTTCCAAATTCTGAATATCCCGGAATTTACTTTCTCCCATTTTTATATACTCATATCCTCTTTTTATATATAAATATAAGGTTTCTCCTTCTGTCGTTAATTTTACTCCTTTGGGAGTACGAATAAATAACGTACTCCCAAGAGCCTTTTCCAATTGTTTTATCGACTGACTTACCGCAGGTTGCGATATAGACAATTCTTCCGCAGCTAACGAAATTCCTCCTAATTTACCGACATAATAAAATATCTTATAGTATTCTAAATTGACATCCATATAATAACTCCTTATATTAAAAATATAACTCATTTGCCTGTATTATATCATTATATCTTTTTAACTGTAAAGTTATTTTCCACTACAAGCCAATTCTGTGGAAAGAACTTCATAATATTCCAATATCCGGCTCCATAAAATCCATATTCCTCTATTAAATCCATCTTTGCCTGAATACTTCTGGCATCTTCAAACCATACAACATGTTCTGTTCCAAGTTCGTCTGAATAATAAAAATAAGGAGTCTGTGCCATTTCATCATACTCTATCACAGCACCATGTTTCGCAGCAATCTCCACTGCCTCTACATTACCAATTGATCTTGCTCTTGATTCGCCCCTGATATATGGCAAGGTCCAGTCATATCCATAGTTTGGAATTCCCATAAATATTTTTTCTGGTGGAATCTCCGTTACTGCATAGTCAAGGACTTCACGCACTTTATTAATTGGTGCAACTGCCATTGGAGGTCCATACGTATAACCCCACTCATACGTCATTAGCAACACCCAGTCTGCTGCCGCTCCAAGTCTTTCATAATTATGACTTTCATATAAAAGACCTGGCTGGTCAGCAGATGTTTTTGGTGCCAGTGCAACCATAACTTTAAATCCTTCTTGATTTAATCGTTCTGTAACTTTTTCCACAAAACGACTATAAGCCTCTTTATCTTCCGGCAAAACATATTCAAAATCAATATCTAAACCATAGTACCCCTTGCTTGTCATAGTTTCTAAAAGATTTTCTATTAGTTTATCTTGAGCTTCTTCATCATTCAACATACTATGGGCGAGACTATTACTAAATACGCCCTCTGTAGTCAATGTAGAAAGCAAAAGAAATGGTTCTACCTGCCCACTTTTCATAATTCCAATTGGTATCTCATCTGGTATAGGAATTAGAGTTCCATCTGGGGTAAAACCATACGTAAACAGAGTTCCAAATGTAAGGTATGGAAGGGTTTGCCGTAATATTTCCGGATTAATATATGGATACATATATCCATTTACCGCTATTTCGCGTCTTGGTTCCCCGCCCTCCTGTGGTATCAGAATAGTCTGTCCAACAACAAGCTGTTCTGGATTTTCGAATTGATTATAAGCAATCAGTTCTTCTACCGGCACACCATATCTTTCCCCAATCGACGTTATCGTATCTCCACTTTTTACAACATAAATAATCATATTTTTTCACCGTTTTTGATATTAATATACGTTTTTATAAATAAAGATGTTACGGCAAAGACTTTTTTATTTTATAGATTCTTTATTTCTTTTGATAAAAAATACATGTTCCAACTAAAACAGTGAATGGCACTGAAAGTATAATTCCCATACTGCTTGCTAAGCCATGAATGATTTCCGTTGCAATCAAAGAAGAATTAATTAATTCATAAAATGGCAGTTCCAGTGACCAAAGATAAATTACCATAAGAAAACTGCTTCCAACAAATGCAAGAATCAGTGTATTTGTCATCGTCCCAATCATATCGCGACCAATATTCATACCAGATTTCCAAATATCTTTTCTTGTAAGATTTGGATTTACAGTTGTTAATTCCTTTAATGCAGATGAAATACTCATTGCCACATCCATCACAGCCCCAAGTGCAGAAATCATCATTCCAGCAATTAAAAGTCCACTTAACTGAATTTTCATGCCTGCTTTTTTTAATTGTAATAAAGCATCTACATAATCGCCCATTCTCATACCATCAACACGAAATATTTCTTGTGCCAACAGACCAAATACAATGGAAAGACCAATTCCAAATATCGTTCCAAACATGGCACATACTGTTTTTTTTGTAACTCCGCCAAGTAATGTAAAACTAAATAATGCAACATAGGCACATACTAAAAATACCGTTAGCAATGTCGGAAAACCAATCATTAATAATGGAATTAAAATAAACACTAAACTCAAAATAGTAATGACAAGACCTATCAAAGATTGTGCTCCTTTTTTTCCTCCAACCCAAATCGTAATAAGGAAAAATAAGAAAATTAAAATTAAAATTGGTATCGAACGATTATATTCATACACAATAACATTATTTACTTCCTTTTGTTCGATATCAATAATTACAATAATCGAATCACCAACTTTTAAACGACTTCCATAAAGAGCACCAATATAATTATTTGCTGTCATCGTTTGATTTTTATATTCTCCTGAAGTAATCTTAACTTGAAGTGACTGACTTCCTACATACTTATTTTCAAATTCTTCTCTTTGTTCAGAATCGTCCGAAAGAATTTTTAATACGGTTGCTTTTTCATACACACGATATGAATTTTGTTTTGACAATGCTACTGTTTCTTCAAACTGACTATTTGCGTAACTGTACATAACAGCAAACAGTGCTGTGCAAATACATAGCACAGCAACTGTAAGCCAGTTTTCTTTCAACCAAGAAAGAAACCTATTTTTTTTCATATTCCGATATCCTTTTTTCTAAAATCTTATTTTGTTTTCGATTTTGCCTTATCTCTTGTTTTTGTAACAACTCCATTCTTGTCACAATAATATTGTTTCTCACCCATCGTAATCCACTTACTGCAAGCAAGTTTTCCACTCTTTGTAGCAACATATGTTTTCTTGTTAAATTTAAATACTTTGTTTACTACAACTTTACCGGTCCCCTTTGTACAATAGTATTTTGCTTTATCCTTTGTTACAATCTTGCCTTGCACAAATGCTCCGGATTTTGTTGCTACGTATTTGTTATTCTTCACAGTAATAATTTGATCTGTAACAACTTTTCCTGTTGATTTTGTTGTATAGTATCTCTTACTATTTGCAACTACAATCGTTCCTGTAACAACTGCACCGGCATTATCTGTAATATACTTTGTTCCATTTTTTGCTGTTATCATGGAAGCAACAATCTTTTCTCCCGATTTGTCTAAAATGTAACGTGTTCCCTCTTTTGTTGTTACAATTGCATTGGTTACTTTTTTACCATCTTTGTTATAGTAAAAACCGTCTTTTTCTGTTACATTTGTAACTGCCTTTGTTGAGATTGTTGTTTTTACATCCTTTAATTTTTTAGGAATTTCTGATTTTGTATCTTCTGGTTGTTCTGTTGGTTTAGAATCTTCCGGTTTCTTTTCTTCTTCTTTTTCATCTAAGTTTGGAAAACTATCGGATCCAGAAGAATTAATAAATTCAATTTCCGCACGATCACGAACACGTAATCTGTGTAAATATTCCACTTCACCTAATTCATCTACGTCTACAGATCCAAGTCCAACAGCCGTTATTTTATCTCCAACCTTAACTGCCTTTCCTGCTTTGCCAAAGTTACTATCTTTTGAAATAGAGTTCCAAATATATCCATTAATATAAACACAGGCTGTTTTTCCGTTATTATCTGTAACATAAATTCTGTCAATTGTACCAGATACTTCATGAACACGTGTTACTGTACCAGTTACTTTCATTAGTAATCCGATATTTTCATCTGACATAGCCTCTGCACAGCTTACATTTTTTGGTTCTACTTTAGAAATTGTTTTATCTGTAATTTCTACATAGCCACCATAAGTATCAGGAGATACATTCAGTTCCATTTCTCCATTGTAATATGTAATTCCACCATGCAATTTTACTTTTTGACCAACTTGGTAATTGCCAGATACAGGGAATACATTAATTCCTGCTGTTCCATCCTGTACATAAATACAATCAAAGAATGCTGTATTTTTGTCATAACCAGATGCATTTGCAGTTACATAACCCTCAATTGTAAATTCTTCATTTTCTTTTCCGGCTTTTGCTGTCTTAACAGAAACAACCTTATTATAATCTTCACCGGCCACATAAATTCCTTTTTTCTTTGTAATTGTTTTCTGTTCGCCGCCTACAGTTACAATATAAGTTACAATAACTTCATGTTCCCCATAATTTTCCGGTTTCCATGTCATTGTATCTTTCCATGTTTCTCCAGCTTCTACTTTTTGCGCTACTTCTTTGTTTGCAACTTCATTTCCATCAACAGTTACTTTATAACTATTTACAGAAATTGCTTCTTCTTCCTTATTTGCTAATGTAATATTTAATGTTGCGTTTTGTTTTTCTACAGGGTAACCTTCTCCATCTACGGTAACATCTGCAGTTACTTTTTCTTTGTTTACTTCTGAAACCCAAACTGGTGCTGTTACAGCAATATCTCCGTCACCTTGCACTACTTTTACATAGTAATAAGCAGAAGTATTATCAAGATCAAAGCTTAAATCTGCTGTATTGCCATCAATATAATCGGATTTGTAAAGTTCTTTTCCATTTTCTCCAATTACATAAACAGTTCCAACTTTTTCTACATCTTTGTCGGAAACAGTAACAGAAATAGAAACTTTGTCGTTGTTATAATCATCAATAATTCCACCTTGTAATGTATCTCCTAAGTGGTAGATAACAGAAAGATTTTGATCTTCTGTGGAATAAACGTGTCTTGCATTCATTGCCTCATAGATTCCGTCTTCTGTAAAGGAATCGGCAAGTACAACCGTTCTCATTGTATTAATGTCACCCCAGCCACCTTTATGGTTATCCTGACCATTTGTAGGAGCAACGTGCCAGCCCATGCTAAGACACATATCATAATATTGATAGCTTGGGAAATATGCTGTACTTCCGACTGCGCCATCACCATTTCCTACTTCAATCAGATTCATAATTTCATCACGTTCCGGTGTATATCCGGCAAAGTCATCAAATGTTCCAAATGTAGGACCAGGATGATTAAATTGAGCACTAATTGTTCCATTTCCTGTCGCAGTTGCACCTTTTTTATTGGCATCTACAACAAGGTCATAAAATGCAAACATTCCTGCATTATTTTTCTTATCATTTAATTCTGCATTATTTCTTGAAACAATTCCCTTTGAGTTAAATACATTAATATGTCCAGGTCCGCCTGACCATGTCATTTCATAACCATAACCAGCAACAAAATCTTTGTCCATTTCATCGTATTGTTTTGCTGTTGCTTTCGCTTCCTGCCACTTATTTAAACTTGGATTTTTTTCACTTTTTGTAAGTGAACTTGAAGCATCATCATAAATACTGTCTTTGACTGATGTTGCTGTTGTATCAAAATAGTTTGAGTGGTCGGTTACAATTAAGTAATCCGTATCCTTTGCTTTATTCATTGCATATTCATATGCCTGGGCTAATGTACCAGAACCATCAGAATACTCTGCTGTATGTGCATGAATTTGTCCAAAGTATGGGTGAACACCTGCTGAACCAATATAGAAGCTCCATGTCTTTACAACACTCTTCTTATCTGCTCTTGTAATTGTTACGGTTGCTGTGCATTTTCCATCATACAAATCTGTAGTTGGTGTATACACATATTTGTTGTCTGCTACATTTTGTTTCAATGCAACTTCTTCCCCATTTAAATTAAGCTGTGCTTTTGCATTTTCTCCAATGTTTGCATAAGTAATTTCAATATTTGGTCGTTTATTTTCTCCTGTTTCTGCATTTGCTGATGGAGAAACTGCTACAACGACCGGTTCATCCTGAATCATTACTTTTTTCGTTCCACTATAAGGTACCGTTACCGTTTCTGTTTGTTTACTTGTAACATCTACTTTTGCAGTAAAAGAAGTATGACCATTTAAATCTTTCTTAGGAATTGTAAATTCACCATTATAATCTTCCCTTGTTACATCATAATTCTTATTTGTTCCATCTTCAAAAGTTACTGTTGCTTTTACCGTTTGAATTTCTCCTAAATCATCCAATGTAAATTTCATGCGATAATCCAAACCTAGATTTGCATCGTCCTTTGTATTGAATATAACTTCTGGAGCAATTACATAACCTATTCCATATGTATCTTCTTGTTCATAAAAATTAAACTGGAAAATCTCAGGAGAGGTTGCTTTGTAACTATAACCTGCAAAACCACCTGAAAAATATTCAACGCAAATCACCGCACTATTCCATTTTGCCTTGTTATTATTTATTACAAATCCACCAAGGCCAGCATCAAGCTTCCATTCTGTCATTCCCTCATCGTACTTATCTTCTCCTGGTGCAATAAGGAACAATTCTTCTTCTGAATTTGAAGCTAAATATTTTCCATTGTTTTCAAAACGATAGAGACCATTTTTTTCTGTTACATTAAAAATCAGTCCACCATTTGCAACCTTAAGTGTACCATCTTCTTGTTTTGCTGCTTTTGCCTGATCTAAAGAACGCTTATCTCCTTCATCAATTCTTGCCTGTGGTCCAAATACGGCAGAACCACTTTCATTATAAATAACATAAGATTTTCCACCAACTGGTGCTACCGGAGTCTCTGGTTTTTTACCAAGATAACCATCGTTATCATCGTCCTTAATATTCTCTGCACTTAAAAAGTTAAATGTATAAATATCTGTTAAATCACCATTTAATCCATATAAACAGAATCCATTTGATGGATAATATTCTAAATATAAACTGGAAACCGTTGTGCTCTTAATCGTATAAGCGTCAAATTCTTGTCTATACTTCACTTCCCAGTAGCTACCATTTGAACTTGTTTCAACCGGTGTATCTGTTAAATATAAATTTTTATCCTTATCTGCGCTTAGATAATCATTACCACACTTAATTGTATAAACATCTTTTTGACCAGCTACTTCTTCTATGTAATAGTAACCTGAACCTTCTCCATTTTTTGTGTCAGAAGCAAATACAGGTACATTGTCTTCTCCAACCGCTGCTTTTACTGCACCGGCTTTACCACCCGTTACTTCATATTTCATAACACCTTCTGCTTTTTTGCTGTAAATAAAATACTTTCCTTTTGCAATTGGTTTATCAACCTGTACAGGTCTTGTACCAACATAACCATTATCATGTTGAATCCCACTTGCATCTGCAAATTTTAATACAAAATCTGCACTTAACTGCTTCATACTATAAATCTTAAATCCCTTATAGTATTCTAAATATAGTGGTTTTCCACCAAATGTAACTGTTTTATTTTTAATCGTATATCCACCGCCAAAGTCAGGTGTATATTCAATTTCCCAGTAGCTTCCTGCATTTTCTGTATCTGTTGCCGTATCAGCTAACCATAAACTGCTAGAATCACTTGTTAAATATTTATCTCCGCATGAAATAACATAACTTCCGTCGCCTTGTTTTGTGATATCATATACAGCCGCACCGTTTCCATTATTGGTATCACTTCCGAATGTAATTTTACCATCAGAGCCTAATACTCCTGCTACTCCACCGGCAGCTCCTTTTTCTAACAAATATTTCATAACACTTTTAGATGCATTATGATAAATAAAATATGTACCGCCTTCAAGCTCCTGGTTTAAAGAATATTTAAATGCTACAATTTTACTGTCATCGAAACCGTCTTTTTTCGCATATGCAAAAATCGTACAATTTTTTTCTACTTTAATTGCTGATCCGCTTACATATTGTGTAAATGTATCCTTTGCCGGCTGTTCTGCATTATAGCCATCTACTTGTTTATATAGAATGCTTGTATTTTCATCATTGTCTTTCGGACTAAGATAAACTTCTTGTCCTTCTTTTACAACACCGTTTTCCACACTTGCTGCTGGCGCAGGTGTGTTTGTATTTGTTATTTTATAAAACTTAAAAGTGCTAGGATATCCCGCCGCATTTCCATTAACTGTTCCTTGTTTAAAACAACGAAATCTCTTTGTTGTATCCTGTGTATTTTGTGCTAAAACTACCTGATTTGCTTCTGACGAAATTCTAATTCCTGTACCATTATCCGTTGTCTCAGCTTGGAATTCAAATACGCCTGTTTTATCTTCTTCAACTCCGTTTACAGGTTTCCCCTTATTATCAAGATTTTTTGATTTTATTGTAATCTCATTTACATCCTGTAATTTAATATTGGAGCCATTTTTTGTGACATGCCAGATGTATGCTTCCCCTAATCCGACTAACGTATCATTTGTCACTTCAGATATCTCCTTCGATAAAAGATATCCATTATCATAATTACCAACAGCGAAATTATTATCGTTCACCATAATATAATCGCCGCTCTCTAAATTAGCAATATCTGTAATTGCTGTTACGTCAGCTGTCACTGCTGCCTGTACCGTTTTTGGGTAAACCGGTATCATGGTAATAACCATTACGATGCACATCAACATTGACCAAAATCGTTTTGATTTAAATCTCATAGACATTTCCCTCTCTTCTCAAATAATTTGTTTTTTTCACATTTATAATGTTATCATTTTGCACAGTTTTGACAAAGGACATATGTCCTTATTATTGTTGTTTTTTCTTTATAAACCCATTGTTTTTCTTCGTTTTTTATCTATTTGTAACAATCATTTTTTAGTCACCCAGATTTTTCTTTTCTGTTCTGTTAAATTTTAGACAAAAGGCTATATCATATTTTTTTATGATATAGCCTTTTCTTTGTTTAAACTGTAATTTCCGCAGTCATCCCAAGCATTTCTTTGTTTTCTTCCAATATCGGACGAATTACATCAGTTATAAATTCTTCCACCTGTTCTTTTGCCCTTCCTGTATATTTAGATGGATCCATTGTCTTTTTTAACTCATCCAAACTCAAATTAAACGCTTTATCATTCGCAATTAATTCAAGTAAATTGTTATCAAGACCTTTTTCTTTCACATTTCTTCCGGCTTCCATTGATAATGTACGAATTCTTTCATGAAGCTCTTGCCTGTCCCCGCCTGCCTTTACCGCATCCATCATAATATTTTCAGTTGCCATAAATGGAAGCTCAGCCATCAGGTGTTTTTCAATTACTTTTGGATACACAACTAAACCATCTACTACATTTAAATATAAATCTAAAATGCCATCAATGGCAAGGAATGCCTCCGGCACGCTAAGACGCTTGTTTGCTGAATCATCCAATGTACGCTCAAACCATTGTGTTGCTGATGTAATTGCCGGATTTAGCGCATCAATCATAACATATCTTGCCAAGGAAGCAATTCTTTCACTTCTCATTGGATTTCTCTTATATGCCATTGCAGAAGAACCTATCTGATTCTTTTCAAATGGCTCCTCTACTTCTTTCAAGTGCTGAAGCAAACGAATATCATTGGAAAATTTGTGTGCACTTGCTGCAATACCGGCAAGCACATTTAGCACTCTCGTATCCATCTTTCTTGAATAAGTCTGACCAGATACTGGGAAACATTCTTTAAATCCCATCTTTTCAGCAATCAGCTGGTCTAATTTCTTTACCTTTTCATGATCGCCATCAAATAATTCAAGAAAGCTTGCCTGTGTACCTGTTGTTCCTTTTGAGCCAAGAAGTTTCATACTGTCAATTAAATAATCAATATCATCTAAATCAAGTTTCAATTCCATCAGCCATAGGGAAGCCCTTTTTCCAATTGTTGTTGGCTGTGCCGGTTGAAAATGGGTAAACGCCAATGTTGGAAGTGCACGATATTCCATTGCAAATTTAGAAAGCTCATTGATAACGTTTACTAATTTTTTCTTTACAAGACGAAGTGCTTCCGTCATTACAATAATGTCTGTATTATCACCAACATAACAGGAAGTAGCACCAAGATGAATAATTCCCTTTGCATTAGGACACTGAACACCATACGCATATACATGGGACATAACATCATGACGTACTACTGCTTCCCGTTCTTTTGCTACTTCATAATTTATATCATCTTTATGAACTTTTAATTCCTCAATCTGCTCTTTTGTGATATTTAATCCCAATTCATGCTCCGCTTCTGCCAAAGCAATCCATAATTTTCTCCATGTACGGAATTTCATATCAGGTGAAAAAATATACTGCATTTCCCTACTTGCATAACGTTCTGATAAAGGGCTTACATATCGATCATTCATCTTTTATACCTTAGTACTCCTCACATTTTTTCTGTATCAGAGTTCTTTTCCTTTCCTTTTCATTTCTTTTTTCGTGTCTTCCATAAAACACTACTTTCTATTATAATAAACATCTCTTACAAATACAAATATTTGCTTTCAGAAATTACTTTTCAAACTCCCCACGAATGTCTTCTTTTGGAGGTTCTACCGGATACTTTCCTGTAAAGCAGGCATCACAGTAACCACATTCGCCATTAATCAGCTCATTTAAACGGCTGACTTCCAGATACCCTAATGAATCCGCACCTAGCACATTTCGAATTTCTTCAATTGTATTGTTATGTGCAATCAACTGATCACAGGACGGAACATCAGTTCCAAAATAACATGGATATAAGAATGGTGGAGAACTAATTCTTACATGCACTTCTGTCGCCCCTGCATTTTTTAACATTCTTACAATCCGCTCACTTGTTGTTCCCCTGACAATCGAATCATCAATCATAACAACTCGTTTTCCCTGTACTACTTCCTTTAACACATTTAACTTAATTCGTACTGAAGATTCACGAACAGATTGTTTTGGTTTTATAAAAGTTCTTCCTACATAACTATTTTTTACAAATGCAACTCCATATGGAATTCCAGACTCTTCCGAAAATCCAAGAGCCGCCATAGTTCCCGAATCCGGTACTCCGACAACAATATCCGCATCCACCGGATGGGTTTGTGCCAATATTTTACCTGCCATAATTCTGGAATTATATACACTGATTCCATCCACATAACTGTCCGGTCTTGCAAAGTAAATATATTCAAAAATACATTTTGCCGATTCCTTCTGACATAATGTTGTATCGGATCGAATTCCTTCCTTGTCAATCGTTACTACTTCCCCTGGAAGTACATCCCGAACAAACTCTGCATTAACTGCATCTAATGCACAAGTTTCCGATGCAAGAAAATATGTATTATCCCGCTTTCCAATACACAATGGCCGAAAACCAAACGGATCTCTCGCACCAATTAATTTTCTCG
This sequence comes from Velocimicrobium porci, assembly GCF_009696045.1. GTDB lineage: Bacteria > Bacillota > Clostridia > Lachnospirales > Lachnospiraceae > Velocimicrobium > Velocimicrobium porci. The sequence goes on along the minus strand of NZ_VUMT01000007.1, from coordinate 114,236 downwards.
GACTCATAACAACAAGAGAATAGGCTCCTTTGATCTTTTTCATCGCATTTCTAACTGCTGCTTCAACAGTAGGTGTTTTAAGACGTTCCCTTGCAATATGATATGCAATTACTTCTGAATCAATTGTCGTCTGAAAAATAGCTCCTGTATAAGAAAGTTCCTCTTTTAATTCCGGTGCATTAACCAGATTTCCATTATGCGCCATCGCCAATGTACCCTTTACATAGTTAAGCACTAACGGCTGAGTATTTTCAATACTGCTTGCTCCGGCTGTAGAATATCTGACATGACCAACTCCAATATTTCCATTTAAAGTAGCCATATTTTTTTCATTAAAGACCTCATTTACAAGTCCCATACCTTTACAAGAGTTTACAATCCCCTTTGGTCCATTTGTATCACTGACTGCAATACCACAGCTTTCCTGGCCTCTATGCTGTAGTGCAAATAGTCCATAATAAATAGAGGCAGCCACATTACTCTCTCCGTCTACATCATATGCACCAAATACACCACATTCCTCATGCAGCCCACTCTCTATTGTTGTGCTGATATTTTCTTTCATGCTAATCCTCTCTTTTTTCCTCTAAATTGATTGAATAATGTCCAAAAACTCCATATCTATAGATATCGTTATCTATATGAAGTCCTTGGACATCTTCTGTCTTTATTCAAACTGCCTTTGTCCGTACTTACTCTATCTGTACTTACTTGTATCTATTCCTTTATTAATCCAATTCTTCTTGCCACTTCAATATAAGCATCTTCGACACCACCAAGATCTCTTCTGAAACGATCTTTGTCCAATTTTTCATGTGTCTTGATATCCCAAAATCTGCATGTATCCGGAGAAATCTCATCTGCTAAAATGATTTCTCCATTATAGCGACCAAATTCTACTTTAAAATCAATTAGTTCAATTCCACATTCTGCAAAGAACTTACATAAGAAATCATTAACCTTAAAAACTAATTCTGTAATACGGTCAATTTCTTCTCTCGTTGCAGCTCCAATCGCAATTGCATGATAGTCATTAATTAATGGGTCTCCTAGTTCGTCATCTTTATAACTGAACTCTAAGGTAGGTGCTATTAGCTTTGTTCCTTCTTCAATTCCCAACCGTTTTGAAAAACTGCCTGCTGCTACATTACGGATGATAACTTCTAATGGAACAATTTCAACTTTTTTCACTGCGGTTTCTCTGTCACTTAATTCTTCCACAAAGTGAGTAGGAATGCCTTCTTTTTCTAACATCTGGAATAAATAATTGGTCATACGGTTATTGATAACACCTTTTCCTGCAATGGTTCCTTTTTTCTCACCATTAAATGCAGTTGCATCATCTTTGTAATCTACAATGTATACATCTTCCACATCTGTTTTAAAAACTTTCTTAGCTTTTCCTTCATAAAGTAAATCTAATTTTTCCACGTCTGACACCTTTTCCTTTCTGTATTGCATCTTGTCTGCACCTACATTATAAAAACTTAACCGTGAATTTTGCAATAGGTTTACTTATTAATTTTTCTAATTTTATCTATAACCTCAACGCTCTTTTGCAGTCGGAATCAAGTCTGTATCTGACAAAATAAGACCTCTTCGTATTTTAAGTTCTAAAATTCTTTTTACACTTTCATCAATCCTGCTTTCTTTGATTTTTCCTTCCTCTACTGCTTCTAATACTGCTTCGTATGCTTTGTCCAACTCATCCGGCATCAAAACAATATCTACCCCTGCTTTAATCGCTTTCACTGCGGCTTGTCCTGAATCATAGAAGTCTGTTATTGCTTTCATATTCATGGCATCTGTAATAATAACACCTTCAAATCCCATCTCCGTACGGAGCATTTCCTTCATCACAAGAGCACTTAAAGAAGCAGGTTCTGTCGATTCTGTCACTCTGCTAATGGAAATATGGGATACCATAATCAAGTCAACGCCTGCCCTAATTCCTGCCTCAAATGGCTTAAATTCCACCTTTCTTAACCGATTGACATCATTATCTACATTTACTGCACCCTCATGAGAATCTTTGGATACATCTCCATGCCCAGGGAAATGTTTTAATGTTGCACTGACCCCCTGATCTTGTATTCCTTCAACTACTTTTGTTACCATATCAGAAACAAGATTCGGATCATCTCCAAAAGAGCGGTTTCCAATTTCTGTATTTAATATATTCGTCTTCACATCTGCTACAGGTGCAAAGTCAAGATTAAATCCAAGTTCTTTTATTTCAGAGGCAATCGTTGAACCCATATTATAAGCATACTCTTTGTCTTCTAATTTCCCAACCTCTTCCATCGAAGGAAATTTTGTTGTCCGCATATTATCATTATTTGCAATTCTCGCAACATCTCCGCCTTCTTCGTCAACAGAAATAAAAAGCGGTACTTTTGAATTTTCTTGAAGTTTTTCAATTAATTTTGTTGTCTGTGGTCTGGTTGCAATATTTCTTGCAAAAAAAGTTACTCCGCCAATTGGATACTTTTCCAAACTCTTTTTCATTTCTTTGGTAAATTTTTTATGTTCGTAATATTTTCCTTCCGAATTATCTAACAATTCCAAATTTACCATAAACATCTGACCTATTTTTTCTTCTAATGTCATATTACTTAAAATGTCTTCTGCCATACCTAAAATAGCTGCATCATCTGTAACTACAGATGGAGTTGCTGATGGGGTCGGTTCTGCTTCCGGCGTCGCCGTCGGTTCTTCCTTTTCTTGTTCTGGTGTTTTCGTTGGTTCATTTTCTACGGTATGAACCACTTCTTCTGATTTTTGTCCACTACATCCTACTAATGCAAGAGATAAAATCATCACAATAAGATATAATTTTCTCATTTTCTTTTCTCCTCATAAACAATTAACGACTAGAAAAAATCAATCCTTTTTTCCTTTTACATTTCATATATTATACTTAAAATACAAATTTTTTCAAGTAAATTGATAAACTCCCATTGCTTTCCATTATAGTCCAAATACTATCTCCTTTTGTTCACCACCAACCGCAATAAACATCTTATATTGCTTTCCGCTTTCCAAGTCATACCCTGTTATAACAGTTTCATCCTGATAAACCTCCCCCGGTACAATTTCCTTTTCTTCATTGCTTATTGTTCCATCCGGAGCTTCTACCGATATCCAGCTTCCATCCTCCAATACTTGTAACTTATTCTCGTTCACACAGGAAATTGTATCTTCTGTCTTATTCTCTATATGAACAGTAATCTTTGCTGTCTCACCATCTAAAACAGCTGATACCAGCTGACTCACAATCTCCTGTTCTTCCTTGTCCTTTACAGAAGCATTAGAAATTATATTTTCATCTGAACTCTCGTTTTCTTCCTCTTCCCCTTCGTCTTCAAGTTCATTTGTGTCCTGTTTGTCATCTTTTGTTTTTTCATTCTTTTTTGAGGTTCCATTTTGTTCTTCAATCTGATTATATTGTTTCAAACTATCTTGTTCTTTCTGCCCCCCTGGCGAGTAAATTTCCCCCTCTTTTGTCTGATTCTTTTCTGCAATCTCTATATGTGTCTGACCATTATTTTGCCTTTCCTGTGTTACTGAATCCTTATCTAAAACAGAATTGTCAAAATTCGTTTTTTCTTTTACATAAAAGGAATCCCCTACAATTCGTACTACAAAAAACAAAAACAGGCAGGCAGCAATTTTTATAAATAATGATACTGCTTTCTTTTTTTTGCGTTTCTTAGTCATCTTTTGCATATTTTTTTCAAATGACCTGCTAAATTCATGTCTTCGTTCTAATTCTCTTTTCGGAGGAACCATCCGAATTTCTTCATTTAAACATTCCTCTAATGCTTTTCTCAAACGTTCATTTTTGTCATTCTTATCCATTTTTTCTTTCCTCCTTCCTAAGCATGCTCTGCAATTTTTTTCTTGCCCGAAAAATCCTTACATTCACAGTCTTTGGCGTTACTCCCAAAACAGAAGCAATCTCCTTATCCGATAACCCATGAATATATTTATACTCAAATACAACCTTGTAAATATCATCCAGCCTCCGAATACAGGAAAGTAGGTGTTCATAAGAGTCATGTTCTATATACTGTTCCAACATATCTTCAGAAGCAAGGCTAATTACATTTTCATTCTCTTCTAAAGATTCATCTGTTTTTCCTTTTCGCTTTCTTAAAATATCAATTGCTTTACTTTTTACAACTGTTGCCAGAAATTTCTTTGTTTTCGGACTTTTTACATCCTCAATTTTGTTCATATGTCTTGTAAGCACAAGAAACGAATCCTGCACTGCATCTTCTGCTAAATGAGCATCCTGTAAAATCTCATTTGCAAGATACCACATAAAATATTTATAATTTTCATATATATATGTAAACTTGTCTTGTTCCTCTTCCGTGTCCAAGACAGACATTAATGCCATCATGTTTTTCTGTCCTCCTATCATGTCACATGATATTTGACCGTCTATATTACTAACGTATTTCCTTTCTATTTTACTACAAAAAAATAAGGTGTAAAAGAATAAAATCGAAATACTTGACTTTTCCATATAAAGACTCTATACTAAAAAAGAATTAAATAATTCGGTAGGTGAGGCTAACACAAGGGATACGGTTCTATACCAAGGGTTACTGCCGCAGATTAGTGGAGACACTATGAGCAGGTTAACAGTCTATGTCGAACACAAGGCATAGAATAACGTAATTTCATCGCCCTGTGAAGTTGAAGCTTGAACGAAAACTCATTCACACGCCGATTTTTTTCTGCGTGTTTTTATTTCATTTTTATATCACTTGTTAGGAAACATTCTTCAATTATCATATAAGAAAGGACGGTGAAAGTTATGGTTCCTGACGGTAGTCATCCGCAAAATATAGAACACCCCAGACCCAGCTTTCACCGGGCTGTTCTATATTTTGCTTTCTAAAAATTAAATATAGGAGGCAAAATTCATGACAAAAAAAATCATTGAAAAATTACTTGCAGAAAAAAAGTATGCTCAGATTAAAGATATTCTTTCTGCCTTAAACGAAGTGGATTTAGCTGCATTATTGGAAGAATTGGACGAGAAAGACATGGTCAAAATCTTTCGTCTGATTAACAAACAGGAGGCAGCTTTAACCTTTTCTTACATGAACTCAAAAATGCAAGAAACATTAATCAAAGCATTTACAGAAAAGGAGTTAAAAGAAATTATTGATGATATGTTTTTGGACGATGCAGTTGACTTTCTTGAAGAAATGCCTGCCAACGTTGTAGAACATATTTTAAGCATTACAGACAAAGAAACAAGAAGCCAGATTAATACTTTATTAGCTTATCCAAAGGATAGTGCAGGAAGTATCATGACGGTTGAATATGTAGACTTTAAAAAGGAAATGACGGTTGGTGAAGCAATTCATAAAATAAAATCAATCGGAGTCGAAAAAGAAACCGTATATACTTGCTACGTTATCGAACAAAAAAAATTAATCGGTATTGTTTCAGCAAAGGATTTGTTAACTTCCAGCGATGATTCTCTGATTGAATCGATTATGGAAACAAATATTATCTATGCTAATACCTTTGATGACCAGGAAGACGTGGCAAAATTATTCCAAAAATACGGCTTTATGGCAATCCCTGTTGTAGATACAGAACATTGTATGGTTGGTATTATTACCTATGACGATGCAATCAATGTTTTACAGGACGAAGTTGATGAGGATATTTCTATTATGTCTGGTATGACTCCAAATGAAGACAGCTATTTTGGTACATCCGTGTTCGATCATGCAAAACACCGGATTTTATGGCTCCTTGTTTTAATGCTTTCTGCCACAATTACCGGCACAATTATCACCCGCTACGAAGACGCATTTTCTGCAATACCAATCTTGGTTTCTTTTATTCCAATGCTTATGGATACAGGCGGGAACTGTGGTTCCCAAAGTTCAACTTTAATTATCCGCGGACTTGCCGTTGATGAAATAAAATTAAATCAAGTATTCAAAGTAATGTTCAAGGAATTACGGGTTGCACTCGTTGTCAGCATCGTTCTCTCAATTGTAAATGGACTGAGAATTTTAATCATGTATAAAAATCCAATGCTTGCATTATTAATCTCTCTCTCTTTAGTTTGTACTGTTATTATGGCAAAACTGGTTGGCTGTCTTTTGCCTATGCTGGCTACCAAATGTAAAATGGATCCTGCTATTATGTCTACCCCTTTAATTACAACTTTAGTCGATACAGGTTCTATTTTAATTTATTTTCAGATTGCAACACACCTTTTTCATCTGTCTTAAGTTACTAATTATTTTCGCGGTTTACTACGCCAGTGCTTCTCAAGCTCTCGAGACAAGCTCGTTCGCTTGACGGGCATACGCCCTATGAATAAAACAAGAGGTAGTCCTCCCAGTATACAAGCATACGGAGTTCTACCTCTTATTTTATTCGCACTGCCTATTTTTGCACAATATTTACGATTCTTCCTGGAACATAAATTTCTTTTACTATTGTTCCCGAAAGTTTATCACCTAATGCCGCTTTCGCTGCTGTTAATACAGCATCTTTTTCCATTTCTGTAGAAATTTCAATTGTTGTTTTTGTTTTACCGTTAATCTGAACTGCAATTTCAATCTCATCATCTTTCATTGCCGCTTCATCATATTCCGGCCATTTTTGCTCAAACACACCATCTGTATGACCTAATGCTTCCCAAAGTTCGGCTGCCACATGAGGCGCAAATGGTGCAAGTAAAATAACAGCTGTACCCATTGTTTCTTTATCAATTCCACCTGTTTTCTTTGCTAAATCAATAAATTTATTATTATATTCCATAAATCCACTGATAACTGTATTTAAGCTAAAGCTTTCCAGACGAGTTGTAATATCATATACCATCTTATTACGAAGCTTAACCATTTCTTTTGTTTCCGCTACATTTGCATCTGCACTATCTTGTACAAGATTCCAGAAACGGTTTAAGAAACGATACACTCCATCAATTCCTCGGTCATCCCATTCTGAATCTAATTCCGGTGGACCTACAAATAATTCATAAAGACGAAGGGAATCACAGCCATAATCTCTTACTAAATCATCAGGAGAAACAACATTTCCTTTGGATTTACTCATCTTAATTCCATTTTTACCGGTAATCATACCCTGATTAAACAACTTAACAAATGGTTCATCAAAATCTACTACACCGATATCATGTAAAAATTTCGTATAAAATCTGGAATATAATAAGTGAAGTACTGCATGCTCTACTCCTCCGATATACATATCAACCGGAAGATATTTTTCTGCTTTTTCTTTGGAAACTAAAGCTTCTTTATTCTTATTATCAACATAACGTAAGAAATACCAAGAAGAACCTGCCCACTGAGGCATTGTATTTGTTTCTCTCTTTGCTTTAGCACCACATTTTGGACAAGTTGTGTTTACCCATTCATCAATATCAGCAAGTGGAGATTCTCCCGTTCCTGTTGGCTGATAGCTTTCTACTTCCGGTAAAAGAAGTGGAAGTTCTTCCTCCGGTACCGGAACACAGCCACAATGCTCACAATGAACAATAGGGATTGGCTCTCCCCAGTAACGCTGTCTGGAGAATACCCAGTCACGAAGTTTATAATTTGTTGTTTTCTTTCCAATTCCCATTTTTTCAATCATAACAGGAGCTTCTTTTTTGAGTACAGCAGATTCCATACCATTCCATTCACCAGAATTAATCATTGTTCCAGATGCTTCTGTATAAGCTTCTGTCATATTTTCAATTTCTTTTCCATCTTTTGCAATTACTTGAATAATTGGAATATTAAATTTTGTTGCAAATTCAAAATCTCTGTCATCATGAGCAGGTACGCACATAATTGCACCTGTACCATAGTCTGCTAATACATAATCAGATAACCAGATTGGTATCTTTTTCCCATTAATTGGATTTATCGCATAGCTTCCTGTAAACACACCTGTTTTTTCCTTATCCTGTAAACGGTCTACATTTGATTTCATGGAAGCTTCATAAATATATTTTTCTACTGCTTCTCTTGTTTCTTCTGTAGCTAATTCTTTCGCCATCTTGTGTTCTGGCGCTAATACCATAAATGTAGCCCCGTGTAATGTGTCTGGTCTTGTTGTATATACTGTAATTTCTTCATCCAGACCATCTACTTTAAAGTTTACTTCTGCACCATAAGACTTACCAATCCAGTCTGCCTGCATCTTCTTTACTTTTTCCGGCCAGTCTAATTTATCCAAATCGTCTAAAAGACGGTCTGCATATTCTGTAATTTTTAACATCCACTGTTTTAAATTTTTCTTTGTAACATCTGCCCCACAGCGTTCACATGTTCCATTGACAACTTCTTCATTCGCAAGACCAGTTTTACAAGATGGACACCAGTTAATTGGCATTTCTTTTTCATAAGCAAGACCGGCTTTAAACATTTTTACAAAAATCCATTGGGTCCATTTGTAAAATTCTGGGTCTGTTGTATTTACTTCCATATCCCAGTCATAGATTGCCTCAATCTCGTTAATCTGACGTTTAATATTAGCAATATTGGCTGCTGTTGATTTTGCAGGATGAACTCCCATCTTAATTGCATAATTCTCTGCTGGAAGTCCAAACGCATCCCATCCCATTGGATGAATCAAATAGTAACCCTTTAACATTTTATAACGACTCCAAACGTCACTGATTACATAACCCCTCCAGTGACCAACATGGAGTCCGTTACCAGATGGATAAGGGAACATATCTAAACAGTAATATTTTGGTTTCTTCCCATCATCTACATTGACAGGATGTTCTTCCCAATAAGTTCTCCATTTTTTCTCTACTTCCTTATGATTATAAGGTACTGACATATCCTATTCCTCCTAATTTAACTTTATCCACACAAAACTATACTCTTTACCGGAATTTTTTTATACGATGGCTCAAACTTTCCATAATACAAAAAAACTCTTCGTCTTCATCAGGTATCTGACATATCGGTAGATTTCCTGATAGAGACGAAGAGCAAATATCCGCGGTACCACTCTATTTTGTAAAATAGATATCATCTATCTTACACACTCATTCTTCTATAACGGGAATACCCGCCTTAAACTACTGCTTACGCCCGTTCATCTAAGGAGCTCAAAGGTGAGTTCAGAATCTTTCCGTTACTGCCTTGCACCAACCGACAGTTCTCTTAACACTTCCAAATCCTTACTATTCCTTCTCATTGCTATTTTCTACATTATAATTTATTCATGTTTTTTATTCTATCTCACCTTCTTGGTTTTTGTCAAGTTCTTTCTTTATCTGATTAATTTCATCTGCTTATCGCTTGTAATTATAAAAGTATTTGTTATAATAAAGAAAAAGATTAGTTGCAACTAACCAAAAAATTATAAATCTGATACCCTCAGAACCATTCCCCTATGGTCATCAAAAGAAAGGAGCTACTATGTCAGAAAAAGAAAGAAAATTTTTAGAAATTGTAGATTTAAAAAAGGGATTCGGAAGTGGTGAAACTCGTCAGGAGGTACTGCGTGGAATGAATTTTTCCATAGCCAAAGGTGAATTTTGTGTACTTCTTGGACCTTCCGGTTCCGGAAAATCCACCCTGCTTAATATTATCGGTGGAATAGACAGTGCCGATTCAGGTTATATATCTATAAATGGTGACAAATTAGAAACACTCGGAGAAAGTAAACTGACACAATACCGCAGAAAACATCTGGGATATGTCTTTCAAATGTACAATCTGATTGGAAATTTAAACGTAAAAGAAAATATTGAAGTTGGAGCATATCTGTCAGATAATCCATTAGATATTGACGAACTTCTTAATACGTTGGGGCTTTATGAGCATAGATTTAAGCTTCCAAATCAACTTTCCGGAGGACAGCAGCAACGAGTTTCTATCGGTCGGGCAATCGTCAAAAATCCGGATATATTACTCTGTGATGAACCAACCGGAGCATTAGATTATAATACCTCAAAAGAAATATTAAAATTAATTGAAGACGTCAATATAAAATATGGTAATACTGTAATTATGGTCACACATAACGAAGCAATCAAAAACATGGCAGATCACATTATTAAACTTCGCGATGGAGAAGTACTCCATAATCAAATCAATGCCAATAAAATTTCTGCTACAAATTTAGAGTGGTAAGGAGTGTGTCAATTATGAAAAATAAAAAAATGAAAAATCCACTCATGAAACGAATCCCGAAAGAATTGCTTGGAGATTGGAGAAAATATCTTGTAGTAAGTTTGTTTCTGATTCTCACAATTGGATTTGTGTCCGGAATGTATGTTGCAAACGAAAGTATGATGACAGCCGCAGATACAGGTGTATCCAAATACAAACTGGAAGATGGCCATTTCGAACTGAATAAAAAAGCAGACAAAAAATTAATCTCTGCAATTCAATCAGGAAAAAAGGCAAATATAAAACAATATTACCTTGATAAAGCAAAACAAAAATTTGAGAAAGAATTTAAGAAAAAATTCACAAAAAAATTCAATGCCCAATTCGGTGCACAGCTTGCACAGGCAAAACAAACAGGCATTTATCAGGCTGCCTATGATAAAGCATACGATAAGGCATATCAGGAAGCATATGATAAAGCATGGGCAAAAGTTTTAAAAAAGATTAATAAAAAATATGCCGATGCAGAAGAAAAATATGAATTAAATGCTCCTGACTTCAAAGCTGTTCCGGTAAAAATTTATGAAACTTTTTATAGAAATGAAGAAGAGGATTACAACAATGATGGTACATCAGACGGAACAATCCGAATTTATGCAAAAACAGATAACATAAATCAGGCATGCCTGATGGAAGGTAATTTCCCATCTAAAAAAAATGAAATTGCGATTGACCGAATGCATGCAGATAATGTTGGAATTAAAGTAAATGACATAATCACAGTAGGTGGACAATCCTACAAAGTTGTCGGATTAATTGCTTATGTAAACTATTCCACTTTGCATGAAAAGAGTACAGATTTGATGTTTGATGCTTTAAAATTTGATGTAGCAATGGTAACAGAACAAGGTTTTGAACGTTTAAACCAGACCATTCATTATACATATGCCTGGAAATATAATCATACACCAAAAAATGAACAAATCGAAAAGAAGCAATCTGACCATTTCATGAAAGCTTTACTCACACAGACTGTTGTCAGTGATAATGAAATTGAAGATTATGTTCCGGCATATGCAAATCCGGCAATCAATTTTGCAACCGAAGACATGGGTTCCGACGAGGCAATGGGTGGTGTGCTTTTATATATCCTGATTATAATTATTGCATTTATCTTTGCTATTACAATCAGTAACACAATCACAAAAGAATCATCAACAATTGGCACCCTTCGTGCCTTAGGTTACACAAAGGGCGAACTAATCAGGCACTATATTTCCATGCCAGTCATCGTAACGTTTCTTGCATCATGTATTGGAAATGTCCTTGGATATTCACTATTTAAAAATATAGTAGTATCAATGTATTATAACAGCTATAGTCTTCCAACCTATGAAACAATCTGGAATTCCGATGCATTTTTCAAAACTACTCTGGTTCCTGTAATTCTGATGTTTGTAGTAAACCTTATCGTTATAACTAAAATGATACAACATTCACCTTTACAATTTTTACGACATGATTTAAAAAAATCCAGACGAAAAAGGGCAATACAACTTCCAGCATGGAAATTTCTTAACCGGTTCCGCCTGCGCATCATGTTACAAAACATGGTTAATTATGTTATTCTTTTTATCGGTATTTTCTTTATTATGGTAATGCTTGCAATGGCAGTTGGAATGCCTGACACACTTAATTTTTACAAGGAAAATACTTCTGACATGATGTTTGCAAAGTATCAATATATACTAAAATCATACGAAGATGAAAACGGAAATGTACTTGTTACCAAAAATACAGATGCTGAAAAATTCAATACAAAATCACTGCAAAGAAAAAGTGATATATTAAATGAAGAAATTAGTGTATATGGAATTTCTGATAACAGCAGTTATATAAAGATAGCCAATCTAAAATCTCTAAAAGAAAATGAAGTTTATATCTCTGCATCTTTTCGAGATAAGTATGATTTGCAAACAGGTGACACTATTACTCTGGATGAAAAATACGAAAATAAACAGTATCATTTTAAAGTTGCAGGAATTTATGACAGATGTCAGACTATTGCTGTATTCATGCCAATCAAAAACTATCAGACTGTATTTGATTTAGATAAAAAAGAATTTAGCGGCTATATTTCTGATTCAAAAATTACAGATATTAAAGGAGAAAATATTGCAACAGTGATTACCGAACGGGATATTACTAAAATGTGTGATCAGCTGGACCATTCCATGGGCTCCTATATGGAATATTTTCAATTTTTATGTGTTATTTTATCAGCTGTATTGATATACCTTCTTACCAAGCTTATCATTGAAAAAAACGAAACTGCAATTTCTATGACAAAAATTTTAGGCTATGAAAATAAAGAAATTGCAAGCTTATATTTATTTTCCACAACAATCGTTCTTATTGTTTCAGATGCTATCTGTGTCGTTTTAGGAACATTGGTTATGAGACAGGCATGGAAAGTAATTATGTACAGTTATAGTGGCTGGTATGGATATGTAATCGAACCTCTTGGATATATAAAAATGTTTTCATTTGTCTTAATCGGATATTTCATTGTTATGATTTTAGATTTTAAAAGAATCAAAAAAATTCCAATGGAACAAGCACTCAAAAATGTGGAATAAAAGAATAACAGACAAAACAACCCCCTTAGAATAACTCTAAGGGGGTTGCTCAAGCGTATAATAGGGTGGGAGTAGAAAGTGTATAAAACACAATCTTTATTTATTATAACACAATAATTTTTATTTTGCAAGTACTTTTTATTATTTTTTTATCCTATTTCTAAAAAATTCTTCCAACAAAAGACAGGCTCCTTGGATAAAATCCTCAGAGCCTGCTTTGGCGTATAATAGGGTGGGAGTAGAAAGTGTATAACACTCTCTTGTTCCATAACGGAACATTCATATTATACTACTTATTTCAAAGTAATTCAATTAGTAAATATTTCCTTTTATTTTATTGTTTCTTATTTTCTATTGCTTTTTAAATACACGCTTTGGCTGTTTACAGATTGGACACACATAATCATCTGGCAATTCTTCAAATGGAATCTCACCATCATATACATATCCGCAAATACCACATACATATTTTGCTTCCTTAATTTCTTCTTTGGTTGCTTCTTCTTCAATATAAGTTGGAGCATTTTTGGGGCTTTTCCCCTTTACTACCTTATGATAGTAATTATAGGTCATTTCCTTTTCGTTATTCACTAAATCTCCTTCTACTACTCTTCCCAAAAATACAGTATGTGTATTTGTTTCTAACTTATCAATGACCTCACATACAATATAGCCACAGCAATCCTTCAATACCGGCATGTATTCTTTTAATTCGTACTCCACTTGTTCGAATTTGTTAACTTCCTTTCCTGATTGAAAACCAAATGTTCCAATAATCGATGGATCTGACTGTTCTGAAAGAATTGACACTGCAAATTTTTTCGTTTGCTCAATGCAGGAATGTGTATAGTTATTATGATTCATACTTACAGCAATTGTTGCAGGATCCGAAGTAATCTGCATAATGCTATTTGCGACACATCCTGTGGCTCTTCCCTCGTCCCATGTAGAAACAACATAAACTCCATACGATAATTTGTGAAATACACTTTTGTTCATAAGCACCGCTCCTTTTCTCAATTAATTATTTATGATAAGTTCAATCGGACAATGATCGGAACCTAACACCTCAGTATGAATATCGGCACTAACTAACTTTTTTTCCAATGATTTGGACACACAAAAATAATCAATTCTCCAGCCTGCATTTTTTGCTCTTGCCTGAAAGCGATATGACCACCATGAATATACTCCTTCTTTGTCAGGATAAAAGTATCGGTAAGTATCAATAAACCCTGCTTCTAATAATTCACTAAACTTTTCTCTCTCTTCGTCAGTAAATCCAGCATTTTTACGATTTGTTTTTGGATTTTTCAAATCAATTTCTTTATGGGCCACATTCAAATCACCACAAAAAATGACCGGTTTTTGTGTTTCTAACTCTTTTAAATAAGCTAAAAATACTTTCTCCCAACTCATTCGGTAAGGAAGTCGTGCCAGTTCATTTTGAGAATTTGGTGTATAAACAGTTACAAAAAAGAAACTTTCATACTCCAAAGTAATAACTCTTCCCTCTTCATCATGTTCTTTGATTCCCATACCATATTTTACAGACAATGGTTCTTTCTTTGTAAAAATAGCAGTACCAGAATAACCTTTTTTCTTTGCATAATTCCAGTACTGAAAATATTCAGGAAGCTCTAATTCAATCTGACCTTCTTGAAGCTTTGTTTCCTGTACACAAAAAATATCTGCATCCACCTGTTTCATATAGTCTAAAAATCCCTTTTGGACACAGGCTCTTAACCCATTTACATTCCATGATATAAATTTCATACAACACTCCTCTTATTTTAATTCTTCGCCTTTATTATTGCACAAATAGCACTTTATTTCTATAAGATAAAATTACTGATTTAAATATTAAATTGAGGGCATGCAAAAACACATCCCCTCAATTTAATATTTTATGATACCAGGGTCAAAAGGTCATGCTTTTCGTGCTAGCATGAAAAAGCATGACTTTGAGACCCGTAAAAACATGAGAAAGTATCCCGAGTAGGGCGGATTTCGAATGTTTTTAGGATGATGGGAGCACAAAGTGCGTAGTCATCCGTAGGTATCAGGGTCAAAATATCTTTTGACCCCAACATCATTTTATACTACTCTATTTATTATTATTCGCCTGCTCCTGACTTACCGTTCCATTCTCAGTTGTTCCATCATTTGCTGCGTTATCCCCAGAATCTAAATCCTGATTTGTCTGATCATCTGGCTTATCATTCGTTATTTCTTCTACTTTTACTGTAAAAACAGCTGTTTCTGTTTTCGACTGTCCATCTGGAGCAACAATTGTATACGTTACCGTGTATTGATTATTTTTTAATGCAGAAATGACAACTTCAATTTCAGATGTTTTATTCTTTCCATTGATTGTAGCCTTTACACCCTTTAATGCAAGTGCTTCATCCATCACATCATCTTTTGTAATTGTCTGGTCTTTCACACCAGTAATTACAATTTCATCTTTTAACTTATAAATTGCCGTCTTAGTTGTCTTATTGCCACACTTGTCAGAAACAGAATAGGTTACGTTATAGCTATTACCAGATTTCTTAATTGTAACCTTAATATCTTTTATAGCTAATGTACTATAGTTATCTTCTACACTAACACCTTCTAAAGCATATGCCTTTGTAACCTTTGTATCAGAAGTAATTGTCTTATTCTGAATACCTGAAAGAACCGGTGCCTTCTTATCATAATATGCTTTTGCTGTTTCAGTTACAGACAAACCATTCGAAGCTTTATAACTATAAGTAATCTGATAACGAACTAATCCGTTTTGAGAACTTAACTTCTTAATTTTAACATTTATCTTACTGCTTGCAACCTTTTTGCCATGCCATGTAGCTGTTACACCTTTAATTGCAATACTGCGGTCAATTGCCTTATTCGAATAAATTGTCTTAACACCTGAAATCTCAGGTTTTACATTATCAATTACTTTACATGCTATCGTTTTTGAAACAGTACGTTTTGTACTATCTGTTACAGAATATGTAACTTTATATGTACCGGCTTTCTTTGTATCTACTTTGCTTACTGTTTTTCCATTATATGTAATCTTAACTTTAATGGAAGATGTAATGTCCTGATCTGTTGAAGATTTCGCTGTTACACCTTTTCTTAAGTTTACAGACTGACCATATTTTACTGTAATATCCTTTGTTCCATTAATAACAGGATTTTTCTTTACATAAGGATTGCCAGGGCTCCAAATATCTGTTGGATCATACCCCATTTTAGTAGCTTCACTTACTTTAATTCCCTTTGGTTTTCCAAGTGGTCCAGGATTACTGGAATCGTAGATAACAACAGTTGTACCAATTGGACAATTGTCATAAATCCATTTACAGTCTGCTACATTTAAACGAACACAGCCATGAGAACAAATCGTTCCTAAATTATTATATTGGCGATTCGATAAAGTTGCAGGATTTTTTTCATAATACCATACAGAGTGGAATAGCACTCCTCCATGAATTCTAGTACAATATTGTCCCCATACATCCCCCATTAATACATGCCAACGATATTTTGCAGGTGTACGGAATGTTCCTAATGGCGTTTCATATCCTGGTGAACAAAGCATTGCCTTAACCGGCTTTGTATATTTACCATTTGAATCTTTTGCATAAATAGTAACTGTACTCATTCGACGATTTACTTTAATCAGATAAGGATAACCAGAAGCTGCAGAGGAGCTTTTACTTTCCAATCCCAAAGAACCAATTGTAACAATTACAACTAACATTAATACAATCTGCCAAATGTGTAATTTTCTCTTACAACGTTTCATAACTATCTCCTAACTTTTGTTTTTTCTTTCATTAAAGCATCCAAGTATCGCTATATTCAGATACTTAATTCTTTTCATTAGTTTATAATAACAATATGTTGTTTATGTGTCAATGAATTTAAAACAAAATAGTTAAACTTAATAGTTTTGGAATACTTTCTTAACTAATAACTCCTCGTTAGAAAAACTTTTCTACAATCAGAATAGCTTATTTTTAAAAGGGAACAATTTATTATAATAAAAAGTGCCAGATAAGAAGAAATACCAAATTTTTACTTTCTTCTTTTCTAGCACCTTACTATCTATCAGCAGTTAAAATATATTTTCCTAAATTTAGAACGATTAGAATAATATCATCATTTAAACGTTTTGCAGTATTGCTAAAAAAATCAATAACACTCCCGAAAAGATTCCACAAATTCTTGCATTATTTTTAGTAAATCTCCCAAAGGATACTGCTACCTTTGAACCAACATCCAAAAAAACAGCCTGAAGAATTCCGACAAATAGCGGAAGAATTCTTGTATCCAATGGAAATGTGGCGATAGCAATACAAGTACTGATTGTATCTGAAGATAATGCAAATCCTAAAAGAATTGCTTCCCATAATTCAATACTAGATGAATGATCCATATCGCAAAACGCTTCTTCTTTACTTTGTATTCCTCTATGAATAAATGTAATACCGATTAAAACTAAAATTGCCGTTCCTAAAATTCGTAAAATATCGGGTGGAAAATATTGTACCATCCACTCACCGAGATTTAAAGCCAGAAAAGTAATTCCAAAAGACATTATTCCTAAAATTACCTTTGCCAGAAAAGTAATTTTAACTCCTTTTATTCGATAGGACATCCCAACTCCAAAGGAATCTATGCTCAATGAAATCGCCAAAACAATATTTTTTAGTAACATAATTTCACTCTCATGCCTTTTATTTTCAAAATATGCTTTTTCTCTCAGCAAAGTTCCAAAAGAAGGAAATGTGGTCTTTTTCATTTTTTAAGTACATATAAATAAAAAAAGTGATAACTACTGTAAAATATGTAAAAGAGGAGAGCTATTATGTTTTATCATTATCATTCCGCAGAAGATACGTTAAAATCTTTGCAGACGGACGACAGTACAGGGCTTTCATCAAAAGAAGCTGCCAAACGGCAGAAAAAATATGGGACGAACGAATTAGAATCCCCAAAAAAGCAATCCCTTCTTTTAAAGTTTATTAGTCAGTTTGCAGATTTTATGATTCTTGTTTTAATTATCGCCGCAATCATATCATTTCTCGTTTCTTTTTTAAAAGGAGAAACCGATTATGTAGACCCAATTATCATTTTTGCAATTATTATTTTAAATGCAATTATCGGTGTCGTTCAGGAAACAAAGGCAGAACATTCTCTTGATGCGTTAAAAAAACTCTCTGCACCAAATGCTTCTGTTTTCCGTGATTCAACACATATGACAATTCCGGCAAAAGACTTAGTTCCGGGCGATATTATTTTTCTTGAAACCGGATACTATGTCCCAGCCGATGCACGACTTCTCACCTCGATTAATTTAAAAGTTGACGAATCAGCACTAACCGGAGAATCCCATCCTGTGGAAAAAAACGCAGACTGTGTTTTAAAAGAAAATACTCCACTGGCAGAGCGAACTAATTTCGTCCCATCCACAGGTATTGTCACTTATGGTCGTGGTACTGCTATTGTCACTGCAACCGGAATGGATACAGAGGTAGGGCATATTGCAAAATTAATTATGGAAGATGTAACACCACAGACTCCGCTGCAAAAAAAACTAGCAAAGACCGGAAAAATTCTTGGTATCCTTGCTTTGTCTATCTGTGCTGTTATCTTCATTCTTGGCACACTACAAGGTCGCCCAATTTTTGATATGTTCATGACAAGTGTAAGCCTTGCAGTTGCCTCAATTCCTGAAGGACTTCCAACGATTATTACAATTATGCTCTCGTTAGGTGTACAAAGAATGGCAAAGAAACATACAGTTGTGAGAAAACTTCCAGCTGTAGAAACACTCGGAAGTGCAACCGTAATCTGCTCTGACAAAACAGGAACTTTAACTCAAAATAAAATGACGGTTACAACACTTTACTCTATTAACGGGGCTGAAAATTTATCCTCTGCTTTCGGTAATTTTCTCCTTTCGCTAGCAACACGTTGTAGCGATACTAATATTGAACATTCAAAAAACCATGAATCAACGATTATTACCGGCGATCCAACCGAAGTTGCAATTACCACAGCTGCCGAAAATCAAGGAATTTTAAAATTAAAGCTCGACCTTACTTATCGCAGAGTTGATGAAATTCCATTTGACTCCATTCGAAAGCGTATGACAACCATACATATGAAAAACCAAAATTATGAAGTTATTACAAAGGGGGCATTTGATATGCTTCTTCCATTGTGTAACTCAGTCTACATAAATGGAAAATCAGTTCCTCTTACTTCTTCCTATAAAAAAACATTACAGGAATTTAATCAAAGAATGTCAGAACAATCTTTGCGTGTTATTGCCGTTGCCTATAAAGACGTTGTTTCCATCCATGACAAAGACTATGAAAAGAATTTAACCTTTGTTGGTCTGATTGGAATGATTGATCCTCCACGTCCTGAAGCAAAAGAAGCTGTTGCAACTTGTATTGAGGCAGGCATTCGTCCTGTTATGATTACAGGCGACCATATTACAACTGCCTCTGCAATTGGAAAAGCACTCGGAATTCTCCATTCTTCCGACGAAGCAATCAATGGTGCTAAATTGGACACGATGAGTGAGAAACAATTAGAAGAAAACATTCAGCACTATAATGTATTTGCTCGTGTTTCTCCTGAACATAAAGTGCGAATTGTAAAAGCCTTTCAGCGAACAGGTAACGTTGTCGCCATGACCGGAGATGGCGTAAACGATGCGCCGGCATTGAAAACTGCTGATATTGGATGTGCTATGGGTATGACCGGAACTGATGTAGCAAAAAACGCTGCCGATATGATTTTGACCGATGATAACTTCGCTACCATTATTACTGCTGTAAAAGAAGGGCGTGGAATCTATGATAATATTAGAAAATCCATTCATTTTCTTCTATCCAGTAACATCGGAGAAATTCTCACAATCCTTGCCTCCATTCTACTGAACTTTCCAACCCCATTACTTGCTGTCCAGTTATTATGGATTAACCTTGTAACAGATTCTTTACCGGCAATTTCACTTGGAACGGAAAAACCCGAAAAAGGGATTATGAAACGCCCTCCTGTTGACCCGCAAAAAGGATTATTTGCCGATGGCTTAGTCGTTAACATTATTTTGGAAGGCTTATTTATCGGCTTTCTTGCTCTGACAGCTTTTATCTGTGGTTATAAAATTGATGGAAATGGCTCGCTTACTTTAGGAAGAACGATGTGTTTTTCTGTTCTTGCCCTTTCCCAGCTTTTCCATTCATTCAACATGCGAAGCTCCCGTTCTCTTTTTGAAACAGGCATTTTCAGTAATATAAGACTTACCTTTTCTTTTATTTTATGTACAATATTACAAGTTTTAGTTGTAGAATACCCTGTTTTTGCAAGTATATTTAAAGTACAAAGCTTAACTTTACTTCAATGGATTGCTGTATTTTTCCTATCATTTCTTCCAATTGTAGTTGTAGAAATTCAAAAAGGATTGAATTACTTAAAAAATTAAATAGTCTTATTTCCTATATAATAATGATTGTATTCTGTTTTAAAAAGTTATATAATTTATAATACAAAAGAAAAAGGGGGTGAACCTATCTGTGAAGTTAAAACCTTTTGATACATCTCTCGTGGAGGATACCTCTATGTATGACAATCTTCCCTATAAACGTGATCCATATCGCTGTAATGCAGATGCCATTGCTTTAGAAAGTGGAAATGTATTAAAATTTTATCAATGCAAATTAGGCGATATTTATAAATTAACAGATATGGATACTCTCGCAGATAAAAAAATTCATGAACATCAGGAAAAAGAGAGTGAACGCCTTGCAGAAATTTCAAAAGAAAATATTGAGGTAATCTCTGCCGGGGAATCTTCCAACAATCATCTGACAGATGATGAACTTCATGAACTAATGGAAGATAAAGACACTTTAGATTTCAATAGTGAAATTGTAGAAGAATAAAGAATGGCACTCAATCGTCAAGTGGATGGTTGAGTGCCATATTCCACTATATTTAATTAAGAAATAACATTTCCTCATTTATAATTCTCAATTTTTCAGTATTTTTTATTCATATAGTTTTGTATATTTTTCTTTTAAATACCGAATATAATAAGCTGGATTAAATTCTTCACCAGTCATATCCTTTAATATTTCATTTGTATTCTTCATCATACCATATTTGTGGATATGCTCTTTCAGATACTCGCGAATTGCTTTTAGGTTACCCTGCTCTAAATATTCTTCAAAAGGCATGACCTTCAATAGATGATAATAAATCTGAGCAGCTACTGCACTTCCAATCGCATAAGATGGAAAATATCCAAAATCGCCTCCTGCCCAGTGAATATCCTGCAATATTCCTTCAGCATCGTTCTTTGGTGTCACACCAAGATACTCTTTATACTTTTCATTCCATATCTCTGCTAAATCCCTCGCTTCAACTTCATCATTGAAAATCATTTTTTCAATTTCATAGCGAATCAATATATGAAGTGGATAAGTAAGTTCATCCGCCTCTGTACGAATTAAACCTGCTTCCGGCTTGTTACATCCTTTTAGAAATTTTTCTAAACTAATATCCTTTAATTGCTCATTGAATGTATCCTGTAACTTATGATATAATGGTTTCCAGAAAGCTTCACTTCTTCCAATTACATTTTCAAAAAATCTTGACTGTGATTCGTGCATTCCCAAAGAAGTACCTTCTCCTACCATTGTCATTGTAATATCATCTGAAATCTGCATTTCATAAACTGCATGTCCTGACTCATGAATTACAGAAAAAATACCACTTTCTAAGTTATCTTTAAAATAATGGTTTGTAATTCGAACATCGTGATTATGAAGTCCTGTTGTAAATGGATGAGCACTCTCTGCTAATACACCTTTTTCAAAATCAAAGCCAACATACTCTGCCAAAAATCTGCTAAGCTCTCTTTGTTTATCAAGATTATATTCCTTAAAATTATATGCCTTATCCACATCTTTTGTCTTTTTTAATATTTCCTGAATAAAAGGAACCAACTCTTCTTTTATTTGATTAAAAAATTCATCTAGCTGTTCCACATCAAATCCTGGTTCAAAATCCCCCAGTAAAACATCGTAAGGATTTTTATGCTTTTTCTCGTCAAATCTATATTGAATAAACTTTTTACGATATTGAATCAATTCTTCTAAAGTAGGCTCAAATGCTTTATAATCTCCTTTATTTTTGGCCTTTTCCCAAACGGAAGTTGCCCTTGCTTTTAATTCAGAGAACTCACGATATTCCTTTTGCGGAATGGATTCTAATTCTTCATATCTTTTCCTTACTTCCTTTACAATTGCCTTTTCTATTTCAGAAAGTTCTTTTTGCTCTTCTTCCTGTTCTAATTTTTCTAATAATTGCCTTACTTCATCATTAATCAATGTACTAAAGTATTGATCTGAAATAATACCAATAAAATCAGATGTATTCTTATCGCTTTTTTCCGGTGCCAACGTAGCCAAATCCCATTCAAATAAGATAAGTGCTGCATTTAAGGCTTTGCCTTTTTCTAAATAAGAGTCTAATTTTTCAAATGTTTTACTCATATTTCCCCTCCAGTATCTTTTTCTTTTTTCCAATTTTACCACAAATTCCCTAATAATATAACCCTTTTCTTAATATTCTATACAAAATAGCAATATTATTATTTTATGTATAATTATACATTTTTTGATTTACAATTAAAAGAAGGTATGCTAGTATAATCGATAAACAGCAAAACACTCTAATGTATTGAGTTTTGCAATAAAAAAAGAAAAGAGGTAATTTCTATGAAACTATGGGGCGGTCGTTTCACAAAGGAAACAGACAAACTGGTTCACAATTTTAATTCGTCCATTTCATTTGATCAAAAATTTTATCTGCAGGATATCAGAGGGAGCATTGCCCATGTAACAATGCTTGCTAAGCAAAACATTCTTACACAAGAAGAAAAAGAAACTATCATCAACGGACTTAATGACATTCGCTCTGATATAGAAAATGGCACCCTTACCATTGATTCTTCTTATGAAGATATTCATAGCTTCATCGAATCTAAGCTAATTGAGCGAATTGGAGAATCCGGTAAAAAACTTCATACCGGAAGAAGCCGAAATGACCAGGTTGCATTGGATATGAAACTTTACACAAGAGATGAATTATTTGAAATTGATGTCCTTTTAAATGATTTATTAAATACTTTATATCAAATGATGGAAAAAAATCTTGATACTTATATGCCTGGATTCACCCATCTCCAAAAGGCACAGCCAATCACACTTGCCCACCATATTGGTGCATATTTCGAAATGTTCCAAAGAGACCGCTCCCGCTTAAAAGATATTTACCAACGAATGAATTATTGTCCTCTTGGCTCAGGTGCACTTGCCGGTACAACTTATCCACTCGACCGTGCTTATACCGCCAGACTTCTTGATTTTACAGACGCAACACAAAATAGTATGGATTCTGTATCTGACCGGGATTATTTGATTGAATTTTTAAATTCTCTTTCCATCATCATGATGCATCTTAGCCGTTTTTCGGAAGAAATCATTCTCTGGAATTCCAATGAATATCAATTTATCGAAATAGATGATGGCTATAGTACAGGAAGCAGTATCATGCCACAAAAGAAAAATCCTGATATCGCTGAGTTAGTTCGTGGAAAAACCGGAAGGGTATATGGTGCTCTTTTGTCCCTTTTAACAACAATGAAAGGACTTCCGCTTGCTTATAACAAAGATATGCAGGAAGACAAAGAATTGACATTTGACGCAATTGACACAGTAAAAGGCTGCTTATCACTTTTCAACGATATGTTAAAAACAATTCGTTTCCAGAAATGCAACATGGAAAAAAGTGCAAGATGTGGTTTTACTAACGCAACAGATGCAGCCGATTATCTTGTCAAAAAAGGACTTCCTTTCCGTGATGCACATGGAATTATTGGACAACTTGTTCTTCTTTGCATCGAAAAAAATTGTTCTCTTGATGAGCTATCTCTCGAAGAATATCGTAAAATAAGCGATGTATTTGAACATGATATCTATGAAGCAATTTCCCTTCGTACCTGTGTTGAAAAAAGGAACACAATGGGTGCTCCCGGTAAAGAAGCGATGCTGAAAACACTGGAAATTTATAAAGATTATTTATCTAATTAGAGCCTAATTGGATTTTTCTTTAAAACTTGTAGTAAATTACCATTTTTCTTTTGAAATATGATAATTTACTACAAGTTCTATTTAAATAATCAGTGAAGTACATCTAACATCTGTTTCAAACAATGAATTTCTATCTGACCTGGTGCCGATGGTTCTCCTATACTGCCAAATGTGACAGCCGAGCCAAAAATCTCTCCGGATATTCTGCTTACCTTTCCCAGATTTCCCATCGCCATTGTAATAACAGGTATACGAATTTCTTTCTTCTTTACTTCCATGGTTGCTTCCAATAAATCAAGCACATCTCTACCCGTTTTTGGCATAACTGCAATCTTAGCAATATCTGCACCTGCTTTTTGCATCTTATCAATCCGTTCTTTTATTTCTGTCTTAGAAGGAGTACAATGAAAATCATGATTTGACACAATAACCTTCTTTCCATAACAATGAGCATATTCAATTAATTCTTTTACGATTGCCTCCCCGGTACTTAATTCAATATCAATCAAATCTGCCCTACTCTCCATCATCAACTTTTTCTTCAATTTAATATAACACAGCTGCTCTATCTGTTGTTCTCCACCCTCATCTTTTGTTCGAAATGTCGCAATAACCGGAATTGTGTCTAATATTTCAACAATATTTCCAATTATCTCTTTGGATTTTGAAAAAAGAAAGTCTTTTTCGCAATAATCCATTCTCCATTCTGCTATATCTGCTCTTTCTTCTTTTATTTTTTTTGCCTGATTATATATCTCTTCTTCTGTTCTCCCCGTAATAGACACACAAATTTTAGGTATTCCAATGCCAATCACCAGATTTTTTACTATGACAACGGCTTCCTTTTGCTCCATCACAGCCTCTCCTTTCTTCTATAATAAATCATCACTCTTTATTTTCGGATTTTATATTTCTCCATTATACAAATAAAACAGTCTTTCTGTCAAAGAATCTGCCAAAATCAAATTTATATGTCTAAAGTTCTGCTTTTCTCCCACCGATATATTAAATAGAACATTGGAAACGGATTTCCATTCTATTAAGGAACTAACAATTGAGGATACTATATCCAAGGAAGGAGAATATACTATGAGTGTAAATGGAATTAATGGAACAGGTTCAGCAACATCAACTTACAGTACAGCTTCAACTGCAAAGAAGACATCTGACGCTTCTTCAATAAATACAGCTGCTAATCCTGCTGCTGTATATGAACCTTCGAAAAACGATGCTACTTCTGCAACAAAAAAAACATACGTAAAAGATTCTGAAACAGTAAATCGTCTTTTAAAGGAATCGGAACAAAGAAAACAGCAATTAAAAGATTTAGTTGCCAAAACACTTGCAAAACAAGGTGAAACTTATAATACTTCAATGAACATCTTTGATTTAATTAAATCTGGAAATTTACAGTTTTCAGCAGAAGATATTGCTCAGGCAAAAGAAGATGTTTCCGAAAATGGTTATTGGGGCGTGGAGCAAACTTCTGAAAGAATTTATTCTTTCGCTTATGCTTTAACCGGCGGAGATCCTTCAAAGGCAGATGAAATGTTAAAAGCAGTTGAAAAAGGATTTAAATTAGCAACAAAAGATTGGGGAAGTGAGCTTCCTGATATCAGCCAGAAAACAATGGACGCCGTAAGAGAAAAATTCAAAGCCTGGAAAGAAACCGGAATTGAAGCTTGATAATAGGCATAATAACTAGAACAAAGTGGAGCGTTTTTGCTTTATAGGAGACGAAGTTTCCTATAAAGTAAAACATTATAAAAAGTGTTACAAAATTCAATTATTTTGTAACACTTTTTATAATGTTTGGCAAAACTTCCGGTCTTTATTTCCCTTTTTTATCCTGTTCATTTAACCACGAAAAATATTCTGCGTCCAAGTCAAAATCACTTGCCTGATATCCCTCTTCCTCTTCTTCCGGCTCAGGCTCTTCGATAACCGGTTCTTCATATTGCTGTTCTTCCATAAGCATACTTTCAATCCGGTCTTTCCATTCATCAGCAATTTTAATCTCAAACGGTTGTTTTGCCGGCTTATAAGTTTCTGCTTTTACACCAGAACCATCATTCGATTTTACCGTATACTCCCGTTTTGGAAAATAAGACTCATCTACCTTAATTTCATAATTTACTTTTTTTACCGGACGATTACCATTTTCGGAAGCAACTTTTAATTGTTCCATTATTGTATTTTTCTGCTCATCAATTCTTTCTGCCTTCCGGTCAAATTCCAGCAACAGTTCTTCACAGTACTTTTTCATTTCTTCCTTTGCCCGAAGTACAACAAGACTTACTTCTGAAAGCATATCATCGACATATTCTAAGGACGCTCCATATACAGCTCTTGCTTCATCTTCTGCATCTTTTATAATCTGTGCTGCTTTTTTCTTTGCATCACTAAGCAGTTCCTCAGACTCTTTCTTTCTTGCATCTTCTAAAAGCATTTGCTCTACTTGTCTTCCTAAATCCTCATCCATGTCCTTCCTCCAGTATTATTTATTCACATCATTTAAAAAACGCATTTTCCCTTTTCTTTCTTTTGGGACTTCTCCAATATTTCCAAGATGAATCGTTCCCTTCAATTCTTTTGCAAGTTTTGAAGCACAAGCCGGACAATATCTTCCATACCTTATCTCCGTCCCGCAGCTTTCACATTTAATATAGATTTCAGAACCTTCCGGTATTTCTAATTTCCCATCTTTTAAGTATTCTTCAATAACATGAACCGGAACTCCTGTTGCAGTGGAAATGACAACCGCAGGAGCCATTCCCTGTTCATCTAAATACGTTCTTACTTTCCCATAATCATCCAGTTCAATATTTCCACAGTCATTACATTCATATACACCTAATGATTTATATCTATACTTTCCCCCACATTTTTGACAAATAACGGGTCTTCCTGTACTTACATATCGTTCTTCCATATTTGCCCTCCATTCTTCACTGCGAACACCTTCTATTTGCAATTTATATTTGCAATTTATATTTGCAATTTATATTTACCATTATTATAATATAAAATACCTTTGCTAGCAACCTAATTACCATTCTGTGTAATTTTATTTCTTATAAAGTGCCCACTTTTTCCACCAGATTTTTCTTCCAAATGTACTCCACCTATTTCCATACTTCGATCAACTGCTTTACACATATCATAAATTGTCAATAAAGTTACGGAAACCGCTGTCAATGCCTCCATTTCGACTCCTGTTCTTCCTGCCAGCTTTGTTGTTGCTATTGCTTTAATCCAACCTTCTTCCTCGTTGTATTCATAATCAATCGAAACCTTCGTAAGCATTAAAGGATGACACATTGGAATCAGTTCTCCGGTTCGCTTCGATGCCATAATACCTGCCACTCTGGCAACTCCAAGCACATCCCCTTTTTTGGCACTATGGGTACATATCATTTGATATGTTTCCTTATTCATATATATTTTTCCAGATGCAACTGCAATCCGTTCTGTCACATCTTTGTCTGTCACATCTACCATTACTGCATTTCCATTTTTATCAAAGTGATTTAATACCTTTTCCATTTTTATTCCCATGCTTAACGCAAATCTGCTTGCGATGCTGCCCAATCATTCGATTGAAAAAAGAACAGCTGCATATTTCCTTTCTCTTCATTATTTTTTTCACACTTCTCCTACTCATCAATCCCCAAAACTTTGGCTATTTTTTTCAATACAAGTTCCATATCCAGTGGTTTAATCAGATAGTCATTCATACCCGCTTCTTCTGCTTCACACATATCCTCCTTAAACACATTCGCAGTCATAGCTATAATTGGTACTGTCTTTGCATCTTTTTTATCTAATTGACGAATCCTTTTTGTTGCCTCTAAACCATCCATTACCGGCATCTTAACATCCATAAAAATTAAACAGTAATACCCCTGTATTGAAGCCTTAAATTTCTCCAAAACCTCTTTACCATTGTTCGCAGATTCAACAATAAATCCGTTCATCTCTAACAATGTTGTTATAATTTCCAAATTAATATCATTATCTTCTGCAATTAAAATTCTAAGTTCTTTCGGAAACTCGGGTTTTACTTTTTTACTGCTTTTAGAGTGACCACTCTTTTTTTCTTCACCGATTTTTATCTGTTCAAACGGCAATTCTATAATAAATGTACTTCCTTTTCCCAGTTGGCTCTCTACACTTATTTTACCATTTAACAAATACACTAAATTTTTTGTAATCGGAAGCCCAAGACCAGTTCCCTCTACTACTATTTCACTTCTGTCCATTTCCTGAACAAATGGCTCAAACACATGCTTCACAAGTTCCTCCGACATTCCGATTCCCGTATCTTTAATTTCAAATCGAATCGTATCTTTTTTCATTCCTATTTTTGTTGAAATAACAGAAAAATATATCGTTCCCCCAGATGGAGTAAATTTTATCGCATTTCCAATAATATTCATTAAAATTTGTTTCGTTCGAATAACATCTCCAACATAATACTCTTTTATATCATCACTAATATGTATTTGAAGCTTCTGTTTTTTTTCTTCTATCTGTGGCGATATTACTGTTTTAATATCACCGACTACTTTTTGTATAGAAAAAGGGCTATAATTCAAAGTCATTTTCCCACTTTCAATTTTAGACATATCTAAAATATTATTAATTAATGCCAAAATATACTTAGAAGAAACTGTAATCTTCTCCAGACATTCCTCTACCTTTTCCCTATTTCCCGCATAAATTTTTGCAATTGTTGTCATTCCAATTACAGCATTTAGTGGAGTTCGAATATCGTGAGACATATGGGATAGAAATTCTGTTTTTGCTTTATTGGCTTTCTCCGCTAAACGCAATGCCTCTTTCATAACAAATTCTTTTTGCACGTTCATCTTTCTACTTTTTTCCGGTGCAATAATAACAATTATTTCTCTTTTTTCATCTGTCCACTCATTCGGAAAAATTCTTGTACTAAACCAACTATAGGTTTCATTTTTTTCTTTTTGCAGATATTCAAAATATAGTTCTTTTTTTTTCATAATTTCATTCTCTATATTTTGAAAATCCAATTTTTCCCTGTACTTTTCTTTCCAATCCTCCTGTATAAGCGTAGTATAACGTAAAATAAATTCATCAAAGCTTTTAACTCCTACAAAATAATCTTTAAAATCCTCTCTACATTCCAGCATTTCGAAAACATTTTGTTTCAATTCATATACTATTGCCACTACACACACATGGTGGATTATTTTGAGCAAACAATTGCTTTTACGTTCCCCACTTGCTAAATCTGCAAATCCCTCTTCTTCCATCAAATGAACGCTCATAAAATTACTCCTTTTAATCTTATACATTTTATAGTAAAATCACCAAAACTATTATAACTATAATACATTATTTTACTATTTTCGACAAACTAATTGCTTTTATTTGTCAGATTTCTGTACTTTTATGAGCAAAATATACGAAAATACACTGCAAAATAACTTTTTTATATTTGCAGTGTATCCTAAAAAACTAATGCTTCAACTGTTCGAACGCTCCATTAAGTTCTTCTGTTCCCTCTAAAACAAATTTTCCATCCAAAATGATATCAATTGCTTTACCATCTCTTGTATGAACTGTAATGGTCCCTAATTCATTATAAGGTATCGTTATATCAGTATGGCAATTAAAATAAGCCTCTTCGATTGATGTTTTTCGTTTTATTGAAACTTCATTATCTTTTGCGACAATTTCTTTTCCGTTTGGATTATAGGTTTTTATATCCTCACTCATTTTATAACAAGTATCTCCAACCGCAAAATGAGGTCCTGTCTTTTCTGCAATCAAAATAGGCAACATATGAGAAATTCCATAATTTTTTCCCATTACATAGGCGGTTGTATTCGTTCCAATTGCAAATTCTCCGATTGGAAGCGATTCATGCTGTTGCATAAGATTTTCTCTGATAAACTTCTTATTTTCTTCCTCTTCTTCAAAATTGTTACAAGTATAACTAGAAATCATTCCATCTTTAAAGTGAAGTTCCAAATCAATGTATTTTAAATCTCTCAAATAAACCTCAGAAACATGAAGCGTTCCTTCGGTTCCTTTCAGTTGTGGAGATGTAAATACTTCGCCAACCGGAATGTTTACATCTGCAAGACAGTTTTCAAATAATGTTTCTTTCTTTGCATCTTTCAGTTCCCGAAGCATAACTTTTATGTCTGTTTTATTTTTTCCTTTTCCGACAACATGGACGTATTCTCCCTGATCTAACACATCAATTATTTTTTCTTGAATTGTTTCATAAAGCTTCATATCCAATGTATTGACTTTTACTGTTTCATGGAAAATTTGTTCAAAATCAGCTCCTATTTCCGGTATTGGATAGGCTATAATTGTAAAACTATACTCATCTCCTTTCAAATATTGATTCGAAAGCAGACTCGCATCCCGTTTATAATCTACAACTAGCTTTTGCTGTTTCTCAGACAGTCGAAGTGCTTCTTTTTTCTGTACCGGAGCAAATGGGGTTTCTCCAAACACTTCGATCACTGCAGGTCCTGCAAAACAAGAAGCCTGTTCCTTCATTTCTTCATAAGCTGATTTATTACCATCTAGCTTTCTGTCTAAAAAGCTCTTACTGATATAAAGTGCGTCATCAAATCGGTGATCATAATCATACTGTCGATTTGGGGAAGTGCTATAATATCCAATTTTCAAATTCTGATTTTTTTGAATACTGCTTACTGCTGCACGATATATCGTAGGTTTTAATCCCATATCCAAAAACTGGTTAATCGCAGCTTTTACAAGACGCTCAAATCCCACACAATAGCGAATATTTACAATCGATTTAATGGAAATATCCAAATTATTTGCAATAAAACCCGTTCGGAAACCTTCTGTATAGGTAGAAGCCATCTTATCTATCTCCTTCTGAGAGAAAGAATTGAGATAAGTAGCTGTTTTCCATTCATTCTCTGTTATATATTCTCCGAAATAATACAAATATCTTAAATCTGTCAAATCACAGTTCATAATGATATCAGTTGCGTAAGAATAGGAAGGATTAAGCATTTCTCTTGTACGGATTTTTACCATATCTTCACTATAGTCTCCTGCATAATATACAATTGAAGATTTTATAGATTTTTCCAATATTTCTTTTTCTTCCTCTTCTTCAAACAAATGATAAATTTCAAGAAACAGTTCTTGACCAATTGTAATTTCAAATAGTCGATTTTCAAATGCATAAGCAATACAACCGCGAAGTTCTGTGTACAAAAAACTAAGCATTTGTCCAATTCCTTCACCTAGCCTGTCAACTGCATAGGAAGGATTTGCATAACTTTGCTCATAATTTTCACCAATAATATCCTCATAAAGCTCATGATTCAGGCATTGTAACTGTTCTATCGGTAAAACACGAAGTTCACCGTTTTCTACCAATGAAGTTACCTTCTGAATCTTTCCTAAAAATTTTGCCGTTTTGTAAAAGTAATCACGATACGCTTCCTTTAAAGGAATTTTTTCATTTATCAGATCCTGAATCCTCTCACAAGTTAATTCATACCGTTCTATAAATAACTTATTTTCTTCTTTTATTTGTTCCAAAAAACTCATTTTATACCTCTCTTCCATATAACGTTTTATAAAAGTTTTTAAATTTTCATTTCTTATTCTAAAATTTCATTCCCAACATGTGGTTTGATATAATTTTCTAACGCAAAATTCCAAAGCTCTTCTGAACCTTCTTTCGTAGATTCATTTCTTTTTAAAATCTGCTCCAGATGTACGCCATGTTCTATCCATGATTTTCCTTCACTTGCATCGTTTAACATAGTTGGCTGAATCTTATCTACTGCATTAGCAAATTTTGCCTCCGGTGTTTTCTTTTCCTCAAATTCATCCCAAAGTCCACGCACATAAGATGCCTGATCGTCTGGAAGTAAATGAAAAAGTCTTTCTGCCGCTTTTAACTCCCTTTCTCTTTTTGACTGGTTTCCTTTCTCATCATAGGCATAAGTATCTCCTGCGTCAATTTCAATAATATCATGAATTAAAACCATCGCCATCGTACGTGATACATCAATCGGCACATTAGAATATTCATGAAGTAAAAGTACCATCATTGCCAGATGCCATGAATGTTCCGCATCATTTTCCTTTCTTGAAGCATCCGAAAGATAAGTTTGCCTTCCAATTTTTTTAATTTTATCAATCTCTTTTATAAAAGTCATTTGTTGTTTTAATCGTTCGAAGTCCATTTTCTACCTCCCAAAAAACATTATCTTTACTGATTATACAGCACCATAATAATTAATACAAGCGAAAGAATAAGACTCAAAATAAATATGCAAAATGTGCTGAAGTAAAAAAATTAATGAAAATATTTTATAAAAATATTTACAATTTCTTTTTATCATGTTAGAATAAAGCTTCGTAAGGAATACAGATGGTCGCGCCTATTCGTACCGAAAGGTCTTAGGTGAGGAAAGTCCGGGCTTCGTAGGGCAGGATGCCAGATAACGTCTGGTGGAGGCGACTCTAAGGAAAGTGCAACAGAAATATACCGCATAGTTTTACTATGTAAGGGTGGAATGGCGAGGTAAGAGCTCACCGCCTGGCTGGTAACAGGCAGGGCATATGTAAACCCCATCCGAAGCAAGACCGAACAGAAAACGATACGGCTGCCCGTCGTGTTTTCGGGTAGGTCGCTTGAGCCTAGTGGTGACATTAGGACTAGATAGATGACCATCTAATACAGAACCCGGCTTATAGTATTCCTTACGATTTATTCTATTTTTTTAATAAACATCCCCTAGGTATTCTTCCAATGCCTTTACATTTATAACATGGATATTCCGATATTCCAGCTTAACTAAGCCCATTTCCTGCATATGCTTTAATGCCCGCGTAACAGTAACACGATTGCTTCCCGTTAAATCCCCCATTTCCTGATGCGTATAATCTACCGAAAATTCATTATCATCAGGATTCTTTTTAAAATACTCTCCTAAATGAAGTAACATATATGCCAATTTTTTCTCTACGCTCATGAACGTAATACTATTCAATTGAAGCGATAAATCACGAATTCGATTGGCCATAAATTGAAACATTTCAATCATCGCTTCCGGATTATCTACTAAATGAGGATAAAGCTCCACCATATTAACGGCCAATAATTCAACTTCTGTCACCGCACTAACAGAATTAATTTGAGTAGAACGACTAAAGTATCCTGCTTCCCCAAATATTTTACCAGCTCTTACAATTTCTATTGTAAGTTCATTGCCATTTTCCGCAGTTAAATAAACTCTTACCCTTCCTTTACGAATCAGATAAAATTCGTGTGCCGGATCATTCTGTAAAAATATGATTTCATCTTTTTGATATCTTTCGACTGTTCCAACTTTTTCAAATATTTTATATAAAATGGATTCTTTTTGAATATTTTGCCTCATAAATGCCCCTCTTTTTACATTCTTTTCTCAATTGTAGCATAAGTTACATTCTTTTTTCAATAATCCTGTTACAATCATCATACGAAAAAGAAACGAAACTGAATACGAAGAAAGGTCTGTTGATTATGAAATCAAAACAGGTAAAAGAATATGTAAATATAACGATAGGACTTGCTATTATAATTACAGCTATATACTTTTTCCTAATCCCGCAAGACATAGTAACCGCAAGTGCTGTAGGTCTGGCCACATTACTCGCAACCTTTATTCCACTTCCAATCTCACTGATTACATTTTTCTTAAATGTAATTCTTTTAATTGTGGGATTTATTTTTGTAGGTGGCGATTTTGGCTGGAAAACTGTTTATGCAACTGTAGTAACACCAATTATTTTAAGATTCTTAGAAATTTTTATACCGGTTTCCAAACCATTATTTGAAGATATCGGTATCAATCTTATTTTTGGAACACTAATTTCATCAATTGGCATCGCTTTGATTTTTTATCAAAATGCCTGCTCTGGCGGAACAGAAGTTATTGCAAAAATTATTAATAAATATTCTAATATTGATTATGGAAAAAGTTTTATTTTATCAGGAATTTTAACAGTAGGATTCTCTTATTTTATTTTTGGAAGCAAGCTTTGTCTGATTAGTCTATTGGGGCTTTACATTAATGGAATTTTTACAAATTATTTTGTTGCCCAATTTGGAGAATACATTGCAGACAATCAAAATAATACAGCTGCCACAAAAGAAAGTTCAAATCAACATCCTACTACTCCATCTAGTACACAATTAGGATAGAGATTTTATTTTTATATTAAAAATGCAGTGCAAATGTTAAATCGATTTTATTGACATCTGCACTGCATTTTTTTAAATTCTTTCTATTGTTTCCATGATATAATCGGCAAATTCTTCGCCCGTAGCACCTGTATCACGTCCTGTTATAACTAACTTTTTCTCTGTCACGGTACAGATATCCAATGCCTTATATAGCTTATCTGCTTCTTTCGTATAACCAATATGACTTAATAACATTGCTCCGGCACGAATTACACTGCAAGGGTCAGCATAAATATCCCTTCCTTCTTTTACCATACGAGGTGCTGAACCATGAATTGCCTCAAACATGGCATATCTTTTACCAATATTAGCACTTCCTGCTGTTCCAACACCACCCTGGAATTCTGCCGCTTCATCTGTAATAATATCTCCATAAAGATTTGGAAGAACTACTACCTGGAATCCTCTTCTTCTGTTTTCATCAATTAATTTTGCTGTCATAATATCTATGTACCAGTCATCAGCTTGAATATCCGGATATTCTTTTGCAATCCGATAAAAACAATCTAAAAACTTACCATCTGTCGTTTTAATAATATTAGCCTTTGTTACTGCAGTTACTCTTGTTTTTCCATTTGCCTTTGCAAATTCAAATGCAGCACGGATAATTCGGTCACAACCTTCTTTTGTTGCAATTGTGAAATCAATTCCTAAATCTTCTGTAACCTGTACACCTTCTTTTCCTGCAGCATAACCACCTTCTGTATTTTCCCGATAGAATGTCCAGTCAATTCCTTGCTCCGGAATTCTTACAGGACGCACATTTGCAAATAA
Source organism: Velocimicrobium porci (assembly GCF_009696045.1). Classification (GTDB taxonomy): domain Bacteria; phylum Bacillota; class Clostridia; order Lachnospirales; family Lachnospiraceae; genus Velocimicrobium; species Velocimicrobium porci. Next base: position 79,243 of record NZ_VUMT01000007.1, on the reverse strand, counting down.
ATCGAGTGCTTTTCGCATTGCAACATTAGCAGACTCTACATTTGGCCATTCATCACCTTTTCTTGGCGTTGTTGTAGGTCCTTTTAAAATGACATGACATTCCTTTAACTCTTCTAACACATCATCCGGGATTGCTTTCATTTCTTCCGCTCTACGCTCAATTGTAAGACCATCAATAACTTTAAATTCGACCTTTCCTGATGCAACTTCATCCTTCAATAAATATTCCAGCACACGTTGTGCCTGTTTTGTGATAGCAGGACCAATTCCATCTCCACCACATACTCCAACAATTATTTTATCTAATTGCTTATAATCAATAAAATCACCTTGTGATTTCATCTGCTCAACCCTTATTAATTGTTTTTCTAACAGCCTGCCAAATTGCTCTTTCGCTGCTTCAATCTGTTCTTGATACATACTCTTCCCTCCTAATCTGCTATCCATATTTTGCTTTATTGTAAATCATAGTATGATAAACTGTCAAGGGACAAGAATTAAGCAAATTCCTGCCCCTTTTCTTCTGTTTTATACTTAAAATGGAGTATAAATTTATTCTCTTTATTCTACTTTCAAAATCTTACTCTTTCTTTCTACTTTTCCCCGGCCAATCGGTAAAATAGTGTGAAATTCATCCGTATTACTAATAATAATCGGAGTTATCGTACGATAGCCTTCTGATTTTATTTTATTCATATCAAATTTTGCTAATAAATCACCTGTTTTCACTTGATCTCCTGCACTAACTTTAACATCGTAATACTTTCCATTTAATTGAACTGTATCAATTCCAACATGAATGAGAACTTCTACTCCATCTTCTGACATTAGACCGATTGCATGTTTTGTATCAAATACCATTGTTACCTGTCCATCAAACGGAGCTGTCACAATTCCTTCTTCCGGTTCAATTGCAATTCCGTCACCTAACATTTTTGCCGAAAATACTCCATCTTCTACTTGTTCTAATGGAAGAAGTGTTCCTTTCAATGGTGCATAAATATATTTTACAATAGAATTGTTTTGTTCTTTCTTTTCAACTGCTTTATGAATATCCTGTTCCACTTTTTCTTGTCCTGCTTTTACTCCATGACTAAGGTAATCTTCCAAGTTAGATTTGATAACGGTTACCTGTGGTCCATAGATTACTTGGATTCCATTTCCTTTTTGAATTACTCCTGATGCACCTGTTGCCTTCAAAGTTGCTTCTTGTACTTTTCCTGCATCAAATACCGTAATACGAAGTCGTGTTGCACAACAGTCTACATCACTAATATTATTGCAGCCACCTAAACCAGCTACAATTTGTTCGGACACCATATCACTTTGACCATTCTGATTTACTTTCTTTTCATTTAAATCAGCTCTCGTATATAACTTTGTTTCTCCATCTCCTTCTTCTCTTCCCGGCGTTTTAAAGTCGAATTTTTTAATAAGAAATGAGAATAAGAAGTAATATACAACAAAATAAATAATACCAACCCATACAACGTTAATCCAACTTGTTTTTCCATTTCCCTGTAAAATACCAAATAAAAATAAATCAATAAAACCACCAGAGAATGTCATACCAACGCCAACATTTAAAATATGCATTAACATATACGCCAAACCGGCAAACGCACAATGAATTACATAAAGAATCGGTGCTACAAATAGGAAAGTAAATTCAATCGGTTCTGTAATACCAGTAAGCATGGAAGTAAGCGCTGCGGATAGTAATAATCCTCCTACCGCTTTTCTTTTCTCAGGCTTCGCACATTTATACATAGCAAGTGCTGCCCCCGGAAGCCCAAATATCATAAGTGGGAATTTACCTGACATAAAACGAGTTGCTTCCACACTAAAATGTGCAATTCCCTTTGTTCCTAATTCAGCAAAGAAAATATTCTGTGCGCCTTCAATCAATTGCCCGCCAACCTGAGCAGTACCGCCTACAGCAGTCTGCCAGAATGGCAGATAAAATACATGATGAAGTCCAAATGGAATCAATGCACGCTCCATAACTCCGTAAATCCAAGTTCCTGCATAGCCGGACTGTAATACTAAATCGCCAACTTTATATATTCCAATCTGAATCGGTGGCCATATAAAAAACATTCCAATTCCGACAATCAGATAGACAATTGAACTAATGATTGGAACAAAACGAGTGCCACCAAAAAATGATAATACCTGCGGCAACTGAATTTTATAATATTTATTATGAAGTGCCGCAACTCCAAGCCCTACTATAATACCGCCAAATACACCCATTTGAAGCGATGTAATACCTAACACAGAAGTAGTAGAACCATTAAGCATTGCCTCTGCTCCGCCATTAATTTTAATCATAGCCCCCAACGCTGCATGCATGATAAAAAATGCAATTGCTGCCGAAAGGGCTGCAACTTCTTTTTCTTTTTTTGCCATACCAATTGCAACACCCATCGCAAATAAAATTGGCAGATTGGCAAATACAATGTTACCCGCGTCACTCATGACAGAAAGAATCGCATAAATAATAGTTCCAGGTCCCATAACCTGAGTCAGCCCATACGTTTCCAACATTGTTTCATTGGTAAAAGAACCACCTATACCAAGAAACAGACCTGCTACCGGAAGAATTGCAATTGGAAGCATAAATGAACGTCCTATTCTCTGCAATATTCCAAAAATTTTGTCTTTCATAGACTATCCCTCTTTTCTTTCTTTATTTTTCTTGTTACCTTTTTATAATTAAGTGATGAACTATGTCCTTCACTATAACTCATTTCAATAGAAAAAGACCGAGAAAACAAAGGCGTCTGCTCTGCTTTCTTCGGTCTTGCCTGCATTACCAGTCACAATCCAAAGGATATCCACTATCAATATAATTTCTATTCTAAGATTCTGTAATAATTCTCCTTAAATGTACTGTGAGAAATATCATCTCTTCTTCTGTAATTCTTTTATGATATGTCTCTTCCACAAAATTCCGAATCTGCTCTGCACATTCATATTCTTTTACAAAATGCTCCCGGACCATTTTTTGAAATGTCATATCATCATCTTTCGTAATCTTATTTTGAAATACTCTTTGACCAAAGTATTTTAAGTGTGTAATAAAACGGTCAAAGTGTAATGTATCTTTTTTTAATTCTTTCTTATAATAACATTCTACAATTTCAATAATACTTTGAATCATCTCTGTAATACTAACCATATTGCACATATCGGTATCTAATTCCGCATTTACAATATGCAATGCTATAAAAGCTGCTTCATCACAAGATAGCTCTACAGACAATCTCTCTTTTATGATCTCAACTGCATTCAGACCAATTTCATATTCCTTTGGATAGAAGCTCTTTATCTCTGATAAAAGTGCATTCTTATATTCCAGATTTTGATTCTTTCTCTCGATCGCAAAACTGATATGATCGGTTAGTGTGATATATATATTGTCATTTAAACGTCTTGTAAGTGATTGCTTTGCATAATCTATAATATCTGTACATGTGCTGACATATTCAAGTGGAATCTCTTCTAATAACTCCTGCAACTTACTTGATACTTCTTTATCAGCAATTCGATATACCTTTTCCACTTTCTCTTTATCAATACAATCTCTTTTCTTTTTCTGAAACCCAATTCCAAGACCTCTTAAAATAATCTCTTTACCATTGGAATCAATAGAACATACTATATTATTGTTAATCACTTTTGTAATCTCATACATTCTACTGCCCTCCTAATGTCCTATTAACTACACAATTTTATAAATAAAAAAGACCTGCCCTGTAGATTCTCTCAACTACTAAGACGGTCTTGCCTGCATTACCAGTCACAATCCACGTGATTATCTTGCGTTATTTCTATTAACTTGTTCACATAATAACATTTTTTTCTTATGCTGTCAAGCAAAATAATCGTTTTATTAGAAAAATCGTCCAAAAATATTCTAGGCTTTTTGTACTAGTATAGTCTTTTTGCACTATTTTATTCGTTTCTCATTTTATTTTTTATATACTTTTATCACTTTTCTATACTTCAAATAAGATCCGATTCCAAGTAAAAAATATGTAATTCCTAATCCAACGTATGTTCCATAAAGTTGTAAATTTGTATACGTTGTAAAATAATATATTATGATACAAGACACACAGGAAATTCCAGTCGAATAAATAAACACCCATTTTTCTCGTTCAACTCCCTGTAAGCAATATTTAAATATTTGATTTCCTATATTAAATATCTGCATTCCCAAAGCAACAGGAAGTATTCTCTTTGTAAATTCTATTAATGTAGTATCATTGGTAATAATACCACATACAGATTCTGAAAAAAAAGAAAAAAGGATAGCAATTGTCAAAAATATACCAATACAGCATTTTATAGAAATTTTAGGAAATCTCTGTAGTTTTACAAATTCCTTTTTGGAATAAGACTGTCCGACTAACATCAATGTTGCACCAGAATATGCATATACAGGCATAAATGCAAATGCAACTATACTTTCAATCAGATTATAGGCAGCCGCATAATATACTCCCATACCGGTTACAAATGAAGTTATAATCATCACAAATAGTGTTGATTCTACAAAATCCTGTCCCAATAGTGGAACATATAGTTTTACTAATCAATAACCTTTCTTTCCACTTAACTGTCATTTAAAATTTATATCCTTTATCTTTCAATAGCAAACAATAAAATATTATATCATTTACTATATAATGTCAATTTTATTGATTTTCCAATTCTATTCAGAACAAAGTGGACAAGTCCACCTCAACTCCCTGTATCCCTCACTTCCTATAAAGCAAAAAAAGTGCCTGCCTTCCATTTATTAAAGACAAGCACTTTCAATTCTCTTCATTATTCATAATTTACTTTTCTGGCGGTTTATACCTTACCTTTCTTAGATTTGTTTTTATATTTTATCATTACTTATGTTTTTGGTGGTCCATACCTCTTACTTTCGTCGTATTTTAATAAGTTCTATAAAAGTTTTGATTCATTACTTAATTTTCTGGTGGTCTGTACCTCTACTTTCTTCTATCTTGTTTATTATTTTTTTATCTTTTGTACTTCAGATTGTTTTTCTTCCGTACTTTAGATTTAACTTATGTTTTTGGTGGTCTGTACCTCTTACTTTCGTCGTATTTTTCTTTGGTTCACTTTTATAAATTTTCTTTTGTTTCTTATTGTATCATCCTTTATCTTTTGTTTCTACTCTTCTTCGAGTAGCCTCTATATATGTAAACGTTTCATATAGAGCAATGTTATTGGAAATTAACTTTATCGATTTTAAGGAGATACTGTTCTGAAATATCCATTGGAATCAGCCTCTCTTTTCTTTTTTTGTGTTTCTTTGTTTTTGTTTATGATTTTATTATAGTATAAGTTTTTTATTTTGTCAATACTATTTTTATATTTTTATCACATATTCTGTTATCTGATTTTTCCATCTCTAATTGTCTGATTTTTTAGCATTTCTTCTGCCGTAATATGATATTCCTTTCTTTTTTCCTTATAATAATCACCATATTCCGCTGTTATCAACTTTGCCTCAACAAACTGTTCAATCAAACGATGAAATTCATATTCTTCTTCGTCCTCGGCAATTGCCGTGACTATCATCCGAATCCTTTGTCTGTATTCTTCCAAATCAATCACTCTATCTTGTAATAAAATATTGGACTTATAGGCTAATTTGAAATAAGGACTAATTCTTGTCGATTCCATAATTTTATCTTCCACACTAAATTCCAGTTCTAAAATATCAAATAAATTTCTCGCAGAAGTATTGGTAACTTTTAATTTTGGTCCAATAACATATAAATTTTTATACTTTCTTTTTTGTTCCTCATGTATTTTTTCATAATAATTAGGAAGGTAAGGGGAAAATAGACTAGCAATATACGATGGTTTTTTCATTTCTTCATAATCATCCTTATTTTTTACCAAAACTCCTCTTTCGTAATAAATATCCTTGATTTCTTTCAACGGAATTGAAAGAAATCGAGGCTTTTCTTCAATTAATAAAATAGATAAACACTTTTTATTTTTCCATATATATGCGGGACATTGTCTTATTCGAAAGCATGCACAGCTATCAATCATAATTTTTCTGTACTCTTGCTTTACTTTATACTTGCGAAATAATTGTTCTAACTCTTTTTCTCCATAATTGTCATATATCGTTTCTTCGCTCTTTCGTTGATCGGCAGGCTTTCTAAATTCTATCTCTTTTTTCTTTGTTTCTTCTATTACCGGCTCGGACAGCAAAGTAAGAGCCTCTGTCACTTTCTCCTTCTCTTCGTTCGAATCGAAATTATCTACTTTGTCCTGTAACGTATAATTTTGCAATAAAATTCCGGTAATTACCCCTACCAAAACAGATATAGCTCCGTATAAAAGAGATAATTTCATTACAGCAGCAACTGCAAAACTAATCGTTGCTACTGTACCGCAAAATACAGAAATGATAAAAAAAATCGTTTTTTTATCTCCATATAAAAAAGTGTTTATCCATTTTTTCATGCAAATAGCCCCCGTTTACTAATTATTTTACGCCAGTACTTCCAATTCCGCCTCTGTTTTCATTTTCCAGTGTTTCAACCTCTTCAAACACAATCTGTGGTTGATGTTTTTGAATTCTGAATTGGCAGATTCTATCATTTACATTTATCTCCGTATCTCTCATTGCAAGTGCCGGCATCATGAAAATATCATCATTTCCGCAATAAGTTTCATCAATGACACCCATATGGTTTGTCTGTATAATTCCAAAATTTTTGTAAGTTGAACTTCTTGGGACAATAACTGCCTCATATCCGGCTGGTAATTGCATTGATATTCCTAAGCTGATTAATTTAAATTCACCTTTCTTTAATACAACATGCTCAGCCGCTCTTAAGTCAATCCAGTCACTTTTACCTCCAATATACTCTAGCTTACTAATTTCTTCAGAATGATATTTAATTTTAATTGTTTTTGTTTCCATTTTATTCTCCTTATGCTTTATTCTTTCTTGTAAATTAATCGTTTGAGCCTTCCCAAAACACAATTTTTCCCTGCTCTAAACTTTCTTTAACTTTAATTGTTCTCTGATTGGAAGAACCTTTAAACCGCAGATTTAAATTCTTTAGTTCTTCTTTGAATTCTCCATCGACTAAAATATCAATATAACTTAACATCTCTTCTGTATGTTCCCATTGTCCTATCATACGTCCTTTAATATCTTTTTCAAAATCATATCCTGTAAAACACCAAATTGTTTTTTCCGGATATGTTTCCCTTACTTTTTTCAAAAATGGTGTCAATGCCTCTTGGTTTACCCGTTCAAATGGCTCTCCACCTAACAGTGTAAAACCTGCAATATAATCCGGCTTTAAATAATCTAACAGTAACTTTTCTGTTTCCTCAGTAAACGGTTCTCCATATTTAAAATCCCATGTTTCTTTGTTAAAACAACCTTTGCAATGATGAGTACATCCACTTACAAATAAAGTTACCCGAAGACCCGGCCCATTGGCAACATCCATTTTCTTTATTCCTGCATAATTCATGTTATATTATTATCCTTGTATAATATATTTAGATTGATAACGGCAACCTATAACCGTTCTTTATTTTTTGCAATAAATGCTTTCTAAATAATAACTCTACATGATAAAAAAGGATGCAACTACATCCTTTTTTATCCGTTTCTCTGACCTGTTACAGATGAAGTACTCTTGAATTGATTTCTTTTGTCTTTCCTACATTCCAGAAATTTTCTCCAAGATAACCACAAGTTCTTCTTGTAACATTCATTTTTGAATGGTCTTTATTATGACATTGTGGACACTCCCACTCTAAATCGTCATTTATTATAATTTCACCATCATATCCACATACATGGCAATAATCGGATTTTGTGTTAAACTCAGCATATTGAATATTATCATAAATATATTTTACAACTTCTTCTAATGCCTCTAAATTATTTTTCATATTCGGAATCTCAACATAAGAGATTGCACCACCAGAAGAAATAACCTGAAATTGTGCTTCAAAATCAAATTTACGCAACGCATCTATTTCTTCTCTTACATCAACATGGTATGAATTCGTGTAATATCCTTTATCTGTTACATCCTTTATTACGCCAAAACGTTTTCTGTCAATCTCCGCAAAACGATAGCATAAAGATTCTGCCGGTGTACCATATAAGCCAAAACCAATTCCTGTTTCCTTTTTCCATGTATCTGTTGCCTCACGAAGCCGTTTCATAAGACGAAGTGCAAATTCCGTTCCTTTTGGCTCTGTATGACTTACACCTGTCATTAGTTTTGTTACTTCATATAAACCGATATATCCAAGGGAAATCGTAGAATACCCGTTATGCAACAGCTTATCAATCTTTTCCCCCTTTTTCAGCCTTGCAATTGCACCATACTGCCAATGGATTGGACTTACATCAGATAATGTTCCCTCTAGGGCATGATGTCTGCACATTAAGGCTTCAAAACATAGAGCAAGACGTTCTTCTAATAACTGCCAGAATACTTCTTCGTCTCCTTCTGCTAAAATTCCAATCTGAGGAAGATTGATACTTACAACACCCTGATTAAATCGTCCCTCGAATTTATAATTGCCATTTCCATCTTTCCATGGAGTCAAAAAGCTTCGGCATCCCATACAGCTGAAAACATTTCCTTCATAATTTTCACGCATTTTTTTAGCAGAAATATAATCCGGATAAAGTCGTTTGGCAGAACATTTTACTGCAAGCTTTGTAATATAATCATATTTTCCGCCTTTTAAACAATTATGTTCATCTAATACATAAATAAGTTTTGGGAAAGCTGGTGTAATATATACACCCTTTTCATTTTTAATTCCCTCCAGACGCTGTCTTAATATTTCCTCAATAATCATTGCATTTTCTTCAATATATTCATCATCTTTATCTAAATTTAAGAACAACGTTACAAATGGAGATTGCCCATTTGTCGTCATCAATGTATTAATCTGGTATTGAATCGTCTGAACACCTGATTTTAACTCATCTCTTAGTCGATCCTCTACTAATTGTTCAATTACAGATTCCTCCAGTATCCCTTCATATTTTTGGTTATACTGTTTTCTATATTTTTCACGACTCTTTCGTAAATATTTTCCTAAATGTTTTACGTCAACCGACTGTCCGCCGTACTGACTACTTGCTACTGCTGCAATTACTTGGGTTACTACTGTACATGCTACCTGAAAGCTTTTCGGACTCTCAATTAATTTTGCATTCATGACTGTGCCATTATCAAGCATGTCACCAATATTAATTAAACAGCAATTAAAGATAGATTGTAAAAAATAGTCTGCATCATGAAAATGAAGAACCCCTTCTTCATGTGCTTTTGAAATCTTTTCTGGTAATAAAAGTCGTTTTGTTAAGTCTTTTGAAACTTCTCCTGCAATTAAATCTCTTTGTGTTGAAGCAATAATTGCATTTTTATTGGAATTTTCTTCCATGACAGCTTTATTGTCATTTCGAATCAAACTCATAATAGATTCATCCGTTGTATTGGATTTACGAACTAACTCTCTTGTATAACGGTAGATTATGTATGTCTTTGCTAATGCGAACTTACCTTCTGCCATTAACTTTTGTTCAATAATATCTTGAATATCTTCTACATTAATTGTATCTCTTTTTAAAGATTCAATACTCCCTATGATATCCTCCATCTTTTCTTCAGACAATTTTTCAAAGTCTTCTACCTCTACATTTGCCTTACGAATAGCTGATAATATTTTATTTCTATCATAGTCTGTAATTCTTCCGTCTCGTTTGATTACCTTCATTGTTTTCTTCCTTTCCAGTGATTTCTCATTGCACATTATAGCATAAAGAATATTTAATGTCTACTAAATATAGTTAGGATTTTTTTACCAGTACAATATATAGTGTTTGCTGTTAATTTAAAGAAACTTTGATTAAAATCTGAAATCTCGCTCCCCAGATGCTATTTTTTCCATACGCTGCTTTGCTGTTTCATAAACTTTCGGATTTGTAATATGTCTTAATTCTTCTTCTATTACTTTTTCACCTTTTTGTTTTGTATCATCTGAAGCATAATCTTCTAAGTATTCTTTTAAAGTCATTAATGCATTTGGCTGACAACAATTTGCAATCTGACCGGATTTTACCAACTTCATAAAACGGTCACCGGTCCTTCCCTCTCTATAACAGGCTGTACAAAAACTTGGAATATATCCTCCATCTAAAAGCCAGTTAATAACTTCATCCAGTGTCCTTGTATCTGATGTGTCAAACTGTGCAGAATTTTCCTCATCGGATTCCTCCTTTACATAACCACCCACACTAGTACGGGAACCTCCACTAATTTGAGATACTCCTACTTTTAACACACGTTCTCTACATTCTTTTGTTTCTCTTGTAGAAATAATAATTCCTGTGTATGGAACCGCAACACGAAGCACTGCAACAATTTTTTCAAATATATCATCTGATATTGAATTGCTAAAATTGTCCGGATTAATATCATCCGCCGGACGAATTCTTGGAACGCTGATTGTATGGGGACCTACCCCCATTGCCGCCTCTAAGTGTTCCGCATGCATTAAAAGACCTACAAAATCATAACGGTACATATTAAGACCAAATAACACACCGATTCCGACATCATCTATGCCGCCCTCCATTGCCCGGTCCATTGCTTCCGTATGATACGCATAATTATGTTTTGGTCCTGTTGGATGCAGTTTTTCATAGTTTTCCTTATTATATGTTTCTTGAAACAAAATATAAGTACCGATTCCAACTTCTTTTAATTTACGGTAATTTTCCACTGTTGTTGCCGCTATGTTTACATTGACACGGCGGATTGCACCATTTTTATGTTTTATTCCATAAATTGTCTTAATACTTTCTAATACATATTCAATTGGATTATTAACAGGATCTTCTCCCGTTTCTAATGCAAGTCTTTTGTGTCCCATATCCTGTAATGCGATAACTTCCTCTTTAATCTCATCCTGTGTCAGTTTTTTACGGCATATTGTCTTATTTTTTGCATGATAAGGACAATACACACAGCCATTGACACAATAATTGGATAAATATAGTGGCGCAAACATGACTATTCGGTTTCCATAAAATTTTTGCTTTATTTCTTTAGCCAGTTCAAATATTTTCTGGTTTTCTTCCGGCAATTCACATTCAAGCAGTACTAGGGCTTCACGATGATTAAGCCCCTTACAGACCCTCGCTTTCTCTATAATTTCATGAATCAATTTTTTATCATTTTTATGCTTAGCAGCATACTCGATTGTGTCTAAAATCTCCTTATCATCAATAAACTCCTCTGCTTTTTTTGACATTACATCATACATATTTTGTACCCCTTTCTCTTAATCGTTTTGTTTACTGACTCGTTTTAGAAAGTATAGATTTCACGCTTACTCCTTTTAACATTCCAAGTTTGCCGGAAAGTGAATTAATGGTATCTTCTTTCGCATCTAAAACAACAGAAATAATATTGATTCCCCTTTCCCGATATGGAACTCCCATTCTTCCTATAATATAAGAACCATACTCATGAAGTAATTCATTTACCTGTTCTGCATATTTCGTATCCTCAATAATAATACCAATTAGCGCAATCCTAGTCTGCATATAGATGCTCTCCTTTCCAACTTGTACTCCCTTTATTAAAATCCTTAAAAATACTAAAAAAAATGCATACTCCGTTCTGGGTATGCAAATAAAAGCTACTAATATAGCTTAAAATTTCATTTTTGCTCTTTCTCTCAGGACGTACCTATAGGATTCAGAAAAATATACTTTTTAAGAATGTCCAAACATATAGGCTTACCTATATATTCCGACCATTCCTACTATAGGATACGTCGGGTAGATTCCTTTGTCAATAGACGGATTTTTTTAGTCCGGTTTTCGTAAGAAATTTATTTTATTTAATTTTGGGTGCTTTTTTCACCTGAATTTTCGAATGTTTTTCCTCTCCTTCACCAATTTTAATCGCATCCAAAGATAAGTTTAAAATGTCTTTAATCTCATTTTCTTCTATTTTAGTATAATCAGCTAATTCCTTTAAAGTAGCAACTCTTCCCAAATCTTCTGCCAAAAATTTAGCAGCCTCGCTAATCAGATTTGTCTTTGCAAGAACCGTACTTTCCCAATCATTTTCTGTCATAGATTCGTCAATCATATGTTCCATTGCTAAAAGAACCGATTCTTTTAAATATAAAGCCCCATCTATTGCTTCTTTTTTGCCGCAAAGACTTTCAATTCCACCTAATAAACCAATATTGCCCTCTTGAATTAAATCTTCGATTAAAACATTTTTATCTTTATAATTTTTCGCCAGCTCTACTACCTTAATTAACCATCCTTCTGTCAAACGCTTCTTTGCATATTCTTCGCCATTTATAAGTGCCATAAGAAGTTCTATTTCTTCCTGTTCTTCTAACGCTTCAATATCTGCTAATTCCTGCAAATACATATTGAGATAAATGGAATTCTTGCTCTCAATTTCTTTGCTTTCCTCTGAATCTTCCTGTTCTTTCTCTTCTGCTCCCTGTTGCTTTGGAACATATAAAAATCCTTTTACTTTAATATTATTTTCTGAAAGATATTGATAGATATGGTCATAATGTTCTTCTTCTAATTCTATATCAGAAAAATACTGCTTGATCTCGTCCTGTGAAATGGTATTCTCCTGTGTTTTTGCAATCTCAACAATCGAAGTAAGCATTTCTATAAATTTTCCTTTATCTAGCATAATAATTCCATTTCCTTCCTCATTCTATTTTATTATTGCAAATATGCTATCATAGTATTTCAAGGCTGTCAACGAATCCTGTTTTCATTTTGTACATTAATGGACATTTTATGAATAACATTTTCACAATTTTTTCAAACTTTTTACATACTCTATACATATTTATTTTTTATAATAAATTACATCAAAAGGAACAACCCTTTTTAATAATACATTTGTTTTTTTCATAACCCGGGCATGTTATTTTATAATAACATGCCCCCTCCTCTTTTATAGACAATATTTCAGTTTTTAAATTCACAATATTTTCATACTTTTAACATACTCTGAACATATTTTTCTCTTAGAATAAGTACTATAAAAGGAACTCCCCTTTTAATAATACATTTGTTTTTTTCATAACTTTGGCAGGTTATATCACCCATATAACCTGCCTCCTCTCTTTTCTAAATCTTTTGTTTAAATGCTCCAAAAGCGGTAGGAAGTGCATAATTCTCAAATAATTCTTTTTCTGTCACCCATACAAGATCTTCCATGAAAATTGCCTGTTCTTTTTTTATTTCCTTTATCTTTATTTTATATCCAAGCATATGCCATTCTACATGACTAAAAGTATGTTTCGCCTCACCAAGCAATTCCATTTCATATTCTAAAATTCCTTGTTTCTCTAAAAATCTTTCTACTTTTGAGATTGAATACATTTCCTCTACATTTGGAAATTCCCACAAATTTGCCAGTAATCCTTTTTTGGCTCTTTTGTGAATTCCATATCTACCATTCCACTCAAAAACAAACACTGTCTTTTTTTCTATCTTTCTTGCTTTTTTCGATGGTTTTACAGGAAGCTCCATTATTATATTTTTTTCATAAGCAATGCACTTTTTCTGTAAAGGACATTTCTCACACAATGGTTTTCCATTTGGAATACAGACAATCGCTCCCAGTTCCATCAAGGCCTGATTGAATGCTCCGGCCTTATTATATGTACTTCCTGTTTCATTTTGCGGCATTATTTTTTTTAATTCTTCTTCTAATTCTTTCTTAACACTTGCCTTTGTAATATCGTCATAACTTCCCGCTAACCGTTTTGTCACACGGAGTACATTTCCATCAACTGCAGGTTCCGCAATCCCGTAAGCCTGTGATGCAATCGCACCTGCCGTATAAGAACCGATTCCCGGAAGACTAATTAATTCTTTGTAATCTTTTGGAAGTTCTCCATTATACTGCTCCATGATTTGAACAGCTGCTTTTTTTAAATTTCTTGCCCGATTATAATACCCCAGCCCTTCCCAAAGCTTCATTAATTTATCATCTTCCACCGTTGCTAATGACTCTATCGTTGGAAGTTCTGCTAAAAAACGTTTAAAATATTCTTTCACAGCTTCTACCCTTGTCTGCTGTAACATAATTTCAGAAATCCAAACATAATAAGGAAGTGGATTTCTTCTCCATGGTAAATCTCTTTTTTCTTTCTCAAACCAAAGGAGAATCTCATCCACTATAATCGAATAATCATATTTCATTTTCATGTCCCTGCTTACTCATAAAATTCCTTGGCATAGACAACCGTTCCTGCTATGTTCTCTAAGCCATGTTCTGTTAACTCAATTGCCATATAGTTCTTATCCGGCACGTCAAATGGTGCCACTATATGAAATAAACTCGCCGGCTGATAACCAGATTTTTTATAATACTCATGATGTCCTAATACAATGCACCCCTTATATCCCATTGAAACTGCCCGTTTATGCCCTTCCTTTATCAAACGCTTTCCAATCCCCTTATTCTGCATATCAGGATGAACAGCCAAGGGAGCAAGAGCAAGTAATGTTTCTTTGTTCACACTAACCTTAGTGAATAAAATGTAACCGATAATTTTTTTATCTTTTTCAGCAACCAACGATAACTCCGGAATAAAAGAATCGCTCTCTCTAAGACGATTTACTAAATTCTGCTCATCATGATCCGAATGTTCTACTGTTTCAAAAGCTTTTTTTATTACCTTATACACATTATCCCTGTCTTCTCTCGTTTCCTGACGAATGATTGTTCTCATTATATCTCACTCCCATTCTTTTTCATTGTATCTGAATATCAAATCTTATGGTTTCATTATACACATAAATTTTCAATTAGACAATTCCCCACTTTATTCCAGTGCAAAAATTATTGTGTTATATTTTTATTTTTTGTATAATCTGTATACCTATTTTTCTTCAAAACTTGGTGCGAATCTCCTAGGATTTTTATGTTCACTTGACATTCGCACCAAACTTTTCTTACACTTATTTTGACAGATTTTGTTTTATCTTACAAGTATTTTTATAGCAATTTTATATTTAATTTTTTTAATTATTTTGATTTCTTATTTCGCATATTCTTTTATAATTCCTAAAATGATATCGACGCACTTATCCATACCTTCTACTGTCACATGTTCATAAGGTCCATGGAATGCATAGCCTCCAGTTCCTAAATTTGGGCAAGGAAGACCCATAAAGCTTAGTCTTGCACCGTCTGTTCCTCCACGCTCTGCTACGGTAATTGGTTCAATTCCCATTTCGTCTATTACTTTTTTTGCTGTTTCCACAATATGGAAGCATGGACGAATTTTTTCTTCCATATTTCTATATTCTTCTCTTATTGATAACTGTACCGTTCCTTCTCCATATTTCTCATTGATTACTTTTTCAATTTGACGCAAAGTATGAAGTCTTGCTTCCATCATATTACTGCTATGATCTCTTACGATATATTCCATATGTGTTTTTTCCACATTCCCACTCATCTCACATAAATGATAGAAACCTTCATATCCTTCCGTATGTTCTGGAACTTCGGCTGCCGGAAGCATGCCATTAATCTCCATTGCAACAAGCTGTGCATTAATCATTGTATTTTTTGCACTTCCCGGATGTACATTAAAGCCATTGATATCAAATAGAGCCTCATATGCATTAAAGTTTTCGTATACGATTTCTCCTTCTTCTCCACCATCTACTGTATAAGCAAATTCTGCTCCGAAGCGTTCTACATCAAAGTGGTCTGCTCCTGCTCCAACTTCTTCATCCGGTGTGAATCCAATACAAATTGTTCCATGAGGAATATTCTCATTTTGAATCTTTTCTATTACCGTCATAATTTCTGCGATTCCGGATTTATCGTCAGAGCCTAAAAGTGTTGTACCATCTGTAGTAATTAATGTTCTTCCAGTTAATTTTTTTAAATGCGGAAATGTATCCACACTCAATACTCTTCCACTTGTTCCCAATACAACATCTTGTCCGTCATAATTTTCAATAATCTGAGGTTTAATATTCTCACCACAGAAATCCGGTGCAGTATCCATATGGGCAATAAAGCCAATCTTTGGTTTGTCCTCCATCCCTTCTGTTGCCTGCAATGTACCATAAACATAGCACAACTCATCTACACTTGCATCTTCTACCCCGAGTTCTTTCAATTCCTTTACTAACTGATTTGCTAAATCAAACTGACACTTTGTTGTTGGCGTTGCTTCACTCTTGTCATCACTTGCTGTTGCCACTTTTACATAGTTTAATAAACGTTCATAAGCTCTCATTTCTAATTTCTCCTGTTCTTTTTCTTTAATATAGAGGTCAAAAAATGTTCTATGACCTTTTGTATCATATTAATATTTTACTGCCCTTCATTTAACTTTTCAATTGTTTCATTTGCCATAGTATAATATTTTTCATCAATTAATACTAATATTTCATCACCTGCTTTTAAAAGTGTTTCTCCATGTGGGGTCAGTTCCTTTTCTCCACGTTTTATAGATACCACAAGTGAGAAATCCGGCCATGGGATTTCTTTAATTTTCATTGCATCCAGATCCGAACCGAGCGGAATAATATATTCTGCCAATATTTTTCCATCTCCGCCCCGAATAAGTGGAACACCCCGTTTTTTCAAAATTCTTTCCAAAAGACTTGAATAAATCGGCGGATTATTCAATAGATTGGCTACTACATAAGCAATGATACTAACAACAACAAGGTCAATCATTCTTGTCATGTTTCCGGTCATCTCTGCAATTAATACAATTCCGGTCAAAGGGGCACGGACAATGGAAGCAAAAAAGCCTGCCATTGCAAGAATGATAAATTTATGCCATAAATCCGGATTTAAGCCAAATAATTCGATACTAAGACTCCCATAAACTGCTCCAATATAAGAGCCTAAAATTAATAATGGAAAAAAGATTCCTCCCGGTGTTCCTGCACCAAAGCAGACCACTGAAAATAAAAACTTAGCAACTAATAGTACCAATAGAAATCCAACTGTCGATTCCTGCTTCATTAAGATTTCTACCATTACATGTCCACTTGTCAATATCTGTGGTAAAAAATATCCACAGATTCCCGCCAGTATAAATGGTATTATAATACGATACTCTATTGGAATCTTTGTAAGTTTTGCAAACACTTCCTGACCTTTAATCATAATAATATTATAGATGACGCCCAATACACCAAGTATAATACCAAGAACAATCAATAACCAGTAATACCGCAACGGAAATGTACTGTTTTCATAATGAAATACGGTAGACTGTCCAAAGAAAAATTTGGAGATATAATCTGCTGTAACTGCGGCTATCATTCCTACAACAATAACAACACCATCAAAGGTATGATGTATTTCTTCTAAAACAAACATAACACCTGCCAATGGGGCATTAAATGCCGCTGCAAGCCCTGCTCCTGCTCCACAGGATATCAGCGTTTTTTCTGCTGTTTTATTATTTCTCAATAATTTAGAAACTGCTTTTGCTCCCATTGCCCCAAGCTGTATGGATGGTCCCTCCCGACCAAGTGATAAGCCGCCTGCGATTGCCAGAGAGCCACCTGTTAATTTTGCAATAATGACCTTCCACCAGTTACAATTTAAGTATCCTCTCATTTCTCCGGTGACCTGAGGAATACCACTTCCGCTGGCCATCGGTTCCCATTTTACAATTTTACCGACAACATAACCCATTATAATTAATGCTGCTATCCAAACACAAAAATAACCTATATTTTCATGTAGGAAATCATTCATCCAAAATACAAACCGTTCTGCGGTGGATAAAAGATACCGATAAAAAACAGCCAATAAACCTGCAACAACTCCGACTAAAACTCCCTCTGTCATATAAATAAAGCTGGAACCCCTCTTATTTTCAACCCTCCGCAAAGTCTTTTCCGTTCTTTTTAACACATTTTTCGCTCCTATCTTATTCCTATTTTAATTTATAACTACTATGATGTTGGGGTCAAAAGATATTTTGACCCCTGATACCTACGAATGGCTACGCACTTTGTGCTCCTGGTATCCTACTCTTATAGTATAAGTGGTCTATTTTTGAATTTCCAGTAATTTTTTTCCACTTTAAGTTTTATGCTATCTTTGGGGCAGTGCGTTCCCGCCCGGAGGGCTTTTAAATTCATAGGACGTAATTTCCTATGAATTTAAAAAGACGAATAGAAGCAACCTATGTTTCCATTCGTCTTTTCCATTCTGTATTCTTTTTTCTATACGAACACTTACAGTTTTAGAAGCCTTTCCTCGTTCTAGTTATCTAATAATTTATTTTCCTCATTCCAGCTATACAACTTTCTAAGTTCTTCACCAACCTGCTCTAACTGATGACTTGCCTCTTTCTTTCTTTTCGCCATAAAGTTTGGACAACCAACCTGATTTTCCAGTAACCAGTCTTTTGCAAACTTTCCTTCCTGAATATCGGTGAGAACCTGTTTCATCGCTTTTTTTGTATCTTCTGTAATAATCTTAGGTCCTGTTATATAATCTCCATATTCTGCAGTATTCGAAATAGAATATCTCATGCCCTTGAATCCGCTTTGGAAAATTAGGTCAACAATTAATTTCATTTCATGAATACATTCAAAATATGCACTCTCCGGTTCATAACCTGCCTCTACTAATGTTTCAAATCCTGCTTTCATCAATGCACATACACCACCACATAATACAGCCTGCTCACCGAACAAGTCCGTTTCTGTTTCTTCACGGAATGTTGTCTGCAATACACCGGCTCTCGCTCCGCCAATTGCCAGTGCATAAGCCAATGCCAGATCATGTGCTTTTCCAGTTGCATCCTGATGAATGGCAATCAGACAAGGAACCCCTTTTCCTTCCTGATACTGGCTTCTTACTGTATGCCCCGGTCCTTTTGGTGCAATCATTGTTACATCAACATCTTTTGGAGGAATAATCTGTCCAAAATGAATTGCAAAACCATGGGCAAACATTAGCATATTGCCTGGCTCTAAATTTGGCTCTATCGACTCTTTATACATCTTAGCCTGTTTTTCATCGTTAATTAATATCATTATAATGTCTGCTCTTTTTGCGGCTTCTGCAGCTGTATATACTTCAAAACCTTGTGCTTTTGCTTTTTCCCATGATTTTGAGCCCTCATAAAGACCAATAATGACATTACAGCCTGATTCCTTTGCATTTAAAGCATGCGCATGTCCCTGGCTTCCGTAACCGATTACTGCAATTGTCTTTCCTTCTAATAAAGATAAGTTACAATCTTCCTGATAATAAATCTTTGCCATGTTGTTTCCCTCCATATATTAATTATTTATCTATGGCTTAATTCCCTAAATTGAACGACTCAAATCCACCATCGAAGCCGATTGGATTCTGTCCGTATTATTTCCAATTTTAGAGACTAGTCATCCATATAATCTGCCATATCCCCTGCACCTCTTGTAAGACCGGTAAGACCGGTTCTTACTAATTCTTTTATCTCAAATCCCTCTAACAGTTTCATAAAGCCATCTAATTTTGCCTGATTGCCAGTCAGCTCAACCATCATAGATTCCATTGAAACATCAACAATTTTAGCCCTGAATATATCAGCAACTGCTATAATCGACTGCCGTTCCTGCTGCCCTGCCTTTATTTTTACTAAAATTAATTCTCTACAGACCGATTCGCCATCTGCCAATTCTTTGATTTCCTTCACATCTTCTAACTTTGCAAGCTGCTTTACTATTTGTTCTAAAATCTGGTCATCACCGGAAGCCTGAATCGTCATCCTGGAAAATAATGAATTCTCCGTTTCACCTACAGAAAGACTATCAATATTATAACCTCTTCGACTGAACAAACCTGCAACACGGCTTAATACACCTGCTGTATTATCAACTAAAATAGATAATACGATTTTACTCATACATGACTCCTCCAATCTGCCCCTTTACTACATCACTATAGCGTGTTAAAGAATACAATATTTTGAGAATTATTTTATCAATACTGGTTAACTTTGTCAATTAATTTCTAAAATTATTCTGATTTTTCCGTATTTTTATCAATGTTTGCATCTTCAAATATAAAATTGCGAAGTGCTTCTTGATTTTTCTGAAAATCGAGGACAAGAACCGCCATTCCACGAATTTTCGCATCCTGGAATGAATTATCCACCGGTATTCTCATCTGTTCAAATTTTGTTGTTCCCATCATTACTACTGATAAGAGATACGATGTAATTTCATCATTTGTCAAATCCGTTACAATTGATGGTAAAATTTTATTCATTAAATCTTTTAACTCACCAATTGACATTCCCTTAACTTTTGTAAAAATAGACTGTAATACATTTCTCTGTCGCTGTGTCCGACCAAAATCTGCCTTTGCGTCCTGACGAATTCTTGTATAAGCAAGTGCCTGATTTCCATTCATCAAATTAAGACCCGGTTTGACATATTTGGCAGAATCATCTTTATTTGCATATGCCTTTACAAGATATTGATACTCTGCATCTGTTAATTCAATCTCAACACCCCCTATTGTGTTGATTACCTCTTTAAATGCTGCAAAGTCAACAACAACATAACCATCTAATTTAATACCAAAGTTTTCAGCAATTGTCTGGTATAATAACGATACTCCTCCAAATGAATATGCTGCATTAAATCGGTTTTCTCCATGTCCCGGTATTTTTACATACATATCACGCATTAAAGAAGTAAGCTTTAACTGTTTATGCTTTAGGTCCATTGTAGCAATCATAACTGAATCCGAACGTCCGGCCTCTTTCCACGCCTTTCGTTTATCTGCACCAACCAATAAAATATTAATAATTTTATTCTCTGATACAAGGTTCGTTTCATTGACATCTACATCACTTAAATCAACTCCCGATTCTCTGTTTAGTAATGAGAGCGAATGATTATATTCGTATGCAACTCTTCCTGCAAAATGTCCCACGACAATTGACAGCATAATCAATATTCCAATAAGAACTCTTATTCTTGTTCTTTTTCTTCTCCGTTTTCCAGTCATATTTCTTCCCTTTACCTGCCTTCTAACGTTCCCTTTGCTTTTTATACTCCTCAAATGGAAGTTCTAAATCCAAAAAATAAGCAGGATGTTTTCCTTTCTCTTGCTCTTCCTTCGAAGGAATCTGCATATAAGTATCTCCATACAAACTTGTAAGATACTCATGTGCATTACCGGCTCCAAAGAATTTATGTCCTTCAAATTCATATTCCTTCGGCGGTAAAAAAACCTCTTTTTTAATATTTTCCTTGATTGTCCAATGTCCAAGATGATTACAATAATATAGATTTTCTTTTTTATTGTATTGTTGTATTGTCTTATCTATTTTTTTTGTCAATCCATCAATTGTGAACAACGCCCGAACAGTATGAATAATGCAAGCCTTATAAAATGCACGATGCTTTTCTTCATAATCCATTATTTTAGCATATAGCATTTTCTTATAAATATATACTTTCATCGCCTGCAACTTCTGCATCCGGCTTGTAGAAGCCCCTCCGTCCAATGGAAAAATCTCAAGATAAACTCCGCCTGAATAGTTCTTTTTATTTCTTCTATTTTCAATGCAAGTCGTAGTTCTATCTTCCATATGGGCAAATGCATAAGGGACATCCTTTTCTATGCTTCGGTGTCTGATTATATATTTTTCAGGTAAGGCGTCCTTTGCCTCTTTTATAAAACGCTCATAATCACTCCTTGGAATTCCTATATCAATATCATCATCCCATGGTATAAAACCTTTGTGACGATAGGCTCCAAGCATCGTCCCACCAAGCATAAAATAAGTAATTTTTTTTTCCCTGCAAAACTGATCAAAAGTGCAAAAAAGCTCTAATAATTTTTCTTGAAGCGGTGTCATATTTATGCCTCTTTCTTTTCTATAATCTCATCCTGATAATGAATCTTTCGTGCTGACTCGGGCGGAAGCTTCATATAATCGCCAAACATATGAGTCAGATACTCATCGCATTTTTCCGGACCTCTTACCTTAAATCCCTCAAAATCCCATAATGTGCTGTTCTCAAAAGCCCCAATATATTCTTTTGGAACAATTTCTTTTACATTGTATGCACCTGTTATTGTACCTACAAATTTTGATGTGTCATAATTTTGTTTGTGAAATAACTTATCCATGCGCTTATAGATTTTTTCAATCTTTAGAATCTTATACAGCCGTAAAAACTTGCAGATGTGAAGAAGAATCTGCTCTTTTTTTGGTCTGCTTGTTCGAATTCCCGTTGAAACATTTGCAGCACCACAGAAAAAGCGGAGCATCAAAACTTTTGCGTAGTAGATTTTCCTTAGCAAACCATTGTTAGGTGTTCCATCCATTGGAATAATATCAATTAAATATCCTATTCTCGTTGTTGCATCATTATCCACAAGATTTTCCCGAAGCTCGATATTTTTATTTCTAATTTTTGCAAAATAGCTCTTAAAATTTTTGTCATATCGAATCTCATCCACAATTAAATGATTTGGCATCACTTTTGGTGCAAGTTCCACAAACTTATCATAGGAAGGTCTTGGCATGGCTACATCAACATCATCATCCCATGGTATGAAACCTTTATGACGGACTGCTCCAAGCAACGTTCCTCCAATCGCATAGTATTCCAGATTATTTTCTTCACAAACCTTAATAAAAGCCTTAAAAGCTTCTGCCTCGTATTCATGAAGTTTTTCTAAATTGTTACTCATAATTTTCCTTTCTTTTGAACATACCTTATAATATATAACGTTCCTCTTTTTCTTTTTACTACAACTTCTTCACTAATCCCAATATGATTTATTCATACTACATGTCTTAATAACCTTTTTAGGCAGCGACTCATAACGGGAGCCAAGCTTGTACCCTAAAAATTTAAATCCGCTTTGTAAAACTAAATCTGGTATCAGGTAAAATTTTCCTGCTTTCAACAGATATCCGGCTGTATTTTTTACAAGCCGTATTCCTTCTGATTCCGATTTAATGCCAGAAAATATTTCTTTATATTGTTGTTGCGAAACTGCTAAATCAAAGTTTCTTGTAAACTGCTGCCAATAAGTATACTTATGAGAATGTATCACTTTTGCTTCTGCCGAATAGGCTATCGAATAACCGGCCTGAATTACTTTAGAAGCCATAATCATATCTTCATTAAAAATTGTTTTTAAAACAAAACCGCCCATCTGTTCATAAACTTCTTTTCGATAAGCTGCACAGACATTCGAGCAAAAATAAGTTTTTATTCCCAACCGTTCTAAATCCTTATTGGATTTTATAGAACTTACAGCTGGATAATTAAATAATCTTGTATATTTTTCAATCGCACCTGCATTGGAATTTGCCAGCTGTCTTCCATAAACCGTAGCGACTGACTTGTCCTCAAACGGTTTTAAAATTTCCTCAATCAAATGAGTATCAACTGGCACTGCATCTTGTGTCATAAATAAAATATATGGTGTGTCAGACAAAGATGCACCATAATTTCTCGTGCCACCATGATCAAATTCTTCTTTTTTAATATGATGTAATTCAACCGTTTCAATTGCACCATATTGATTCTTTATTTGTTCCCGATCACCTGCATCTGTATGAATCATTATAATACGATTTGGTTTTACAGATTGTTTCCTCAAATGTTCTACTAAACGCTCTAATTTTTCATCTGGTTTATATACAGGAATTACTACATCAATTTTATTATTCATAACTGTTTCTAACCTTTACCTTTTATTTTGGCAGTCAAGTAATCGCTTTGCCAATACAACTGCTTCTTTTGCATCTTTCGAATAGCCGTCTGCACCAATTTCTTTTGCAAAACTTTCTGTAATAACAGCTCCACCAACCATAATTTTTACCGACAGCTGTTCCTTTTTCACAAGCTCAACAACCGTTTTCATTTCCATCATTGTTGTTGTCATTAATGCTGATAGTGCAATAATCTGTGCATTATGTTCTTTTGCAGATTTTACGATTACGTCCGCTTTAACATCCTTTCCAAGATCAATTACATGGAATCCATAATTACGAAGCATAAGTATTACAAGATTTTTCCCAATATCATGAATGTCACCTTCCACCGTTGCCATTACAATTGTTCCCATTTTTTCTTGTTTACTATCTTGTTTTAAATACGGCTCTAAATAATCAATTGCTGTTTTCATCGCCTCCGCACTTCCAATCAATTGCGGTAAGAAATACTTCTTTTTGTCAAACAGCTCTCCCGCCTGATTAATCGCAGGAAGCAATAATTCATCCACAATCGAAGATGCCTCTATTTTCTCAGAAAGCCCTTGTTTTACAAGCTCTACAACCGAAGCTTTCTTTCCTTTTAGAACCGCCTCATAAATGAAACTTCTAACATCTTTTTCTTTTTTTACAGCCATTTTTTTTATTCCATCGGTAAGTTCGATTTTATCTTCGTTCACTACCTCGACATAGCGATTTGCAGCATCTTCTCTATTTAACAACAATTCCGTAGCAAATGCAACTGTTGTAAGCTCCTTTTGTAACGGATCCGCGATGCATCCGGTCAATCCCTCTTTTAATGCCATCGCTAAAAAAGTGCTATTGATAAGTGGTCTGTCCGGCAATCCAAATGAGATATTAGAAAGACCGCAAACCGTCGCCATTTGCAGATCAGAATAGCAATAGCGAATCGTATCCATTGCATCATAATATGAATTCTTATTGGCTCCCACTGTCGTAACAAGGGCATCAACTAGTATATCTTCTTTTACAAATTGATAAGCTTCTGCTTTTGAAATTATTGTATCAATAATTTTCTTTTTTTCATCTAGGTTTTTAGGAAGGCCTTTCTCAGAAAGCGGAAGAAGAATAAACATAGCTCCATATTTTCTGGCAATCGGAAGCAACCTGTCTGCTTTATCTTTCTCGAGTGAAATTGAATTAATTAAAGCTCTTCCCGGATAAATACGGAGTGCTTCTTCTATTACTTCTACATAACTAGAATCAATACAAAGGGGCAGATGGGAAACACCCTGCAAGCGATATAATACTTCTTTCATACATTCTTTTTCATCAATTCCGGTCATACCAACATTGATATCCAGCAAATCTGCTCCTTCCTCCTCCTGAGCCTCTGCAAGAGCTACAATTGTATCAAATTTATAATTTCTGATTTCCTCCTGTAATTTTTTTCGACCAGTAGGATTAATTTTTTCTCCAATTAATGTAAATCGATTCAAGGAAATTTCAGTAATATCCTGCTCTGTTGTGATAATTCGTCTTCTTTCCGGATTATGAACCGGAATCTTTTTGCCTTCTATCTTCTTTGCAAGGAGACGAATATGCTCCGGTGTCGTTCCACAACATCCACCAATGATATTAGCACCAGCTTCAACCAATTCTTTTGCCTCTTCTGAAAATGCTTCCGCGCCCATGTCATAATAAGTTGTTCCATTGATTAATTGTGGAAGACCTGCATTTGGTTTTGCAATCAACGGAATTCTTGCATACTTTGCCATTCGGGATACAATCTCACACATTGCTTTTGGACCGGTCGAGCAATTTACTCCAACTGCATCCGCTCCCATCTCTTGTAATACAACAATTGCAGTTTCTGGAGAAGTTCCATATAAAGTTCTCATATCATCATTGTAGGTCAGGGAAACCATAACCGGAAGATTACAAGTTTCTTTCACCGCCAAGAGTGCCGCTCTACATTCCTGAAGGCTCATCATTGTTTCTATAACAAATAAATCAACTCCGCCCTCTAACATATATTGAATCTGTTCTTTATATACATCAATCAGTTCTTCAAACATAAGATCACCAACCGGATAAAGCTGTCTTCCGGTCATTGTCAAATCGCCTGCAATATAAATTTTTCTTTCTGTCAAAGACTCAATTACTGCCTGCTTCGAAAGTTCTACCAGTTTACGATTCATTGAAGCAATGGACGATTCTAATCCATATTCACTAAGTTTGATACGATTACATGTAAACGTTGGTGCATAAATCACATCACTGCCGGCTAAAATATAACTTTTCTGCAATTCTTTTATTGTGTCCGGATGCTCTAAAATCCACCGTTCTGGACATACCCCTACCGGCATTCCTGCCTTCATCAAATTCGAACCGGTTGCTCCATCCAATAATACAATTTTTTGTTTGGTTAAGTTTCTCCATTCTTCTCTTGTCATGCTTATTCCTTTCTAAAATCTTCTATTTTATTAATCTTATCATTCATTCAGCATTTTTTTCATCTGTTTTAATGCCTCACTGTAATTTAATAATTTTAAAGCATTACGAGTTTCTTGTAAGATTTCTTTTCGTTCTTCTGAAAGATGAAATGCACTCAAATTTTCAATCCGAAGCAACGCAGCCTCATCATCAAATTCATCTATGTATGCGATAATTTCGGCAATAATTTCCTGTACCTCTTCTTCCCTGATTGTATCTTCCGTATTCTCACTTTTTATCTTTTTTCTTTGTTTTAATACTTTATCAACCTCATTTAGAACCGCCTGATACGTTTCTAATAATTCATCTGAATTATTCTCAATAAATAAAAAGTTTTCTGCCTTTGCCTCCATCTCATGCTGTTTTGCAATTGCAGATAATTCTTCTGCTCCCATACTGGCAGCAACACTCTTCAAAGCATGAGCTTCCACCATATAATACTGAATCCTATTTGTTTTTGCATACTCTTTTATAACACGGTATTTTATTTTACCTTCCAAAGCAAAAGTTTCTAAAAGCTCCCAATACGTTTTTAAAACGCCACCACAATTTTTCATTCCATTTTCAACTTTAACTCCAGGTATTTTATATGGGAATTCTTCTTCTTTCTTTTGCTCCTTTTCCTTCTTTATAATCAGTTCCTTTGGTAAAAGTTCTTTCAATGAATCTTCTAAACACAGAATATCAATTGGTTTTGATATATATCCTTGAAAACCATTTTCATAAAACATCTCCCTTACGCCACGAATTGCATTCGCCGTCAACGCCACAACAGGAACGTTCTTATAATACTCGCCATCCATCTTTCGAATCCGTTTCAACGTTTCAACTCCATCCAATTCCGGCATCATATGGTCAAGATATATCAAATGATATTTATTTTCTTTTAATAAACTCAAACATTCTCTTCCGCTCAATGCTTTTGTGATTTGAACTCCATACGGTTCAAGCAGTCCTTCTGCAACCTTAAGATTAACTGCGTTATCATCTACAATCAATACCTTTGCCTTTGGTGCATAGAAAAATTCCCGTTCTGTTTTGCGATATTTTTCATAACTTATTCCATTCAATGCTTCTGCAACACTTAGACAATAAACAGGACTCTCCATTGCAACGACTTTATCATAATCGTCAAATAAAGAGCCATATGGGATTAAAACAATAACTCTTTTTTCCAATCGAATCTGTTCTACTTCTTTTTTATGTCGGATATAAACCTTTTCTTCCATAAATACATGGGTATAAATTGGTGCTTTCAGTGCCTCCCAATCTATCATTTCTTCCTCTTCATAGTGCATTGGAACCAGAAATCTTCGAAGAACAGTTTCTACCTGCCTTGCAATTCTTCCACCAACTATAAATACATACATCTGCTCCTTTTTCTCAACTTCTACAATTGGACGCTCATCACTTATCTGTTGATAAATGTAAAAAGAAAAACGGCTTCCTATTCCATATTCACTTTCAACCATAATTTTTCCTCCCATCAGCGTAACCAACTGCTGGCAGATTGTAAGCCCTAATCCCGTTCCTTCAATTCCCTTTGTTTTTTTTGTATCCACCTGCGTAAAAGAATCAAATAACTTAGGAATATCCTCTTCTTTTATTCCAAATCCTGTATCTTCTACCTCTACATGAAGACAAATTCTATTTTCATCTTCTTTTTTTCTCTCTCCATTGATAATTAATTTTACATATCCTTTTGTTGTGAATTTTACTGCATTTCCTAATATATTTAATAATACCTGACGAAAACGTAACTGATCTCCAAACAACTCATCCGGTATTTTATCGTCAATATCTAACTGAAACTCTACATCTTTATCTTTTAATCTGCTGCAAATCATATGTGTAATATCATTTAGCAGGGAAGACACATAATAATGATCTTCTATCAGCTCTAATTTTCCTGATTCTATTTTTGATATATCCAAAATATCATTAATAATAGCCAGCAATGACTCTCCTGCACCCTTTATATTCTCCACATTTTCTCTTACCTGTTCTTCTAAATCTCTTCTTAGCAATAATTCTGTCATTCCAAGAATTGCATTCATCGGTGTACGAATTTCATGTGACATATTTGCAAGAAAAATACTTTTTGTCTTATCTGCCCGCTCTGCTTCTACCCTGGCAGCTTCTGCTTCAACTCTGGCATTCTCTGCCTCCACTGTTATCTTTTCTAGTAATTTTTTCTGGTTTTCCAGTTCACTAATCTTCTTTTCCCGATTCTCAATATGCTCTGTCGCATAAATAATTGTTCCCTTTCCAATTGCTCTTGCATCTGCTACTGAATTTGTTATGATGTCCATTACCTCTGTTACCGTAACTGCCTCCTGTGGACATCTGACATAGCATATACAAGTTGACAAAATTTCTCGTCTATCTTTTACAACCCATTCCTTTGAGAATCTGACTTTTATCTCTTCAATTAATTTTTCTACATCCACCTGTCCTTGCTGAAATAACAGCGTAAAGAATTCTTCTTCTAACCGATAAACACAGTTAGGAACCATTTCCGATAAATAAGAGGCAATCAAACGTAAAAACTCACATCCATTTTCAAAACCATATTTTTCATTTATCGTTTTAAACTCATCTAAAGCAAGAACAACCATACTAAATGGCTGTCCTTGCCTAAAATAATCATTTATCATTGTAATAACTGCATTTCTATTAAAAACCTTGGTTGCATTGTCCAAATTTTCTTCCGGATTTTGCAAAGATACATACATAATAAGGCATGCCAGAGCACTGGAAAATCCTGTAATCATAAAGTGTTGAAACACAAATTGTATTCCGATGGCAACTAATGTTGAGGATATAAAAAAATATATCGCAAATGTCTGCTCTTTACTCAAATTTTTACGATAAAAAAATGTATGAAGTATGGATAGAATCAGATAGATTATAGAATTAAGATATAAAATTATCATTCCGCTTCCCTGCGTATATACTCTTTGTTCATTAAAATAAAATATCCATCCTGTCCCTACATTCGATACTAATAATATGATAGATATTGCTGCAGGAACTATCAAATAACTATATTTTTTCCATACAATCTTCTCTTTTTCTACCGTCAATAGCAACATATATGCAAACCAAAATGGTGCAGTTAAATTTTGCAAAAACAAGAATAAAAAATTAACGATGTAATTAAAAGGTAAAGGCACAACATCGCCGTAAGTAATCGTAAATACAGATAGCACATTAAAACACGCCGCCATAAATGCAACTGCTATCATCCCATTGTAAATCCGATTTACCAAATTAGGCAGATTCTTGCTAGTGTATGAATATGCCAATGTTACCGCAAATATAAAAATCGCAGCAACTTCAAAATCAATTTTGAATATCAATGGTCTCAAACTCTGTTATGCCTCCTCCGTTAAATTATTATAATCGTTTTATTCTCTCCATCGCTTCAACTGTAGCTTCATGGCTTCCAAAACCAGTCAGTCGGAAATATCCTTCTCCACTTGGTCCAAATCCTGAGCCTGGAGTTCCTACAATATTCGCCTGCTCTAAAAGATAATCAAAGAATTCCCATGAAGTCATTTTATCCGGTGTTTTCAACCATACGTAAGGAGCATTGATTCCACCAAATGCTTCATATCCGGCAGAAATTAATCCTTCTCTTATTGTTTTCGCGTTATTCATATAGTAAGCAACCTGCTCTTTTAACTGTTGTTCCCCTGCTTCTGAATATACGGCTTCTCCGGCTCTTTGTACAATATAAGGAGCACCATTATATTTTGTTCCATGTCTTCTTGCCCACATAGCATGAAGTGATACCTCACCACATTTTAACTCTTTTGGAATGACAGTAAATCCAAGGCGTACTCCTGTAAATCCAGCATTTTTTGAAAAACTGCGCAACTCAATCGCACAAGTTCTTGCACCTTCACATTCATAGATTGTATGTGGTACGTTGTCTTCTGATATATATGCCTCATAAGCTGCATCGTAAATAATAACTGCACCAACCTTATTGGCATAGTCAACCCATTTTTGAAGTTCATCCTTTGTAATCGTAGAACCGGTAGGATTATTTGGATAACACAAATAAATCATATCTGGTGTTTCTTTTGGAAGCTCTGGTGTAAAATTATTTTCCTTTGTACAAGGCATATAGATAACCTTACTCCATGTTTCTGTTTCTTTATTATACTCTCCTGTTCTTCCAGCCATAACATTGCTGTCTACATAAACAGGATATACCGGGTCACACACAGCAATTTTATTATCTGAACCAAAAATTTCCTGTATATTACTAGAATCACATTTTGCTCCATCACTGACAAAAATTTCATCTGCTTTAATGTCTGCACCTCTTGATTCATAGTCACCTTTTACGATTGCATTTCTTAAAAACTCATAACCTAAATCGGGCGCATAACCATGAAACGTTTCTTTCTTTCCCATCTCATCCACTGCTTTATGAAGTGCTTCAATAATTGCCGGTGCTAATGGCTGTGTAACATCCCCAATTCCCAAACGGATAATTGATTTATCTGGATTTGCACTGGAATATGCCGCTACTTTTTTTCCAATCGTGGAAAATAAATAACTTCCAGGCAGTTTCAAGTAATTTTCATTAATTTTAAACATAGTTGTTCCTCCTGCTTTATTCAATATTATAGTGTTTCACTAATAATAATCAGATGTTGGGGGCAAAAGATATTTTGACCCCTGATACCTATGAATGACTACGCACCTTCTGCTCCCGTCATATTAAATTTAACAGTATGAACAAAGTTTGTCAATTTCTTCATAGCATCAAATAATAATTGGTCAGAAACCATTCCTTCAGATATTGTAATTATACACAAATCATAATATATATGATTGCTTTTTTTATGCAAATAAACTATAATAAATTAAGATTCTTTCATTTTCCTTATATCAGATGGAGGCTGATTCATGAAACGAAATGAACTTGAAAAAAATCACAAATTCGAACTTCTAATTACTTATAATAATCAAACCCTTTCTTACGAAAGCAAAATATTTGATTTTTATAATGAATGGATTCTTATTCCCGTCATCACAGTAGATAAAAAAATTGTTGGTTTTTCCGAAAACTGCAATGTTGATTTTATTTACGCAGATGACAGCCAATTATACCGTTGGCAAAATATTTCCTTAAAGCCTGTCCGCATGGGTAAAAAAGTTTTACACAAAATCGAAATGGGTGAAGAAGGAACCTTATATAACCGTAGAAAAGCTTTTCGCTTATTTATCGGGGAACAAATGAAATTGCGTTATAGTACAGAAGATGGAAGAATTACTACTCAGGTTTTAGTAAAAGATGTAAGTGAAACCGGATTTGGTTTCTTTTCCAAGGAAGACCTGTCATTAAAAAAATTAGTTTCTATTCATTTAATTGACAACTCGATGATTTTAGACCTTTCCGGAACAATTGTAAGAAAACAGAAATTAGAAGATCGAGACTCTTTTTATTATGGTTGCCAACTAACTCACAGGAATGACATACTAAACAAATACATAGTAAAAAAACAAAGAGAATTATTATATTCTCATTCACATTAAGTAAAATGGTCCTCAAAAGTAAGTCCTAAAATAATAGTTATATTTTTATTCTGGCTTTACTTTTAAGGACTGTTTTTTCTATATTTTATACTTTTTTGTTTCAATAAGTCTTCTTTTAAGCTTTATGCTGACGCCCTTCTGCATCCATCTCATAATTATCTTTATAAATTAAATCTGAAATTCTGACAAGTTGAAACCCTTTTTCTTCCAAACCGGTAATCAAATCATCTAACGCATCTGCTGTATACTTAGCACCATTATGACAAAGTATAATAGAACCATTCCCCAAATGCTTATGATTTAAAACTGTATTGAGAATAGAATCTACGCCATAATCCTTCCAGTCAAGGGAGTCAACATCCCATTGAATACAGTGATACCCATTTTCATTTGCTGCCTCTACAACAGTATTATTATAATCCCCATAAGGCGGACGAAATAATATCATATCTTTTCCTGTCAGTTTTTTTACCTTTTCATGTGGTTTCATAAGCTCCTCTTTGCACTGTTCTTTACTAAGCTGTGACATCTGCTTATGATTTTCACTGTGATTTCCTAAATCATGCCCTGCTTTTGCTATTGCTTTTACATCATCCGGATAAGATTCAATCCAGCCGCCTGTCATAAAAAATGTTACATGCACATTATGTTTTTTTAAAATTTTTAATATTCTTTTCGTATCTTCGTTTCCCCATGCTGCATCAAAAGATAATGCAACTTTGGGTTCTTTTTTTTCTACACAATAAATCGGAAGCTTTCTATCGCTTGTCTGTTTCATTGTCGCTACTGCGTCCGGTAAATAGTAAAAACCCATTAATACAAGTAAAATTCCTGATAATGCCAATAGCGAACTTTTAGCAAAATTAATAAATTCTTTTTTTTCTTGTTCCCTATTCATAAAAGCACCTAAAATATATTCTTATTTCTAATATATTTTAGGTGCTCCTTTGATATTACAAGATATAATTTTTATTTACCAATCTGCTTGTCCATATGCAAAATATGATTAAAAAGCCAATCCGTTAAGAAAGTAAGAATATCCTGAATTGCCTCTTCCGGATTTTCATCAACCTCATTTAAATCAACTACTTCTAATTTTTCAATAAATTCCTGATGTTGCACTTTTTGAGAAAATATCTTTTTGTATCCAATACTTTCCATATATTGCTCCTCATGTTCAAAATGCATGATTGTATATTCTTTTAATTGAGCAAGAATATCAACCATATTATCATATTTGTCTGCAATATAATCATTATGTAATACTTGATACGCCTCTTCTGCTATTTCGAATAATTTTTTATGCTCTTTGTCAATTAGTTCAATTCCTGTTAAATAATCATCCTTTAACTCATACATAATTATACCTCCTACTAAGCCTTTTCCTTTGTTTCTTCTGTTTCTTTTATATATTGTTCCATAATTGCCGCAGACATACCAACCAATTCGACACAAGGTCTTTTTTTATAATATTCTTTTGTCCTGTCCTCTGGCACATAATGGTCCTTACCCTGTCCAAGCCCCAGCAATTCTCTGCAAACAATTGAATGATTTCTTTTTTCAAACTCTCCTGCCAGTTCCTGAATTCTTTTATAATGCTCACTTTTTTGTTGGTTATCCGTAGGATCCGCATATCCATAGAGTATACCTGCAACCATAGACATACCACTTACCGAACCGCATACCTCTCTTAAACGCCCCATTCCACCACCAAATGATGAACTCAACATCAATGCCGTTTTGTGATCCATATCATACTTATCCTCAAATGCAAGGAATACTGCCTGAGAACAGTTATACCCTTCTTTAAAAAGTTGCATTGCTTTTTGTGCATATTTACTTTTTTCAATACAAATCTCCATAGTATTATTTTCCTTTTCTACTTAATCTTAAATTTTTGTGTTTCTTCATTTAAATGCAGAGCAAGTATTGATAAACTTTCTGTTGTCTTTGCTACCTCTTCCATTGCCTCTGTTATTTCATTTATCATTTTAACATATTCTTCTGACATTTGGTATACATATTCCTTCGTCTGCTCTGCCAAATAACTTAATTGTTTTCCCCTTTTGTTGTAACACAATTTTTCCCATGCAATTTTGAATAATATAATCTTTTATCTGCAAGTTTTATTGGATAATCTGTTTCCATACTAAATGAAGTTCCCACACTAATCGTTACTTTGAGTTCATCTTCCCAATCTAACTTTTCT
Organism: Velocimicrobium porci; assembly: GCF_009696045.1. GTDB lineage: Bacteria > Bacillota > Clostridia > Lachnospirales > Lachnospiraceae > Velocimicrobium > Velocimicrobium porci. Next base: position 45,189 of record NZ_VUMT01000007.1, on the reverse strand, counting down.
ACTCCTTCTCTAATTTTCTCGGCAAGTTTAACTACATTCTCATATTTTTCCGTTCGATATAAAATCAAAAATTCTTCCCCACCATACCGAAAAACCGTAATATTTTTAGAATTATATCGTTTTGCTATTCTGGCTACCCCGATTAGTATCTCATCTCCCTGCTGATGCCCATATAAATCATTTACTGATTTAAAATTGTCAACATCTATCATGATACATCCATATTTTTTCTTTTTTCTGTCATATTGTTCATAAATCCTCATCATCAGTTTTCGATTGCACACCCCTGTCAAATGATCAATACAGCTTTCTTTCCATACTTTATTGCATCGTCCAATTGCAATAAAAATCAAGAAAAGTAACCCCATCACACTAAAAAGAAAATGCTGTTTCATCTTTTTGTCATTCTCATGAGTAATCAGCTCATCAATTAATTTCTCAACTGAATCTAACATATTAGAAGCATAATTAAAATTACTTTCATCCACTACCTCTGGATATAGTTTCCAGGCTTTCCTGCTAAATTTTTTAAAAGAAGGACTATCGTTAGCTTTTGCAATTTCTGTTAAACTGACAATTAACTTTAATTTCATAACATTATAAGAAAATTGGTCACAAAAAGCGGTGTATTGGTCACTGATTTTAATTGCCTCATCATACTTATTATCATATGCTTTCAATTTCGCATCTACTTCTAAAAAAGGAAGCAAATATTCAATTAAAATATACTTACTATCGTCATCATTTGTATAATAATATTTCTCTCTTACTTTGTTCAATATTTTTTCAGCCTTTTTATATTGCCCATTTTGCATATAAATTCTTGCTTTAATAACAGTAAGACAAGCTTTATAGAAATCTTGTGCTTTTTTCGATTGTAAAATATAATATTCTGCTTTCTTACAAGCACTAAATGCTTTTTTCGTTTCTCCTGTCTTAGAATAAATATCTGCCAGTGTCATATATGCCTTACGCATTACCTCTGAATTACTTTGCTTTATTATGTTTTCCTCATTCATTATACTTAAAATAATTTCTTTTGAAAGCCCAAATTCATAGCGTTCGACCAAATATTTTGCAAGGTTAATACCAACTAACATTTCTTTTTCATAAAGTCCTGCTTTTTCGTATTGATAAATTGCATAGCCGGAATTAAAAATATACATGGAACTATCATTTTCCAACATGTAAATAACAGATATATTTTCAAATAATATACCTTTTTGTTCACTTGTTAAGTATCTTTTCTTTGAAAGCATATGCAGTTTTTTCAGTTCTTCGTCTCTTGCAGTTTCTGAAAACGTTAATTGAGAAATTGTATTATAAATCTCTTTGTCCAAATTTTTTCTATGGCTAGAAATACCTATCGTATAAATAACAACTCCCAATAAAATAACTATACACCCTGTTAATATGAATACCCTTTGTTTTTTATAGTAAGCTATAAATTCTCGAATCATTTCATTTCACTTTCTGTGTTAATCATTTACATCAATGGGGCTATCAATCGCAATACACTTCCGCAAATTCGTTGTAATGCCGGTTGCTTTTTGCAATCTTCTAATGTTATCTCCTGACACTTTTTCAATGTATTTTGAAAATCTCTTTCCATTTGGAATATTTCGGAATTTTTATAAAAATAAGAAGCACACTCAAAATGCAGATACAGACTTCGAAAGTCAAGATTAATTGAACCTACTACCGCCTTCTCATCATCTGATACAAACACCTTTGCATGGACAAATCCAGGTGTGTATTCATATATTTTAACACCCGCTTCCAGTAATTCCTTATAATAAGTTTTTGCCAGCCAGAATGCGTATACCTTGTCTGGTATATGAGGCATAATAATAACAGTGTCTACTCCTCGTTTTGCAGCATGTGTAAGTGCAACCATCATTTCATTATCTAGAATCAAATATGGTGTCATTATATGAACATAAGAACATGCCTGGTGGATAATGTCAAAATACACCTGTTCTCCTACATTTTCTTTGTCCAAAGGGCTATCAGCATATGGAATCACATATCCATCTTCCAACACTTCTCCTTTTCTTTTTTCACACCAATGAACATACTGCATATAATTCTCTGGCTGTTTTTCTGTTATGTTCCACATTTGCAGAAACATAAGCGTAAAACTTTTTACGGCATCCCCCTGAATCATCACTGCCGTATCCTTCCAATGTCCGAACCGTTCTTTTTTATTGATGTATTCATCAGCCAGATTCACTCCTCCTGTAAAAGCTGTAAATCCATCAATAACTAAAATTTTTCGATGATCCCGATTATTTTGATAAGTAGAAAGTGCCGGTACAATTGGCGAAAACATTTTGCATTTAATTCCTTTTTTCTTTAATTCGTCTGGATAATGATATGGCAGCAATACCATGCAACACATTCCATCATACATTACCCTTACTTCAACTCCCTCCTTCACTTTTTCCTCTAATATTTCAAGCACGCTATTCCACATATAGCCCTCTTGTATAATAAAATATTCCATAAATATGAAATGTTTTGCTTTTTTTAACTGAATCTTCATTTCTTCAAATTTATCTTCTCCCAAAGGAAAATATTTTACTCTGGAATTTATATACGCAGGATAACCTCCATATTCACATAAATATTTTGCAGTAGAGGCAACGTGGGTATCTTCCTTTTCTAAATCTTCCAAAACTTCTTTTTCCTGCTCTAAAAAAATTCTCGTTTCCTTTATTAATCCTGCATGCCGTTTTGTCAACAGCCTAATTTCAATCTGAAGATGAGTATACAGATATAATAACACTCCAAATAACGGAACTACTAAAATAGGTATAATCCAAACCATTTTATAAGTTGGATTTGTTTCATCATTAATAATGTGTAATAGCACAACAGCTGCCAATGCAATCGAAGCACCGTACACATAAATAACATATCCCTGTAAAAACTGATAGAATGCAATTAAAAGCCCTACTTGCATTAAAATCATTAAAATAACAATTAGCGTTCTTCCATAAATAAGCTGAAACAATCCTTTTTTTCCCTTTTCAATCTTGCCATTACTCATATACTTCCCTCCTTTTCGTAAATAAATCTAATAAAAAAACTTTCCCCTTATAATCTTTATTATAAAACACTTCTTGTAAAAAACAAAGAAAAAATAAGACCCTAACGCTAATTTTCAAAGCAAGATAAACGCATGAAGAAAATCCTACACACTATAGATGATAATGCTGTATAAGATTTCATTCATGCGTTTATCGTACTATAAAAAAATTCTACTTATTCTCTGTAACAAAAGAACCAATTAAAGTCATATTTCCATTTAATCTATATTCGCCATATCCGCTTGGAATCATAAAATGATCTCCTTTTTGAATTGAAATACCATCTATTGTTCCATTCCCTTCTATTACACTCATAATTTGAAAATCATGGTTCTGTGTAAAAGTTTCTGCTTTCCGAATCGTAAATTTTTGAACCGTATAATAGTTACACGCTATCAATGTTTCGACTGCCTGATTTTCATCTGCTGTTTCAGTCATTTTAAAATCTTCAAATGGGACTTTAATAACATCTTTGCTTTTGTCTACATGAAGCTCTCTTAATTTTCCGTTGCTTAATCGGTCATAATCATAAACTCTATATGTAATATCACTATTTTGCTGTGTTTCTAAAATTAATGTTCCACCTTTAATTGCATGAACCGTTCCCGGATTAATCTGTAAAAAATCACCTTTTTTAATAGGAATTGTACGAATCAGCTTATCCCATTTTTTTTCATCAATCATTTGACACAGTTCTTCTTTTGTTTTTGCATTATGCCCCATTACAATTGTTCCATTTTCCTTACAATCTAATATATACCAACATTCTGTTTTGCCAAAGGAACCATGCTCGTGAACTTTTGCATAATTATCATCCGGATGTACCTGTATACTCAAATCATCCTTTGCATCAATAATTTTTATCAGCAAAGGGAATTTATCTCCAACCATTCCGCCAAACACTTCACGATGCTCATTCCAAACAAAAGATAATGTCTTTCCTTTCCACTCTCCATTTTTAATAAGACAATCTCCGTTTGGATGTGCACTGACTGCCCATGCCTCTCCTGTCTTATCTCCTGCACCTTCATAAGAAAATTCATCTTTCAGACGGTTTCCGCCCCATATCATATCTTTTAAAACAGGTTCCATAAATAATATTTCTTTCAACTTTTTCAACTCCTATTCACGATTATTCTATGCTCCAAACTGATTTAGTACTTCCTCTTTCAACTGGTTTAATAAACACTCTGCCCTTTCCATCGTTTCAGCTTTTACACCAAAATAGAACTTAATTTTAGGCTCTGTTCCAGATGGTCTTACACAGAACCAGCAATCATCCTCTAACTCAAAATAAAGTACATTTGATTTTGGAAGCCCGGTTTCTTCTTGCTTTTCATAGTCTCTAACTGTAATTACTTTTTTCCCTGCTACCTCACATAGACCTGTCTGTCTCATTTTGCTCATAATCTCAGCAATTTTTTTAGAACCTTCCATTCCTTTTAGTGTAATTGTTCCAAGTGTTTCTTTGTAGAATCCATATTTTTCATAAATTTTAAGCATTTGATCCCACAAAGTGAAACCTTTTGTCTTATAGTAGGCCGCTGCCTCACATAAAACCATAACTGCAGCAATTGCATCCTTATCTCTGGCATGGGTACCTACAAGACATCCATAGCTTTCTTCAAATCCAAACTCATACTTGTAATTCTGATTTTGTTCAAAAAATTTAATTTGTTCTCCGATATATTTAAATCCGGTCAATACTTCAATTAATTTAACACCATATTCTTTTGCCAAAGCATCTGCCATATTAGTCGTTACAATTGTCTTTATCAATGCTCCGTTTTCCGAAAGAATTCCTAATTCTCTTTTCCGCTCTAATTCATATTCACCAATCAAAACGCCTGACATATTTCCAGTAAATGGAATATAATTTCCAGTTTTTGAATCTTTCGCATAGACTCCAAGACGATCTGCGTCCGGGTCAGTTGCAAGAACTAAATCCGCATTAATTTCTTCTGCTAACTCAAGTGCCAAACGGAAAGCATTTGGATCTTCCGGGTTAGGATAACTTACTGTTGGGAAGTTCCCATCTGGAAGTTCCTGTTGTTTTACGACATGTACATGATTAAAACCGATTTCCTTTAATATTCTCTGAACAGGAAGATTACCTGTACCATGTAATGGAGTGTAAACAATCGAAAGGTTTTCTGCCTCTTTCGCAATTGCTTCTTTACTTAAAATCAATTTTTTTAATTCTTCCATATAGCAGTCATCGATTTCTTTTCCAATTACATGGTAAAGCTGACTGGCTATTGCATCTTCCCGACTCATTGTTTTTACATCCGATTCAATCGCAACTGACTTTACCTCATCAATAATCTGTCTGTCCTTTGGTGCCGTAATCTGTGCCCCATCTTCCCAATACACTTTATAACCATTGTATTCCGGCGGATTATGGCTTGCAGTAATTACAATTCCTGCACAACAGCCTAATTTTCTAAGTGCAAAAGAAAGTTCCGGTGTTGGTCTTAATGAGTTAAACCGGTAAGTTTTAATTCCATTGGCATTTAGACAAAGTGCAGCTTCCTCACTAAATTCTTCTGACATACTCCGTGAATCGTATGCAATTGCAACTCCCATATCCTGCTTTCCTTCTTTGATAATAAAGTTGGCAAATCCCTGGGTTGCCTTTCTTACTGTGTAAATGTTCATTCGATTTGTCCCTGCTCCAATGATTCCGCGAAGTCCCCCAGTACCAAATTCCAATTCCTTATAAAATCTATCCTTAATTTCCTCCTCATTCCCTGCGATACTTCTCAGTTCCTGCTTCGTCCGCTCATTAAAATAAGGATTTTTACACCATGCTTCATATTGTTTCATATAGCTCATATTCTCTCCTCTTTTCTTCTAGAATTCTCAACTTTTTATTCTCTTAAAGAAATTAATTTATCTAATACTGCTTTATAAACTAACGCAATGTTAGCATCTATATAACAAAATTTATTTACAACATATTCACATGTCTTATATATAAAACATGTACTCATCAAAATAAGACTTACAATTGTAACGAGCGGATTCAGATTCATAAAAATTAAAAACATTGCACTCAATAAATAAAAAATAAAAGCAAAAACATACTGTTTATTTATAATCAATGCTGACTCCATCGCATCTGTCAACCGCTCAAGCATTTTGTCTAACACATGCTTATCTTTTTCTTTCAAATATTCATACATTTCTTTATATACTTGTTCATTTCCAATTTTTCTTCCTGCATATCCCTGGTCTCTCAACACATTTCTATAACATAAATAATATCCGTCATATCTTTCTTCTCCTAATTCTTTACTAAGTAATTTTTTAAATACACTTGTCATATATTGACTCCTTACTTTTTTTCGTTCTCAAATACTATTCCAAATGTGGTGCAATTATTAACATTTTGTTCATAATATATCCATACTATGCTCATATCTGTTTACTATAATACAAACATAGTAACAAATAATAACATTGATATAGCTAATAAGATAATTTTTTTCATAAACAAGCCTAGTAGTTACCCTCCCTATTTGCTGCTAGGCTTTTCCTCTATTCAAATCTAATCTTTTCTAACAGTTCTATTGCCCTATCATATTGAAATTGTTGAATCTGTTCATATACTTCCTCTAACAACTTTCTGTTTTCACCTTTACTCGATACAATTAACTGCTCTGCCAATTCACTGCCTTCATTAAATTCAAATCTTTTTACTGATTCAGTTAACACTTCTATTTTTTCTTTATACTCCTGTGGCTCCATCGGCTGATATTTTTCTTCCGGTATAGTAGAAGCCAATATATTTTTATACAGTCCCAATGCCATCTGTAGTTTATTGCAAAATGTTTCAACTGTTTCAATATAAGATTCCAGATTTTCCTGGATATATTCATGATTACTATTACTTGAAGCCTGTTCCATCATTTTGGATAACTCCGAAAGTTTCTCAGCTCCCACATTCAGAAAAATTCCTTTTAAACTGTGAAAATAGATACGCAAGTCACTTATGCTAATCAACTGATATGCCGCTCTGATATAATTAATCTGCTCTGTCACATTTTCACAACATACTTTTAAAACACGAACATAATTTTCAACCGAGCCTGCCATATAGACCAAACCACTTTCAAGGTTTAAAGAATCCACTTCCTTTAAAACCGATTTCAATGCCTCAAATGTAATTTGATCTTTACTTTCCTGAATAATTGCTTTTTTCTCTAAAATCTTATAAGATGGCAAATACCTCCGCAATACATGACTTAATTCCTTAAGTTCTAACGGTTTTGCCATGACATAGTCAGCACCTGCCTGTTCAAATTTTTCTTTAATTTCTTTATTTACATTTGCAGACAACGCTATTATAACAGGATTCACTTTTTTATTCAAATTGCGAATATTCTTAGTTGCTTCAACTCCATCCATGTCCGGCATTAAATAATCCATAAAAATCAAATCATACTCATTCTCATAATATCTTTGGATTGCAACTTTTCCAGAATCAACTTCTTCAACTTCAATGTCATATTGCTGCAATATATTAGACACAACCATTAAATTTACTGCATTATCATCTACTGCAAGTGCATGCACTCCCTTTGTTTTAAACACCAGATTAACTGTATTTTCTTCAGCCTCTTTTTCCTCATCAAGTATATTAAGAATCTGTGCCAGCATCGTAATTGTAAATGGCTCATAGACGATGTAATCTGCCTCCCGGATCCCTTCAATAGCATTTTGACTTGATTCCAATATCAATATTTTCTTACATTGAAATGGAAATTTAGTCATTAAAATTTCAGTAGCAAGTGGATGTGCTGCATCTATTACAATATGCGTAAAACTTTCATTTAGCAAATCTTCCATGTCTTCACACGATTTAAAAGAAAGAATTTCAAGCTCTCTGCACATTTTTTTTGCCTGTTCAATTCTCCAGTCTGTACTTGCTACAAGTGCTATATTTTTGTCAAATGGATTTTTCACCTCGGCAATCGGGGTACTATCCAGTACTTCTGTTTGAATTTCAAACCAAAATGTGCTTCCTTCATTTACCCGACTCTCGCATCGAATTGTTCCTCCCATTGCTTTTACAAATTCAAAACAAATAGAAAGACCAAGTCCTAATCCTGTTTTCTGGTTCTCTCCTTTCTTTTCAAAACGATAAAAGGCATCAAATAAACTTTTTATATTTTCTTCTTCAATCCCGCATCCCGTATCCTGTACTAAATACTGAATAAAAGTTTTTCCCTCTCTCTCTTTTTTAGAAATACTAAGACGTATATAGCCTTCTTCTGTATATTCAACCGCATTGTACAGTAAATTTAATAAAACACGACAAATCTTTTCTAAATCTCCAGATAATATAGACGGAATCTCTGGCTCGATATCGACACAAAACCCTATTTTTTTCTCGTACATCCGCAAATGGACTAATGTTCTTACCTCTTCTAAAATATCATTTAAAGTAAACGCCCTATTTTCCAATACAATCTCATTATTCTGAATACTATTATAATCCGTTGCCTGTTCTACAATTGATAATAGTGCCCTGCATGCCTCTCTAATATTCTGCACATGACTTTTGTCAGTCGGGCTCAACTGACTCGACATAGCCAACAATTCTGTTGAACCATTAATCCCATTAATTGGTGTCCTCAATTCATGGGACATCGTAAGCAAGACCTTATTTCTCATGTTGACAATCTCAACCAATTCTTTTTTGCTTTTCTGTTCTTTTGTCAAATCAGTTAATATAATCATAAAACCTTCACTGCTGTCTTCCTTTCGAATCCGGCTTATATTAACAGAAAACCATATTTCTTCTCTTTCAATCTCAAATACACGTATTCCATCGAACAGATTCGTACTTTCTACCTTTTTTATTATTTCTTCTAATGTTTCTTTATTTTTAACTGCATCCCAGACATCATAGATTGATTTTTTACGAATCTGCCAAATATCTTTGTAGCCTAACCTTTTAATTAGCGCTTCCGAACAAGATATTACTTTATAATTTGAATCTATAAACATGATATAACTGTTCGTTGACTCCATAATATAATCAATGACTGCTTCTGAACGTCCATATACTTCTATTGTAGCATCTAGACTCCTTTTTAGACGTTCACCCACAAGCCACCCCCGAAGACCAATGACTACCAATATAGCAATAGAAGCTATATCAATAATTGAAAATGCAAGTAATCCCTTCATATTTTTACTCATCAGTAATTGATACATTAATGCAATCGAATTAATTATACAAACTGTTCCAATTAGTAACAATACTAAAAATAAATTATAATTGTAATATTTTTTTCCTTTTCCAATCTTTATCTTATTCATAGCTACCTCCAAGGTGCTTTATTTTCCATTTAAAGTCGCATGTTTAGAAGTATTTTATCATATTTCAATGAAAAAGGGGAGTTTTCGACAGAAAATTTATTTGTTTTATCTTTTCTTCATTGGGTAATAATGCTATAATGTACAAAGAAAAATGATCGGAGGTAAAATCATGTCTAAAGTTATAGTAATGGATCACCCATTAATTCAGCATAAAATAGGTATTATGCGTGTAAAAACTACATCAACAAAGGAATTTCGAGATCTTGTTTCTGAAGTGGCTATGCTTATCTGCTACGAAGCTACACGAGATTTACCACTTGCTGATATTGAAATTGAAACACCACTAGTAAAAGCAACAGTAAAAGAAATCGCCGGAAAGAAGTTATGTATTGTACCAATTCTTCGTGCCGGACTTCATATGGCAGATGGAATTCTTAATTTAATTCCAAATGCAAAAGTTGGTCACATCGGAATGTATCGAAACGAGGAAACATTAGAGCCTGTTGAATATTTCTGTAAGCTTCCTAGTGATGCAGCTGAACGCGAAATTTTTGTTGTAGACCCTATGCTTGCAACAGGTGGTTCCGCTGCCGCTGCCATTTCCCAATTAAAATCCAGAGGAATTCAGCGCATCCATTTCTTATGTTTAATTGCTGCTCCTGAAGGGGTTAAATTTTTACAAGAAAAACATCCTGATGTTGATATTTACATCGGTGCATTAGACGAACGTCTAAATGAGCAAGGATACATTCTTCCCGGACTTGGCGATGCCGGAGATAGAATTTACGGAACAAAATAGACAAAAACAAGAACACTTTGAAACCTTTCCTGTTTCAAGGTGTTCCTTTTATTTTACCAGTAAAATTTATAGATTGTAATAGAATCAAATACATGCCCCTTCTTTACAATTGGTGTATCAAATTCGCTAATATTTATTGCATTAGGAAATTTCTGTGTTTCCAGACAAAAACCGGAATGTTCTTTATATATACATCCATCTTTTCCTTTTCTTGTTTCATGAATAAAATTACCGGTATAAAACTGAACACCGGGCATATCACTATAAACTTCCATTCTACGATTTGACATTTCATCCTTCGCCTCCGCAATCAAGGTGACACCATCTCTTTGTCCAACTGCATAATTATGATCGTACCCTCCTGCTTTGACAATTGCATCGTACACTGAGTTGATATCTTTTCCTATTTTCTTCCAGTCTCTAAAATCCATTGGTGTATCTTTAACCGGAATTAGCCTTCCTGTTGGAACCAACTTATCATTAATCTCAGTAAAGTAATCTGCATTGATTTTTATCTTTTGATTTAATATGTCACCTGTATCATGCCCCTGTAAATTAAAATAACTGTGATTTGTAAAATTTACAATCGTATCCCTATCCGGAGTTGCGGAATACTCTATTACCAATTCATTTTCTTCCGTCATGGTATAAGTCACTGTAATATCTAAATTTCCCGGAAACCCCTGTTCTAAATCATGACTCATTCTAAAAAATTCTACGGAACAGCCATTCTCTTCTTCAAATGTTTCTGCCTCATACATCTTATTATTATATCCAATTTCTCCCCCGTGAAGACAATTCACTCCATTATCATTTCGTTCTAACTGATAATCAATTCCATTTATTGAAAATTTTCCATCTTCAATTCGATTACAGCACCTTCCAATAAAGCCTCCAAAGTAAGCAGAATTATTTTCATAGCCGGCGACATCATCATACCCCAAAACGATATCTTTTCTTTTTCCATTTCTTTCCGGAACAATTAATTTAACAAGAGTCGCACCATAATCAATAAACTCTGCCTCCATCCCATTTTTATTCCGCAAAATAAAGCTATGTACCTCTCTACCATCATTTGTTTTGCCAAATACACGTGTTTCTACTTTCATAGAATTCCTCCATTTTACATTTAACATTCTCCAAAAGTAAATTTATCTTTTTCTACAGGATATCCAAAATAATATCCCTGATATTCATCAATATCGGACATAAGCAAAAATTCTTTTTGTTGTTTCGTTTCAATACCGGATATTATTACTTTTATTTTTAAACTATGTGCTAAATCCACAATCGCAGTTAAAAGATTTGGATTAAATTGCTCTGTTTCATAAGCTTTCATAAAACTCTTATCTATCTTAATGTAATCAAACGGCAGTTCCGTCAAAGTACCGAGCGATGATTTTCCAATTCCAAAATCATCAAGTAATAAAAAAAATCCCTGTTGTTTTAATTTTATCAGTACTTTTTGCATTACTCTCATATCTTCAATTGCTAAACTTTCTTTTACTTCAAATACAATATTGGACTTCTTAACTCTTGTTTCTCTTGCAAATTTACAAATATGTTCTACAATATCAGGTTGAGTCAGCTGAATCGTAGAAAGATTAATGTGCATTTTAAATTCCGAATCTATATGCTTATTAATCGTTCTGCACATTGTAAATGCCTCTCGGAACACAACATCACCAAGTGCCCCTATCATTCCCAAATATTCTGACACTGAAATAAATTCAACCGGGTTAATAAATCCCTTTTCTGGATTTTTCCAACGCAGTAAACTTTCCGCTGCAATAACCTTTTTTGTTCCACTTTCTACAATCGGCTGGTAGTAAACATCAAATTCAATATACTCTTTTGCTTCCGCTTTCCGAAGTAACTCTTCAATCTCCTTTTTACTATCATCAATTGTCACACCCTCAAACCGGGAAAGTTTTTCCTCTGTTATATCTTTTATAATGCTTTGACGATACGAAATATCACCACAAATTGTAATTCCCAGCATCTCATCCCGAATCCATGCAATCTCTCCATTTTTCTTAAGAATTCGATATTCCTGATGCAAAAATTTATTTCCATAACTGCCTTGTTTTATCCATTTAAAAAATGCTTCCCTGTCTTCTTTATAAATTATATCAATCCAAGTCACTTCACCGGAATAAAACTCATGAACATGATATCCCAAACGGCTAATATTAGAAGATATATACTCTACAGGCATTGTATCATTTTCCTGTCTGCTGACAACAATCATATTACTTTGTCCAATTGCTTCGCTCAATATATTATTAACACGAAGAGTTGAATTAAATAACTGATGATATTCTTCCTTTTCTAAGATTATCTGGTAAATTATCAACATCCCAACTGCTGTTCCATTTTTATTCGTAAGTGGAAACCGGTTAACCTTAGCAAAACGCCTTTGATTTTTTTTCCATACAACTGGTTGTATTACGTCTGTTTGCACTTTTTTCTCTTTTAACAATTTAATCTCACTGCTCATTTCGCTTTTGTTCCAAACGTAAAAATCTTCTTTTGCTATCTCCATGTCTTGCGTTAAAACCGTATTGACACCAAGCACATCAAGCTTTTTATTTTTCCATTTAATTCGCGGAAGTTGGATTGTTAAATCTTTAAAAAACGGCTGTTTATATGATTGTTCAAAAATCCCTATAATCATATGCCGTTCCCCGATTGGAATGGAACTAAATTCAATATCAATTTCTATTTTTCCCTCCTTTCGATATACATATTTTCTAAAATAAATGCCGCTACCGTTTTCCAACAGCTCAGCAGAAAAACGCTGTTTTACTCCACCTTCCCAGATTTTATTTACATTTGTTACATTTTCTCCGATAAGTTCCTTTGCAAGTTGATTTGAGGCAATTAACTTTCCTGTTTCATAGCTGTATATAATCATAGGAAATTTAATAAACTCAACAAATTCTCTCAACTGCTTTTTTACTAACAGTTTCACTATAAATTCCTCTCCCATTTGTAATTATTCACGTTATAACTATTATAAGCATATTGCTAATAATTGGCAAGAACTATCCTTTCCTGAAAACACAAAAATCACAATTGTCAGTTCCTTTACAATCAATACAAGGGGACAGGTTATTTAAAAAATCCATTTTCTTTCTAAAATTTTTTATGTTTATAACTATGCCACAACAACTATATGAAGGCAAAAAGCTGCTATTTTTTATCTGAATTCCATAGTCTTTCCCTTTTAACATAACATATATAATCTTATTTACGTTCATTGACATTCCATAAAATCCAGCACCTAAAGACATTGAAAATGATTCCTTATCTTGTGACATTTCTGACCGGAATACACTTCTTATCCCGTCCAGATACGCACAATTCCACAATTGTATCAACAACCTTTCCTGTTGACTTAATTGATCCTGTTTATATCGTTCCTGAATCGTAAGTATATAAACTAAGCCCCCTAAAAATTCACTTGGAAACGGATGTTGTTCTTTCCATTTTTCTAACTCATTATATAATCGGACTTCTTTTTTTAATTCTTCACTTTCATAATAACAAACCTTTCCTGCCACCCGGCTCTCCGCCGTAATTTGTTTTAGCCACCCAAAATCCTCTTTTTCTGTTCCATGATTTTTTAAATAAAAGGATTCTGCTAAATGGGAATATGCTAAAAATGGAAAACGAACTTCCTCTTCTCTCATAGACACCTCTTTTCCCTATGAAACCTAGACCAAAGTGGACAAGTCCACCTCAACTCCCTGTATCCCTCACTCATGAGGGACTTGCTCCACTTTGCGTGTCAGATGCGTGTTGCATGCTTTTTGCAACAATACTCCTTTCGCATCTGTGCACATCCTCGCGGAGCGTTTTTGCTTTATAGGAGACGAAGTTTCCTATAAAGTGAAAAAAGGACGACCCAAAGCGGTCTGCTCTGAGTCATCCTCTCAATCAATTTCGGTATTACAATATAACTATTTCTTAAAAAAATTCTTTACTTAATTCAAAAATCTATATTAGAAAAAGGTACACTGTTAAACTCTTCTTGATTTATTAATTATGCTCTTGTTACGTTAGCTGCCTGAGGTCCTTTTGCACCTTCAACAACTTCAAATTCTACTTCTTCACCTTCGTTAAGTGTTTTGTATCCTTCCATGTTAAGTCCTGAGAAGTGAACAAAAACATCATTTCCTTCGGAATCAGAAATGAATCCGTAACCTTTTTGGTTGTTAAACCATTTTACTGTACCTTTGCTCATGTGTTTTTCCTCCACGATATAAAATATTGCATTGTGTTATTCACAATATAGATATAATAACACTTATCGTGCTCATTGTCAAACTATTCTTCACTTTTCTTTTTAATTTCTATCATAAGTTCATCTAACTGAATGTCGTCTACAATATTTGGCGCGTCTGTCATTAAACAAGAAGCATCTTTTACCTTAGGAAATGCAATAACATCACGAATACTATCCTCTTTTGCCATTAACATAACAAGACGATCTAATCCATAAGCAAGACCTGCATGAGGTGGAACACCATATTTAAAAGCATTCAATAAGAACCCAAAGCGATCATATGCCTGTTCTTTTGTAAATCCAAGTGCTTCAAACATTTTTTCCTGTACATGATTCTGGAAGATACGAACAGAACCGCCACCAAGCTCTGTACCATTTAATACAATATCATATGCTTTTGCACGAACTTTTCCAGGTTCTGTATCAATGAGTGGAATATCTTCTTCCATTGGCATTGTAAATGGATGATGCATTGCCATATATCTTCCCTGTTCTTCTGAATACTCTAATAATGGGAATTCTGTCACCCATAAGAACTTGTACTCATTTTTATCAAGAAGCTCTAACTGTTCTGCTAAATGAACACGTAATGCTCCCAGCACATCATATACTACTTTATTTTTATCTGCTGCAAATAACAATAAATCGCCTGATTCTCCGTCCATCTTTTCCACTAAAGCTTTTAATTCTTCTTCTTTCATAAATTTCGCAAAGGAAGACTTGTAAGTTCCATCTTCATTTACTGCCAGATAAGCAAGCCCTTTTGCACCATAGTCTTTTGCAAAGCTTACTAACGCATCAATTTTCTTACGTGGCATTGCACCCTGTCCTTTTGCATTGATACCACGAACGCTTCCTCCATTTTCAATTGCGCCTTTAAATACAACAAATTCACAGTCTTTCACTGTTTCTGTTACATCAACAAGCTCCATTCCGAAACGGAGATCCGGCTTATCAGAACCAAAACGATCCATTGCTTCCTGCCATGTCATTCTCTGAATTGGCAATGCTACATCAATATCTAATACTTCCTTAAATAATTTTTTCAAAAGACGTTCATTCACGTCAATTACATCATCTACATCAACAAAGGAAAGCTCCATATCAATCTGAGTGAATTCAGGCTGTCTGTCTGCACGAAGATCCTCATCACGGAAGCATCTTGCAATCTGGAAGTAACGGTCATATCCGGAACACATTAACAATTGCTTGAATAACTGTGGTGATTGAGGCAATGCATAGAAATTACCCGGGTGTACACGGCTTGGCACAAGGTAGTCTCTCGCACCCTCAGGTGTACTTTTTGTAAGCATTGGTGTTTCTATTTCTAAAAATCCTTCTTCAATTAAAAACTGTCTTGTAATATTGGCAACCTTACTTCTAAGCATCAAATTTTTCTGGATATCTGGTCTTCTAAGGTCTAAATATCTATATTTTAAACGAAGATCTTCCTTTGTCTTACTGTCTTCCTCGATAGGAAATGGTGGTGTTTCTGCTTCTGAAAGAATTCTTAGTTCTGTTGCACGCACTTCAATATCACCGGTTGCAAGGTTTTCATTCACGCTTCCCGCACGCTCTGTTACCTTTCCAACAACGGCAATTACAAATTCACTTCTTAGTTTTTCCGCTTTTTTAAAATATTCCGCACCGCAATCACTTTCTTCAAAAATAATTTGCAATAAACCGGAACGGTCTCTTAAATCTACAAATATAATTCCGCCTTTATTTCTGCTTTTTTGTACCCAGCCCATTACGGTTACAGTTTCACCGATATTGGTTTTGGATACTTCGGTACATCGGTGGCTTCTTTTTAAGCCTGTCATTGATTCTGCCATGATACTACTATATCTCCTTTTATCTTATTTATCTTCTATAAAATACTCCGCAATTTTCTCTAAGTCAACCTCTATTTCTTCATGAGTATCCATATTTTTAATTACTGCTTTCCCCTTTGAAAGCTCATCTGCTCCTAAAATAACGGTATTCTTTGCACCAATCTTGTTCGCATATTTCATCTGTGCTTTTACACTTCGATCCATGTAGTCTGTTTCTGCAACGACACCTGCCATACGAAGTTTATAAACTAGCTTATAAGCTTCTGACTTTGCCTCTTCTCCAAGAATTCCCACATATAATTCTACGCTTGGCTCAGGTTCTAATTCTACATTTTCTTTTTCTAAGAAATACAGAATTCTTTCAATTCCCATTCCAAACCCAACAGAAGGAATATCTTGCTTTCCGTCAATTTCACGAACTAAATTATCATAACGTCCACCACCGCATAACGTAAATCCATCTTCATTTACAAATTCAAACACCGTCTTCGTATAGTAATCTAAACCACGAACGATGCCTGTATCAACTTCGTATGGAATCTCTAATTCGTCTAACAGATGCTTTAGTTCCTCAAAGTGTTCCTTACACTCCTCATCTAAATATTCAATTGTTCTTGGCGCATCTTTTACAATTTCTTTGCAGGAAGGCACTTTACAATCAATTACCCGAAGAGGATTTTTCTTCATTCGTTCTTTACAAGTCGGACAAAGCTGGTCTTCATGCTCTCTTAAGTATTCTAACAATGCATCATTATATGTCTTCCGGCAATTGGAACATCCAATACTGTTAATATGCAGTTTTGCGTCTTTTAAACCAATCTCTTTTATAAATGTTGTAATTAATGTTATCAATTCAACCTCTGCCAAAGGACTTTTAGAACCAACAAATTCTACACCAAACTGGTGATGCTGTCTTAAGCGCCCGCTTTGAGGCTGCTCATAACGAAATGCCGGAGTTACATAAAATAACTTTGTTGGCTGACTTGCAGCATATAAATTATTTTCCAGGTAAGCACGGATTGCTCCTGCTGTTCCCTCTGGCTTTAATGTAATACTTCTTTTTCCTTTATCTTCGAATGTATACATTTCTTTTTGCACAACATCCGTCGTTTCACCAACACCTCTTTGGAACAATACGGTATGCTCAAATATAGGGGTAATAATTTCTTTTATATTATATACTTTACAAAGCTCTCTCGCCTTTTTTTCAATCATAGTACGCTTGTGCATTGCTTCTCCGTACCAGTCTTGTGTACCTTTTGGTCTTTGGGTTATCATTTTCTTTCCTCCTTGAATTCCTCTTCATATAACTGAATCCATCGTTCATCTGCATCTTTATTATTTACACGTTCAATTAAAGTTCTCAATTCTTCGGCGTTACAATCATTAACGACTCTCTGAAATGCAAGAAATACTCTCATATCAAAATTTTTCACTTCATCAATCATCAGTTCCAACGCTGTATCAACATCAAAAGCATCCCGATATGGGCGTTTTGAAACTAATGCGGCAAATACGTCACAAGTTCTGAGTATTCTGGCACCCCACGGAATTGCTGTTCCTTTTAAATTATCCGGATAGCCGGATCCATCATAATTTTCATGATGATGATATACCATTTGCTGAATTTCTTCACTGAAGCCTTCTCGTTTTACAATTTCATAGCTATAGGTAGAATGTAACCGGACATATTTCATTTCTTCCACAACTAATACATCCTTTTTTCTTCCATATAAATATTTACTTAATTTTAATTTTCCAATGTCATGAACCATTCCTGCCAAGGCAACACTTTCAATAAACTCTTCTGATTCTCCCAATACACAAGCAATGGAAGAAGCCAATTTGCTTACTAAAAGACCATGCTTAATTGCATCGCTTAAATCTTCCTTCATAACATCCTGCATATCTTCTTCATCTAACAATAACGAATTTTTATATTCTTCACCCATGGCAAACCTTCTTTTCCTATTTCAAGCAATTATATTACAATGGATTTTCCTTTAAAAATTTTTCTTTTCTTTCTATCATTTCATCAATCCGTGAAATATAATCCGTCAGACTTTTTACATTTTCGACTCGCTCAACTCGATCCTCATCTGCAAATACAAACTTAGAAGAGGCACCAGCACCCAATGCCAGAATCGTTTCCATCTCTTCCATAATCAGTATATTATAAATGCCTTCTTTTCCCGGCTTCGCATATCCTACATTTTCTTGATTTGCACTTTTACTGCTTCCTGTTGTATTCTTCTGTCGATACATATAATATGGCTCATACCCTTTTGCTTTGCAAAACCGCAGCCCATGTTCTACCATTTCGTCAATATTATCTGCCTGTTTTTTTTCTTTTTGAAGATTCAGTCTTGCCGCCCGTTTTGTAACCAAAGAATGAATTGTTATACTATCCGGATTTAACTTTCCAACTTCTTCCAAAGTTTTGTCTACATCTTCTAACGTTTCTCCCTGCAATCCGACAATTAAATCCATATTTATATTATCATGCCCTGCTTCCCTTGCCAATTCAAAAGCTTCTTTTATCTGGGCAACCGTATGACTTCTTCCAATCAACCGCAATGTTTCGTCTTTCATTGTCTGTGGGTTAATTGAAATTCTTGTCACTCCCTGCTCTTTCATAATCTCAAGCTTTCGCTTTGTAATGCTGTCTGGTCTTCCTGCTTCTACCGTAAATTCCTTTACATGTTCCATCGGAAGAGTTTTGCGGATTTTAATTAACAGACGCTCTAATAATGGCTCGCTTAATGTAGTTGGTGTCCCTCCGCCAACATAAATTGTATTTAATTTCTTATTTGGAATACAATGAGCAGCATAGTCTATTTCCTTAAATAGCGCATTCAGGTATGGTTCTGCATAACTTTCATATTTTGTATAGGAAAAAGAAGTAAAAGAACAATATAAACAAGTTGTTGGACAGAATGGGATTCCAATATAAATACTATATCCATTCTTATAATCAATTTCTTCTAAAATAGAAGCCTCTTTTTCAACAATATCAAGACTTATATCAATTTTATTGTCCTGACACAAATAATGCTTTTGCATATAATTTTTTATACAATCTCTCGTATCTCCAGAGAGATAATATCCCATTGGGATTTTTGTCGGTCTGACACCGGTAAGTGTTCCCCATGGAAGTGTACGTCCGCTTACCTGTTCCAACATCTGATAAAGAAGTATTTTAAATTGATTCTTATAGTGTTTTCTTTTTGCCTCTTTGATAGAATCTTCTGAACGAATCCACTCTTTCTCCTCATCAAAAATGTTCGCTTTTTCTTTTTTCATTGCAACTTTGCCATCTTGAATCAAGGAAATAACTACCTTATCCTCTTCCAACTCTACTTCCAAAATACGCCCTTTTGTTTTATCTTCCATCGTTTCCAGAACAATAATATCTTCTTCCGGAAAAAAACTTTTTGTAAGTGACTGGGCATCATATGCCAGTGCATTTGAATTAATCTCTATTGTTATCATATTTACTCCCAAAAATTATCTTCCACATATGGGTTATTTTTTCTTTCATATCCAATTGTTGTACTACTCCCATGTCCGGTTAACACTAATGTCTCTTCTGGAAGTACAATAATCTTATCTCTTAATGAGGTGAGTATTTGTGCACTGTTGCCGGTTGGTAAATCGGTTCTTCCAAGAGATTCTAAAAATAAAGTATCACCACTGAATAACACCTTATCTTCTTTCCAATAATAGCATACCGATCCTTTTGTATGTCCCGGCGTTTCAATTACTTCAAAAGAAAGAGAACCAAGTGTTATCTTTTGATGATCTGTAAGCCATTCATCTGCTTCTATCTCAATTGGACGTTCTATCATCGTAGAACAGTTAACTTTAAAATCAGTCAACAATTCCCGTTCTTTCTGTCCGGCATACAAAGAAACCCGGTAACGACGAGCTAGTGGCACTGCTGCATAAATATGATCAAAATGTCCATGTGTCAGAAAAATTCCTTTCACTTTACAATCATGTTTTTCAATCTCATCAGCAATCACCTCTTCCGAATCAGCCGGGTCAATAATGATTGTATCCTTTGTTTCCCGATTCATCACTACATAACAGTTTGTACGAATCACTCCCAATTCTAATTGATAGATATTTAAGATTCCTGCCTGTATTGCTTTCATAGCTATTATAACTCATGCCTGCCATAAAAAAGTGGACAAGCAAAGTTCCTCCTCTCTTGCATGTTTCGTTCTGTCAGCCTGAAGCTCGCTCGATATCAATAACGCCTTCTATTTTTCTTAACTTTTTAATTACCATTTTCAGATGTTCCACACCATTTATTTCAAATCCAACTGTAATCGTTGCTTTCTGCTGTTTTGAAGTACGAACATTCATTGAGGTAACATCTATTTTATTTTCGGACAATGTTTTTGATATATCGGTAATCATACCAAGGCGATTTGTTGTATAAATTCGTATCTCTGCCTCATACAATTCATTTTTTGAATCAGCTTCTGCTGCACTCCACTCTGCCTCAATCAGACGTTTTCTATCTTCTTCCGGCAGATGAATAATATTGACACAATCGGTACGATGAATTGACACACCTCTTCCTCTTGTGACAAATCCTACAATCTCATCTCCCGGAACCGGACTACAACATTTTGAAAAACGAACGGCAACATCATTAATTCCCTCTACAATAATTCCGCTCTTTGACTTTGCAACAGAAGGTGGTCTGTTTTCTTTCGCCTCAGTTATCGTTTCTAATACTTTTGCTTCTGTAATCTGTTTTCTCTGTGTTTTTCTTTGTTCTTCTTGTAGCCGATTGACAATCTGGCTTTCTTTTAAACCGCCATGTCCAACTGCAGCGTATACAGAATCCCAATCACGAAAACCATATTTTCTCATACAGACATCCATATAATCTGCTTTTAGTAAATCACTTAGAACTATGTTTTTTGTTTTACAGTAATTTACCATCATTTCTTTTCCACGAATAATGTTTTCTTCTTTTAATTCTGCTTTAAACCATTGATTTATTTTGTTTTTTGCCTGTGTACTTTTTACAAGGTTCAACCAGTCCCTGCTTGGACCTCTGGAATTCTGCGATGTGATAATTTCAATCCGGTCACCATTCTTAATGACGTAATCTATCGTAACAAGTTTTCCATTTACTCTGGCACCAACCATTTTATTGCCTACCGCACTATGAATACTATATGCAAAATCAATCGGAGTGGAACCATTTGGAAGATTTTTCACATCACCGGATGGCGTGAAGCAGTATACGCTTTCAGAAAATAAATCTAAATCACTTTTTAAAAGGCTTAAAAACTCCTTGTTGTCGGACATATCTCTCTGCCATTCAAGAATTTGGCGGAGCCATGTAAGTTTTTCTTCCTCACTGTTTGTTGTCTTCGTTCCGTCTATGCCTTCTTTATATTTCCAGTGTGCCGCAATACCATATTCCGCAGTACGGTGCATCTCAAATGTACGAATCTGAATCTCAAATGGCTGCCCGGTTGGTCCTATTAATGTTGTGTGAAGCGATTGATACATATTAGCCTTTGGCATCGCAATATAGTCCTTAAAACGTCCCGGAATAGGCTTGTACATTTCATGAATTACACCAAGTGCCGCATAGCAGTCTTTTACTGTATCAACAATAATACGCACAGCAAATAAGTCATATATCTGGTCAAGCGTTTTTCCCTGATTCACCATTTTCTTATAAATGCTGAAGAAATGTTTTACACGCCCATCTATTTTTGCCTTAATACCTGCATTATTTATATGAGTTGTTACCTCTTCTACTATCTGTTTAATAAACTTCTCTCTATCACTTTTTTTAGCCGCAATCTTCTCAGTAAGGTCCTTGTATACTTCTGGTTCTAAATATTTTAGTGATAAATCATCCAATTCAATCTTTATTTTAGATATACCAAGTCTTTGAGCAATCGGAGCATAGATATCCATTGTTTCTCTTGCTTTTTCCTTTTGCTTTTCCGGTCTCATATACTGAAGCGTTCTCATATTATGAAGACGGTCAGCAAGTTTGATTAAAATAACACGGATATCTTTTGCCATTGCAAGAAACATTTTTCTTAAATTTTCTGCCTGAACTTCCAGCTTGTCCGCAGAATAGTTAATCTGTGTTAATTTTGTAACACCATCTACCAACAGTGCTACTTCTTCTCCAAACATCTCTGTAATTTCTTCAGTCGTATATACGGTGTCCTCAACAACATCATGCAGAAGTCCTGCAACAATTGTTTCTTTATCAAGTTCTAGTTCCGCTAATATAATGCATACACAGATTGGATGGATAATATAAGGCTCACCTGATTTTCTTTTCTGATCTTTATGCGCATTGTAAGCCAGATGATATGCTTTATCAACCATAGATAAATCCGCAGAAGGGTGATAGCTTTTAATTTTGGTAATTAATTCTTTATATAAAATTTCAGGGTCTGTAAAAGAAGCTGGTGATTTTTCCAGTTCATAACCATTCTTTACAACTTCCTCATCTGCAGACTGAATTACGTTTCCGTTCGATTCCATACATACACCACCTTACTTTAAATACTATTTATTATAATTATATTTATGGGAAAAATCAATGTTTTATTTAGAATGCCCCAATCAGACAAAAACTTTTAAAAATAAAAACGAACTACTAACAAAAAACGGTGCTATACTTCTAGTAATTTGCACAACGCCATTTTGTTAAAGGGAGCAATTAAAATTTATTCTTTTATTTCTGTAAAAATTCTACAAAAGCCCATAAATATAACAATAAAAAACAAAAATTAGCAACTATTTTTAATGTATATTTATTCATTATACTTAAAATAGAATATAGATGGAAAAATAAATATATCTAAAAGCAAGGAAACATGGTTAAACCAAAAAACAAAAACAGTTAACATTATGAAAAGAACAAAGGAGATGTCTATGTAATACAATGTCCAGACTGGAACTTGAAGATTCCTGCAAAAGGTCAAGTTGTTATTGGCTTTAACGCAAAAAAAAGGAGCTACCATTACTACTCCAACTAACTGTAAACTATTGATGAATCGGTATCAGGCTGATGAAGAAGATTTTGAAATTACTTATAGAACTACAAGTGACTGGAAAGATGCATTTAATGGAGAAATTTCAATTAAGAATAATACAAGTCAAAGTATCGAAGGTTGGCAATTAGAATTCGATTTTAGTAAAGAAATTTCAAATTTTTGGACCGCTAAAATACTTTTTCATGAGGGGAATCATTATATAATTCGTAATGATGAATGGAACTCAGTCATTAAGCCTAATGCAGTTATACGTTTAGGCTTTGAAGGAAAACCTGGAAATGTAAGTGAAGAGCCCCAAAATTACAAGTTAACTAAAATGCAAGATGACGAAAATGTAGAAACAGAAAAGCCTGAAGACACCCAAAAATTTGATATTGAAAAAGTTAACTGGGATAAAGATACTGATGGTGATGGGCTTGATGATATGTACGAACTAGAAACATCAGAAACTAATTTTACTAAAACAGATACGGATGATGATGGTTTAACAGATGGAGAAGAAGTTAAAAAGTTTAAAACAAATCCGTTGGTAGAAGATACTGACAAAGATGGTTTATCAGATGGGGATGAAATTAAAATTGGCCTTGATCCACTTAAAAAAATGACGCACGAAGGAATACCAGATAAAGAATATCAGGTAGAGCAAAAAATTACTGAAGATAAATTTTTTGTAAACCAAGATAAAAAAGAATTCCAAATTTCTATGGATATTACTGCTTCTGGATGTGTTGAGGCAAGAATGGGAGTAGCAGATTCATCTTCAAAATACCTTTTATCTAATAGAGCCATATTAGGTAATGCCATTGATTTCAATTATATGAATGGTACTATGTCTAGTGCCACCTTGAAATTTAGAATTAATGAAAAATATTTAAATTTCTCTAATACTGATGAAGCAAATATAGAGAACGAATTAAAAGGATTAAAACGTTTTAATATTTTCCGCCTGAATCAAGAAGATGATAAGAAAAATGCTAATCTTCTTTTACCAGTTAAAACAAATTTTGATTCTTCTACCAATACAATTTCTGCAAAAGTAGATGAATTAGGCACATACTGTATTGTAGATATGAATATGTGGCTATACGATTTAGGAATTCGTTGCGATAATGGGAATGAAAAACAAACATTTGATTTAGATGAAAACACTAAAACAAATACAGATGATATTCCTTCCCCAGACTATAAACCAATTACGGTAGAAGAATTAACCCAATCGATAGAAGACCTATCAAATTATAGTCAGAAACCAGAAAAAGTAAAGAAAAAAATAAACCAACAAGTTGATTTAACTATTGTAATTGATGTTTCTCATTCTATGGACAAAGCAATCAATCAGATTAAAACATATATTGGTACATTAGTTAAACGTCTCTATAAACATAATGTTACACTGCACACTTCTTTAGTTAAATTTACAGAGTATAAAAAAGGAGAAGAAAACAATACCAAGGTTTTAACACTAAAAGATGGAGGTGTCTGGGCAAAAAACTCAAAGCAGGCGATTGAATTATTAAGCAAACTGGAAATTGCATCTGGTAAAGAAGAAACTCCAATTGATGGTATTGGTATGGGAATGGAATTGGACTATCGAAAAGGTGCAGAAAAATATATGGTATTATTAACTGATGAAGGTTGTAATCCTGTAAATCGTTATAGAATCAAGGATTTGAATGAAGCTGCAAACCTTCTAAAGGAAAAGGATATTACAACTTGTGTTGTGACAAAGGAAAAATTGGAAAAAACTTATTCTATGCTGTCAGATAAAACAGGAGGCAAATACTTTGATATTAATACTAATTTTGTTACTGGCATAGAAGAATTAATATTAAATAAGTTAAACAATGAAGATGGCTTTTTTGCTGTCTCTGGATTGACTTTAGAACCAATTTCTCTTAAGAAAAAATTAATAAAAGATGGCTCATATGATACAGATGGAGATGGTATTCCAGATAAAGATGACCCACGACCACATAAATATGATGTAAGTTCTATCAATTTGTTTAATTCTATGAAAAAGAAAATTAAAGATGAAAATGGGAAAATTCCTTTGGACATGACATGTGGTGATTTTTCTAAAAAAGAATTACTTAAATTGGACTCATTATTTAAGTTTCAGATTAAAAGTTCTGCAAATGAAAATAAAACAAATTTTTCACTTTTATTAAATACACTTGCAATCGGAAAATTACACTCTGTTGCTCAAAAAGTAATTGAGCATTTTATGAATGGAACAGGTAACGATTTTGAAAATAAAACTTTAACAAAATCATTTAAAGACCATGATAATACTAAGAAGTTTATTAATGAAAGTATAAAAGAATTAAAAAATGAACTAAAAAATAATCATTATGAATTGTCAACTTTATCTTACAAGAAAAATAATTATTATGACAAGTTTATTCAAGACAGGGTCTATCCAAAATTCACTAAATTTGATGATAATTTTAATGGCATGGGTATCTTGATACATGATATTTGGTCTTGTAATATTTTAGTGAAGAATTATAAAGTTACAAAGAAAAAATATAGTGGAACTATACAATATACCTTTTATGATCACTTTGGATTAGATGAAAATGATATGAATAAAAACTTTGTTATGTTAGCTGGATTTCAATCTTGGTTTACATTACAGCACTATAAAAAATATAACAAAAACTATAAACCATTTGTAACAGTTTGTAAATTTGATGTAACGTTTGGAGGTAATATTCATGAATAAAAAAATATTATATAAAATAATTGGTGTTTTACTTTTTGTTTCACTTTTAGTTTTCCTCCTCATATTTAATATACATAAACATGAGTCAACCAAAGTTATTGAAATTCCTGACACTTTGTTGTGTTATAATGACCCTGATACTAATCTTGCATATATTGATAGATATTATATTGTAGTAAACGCGCCATCTAAACCAAAGGATGTAAAAAATCTCTTGATTAATTATTATAAAAAACATAAAAAAGAAATTGAAAGCTTAAAAGAAGTAGATACCAATTCAAAAATTGCCAGTTATACAATCTCTTTTTATAAAGAAGGTTGGAATTTTACACGTTTTTGGAAACCGGATTTAACCTATGTGGATTCTGTCAGTAAATATGTGTTAGATCAGCTTCGAGACTTTTCCGCGCAACGTATTGGTTTCCTTATCTTTCGAACTGATATTAATGAGGATATATCAATCGTTACAATATCCAATGATGAATCAACAGGGCACTACACCATTCCACATTCTACACTGGAATAATTCCTCTTTCCATTTCTATCCTAAAAAGATTGTTTTTATCAAATGTAAAAATATTACAAACAATATTTAGAATCCTTCTGTTTGATGAAACCTTTTGTAACGGTTTGTAAATTTGATGTAACATTTGAAGGTAATATTCATGAATAAAAAAATATTATATAAAATAATTGCCGTTTTACTTTTTGTTTCACTTTTAGTTTTCCTCCTCATATTTAATATACATAAACATGAGCCAACCAAAGTTATTGAAATTCCTGACACTTTGGAATGTTATAATGACCCTGATACTAATCTTGCATATATTACTAGAAATTATATTGTTGTAAACGCGCCATCTAAACCAAAGGATGTAAAAAATCTCTTGGTTAATTATTATAAAAAACACAAAAAAGAGATTGAAAGCTTAAAAGAAGTAGATACGAATTTAAAAGCTGGCAGTTATACAATCTCTTTTTATAAAGAAAGTTGGAATTTTACACGTTTTTGGAAACCGGATTTAACCTATGTGGGCTCTGTCAGCGAATATGTGTTAGATCAGCTTCGTGATTTTTCTGCTCAGCGTATTGGTTTTCTTACCTTTCAGACCAATAGCAAGGAAGATATAGACATTATTATTATAGCTAATGATTATATTGAAGAAATTTATACCATTTCACATTCTATGCTTGAATAATAATAGAGCCTTCCAACTAAAATTATTGAAATTCCTCACACTATGGACTGTTATAATAACTCTGATACTATTCTTATTTAAGAGAAAAGTTGAAGTGACGCACTTAAAATATGCTGTCACTTCGGCTTTTCTTTGGTAAATATTAACTTAGACGTTTTTCATACAAACTAATCTTACAATTAAAAATCTGATTTTACTTCCTTTATCATTTTACTTGCAAAAGCTTAAGTCCATATCAATTGAATTTAAATACTAAAACGGTGCTATGCTTCTAGTAATTTGCACAACGCTGTTTTGTTACACATTCTTTTGACGTTAATATAGAAACATACGTCTGAGCAATATTCATAAATAGTTCTCCTTTATATTAATATAGGCTCTCGCGTTGTAATAAACGTGAAAAGATAGATTATAAATTAGAAGACAGCAGATACCGTTCATCTATGATGTGGTACTGCCGTCTGTTTTTTCTGAATTATAGTTTTATTCTTCACTTGTTTGGTCTGTTATGAATAACATACTTCCGTCAAAGACAACTTTTGTTTGGAACGGCGACTGTTCATCGTCTTCTACTGTTGCTATAAATACTTTTACGAGCGGGACTTTGTTGATTAATGTGTCCCAATTTTCTTCGTTATCGATGCCTTTATAATATTTTTTTAGCTTTTTTCGCAAATCTTGTAATTGATTTTTATCTGACACGGTCTGGCTAATTGTCTTGCTTTTCCAATTATAAGTAGTAATATTATTGGGAAGTGACAATATTCCAAAGGTCTGCTTATCAGCAAATGGAAGGTAACCATATTGTTCTTCATTTTTTATTGATATCCCGTATGATTTTTCCATTTTATTTAAAATTTTATTTACGTCTGCTTCTTTTGTATAATATGCCGTCACATCTAATAGTCGGTATACATCGTTTCCATCATTGTAAAATTCAAATTCAATGCGACCAGTTGGCTCTCCAAATAGTTTTCGTTTGGTTTCCAGTTTAATTACTTTGGAATTTTTTCCGATGATTTCATGACTATTTTTTGTGTCCCATTTGTATATTTTTTTTGCTTCTGCTTCTGTTGTTCCCCATTTTAGTTTTGGAAATTCTAGTTCCTGATTCGTTGCAGAAGCTTGTTTTTCGGACTGACAGCCAGTCAAAGAAATTCCGATTAAAAGATATAAAAAAATAGAAAGAACTTTTTTTAACATAAAATCCCACACTCTTTCTTAATAAGTTTGGATAGATATAGAAAATACTATTATTTTTCTCCTTCTTTTTACATTATATCACTTATCTTTACTATATTCAAATGATTTTAATTAACCTTTTTTCGACATATAACTATTGTCATACTTTTTCTTTCAATTCAATTATAACAATTCCATTTTTCTTCAGCTGATTTCCAACTAAGTTTCTATTATATACTACCTTTCCCTCCTCTTTTATTAAAACGGCATGTTCTCCACAATTCATAATTACTTTGACTGACTGTTGTCCATCAAGTTTTATATATTCCACAACTCTGTCATCATCAATCGTATTTGGAAAATGAAAATTTCTGCTTCTGAGTGCTGCATGAGATTTTCTCAATTTAATCAATGTTTTTATCTGCTCTATTTCTTCGTCATACGTTCCCTTTTCTATTTCCTCCCACGGCATACATCTTCTGCAGTCTGGGTCATGAGCTCCTTCCATTGCAATTTCTGTTCCATAATAAATACAAGGACTTCCTGGCATTGTATAAAGAACCGCCAATTGTTGATAGAAAATATCTTTTTCTTTCACTTTATCCATCAATCGGTTCGTATCATGGGAGTCTAATAAATTAAATAAAACATCATTTGTCTGCTGCATATACATTGTGAAACAACGGTTAATTGCATGCTCAAATTCTTCTTTTTTCCAATTTTTATAAATCCAATAGTCAGATATTCCTGATGCAAGTGGATAATTCATGACGGAATCGAATTCATCTCCTCGAAGCCAGCTGATACTGTCTCCCCATATTTCTCCTAAAAGATAAAAGTCTGGTTTTTCTTTTTTTACCATTTTCCGAAGTCGTTTTAGGAAATAGTGTGATACTTCATTTGCTACATCAAGTCTTAATCCGTCAATGTCAAATTGTTGTATCCAGTATTTTACAACATTAAGTATATATTCTATGACTTCTTCGCAATTTGTATTTAACTTTGGCATATGGCTCGCAAATGCAAATGTGTAATATCTTCCGTCTTCCGTACTTGTTTCTTCATCAACCGGCCACTGATTTAGCATATACCAATTATAATACCTTGATTTTTCTCCTTTTTCCATCACGTCACGCCATGCAAAAAAATCCGTTCCCGTATGGTTAAACACTCCATCAAACATCACCCTGATTCCCTTCTGATGGGCATGCTTTACCAATTGCTTTAATTCTTCGTTTGTTCCAAAGTGAGAATCTACTTTATAATAGTCTTTTGTATTATATTTATGATTGGAATCTGCTTCAAATAATGGTGTAAAATAGATTCCTGTAATTCCCAAATTATGCAAATAGTCTAGTTTCGAATCAATTCCGCTAATATCTCCCCCATAATAGTCATATACACCTGTTTTTTCATATTTCCATTGCTTTACTCCCTTTGGATTAATTGCAGGATTCCCATTGCAATACCGCTCCGGAAAAATCTGGTACCAAATCGTTTCATTGACCCAATCCGGCGTTTTATTAATATCAATTGGATTCATCCATGGAAATGTAAAATAAGAAGGACTTTTTTCTTGCTTTTCAATTTCTTCTTTTGTGTAAAAGCCATCTTCAAAATAATAGACACATTCTGTCTTTGTATGTAATTCAAAATAGTATTTACATCGCTTATACCTAGGTCGTAGTGTAGTCGTCCACCAAATATGATGCTTTAATCTTTTTTTATAATAAATTTCTTCTCTGATTCCGTTCCATTTTTCTGCTCCACCCATAATACCAGAAGAATAAGGATCTCCATAATATAGATAAACCCTTTCAATATCATATCCTGTTTTCAGATTAATAATCAATTCCTCTTCATTGAGTGGATAGCAGTAGTTATCCGATGCTCTATGGTAAATTGCTCCAAATTCCATATTAACTCTCTCTTTCCATTTCGCTTATATTATTTTCCTAAAATTGTAACGGAATGTTGATTCAAAATTATTCTTTCGGAAATCAATTCTGATAATCCCATTTGTTTTCCGTCACTCAACAGCTTCCATTCACCTG
Organism: Velocimicrobium porci; assembly: GCF_009696045.1. Taxonomy (GTDB): domain Bacteria; phylum Bacillota; class Clostridia; order Lachnospirales; family Lachnospiraceae; genus Velocimicrobium; species Velocimicrobium porci. The sequence continues at coordinate 14,627 of NZ_VUMT01000007.1, read as the reverse complement.
CCGGCAGATCAACAACTACTTTCTTATCGTTTCCATTATAGAAAATGCACAGTTCATTCCATTTATCTTCCAAATCCCGATTTCCGTTTATAACATAACCAACAACTGCCTCTTCTTCTATTTCTAAAAATTTTATTTGTTTTAATATCTCATCACTTTCGCTGGATAAGGCAGTAAAATGTTTTCTTATATCGATTAATCCTCTATAATAATTAACTAAATCTTCATTCTGATGAATTCTTTTCCAGTCAATCTGATTAATAGAAGATGACGTTTTATAACTATTTTCAATTCCTTGTTTTGTTCTTGCTCCCTCTTCTCCTGCCTGAAAAAATGGAATTCCAAGACAGGTAAAATAAATTCCTGCTGCCATCTTATTAATCTGTATCAGTTCTTTGTCTGTGCCTTTAAAATCCGGTTTAGCTTTTAATGTATATTGTAATTTATCCCATAATGTATAATTATCATGAGATGATACATAGGAAACAATCTGTCTTGGATTATATGGCATAAACTTTTTATCTGCTCCATCAAGCCAGCCACAGACAGAAGATTTAATATCATTTATCAGTGACAAATTACCATTTACAAATCCCGGTTCATCTGCTTCAAAAACACTTCCTTTGATACTATCTCTTATATTGTCGCAAAACACGGCAATCCCCTCTTTTAATAATCGAATATTTTCTTTATTAGCCAGCTGATACCCTTCCTGAATTGAAGTATAATCTCCACTCCAAGGCTCTCCGTACATCAAAATATTTTTTTCACCCGATATACGATTTAGTGCATCTCTGATTTCATTCATTGTATCTGTATCATGTAAGCCCATTAAATCAAACCTGAAGCCATCGATATGGTATTCTTTGGTCCAATAACATACCGAGTCAATCATAAATTTGCGAAACATTTCATGTTCGCTGGCAGTATCATTTCCACACATGGAACCTGCCGAAAATTCCCCCTGTTCATTCGTTCGATAATAATAATATGGCACTGTATACTGAAACCATGAATTTGTACTGTAAGTGTGATTATAAACAACGTCCATTACAACAGCAATTCCAGCCTCATGCAACGCCTGAATCATCTGTTTTACCTCTTTTATACGTACTTCTCCCTGATAAGGATTGGTAGAATAAGATCCTTCCGGTACATTATAATTGAGTGGGTCATATCCCCAGTTAAATTGTTCGTTATCCTGTCTGCTTTCATCAACCGAAGCAAAGTCATAGAATGGCAATAAGTGAACATGCGTAATCCCTAACGATTGAAGATAAGACAGACCCGTTGATTTTGTATTTTTTTCCGTAAATGCAAGATATTTTCCACGATGCTTTTCACTTATCCCTGAATTGTCATCACTGGAAAAATCTTTTATATGAAGTTCATAAATCACTGGTGTTTTTGTATTTGGAGTAAAAAACTTATCCTGTTCCCAGCCTTCCGGATTCGTGGATTCAAGATTGATAACCATACTTCTCTGTCCGTTGATTCCACACGCTTTTGCATAAATATCTGCCGTTTCATTTTTCTTTCCATTCGCTGTAATCGTATAAGTATAGTAAATACCATTCCAGTCTCCATTTACTGTTTTCTCCCATATTCCCCTGCTTTCTTCTTTCATTGGTAATTTATCAATTAATTTTGCGTTCTCTTCCTCGTCGCTTCCTGTCTGATAAAGGTTTAAAACAACCTCCGTGGCACTCGGTGCCCAAACCTTAAAAATCGTCTTTTCTTTTGAATAAGTGCTTCCTAAATCCAAGCCTTGATAAAGATAATCTTCCTTAAATTCTTCTGACTCAAAAATCTGTTTCCATTCGCATGAAGTATGAATTTTCTTTAATTGTTCCATTCCTTTTCTCCTTCTTATCGACATTTTGCTACTTTCTGTCACTTATAAACACTCGCCTTTTCAGCAGTTTTATTCTATATTTTTAAGAAAAGGGCATGCTTTACCAGCAAACCCTTTTCTTTTTGTTATCCTTTTACTGCCCCACCGGCAATTCCTTCTACATAATATTTCTGCATACTGATAAACACAGCTGCAATTGGTATTGATACTAATACACAACCTGCAGCAAAACGGGTATAATAATCATTAATAAATTCACGCTCTAACATTTTAAACAAACCTAATGCTACCGTATAATTATCATAATTATCCCCCATAATAACACTGGCAAAGATAAAATCCATCCATGGTCCCATGAAAGAAGTCAGTACTGTGTACACAACTATCGGCTTTGACAACGGCAACGTAATTTTTCTAAAAATCTGAAACTTTGTTGCCCCATCCAAATAAGCCGCTTCGTCCAAACCCTTTGGCAAAGTATCGAAAAATCCCTTTGCAATAAAGAATCCAAGACCTGAACCACCAGAATACACAAGAATCAAAGCAATTAATGACTGAGTAATCCCAATCCCCTTTAAGATATAGTAAACCGCAATCATTGACATAAATGACGGAAACATACCAAGGATCATAGCAACATTCATCATAGGTTTTCTTGCTTTAAATCTCATTCTTGACATTACATAAGATACAGACAATACAAAAAATGTTGAAATAATACACGAAATAACGGCTACAAATAACGTGTTTCCAAACCATCTTGCAAAGTGGAACTGATCTGTTTCTGTAAATAACCGAATGTAGTTATCAAATGTATATCCCTTTGGCATAAAATATGCGGTATAAGCACCCGACTCCTTGCGAAGAGAGGTAAGTACTACCCAAAAGACCGGCAAAAGCCATATAATTGATAAAACAATTAATACTATGTAAGAATACACATTCATTCTTTTTTTATGTCTTGACATAGACCTTGTTTTTTTCATTATTGGAATCCCTCCTCGTTGTTATAAGCGGATGTCTTTCGGAATGTCAATAGCGAAAAAGTTGCCGAAAGAATAAATACCAAAATACCAATTGTAGAAGCATAACTGTAATCTTTACTGCTGGCAGTCAGCTTGTAAAGCCATGTAACCAGCAAATCTGTTTTTCCCGCCTGATAATAGTCCAATGAACTTGGACCACCGCCAGACAGAAGATAAATAACATTAAAGTTATTAATATTTCCGATGAACTGAGTAATCAGATACGGCGTCGTGACAAATAATACATACGGAAAAGTAATTTTACGAAAAATTACTTTTGCATTTGCTCCATCTACTTTCGCAGCCTCATATAAATCTGCTGGAATATTCATTAAAATACCTGAAGTAATCAACATTGTATATGGAATACCAATCCATAAATTGACTACAATAATTGTAATTTTTGCTGCCAAAGCATTTGTTAAAAACGGAATACTCTTGCTAATAAGTCCCCATTCCTTTAACAACACATTGATTGCACCATCTGGTTGTAACATTGTTTTCATAATTAATAACGATACAAATGATGGAATCGCAATGGAAAGTACGAATATTGTGCGCCAAAATCCTTTGAATTTTACCCCTTTACGATTAATCAAAAGTGCCAGCAAAATGCCCCCAATATAGTTTAGTCCTGTTGCAAACACAGCCCATACAATCGTCCATCCAAGAACCGGCCAAAATGTTTTTGATATTGCACTTCCCGAAGCTAAAATAGTCTTAAAATTCGCAAGTCCTACCCATGTAAATAAATTTCCGGGTGGCTGATGTGCATGGTCATAATTTGTAAATGCAACTAAAATCATATAGACAAGTGGAAGTACTGTAAATGCTATGATTCCAACCATAGGCAATGCAAGCATTGTACGGTTTAGCTTACTGTCAAAATGAGCCATAACATCATCTTTAAAGGATGGAATCTTTTTTCCATTTTCGCTTAGTTTCTGCACTTCTAATGCAGACTTTAGATTCGATTTCCATAATATCAGGAAAAAACCGAAAACAAAAATTGCTAATACACCCCACAATAAGATTAACATGGAGTTATCTCCTTGGGTTAAGACATCAATACCCAATGTTTCATCAAATACCCACCCCTGGGTCTGTGTCCCAAGGGTGCGCATATCTTTTAAAGCCTGAAATCCTGTTGTCACTGCATAAAAGAGAAATGCAAGCTCCGACAAAAGAAATAATAATCCTTTTACAATCTGTCCTCTTCTTAAATTCGACGCTCCCATAATAAGAACCGAAAGCTTGGTAAATAAATCGCCTTCTTTGATAATATCCTTATATATGGAAAAGTGTTGTTTTATTGTTTCCTTAACCACAAGGATTCCTCCTTTATCTATTTTCCATTATTCCCCAAGTTTTGTAAGAATATTTTTAACCATTTCATCTAGCTTCTGCTGCATATTATCCTTTGTAACTACTTTCGCAATACAATCCTGACCAAATGCTTCCATTGGAGACCAGAAATTGCCCATTTGTGCAATAGAAGGCTGATTTGTAGATGTTTTTACCTGCTCAGATAAAGTTGCAATTGCAGGACTGGAAGCTAGTAATTCTTGATCTTCTGCTAGTTTTTTGTTTGTTGGAGCAGCTTCTCTCATTTCAAATTTTAATTTTTGAGATTGTTCATTTGACAAATATTCTGCAAACAACATCGCTTCTGCCGGATATTTTGTCTGTGCATTTACACCAATTAAGTTATAATTTACAATTGTACTTGGAGAAATTTCCTGTCCGTCTTCTAATGTAATCGTTGGCACAACTGCTACACCAAAGTTATCACCTAAAGATTTTTTAATTGCTTTTGCATTCCATGTACCGGTAATACTTGCAGCAAGAGAGCCTTCTTTAAAGCCTGCTAATAGTAGTGCGTCATCATGATTTTTTACTTTTTTGTTTGCAGTTAAGTCTAGTAAATAATCGCCTATAAGAACACCTTGTTTATTGTTAAAATCACATTTTGTCGGATCCATTCCGTCATCACCAAACAGCTTACAGCCTGCACCAAAGAAGAAGGAAGCTGTATACCAGCCGTTATCTAAATCCATAGAAAAGTTTGTCACACCTTTTCCTAAATCTTTTTCTAACATTGTGTTTAAATTTTTTACTTCATCTTCTGTATATTTGCTCTTATCATAATACATAAAATAAGAATTTGAGGAAGTTGGATAACCATATAGCTCTCCATCAATTGTTCCTGCCTCAATCGCACCTTCAATGTCGTTTTCAATAATCTGGTCTTTATTTCTTGTTACGCGGTATAATACCCCTGCATCTTTTAATTCTACAATCTGGTCAGAAGCAAATTCAAATAAATCTGCTGCCGCTGCCGGGTCTTTTAAAACTTCGGATTTTGCATCTGCTGAACTTACAACACTTGTTTCTATTGCCCAATCTTTTGCGACTTCATTATCTGCCTTAAAGTTTTCAATAACTTTCTTTACATATTTTTGATCTTCCTGGGAAGCCCATACTTTTAATTTGGCATCACTTGCATATTGAGGCTCTGCCTGCTTCTTTGAATCCGTTGTTTTTCCTGCTTCACTGCTTGTTGTTGTCCCCTCATTTTTTGTACTGCCACATCCGGTAAAGGAAGTAACTGCCAAAGTTGTTGCTAACATCATCGCTAATAATTTTTTTCTCATAACAAAATCTCCTTTTTGCGTTCCGCTCTTTTTGTTTACAAGAACATACTAACACAAGGAGATTTCTAACCTGTATCAATTATTAAACTTAAACTATCAACTTTTATACTTGTTATTTTTCTGATTCAATTTCCTTAACCTTTTGATCCATTGCTTTTAAAAATTTATTCATGCTTGTTTTCCCCTGAATAAACAATGGAAATTCACTAACCCAAAATTGATTTTGTATTTCATCTTCCCATTTCAATTGATAATTTGGTGTAATCGTCTGAACTGTCTTGATTACTTCTTTATATTCTTTTTCAAGAACCGGTACATTTTTCTTTTCCAGAAACTCATCAGAATCTTTTTTTGCAATCATAGTACGAAATTTTAAAAATTCAACTGCCCCTTTTGTAACTTCTTTATCATAACCGGTCGTAATTGCCCATGCCGTCATCTTTGGTTCTTCCATTAAAATATTTTCTGGAAACGGAGCAAATCCGGTTTTCTTTCTAAAATCAGACGGAAGATTTTCTAACATCCAGCCACCATTTGCCATAATCGCACTTTTCCCTTCTATAAAACGTTTCCGTGACTCTCCATGCTCAATTTCCAACGCATCTTTATCCGCATACTGATATAATTTTTTTATCATTGAAAGCATGTCTTTCATACTCTCCGTTTGATAAGTAGAAGGATACTGAATATTCAAAAAATCCATTCCTTTTTGATTTTTTGCCATATAATTTGTTCCGATTAGCAATGCTGTCCAATAGGAATTTCCTCCGTGCAAAGCCAATGGGGTAATTCCATGATTCTTTAATTTACGCAGACAAATAAAAAATTCATCCCATGTAGTCGGAAATTTTTCAATTCCTGCCTGTCGAAACAATTCTTTATTATAATAAAATCCTGCATAAGAATGTACCATTGTTCCTAAAGGCATCAAATAAGTACTTCCATTTTTATCTACACACCGTTCCATAATCTTTTGATCTAATGCAGATTTCCATTCTTCATCCTTGTTAAAGTACGCAGTCAAATCCAGCAGACGATTATTATCCACCAATAACTGGTAAAAGTTTGCATCAAATCCAACATCTGTTACTATGGCAGGAAGCTTGTCCGTTGCATTCAAAACTTTTATTCTATCCCGAAACCCTTCAGCTGAGTCAGTAACCCATTCCACCTCCAGCTGATATGTCCCTTTATATTTTTTATTAAATGCATCTACTAAATTTTCATTATCACTTTTTCCTGTTTTCTGATCAACAGAAAAACAGACCGGAATCTTTATCTCCTTCTTTTTTTCCTTTTCTACCTCTTTATTGCACCCCGTAAGGAAAAAAACTGCAAAACATAAAAATATCACTTTATAAAACGCTCTGCTTCTATTCACTGTTCTCATCATTCTCCATCATCACTTTCTTTATTTTAATAACACAGGTTGTATACTGTGCTGAAACAACATAATAAAAACGAATCTGTTCCTGATAGGTAAGCCGAAGCCGTTTTACAACATTGCTGATTCCATATCCGCCTTTTTCCTTTGTCATAATAGCATGAATTGCTTCCATATCCGTTGATTCTAACCGATTTAACCGGTTCTTTATCTTTTCTGACATTAACATTCCATTATTTTGAATACTAAATACAATATCTTCTCCCATTTCTTTTACATTAATTACAATTCTTCCTTTTTCTTCCATGTCTAAAAATCCATGTTTGATACAGTTTTCTGCCAGGGGCTGTAAAATCATTTTTATCACTTTATTTTTCCTGATGGAATCTTCACATTCAATTTCATAAAAAAATAATTCATTATTTCTTATTTTTTGTATATCTAAATAAGCCTTTACATGTTCCAGTTCCTCTTCTATCGTAATCTCTTCAGCACCATTGCTCAAAATAATTCTAAAATATTTGGATAAAGATTGAATCATTTTCATGATCGTCTGTTCTTTGCTGATTCTTGCTAACATATAGACCGTGTCTAATGTATTATACAAAAAATGAGGATGTATCTGATATAAAAGTGTATCCAGTTCAGCTTTTCTAAGCTCTCTTTCCTTAAATCTTACCTCACCTGCTAAAATCCGAATTTTCTCTAGCATTTTATTATAGGAATTTCCAATATAATCAAGCTCTGTATTCGTATTTAAAGCTGCTTTTTGGGTAAATTCTAAATCATCAAAATTTTCCATTAACTCACTAATATATCGTATTGGCTTTGTAAATTTTTCTGTAAAATATTTACTCAATACAAATGTCAGCAAAAATACACTACAAAACACAGCTAAAATCAAGCAAAGAATTTCTGAAAGAACATGATTGATTACACGGTTTGGCACAAATGTAATCGCTGTAAATCCTGTTTCATTCTGTTTTTCTCCAATCACGACTCCATATGAACTGTAACTTGTATACTCCTTTTTGTTCGTTCTATTTTGTCTTTCTGATGTTCTCTCAATTTCTTTTCGAATGCTTCCCAGCTCTTCTTCCTTTTGTATCTTTTTAAATTCCTTTTCGTAACAAATCTGTCCCCTTTGGTCGACAAGAAAAAAGATTGCATCCGTCTTTTCCATTTCTTTTACCATTGTTTCCAATGCGGACTGTTGTAATTTTATATAAAAAATCCCCGGCTGATAAGATTTATCCATCTGATGAATCAATCTTCCCGCAAACAATGCCATATCCATAGATCCTGATACAAAATCCCGTTCCCAAAACAGCTTTAATTTGGAATAATCATTTCCCATTCCTTTATACAAGTAACTATTATAAAAATCCTTAAAATTGATGTCTAAATTATGAAGGGAATAAATATTCTCTTTGTTATCAACATAAAAACAATAATCGGTATAAGAATTCCCCATATACCTTAATGCACTGGTCAGTGTTTCTTTTTCATAAACAGTCAGTTTTTTATTTTTCAAACTCTGTTGCACAGATTCATTTGTAATACAGCTTTCGGTTGCCGTATTTAAAGCTTCATATAAATTTTCAAACCCAGTATAAAATTTATCATTCACATAACGATATTGTTCAAGAAGATTTTTTCTTACATTTGTGCTTACAATTCCTCCAATTCCAACGGTAAGAATGATAAGCATCAAAGTTATCAAAATCATCATATACATAAAAAGCTTTTTTTGTATGCCAAAATTCTTTTTTCTCATATGCTCTGTTCCTTTTTATATTCACTAGGCAGTAACCCTGTCGCCTGTTTAAATAGCTGTGAAAAATAAGATGGGTTCGGTATTCCAACCATATTTGCAATTTCAGCAATACTTTCTTTTCCTTGTAGTATCAATGTCTTTGCACATTCCATTCGCTGATTTAACACATAGCGCTTAAAAGTAATTCCCATCACATTCTTAAAAAATCGCCCGAAATAAACAGGATTTAAAAAGACTTTTTCCGCTACAACTGTTATCGAAAGTTCCTCATCCTGTAAATGCTTATGTATATACTCCAAAGCCTCGTTCATATAATCACTAAAGTATTCTTCTGCCATTACTGGTGCAGAAGTCTTTCTCTCTTCAATTACCATTCCAAAGAGCTTATATAAAATATCGATTATTCTCATCAGGTTATGTTGTTCTAACATGCTGTAAAAATTGGAAAATCCCATTTTTAATGAATCACTGATTTCATATGAATCATCCAACATAACTTCGGCCTGCACTGCAAGACGATGGAGATAAGTTTTAGCAATTCTTTCATCCGACGGAAGGCTGTATACAATTTTTTCAAATGCCGCCTTTAATTGTTCCTGCGAATTCTGTCTTAAAGACCTTAATATATCATTCTCGATATCAACAGAATATTGTGTATCAACTCCTATATTGGATTCCTTAGACATACTAAGTAATCCGGCTCCTACCTCACATGCGATATGATATAACTTTAGCACCTGCTTATATGCCGTTTTCATTCCGCCAAGACCTGCATAACGGTTTGATATTGCTACTATTACCCGATATTCACATTCCTCTTTTATCTCTTCTACTAATTGTTTTAAATGAGAAATATCTGATTCCTGTAAAAGATTAACCAAATAGACATGGCTTCCGTCCGTATTCGCATACTTCCACATCTCATAATTTTCTTTCATACGTTTTTCCAGGCTGGTAAACAAAGCATATTGCTTCATCTCAAATTCAACTTGATTTTCCACCTTATGAATAATATCAATATCCGCACACACCGCTGCATAGTAATTCTGAACCTGCATGTCCCGCGACAAATTTTTGGCCAACTGGTTTAATTCATTTGCATTAATTAAATCTTTCACATATCGCTCTATCATCTGACTAAGAAAACTATCCTGGTTATCAACAAGGATTTTTTTCCAATTTTCATACCGTTTATTTTTTTCTTTTTCTCTCTCGCACAATTGATAAGCTTCTTTCATGATTTTCTCCAATTCTTCATCATCAATCGGCTTTACAAGATACGATAATGCGCCATTTTGACATGCCTGTCTTGCATATTCAAAATCACGGTAAGCACTGACAACTACGAATTTTATTTCCGGATGAGAACATTTTGTCCTCTCAATTAACTCTAAACCACTGACTTTTTTCATCCGAATATCCGTAATCACTAAGTCGGGTTCCTCATCTTCAATTAAAGCAAGTGCCGCTTCCCCACTGTCTGCTGTGCCTACTACCTGATATCCCATCTGCTCCCAGTCATAAGTTTCTGCCAATCCCTTTAATATAATTGCTTCATCATCTACTAATAAAAGTTTTAATAAATCCATCCTCATATCTCCCGTATTTCCTACACAATTTCCCACAAATTAATTCTATTCTTTCGTTTTCATTATACGGGTATTGAAAATGGATTGCAATTTGTTTCTATCAGACAGCAGTTTTTTATAATTTTTCACCATAGTATAATGTAATTTCAGACATTAATTGATTTTTCCTATGTTTACTATACGGAACGCTATAATTATTTTCTAGCAAAATATCTCTCGTTTTAATTTCATTTATTTTATCTAAATTAATCAGATAAGCAATATGACATCGAAAAAATCTGGAATCTAACACTTCTTCATGTTTCTTTAATGTTTTATAACTCAAAATATCTTTTTTACTTGTATGAATCATCGTATTTCTATTATAGGTTTCAATAAAAATAATATCACTAAAATATATCTTATAGATTTCCGAATCAACTTTCTCTAAAAAATAATTACTATCTTCTTCATATATTTGCTCAACGGCACGATTCAAAGATTCTTCAAATTTGCTATATTTTAAAGGTTTCATTAAAAAATCAATTGCATTATACTTATATCCTTCTACCGCACAATGTATTAAAGAAGCCAAAAAAATAATTTTAACTCTTTTATCTTTTCTTCTTATCTTCTCCGCTATTGTAAAACCATCTATTCGAGGAGTATTTACAGCTAAAAGAATAATATCTAAATCTTGCTTTTCTTCTAAATAAAAAAGCAGTTCATTTTCATTAATAAAATAACGTCTGCTAATACTTTCTTCTTGTCTATTTTTATACTTTCCAAAAAATTTTTCTAAGATTGCTAATACATAACAATCATCATCACAAACAGCAACTTTCATTATTTTTTCTCCCTATTCACTTTTTATTAATACGCTTTAAAATTTTCATTTTATACTGTTTTCATATGAATTTTTATCTTGATATAACTATGGTAAATAATACTATAATTCCACATTCTATTTTATTGATTCATTACCTTTCCGTCAATGATTTCTATAATTCGATCCGCTTTGCTTGCCAAATTTTTATCATGAGTAATCATTACTATTGTCTGTCCAAATTCTGCACTTAACTGTTTAAAGAAGTTCACAATATCTTCGGATGCTTTATAGTCTAAATTTCCCGTCGGTTCATCTGCCAAAATAATGCTTGGTTTACCAATTAGGGCACGTGCAATACTAACCCTCTGTTGCTGACCACCTGATAACTCGTTTGGCATATGTTCTAATCGGTCTTCTATTCCCAATAACTTAACTATTTTGTCAAAATAAAAATCATCAATCTTTTCTCCTCCAATACTAAGAGGTAATACAATATTTTCCTTTGCATTTAATATTGGAATTAAATTATATTTCTGAAATACAAATCCTATTTCTTTTCTGCGATATTCCGCCAATTCATCTTCTGTCAATGTAGTTAAATCTTTGTTATTTACTATAATTTTTCCTTCACTTTGGCGTTCTAAACCACCTAATAAATAAAGCAGTGTGCTTTTTCCACTTCCACTCGGTCCTACAATTGCAACAAACTCTCCCTTTTCAACTTTTATATTAGCTCTATCTAACGCTCGTACTGCTATTTTACTACCCGGAAGATAAATCTTTGTTAAATTTAACACTTGCAAAATGCTCATCTTTTTCCCCCTATTCATTGCTATTCAATATTTCTATCATGTCAGTGCTTACTATCTTTTTTGTTATCTTTCTAGATAGCACCTCACATATCAATAATGTAATTACAGTTAATATTCCAAATAATAAATTATCATATTTAAAATACTGCCCATATAAGAAAAGTTGGGATTTTTTAAACAGCACTGGAGTAATTAAATGAGTCGCGCTAAATGAAATACAAAGTGCCGATATTCCCAGTATTCTACTTTCAAAGCATACCAGTTTACAGATTGCTTTTTTTGTCATTCCCAATGCACAGTAAACAGCAAATTCATTTTTTCTAACATAAATTCGATATTGCAAATTATTAATTAAATTAATCAATATAAGAATAAATGTAACAATTACAATTCCATAAATATATACTATTTTCTTAACATAGATTTTATCAATGTTGTTTTTTTCTTCAATTATACTTCTTGCTGTAATTTCTTGATTTTTTACTGCCAGTTTTATAAGTTTATCTTCTATTTCTTTCTCTTTTTTCTTTGCTGTTTCCGTAATTTTAATATTAACAGCTTCATATACCTCCAAAGGAATCATTCTTTTATACTGCTTATTGCTAACAATAAACAGCGGATAATTTTGCTCTAACGGAGATACTGTTTTCATATATGGATAATATACAATTGCAGCTACCTTTAATTTTTTTTGAATATAATCAGACAAGCGGTCCTGGCAATTCCAATATTCGGAAGAATTCGTGTCTAGATTACGACAATAGGCTATTTCAACTATATCCCCAACTCTATAATCCATAATAGCCCTCCCCTTTTTAAAAAAGCCAACTTTCCCTTTCGCTTCTCCCTGTTCTACCATTCTTGGCATTGCTATAATCACTTCATTTTCTTGCATCGTTTCTAAACTATAATTTCCCTCAACAATGTAATTTTTTAATTTTTTCAATGCAAGTTCATTATAGCCTTTTAATTTTGTCTGATATATTTCTTCTTTTCCATATGTATTCGTTAGTGAAAATCCGTAATTTTTCTTTACCCACTCTTCGCACTTATCAAAATAACCTTTATTCTTTTTTACCCCATTTTCAAACACTTTTATTGGAATTGCTTTCTCAGACTCTATTTGAGCTATACCTGAAACTTCTTTTATTTCTTGTAAAATTTCTTCTTTAATTCCAACTTTAGAATTCATATCATCATTCGATGTTATAATATAATCTCCGTTAAAAAAATTAAGACTTTTGTTAACTTGGTTATCCATTTTCTCTAATTTTGCCTGATATGCCAGTCCATAAAATAGCGTACACCCAAATGCAATCGATAGCACTAAAAAAATAGAAGAACGTAAATGGAGATATAAGTATTTTAAACTTAATATGAAAGTCAAATTTTTCTTATTTATAATATTAATCTTTTTTATTCCTTTCTGACTTTCCATATTATTCTCAAATATTATACTTCTGATGGAATCTTTATTTAATTTATAAGAAAAAAACAGCGCTATCAGTATTATAACAATTGCTATCATTAGAATTCCGATTATAATTTGTAAATATGGAAAAACGACACAAAACTCTTCTTTTCTTCCCCAAAAATAAATTTCAATTTCTTGCTCACGTGAAATAAATGTAACAATATAAGAAAGAATTACACCGGTTATGATTCCAATCGGTATACTGATTGCATATATTTCTAAAAGTTCACTTACTATGAGTTGTGTTATTTGTTTATTTTTATAACCAATTGCCTTTAAAATACCGTATTGATTTTTCCTTGCTATAAAAAAAATTCGAAAGACACCATATAGTATAATTCCAAAAATGGAAATTAATAAAAGCCCCATTTCCATATCCCATTTAAACAATTCATCCTTATCCTCAGCCCACACATTTTTAGTAACTTTTTTTAAAGATACTCCTATCTGGGATACTAATTGTTTCATTTTGACCTCTGAATTTACAGCATCTTTCCATTTTATAGTAACTATAAAATCATCAAAATTCTTATCCGGTAAAAAAGTATAGAAAGAAATTATCCCTGAACGTTTACTATATGCCATATCATTTAAAATGCCAACAACTTTATATGTTACATTTTGTTTCGAATATCTCCCCTGCTTCTTTACTATACTTGTACTTAAAGTCATAGTTGTATTAATTTCAGGAACAAGACCTAAATTTTGCAATGCCCACCTTTCGGCAACAATTTCATTTTTTTCCTGTGGCATTCTTCCTTTTATTAATTTTGATACTGCCAATACTTCATCCGCATTCGCCTCTACTAAAATTGCTTCTTGCTTACTTTTGGTGCGAATAATTCCACTGTCTCTACTAATTCCCAAATGTTCAATATCTTTTACTTTTTGTAGTTGCCTTAATTGTTTCGTGCTGACATCACAAATTTGATAATCAATTGCTGTATATAGGAATTGATCCTTTTTTGCAGCAATTCTATGGTTCGTGTGAAATAATACAAAAAGTGCTACCAATAGTGTAACAACCAGAGTCATTACTAATAATAATGACAATGTATTCTTTTTTGAACGCCATATATATTTTCTATGTAATTTCATTTAGATTTCCTCCCTATTCTTATCGGTAGTGTCAAAAACTACCCGTATTTTATTTTAAAAATTCTTTTAAAACCTTAATTTATTGGAGGTTTGCAAATAAAAAGAGCATTTACCTCCCATTTTTGATATAATGTCCTCGACCAAAATTCCA
>NZ_VUMT01000069.1 GCF_009696045.1 Velocimicrobium porci | reverse complement strand
TATAAAATGTCAAGACCTAATGTACAAAAAATATGATATAAAAATGTACAATTAGTCTGTTTGTTTTAAGTGATCTTTTAATCTGTATGATTTTCCTGATATAGGAATTACATGTGCGTGATGCAATACTCTGTCCATAATCGCATTTGCAACAACCGCATCAAAAAATACCCCATCCCATTCATTAAAATTCATATTTGTTGTCAATATTGTGCTCTTTTTTTCATATCTCATATCTATTAGTTGAAAAAATAGATTAGAATCTTCTTTGTTGATTGGCAAATATCCTATTTCGTCTATTATAAGCAGTCTGTATTTGCTAAAATGCTTTAATCTTGCATCAAGGCGATTCTCTAACTGTGCCCTCTTTAATTGTTGTAGCAGATCATTACATTTAATAAAATATGTACTTACATGCTTCTTTGCCGCAGCGATTCCTACAGAGGTTGCAAGATGTGTTTTTCCTACACCGCTCGGTCCTAGAAATACAATATTTTCATTTTTCTCAAGAAAGCCAAGACTAACTAATTCTCGCATTTCCTGTTCATTTACACTTGGCTGGAAATCGAAATCATAATCTTTAAGCTCTTTTACAAAAGGAAATGCCGCAGCCTTTATCATTGACCTGGAAGCATTCTGTTCTTTAAAATCCACTTCATAGTTGCTTAGTTTTAGTAATCCCTCTGTAAAAGAGAGTCCGTTATTCGTTACAAAATCTCTTATTTCATCAAGATGCAGCTTCATCTGGGTTAACTTTAATAAATCCAGATTTGCTGTTAACTGATTGTATATACTGTTACTCATAATCATAAACCTTTCCTATAATATCAAGATTTTCCTTTGCTCTGTCCAATATGTGTTCTTCTTTAAAAACATGAGTTTCTCTGGCAATGGCAGAATAGTGCTCTGAAATATAATTTAATTTTTTTGTACTTAATTGATGAATAGTTATAAGTTTTGTGTTAAAATACACATGTATGTAACCGTCATATACCTGTAATGATACAATCTTTCCTACATACTCCGGTTGGACAGAGTATTGGCATCCTTTATAATTAAACATGCTCGAATGATTGACTTTTACAGTATTTGTGGCGATTTGATATGGCTTTCTTACATTATCAGCGGGTAGGCTGTGTAGGAAAGCCTTTTCTTTTTCAAAGTACAACAAGGGAATTCTCCCTGTTCCCTGATTAATCTGTGTGTTAACACGATTATTTATTC
>NZ_VUMT01000068.1 GCF_009696045.1 Velocimicrobium porci | reverse complement strand
CCTTTCTTGGATAGTGGATTTTAGTTTTTTGTCAACTCTATTATACCATATCCGGTGAGGAGTTATTTGTTTTTAGATAACAAAAAATGCCGTATTTATGCGGCTTGTGGCGTTTCACAAACGCCTATGTGATAAAGTACTAATGTGAGGTGAGAGTTTTGGAAAAAAGCTGCTTTATTCAGAAATGGAAAAGTGATTTTGAATTTAGAACCATTTTCAATTCTATAATATCCTTCGGAATTACAGTATTGTTTGAGAAGGTGCCTAGAAGTTATATTGCAGTACGGATTTGGGTGGCGGTTCAGACGAAATCAGATCGGATTCTGCAGGATATTGATTTGCTGGATGAAATCAATCAGAAAACCAAGTGTGTAGTACAGCTGACGCTGATCCTGTCTTTTATCAATGATACGGAGGAAAGCATCAAAGCGATTCTTGATGAATATATACGGATGGGCGTAAAGGGCATTATCTGTTTTAATATGGGGCTTACACTGAGGGATGATATTTGTAAAGGATACAAAGGTAGAACTATTAGAGAAAGGTAAGGATGACTGGTATAAAGTCAAAGGAACGTGTGTTGCCGGAAAAGTTATCAGTGGATATTGCAGTAGTCGTTATTTGAAATAATTTCCGATTTGAAATGCAAAAACAAGCCTCTTAGAGTTATCATATCATCATTCTTTGGGGCTTGTTTTTTATATTTAGTGCGAATGTGAAGTGAACATAAAAACCCTGGGAGATTCGCACCAAAATTTTGTGGTGCAAAATATACAATGATTGCAAAATAAGAGAAATTAATATTGATTTTTGAAATAGAATTTGTATAATAGTAATAGAAAGAACAAAAGAAATGATATAAAAATTGTTCGATTTTGCTGTCGAAGTCTGTATAGGCTTCGTGGATTGAAATATATAATTTAAAAGTCTATATTCTATAAACGATGATGTGAAGTTTAATGATTTAGGGTTATTCTTCAGAGCAAAGTTGTTGTATGAGAGCATTGATGAACTTGGATGAGAGAGGAGATTTAATATTTAACTAAAATTACCAAGAATTCCCCCGCTTTTATAAGTGGCGGGATGAATTGGTATTTTTTTGTTGTGAAGTTCTTGAAAATGATGTATAATATATTCAGTAGTAATTACACAAAAGGTATTATATAAATGGAATTGGAAAGTAATAATCATTCAGTGTTCTATATGAATTATCATCTTATTCTTGTTGTGAAATATAGAAGACGAGTGATAAATGATGAAATATCAAATCGACTAAAAG
>NZ_VUMT01000067.1 GCF_009696045.1 Velocimicrobium porci | reverse complement strand
TGGTCCTATGTCAAGAAAAAGTACAAGTTAAACGTGAACTTTTCACCTCAATATTCTGTCTTATGCCGCATTTATTTCCAAGTGTCTTAATTTTATCCAATATTTCTTTTCATACTCATTAGGTGATACATAATCACAATGACTGTGAATTCTTACTGTATTGTAAAAGGCTTCTATATATTCAAATATAAGCTTATATGCATGATTATAGTCTGTTATCTTGAATCTATTTATCCACTCCCTCTTAAGTAAGGAATGGAAAGATTCAATACATGCATTATCCCATGGATACGCTTTCTTGGAATAGCTGAGTGTCATTCCAGATGTTGCATCTTCATAATCTTTAGCTGTATATTGTCGACCACGATCTGAATGCATAATTAATGGTTTGCTAACATTTCTTGCACTTTTAGCCTTATTAACAGCTTCTACAACCCACTTCGTTTCAAGTGTATCACTTAATACCCAAGATATTATTTTCCTTGAATATAAGTCCATTATACTTGTTAAATACACAAATCCCTCATATGTCCAAATATATGTAATATCGGAACACCATACTGCATCAGGAGAATCAGGATTAAACTGTTCATCAAGTATATTTTTGTATTCTTCGCTAAAATTTGAATCTTTAGTTGTTATGGTATAAGGCTTAACCCATTGCGCCTTTAAGCCCATTTCACGCATATAATTACCTACTGTTTTTTCACTGATTGCTTCTCCTTCTTCTTTCAGTTTCTTAGCTATTTTGGGAGCACCGTAGTTTTGGTGTGATTCATCATAAATATCACATATCTTATTCTTTATTCTGTTTTTTCGTTGCTCACGATTACTTGGAATTCTGTTTTTCCAAGTATTATATCCACTTCTAGAGACGCCTAGATGTCTCAGCACACCGCTAACATTAAGCCGGCGCCTACCTTGTTTTTTCATATCAGTTTCCTTATTTGCAGTTTCAAGGTATATAGCTTCTGTTAGTTTCCCAGTATGCCGATTGCTTTTTTTAATATTTCAAGAGCATCCTGTGCATCCCTTAATTCTTTCTTAAGTCTTGCATTTTCTTTGGCAGCATCACTTTCGTAATTGCCTCTTCCTCGAGTTGGAATGTTACCCTCATTACCTTCATAAAGTTTACGCCAGGTAGATAATGCACTTTTAGATATACCTAGGTTTTTAGCACATGCGTTAATGCCTAAATCTTTATGCTCCTCCCAATATCTTACCGCATTCTTCTTAAATTCTTCTGTGTACTGTGTAGCCATGTCTTACTCCTCCAATCTTTAGCTTTAATAATAAATCTATATTAAGGATTATTCCATATCTAACTTGTACTATTTACATTCTAACACCA
>NZ_VUMT01000066.1 GCF_009696045.1 Velocimicrobium porci | reverse complement strand
TTGCATCACGCACATGTAATTCCTATATCAGGAAAATCATACAGATTAAAAGATCACTTAAAACAAACAGACTAATTGTACATTTTTATATCATATTTTTTGTACATTAGGTCTTGACATTTTATAGCTGCCCGATCCTCCATAAGATCGTTTTCTTTCCCGACGCCGATTGCGTCCATCGAGATAATCTTTACAAATGCAATATTGCGTGTTTCACTGCCTAAGCTCAGCTTTAAGGTACCACTTATATTTCCTACGGAAGTATCCGTAGCTTCTTTCTTTACGAAATCATTTCCCCAGACAACACTCGTTCCGTGAGTTGCTGCAGCTTTTACTGCTTTTAGTATATCCTCTTTGGTAGTTTTGTTGGTACAGGTCAGTCCTTTGATTACCTTTTCCATAGCAGTCTTATCAGCCTCAATATTGGTTGCATCAGCAGATTTAGAAAGTGCAGCAATATCCTGGCGGAAAATGTATGGCTCCACTGTTACTCCATCTAAGGTAACGCCAATACCCATACTAACAAAACCCGCCATTTTTTCTGTAGCCAGACGAATCTTGAAGCTGTAATTTCCATTAGTTGCCCACACAGAAGCCGTAGGGAGTGTGCTCTGTACATAGTCTAATACATCTTGTTTTGTTGTGCCATTGGTCGCATGAAAATCTGCTGCAATATCGGCAAGTACAGCTTTTAACTCATCCTTAGTCTTTACGTTCGCTGCCTCTGCCGAAATGCCAAATGTTGTAAATAACAAACAGCAACACATTAAAAATGCTATAATTTTTTTCAAAGCAATCTCCTTTCTTGTGACTAGGTTTAAATGTTATGTGACTATTATACCATAAATATAATACTTTATCGAAAAATAGCGTGAAAAGTAAAAACGACAAAAAACCCTTGTAACTTTATAGTTACAAGGGTTTTCTCTATAAGGCGACAACCAGATTTGAACTGGTGATCAGGGTGTTGCAGACCCATGCCTTACCGCTTGGCTATGTCGCCATATGACTCCAAGGGGATTTGAACCCCTGTTACCGCCGTGAAAGGGCGGTGTCTTAACCGCTTGACCATGGAGCCAAAACTCCCCGAGTAGGGCTCGAACCTACAACCCCACGGTTAACAGCCGTGTGCTCTACCATTGAGCTATCGAGGAATATTACTTTTTATATACAAAATTCACGGTACCGGAGAAAATTCTATCTTTTCAGAGGTTCGTGAACTCTCTAACTAATTTATCTTATGCTTCTTATTTTTAATTGATACCTTCAAAACTACACACTGAATTCCATCCTTCTTTTACCCGATCTTGCAACCTCTTTCCTTGGTCAAGCCCTCGACCGATTAGTAACAGTCAGCTCCACATGTTACCATGCTTCCACCTCTGCCCTATCAACCTGATCGTCTCTCAGGGGTCTTACTAGCTTACGCTAT
>NZ_VUMT01000065.1 GCF_009696045.1 Velocimicrobium porci | reverse complement strand
GATATCCAACATTCACAGAGTTCTATTTGAAAATATGTGAAAACTAAAGAACCGCCGTGTACGGAACCGTACGCACGGTGGTGTGGGAGGACGGTAAATAAAATAATTATTTACCTCCTACCCGATTAAGAAAAAAATGGCACTTATGATTGATCAAAAGGGTTTGGAGGAACGCCTTATTACGTCGTTAGAATTAATAGAAGAAGAACATCCTATGAAGGAGCTACAGCTAAAAGATACGGTACAAGCAATTCGAACATTTGGAGTAAAAGAAAAATTTCCATTTTTGTTTCCGAAAAAGCCTTTTTTCTTTTTAATTATTTTATTGATTTTATTTATTGTAGGAGCAGTATTGCCGTCGCCAAAGAAGCTAGAGGCGATTAAAAATCACAAGATAGAAGAGCAAGCAAAGCAAGAAATAAAAAAAGTAGAAAAAGCTTACGAGAAAGTAGAAAAAGTGAAGCATTTGGATAAGGAGTTAGAAAAACAATTTAAGAAGTTGCTAGAACAGGGAAAAAAAGAGTTGAAAAAGGCAAACTCAAAGGAAGAGATAAAAAAGTCAATGGATCGTCTAAAAACAAAAATAAGACAGGAGCTTCAACAATTGGAAGCGGGTCAGGAATTAGAGGACGTTATGGAAGCAACCTTTTCTTTGCCGAAACCGGATGAAAATGACAAAAAAGGGGAAAAGAAGGAGTCTGGAACCGGAAACGGAAAAGATGGTCAAAAGGAGGGAAAATTAAACGGAACTAAGTCTTCCAATTCAAAGGGAAAAGGCAATGGGGCTTCGCAAGGAAAAAATGGATTGGGAGGCAAAAAGAATTATGGAAGTAAAAACGGGATTGAACAGGAGAATACAAAAAAAGAGAATCCGGAAAAAATTACAATTCCCGGAAAAAAGAAAGGAAAAGATGAAAATCTGACAGGAAAGGCAACAAAAGGGGAATCCAAACAATCCAAAGGTGGAATTGGTTATGGATATAGGGGCGAATCGGTTGATTATAACCAGGTTGTTGGGGAATATAAACAAGAAGCCTATGAAAAGCTGGAAAAAAATCAAATTCCATCGGATATGAAAGGCGTAGTTAAAGAATATTTTGATTATTTAGAAACTGGTAAAAAGAGGTAATAGAATGGAAGAGATGAATTTAGAGCTAATCAGGGAAAAATTGGCTGAGTGTGAATATGAGATTGGAAAGGCAATTATAGGGCAAAAGGAAATCATCAGGCAGGTTTTAATTGCGATTCTTACAGACGGAAATGTGTTGTTGGAAGGTGTACCCGGGCTTGGAAAGACACAACTTGTCAAAGCTGTTTCAAAAGTATTAGAGCTTAGCTTTTCAAGAATTCAGTTTACACCAGATCTTATGCCGGCAGATGTTACGGGAACGAATTTAATTGTGAAGGAAGATAATAAAAATGTATTTCAGTTTGAAAGAAGGCTACCGCAATCCCACTGGCTTTAGACGGTCACGACAAACGCATGAGTAAATAAATTGTGAACACGTCCCTTTTCTGGTAAAATGAAAAGAAAAGGGGTGTTAGAAAATGCAGGAATTATTAGATTGGATGGAATACATTGAGGATAACCGTCAACA
>NZ_VUMT01000063.1 GCF_009696045.1 Velocimicrobium porci | reverse complement strand
CTAGTATAATAATGATGTAGTCAATTAAGACTACTTAATTAACAAGTTTCTATAAATCAGATAACAGAAGAAGGTGTTCTTCCTTCATCAGATGTTATCATAAATAATTATCATGTCTGACGGTTCCTGATAGACATCAGATAAAGCATAAGGTATTATCTCTTAGGATAGGACAAAGAATGTCGACCTCCTTGGGAAGCTGATTCTTCAGCTGATACCTGCAATAAAGTCAATTAGTCCATTCGACAGGGTTTTATGTTTTAGCTGGTTGGGAGCCGGAAGGCAATACCCGAATAACACGCTAGGTTGTGTACCTGCCAGATTGGAAATGGATTCCTATCAGAAAGGAGCGATTGCTCATGTCAAACAAAATTATTTTTAATCTTGATGAATTATTCATCTCTGTTGGTATTGATGTCGGTGCTGACTTCTCATGGATGTCTATTGCACTTCCAAACCAACAATTCGTAGGAAAACCTTATAAAATCCTACATAGCAGCATGGATTCCCTTACAACCGCTGTTTCTAAAATAAAAGAAGCAGAAGAGTTGTATTCTTTGGAAAGTCGCATTTTCCTAGAATCCACGGGAATTTATCATTACCCACTCTTCTGCTATCTTCGTGATAAGGGTTTTAACTGCTCGGTTATTAATCCTATCATCACTAAGAATAGCACAAACATGAATATAAGAAAAGTACATAATGACCGTTTTGATTCTAAAAAGGCTGCTTTAGTTGGTTTAAAACCTGATTTAAAGCTTTCTCTTATGCCGTCTGATCTTGCCTTAAACTGCCGTAACCTGTGTCGTGAATACTACGACTTAATGGACAACCGCAATGCTTATGTGAATAAGCTCCAGGGCGAATTACGTATGGCGTTTCCTCAGTATCTTGGCATTTTTTCCAAGGTTACAATCAATACATCTCTTACATTATTGGAAACTTATACTTCTCCATCTGCTTTTCTTGAAGCAGACAAACAAGAGATTATTGGTATCATTAAATCAACTGCACGCTTTGGACTTACATATGCTCAAAATAAGTATAATGCCATTATTCAAGCCGCTAATGAAGCGAATGAGTTCGGTTATATCATAGATAGCAACATCAAGCGTATTCGCCTTTATATCAGTTTCATCCGTAAATACGATGAAGAAATCAATCGTATTCTTGATTCCCTGCATGAACTTGTTGATGCAAATGAGGATACTGACTTTGTCAAACAGATTCACTTAATTGAAACATTTAAAGGAGCTGGTTTCTTATCTGCTGTATCTCTCATGGGAGAGATTGGTGACTTTTCTGCATTTTCTAAGCCAAAGCAACTTTTTGCTTACTTCGGTCTTGATCCTGCAGTAAAACAATCTGGTAAATTTGAAGGCACCAAAGTTCAAATGTCTAAGCGTGGTTCTGCTATAGCCAGACGTGTGATTCACACATTAACCTTACAAAGTATCAGTACCTCCCGTAAAGGAGATGCCAAAAATCCGGTTCTTCGTGATTATTATCTCAAGAAATGTGAATCAAAACCAAAACTGGTAGCAATGGGGGCTGTCTCACACAAAGTATGCAATATGATATTTGCAATACTCAGAGACAACAAACCTTTTGAAATCATTACTCCACAGGAGCATATCAAACAATACAATGCTGCTAAATGCGACGTAGCTGCATAAAATACTGTAACTTTAGCGAAACAATATCTTTTACAAAATGATATTTTCACCAAGGGGTAAGTGCGCCCTTTTTTAGTCAGATAATAAAATCAAAATTTTTTCATTTTTCTATTGACATTTATTAGCTGGACTTT
>NZ_VUMT01000062.1 GCF_009696045.1 Velocimicrobium porci | reverse complement strand
AGTCGGTAAAGATTCTTTGTAAGATATTCATAACCCTATTATGCAGGAAAAATTAACAAAAAGAAACCCCTAAATTCCCTCAAGATTGAGGGGCAGGGGAGTTGAAGTGTCGAAGACACTTTTTTACTTTATAGGAAGTTTGGTTCTTATAAGTAAGCTGCAAATTTATTGGAATTGCTCTTTATTGATATAGTAAAACTCATTTTTGTTGTTATTTAAAGCAGAGATAATAAGATTTCCATCTGCATCACGATACATATATTCAATTTCACTTTTTTTATAGTTTAATTAGCTAAGTAATAAACTGCTTAGCTAATTTGAAACTTACCAATAGTATTTTTGTCTTGGATGATCATTAATTGCTTTAACTAAAATTACCAAGAATTCCCCCACTTCTATAAGGAGGGCACTGAAAAAGTAGAAAACATCACCTATGTTTGGTAAAATATAAATATCAAATATAGGTGGTGTTTTTATGGTTGAACAACAGCAGAAATTAATACTGAGTCCGTACATGGATATATACGAATTAATAATTCCAAAGGATAATCTTCTTCGTCAAATAAAAGAATTCGTTGATTTTGAATTTATTTACGATGAATTGATTGACAAATACTGTCTTGATAATGGTAGAAATGCCATTCCACCTATACGAATGTTCAAATATCTTCTTTTAAAATCTATCTATGATTTATCAGATGTTGATGTGGTTGAACGTTCCAAATATGATATGTCTTTTAAATATTTTCTCGACATGGCACCGGAAGACGAAGTCATAAATCCAAGTTCCTTGACGAAATTTCGGAAACTGCGTTTAAAGGATAGGAATCTTTTAGATATGCTGATTGCCAAAACAGTTCAGTTAGCATTGGACAAAGGAATTATAAAATCAAAATCCATTATTGTAGATGCTACTCATACAAAATCAAGATACAACTGCAAAACACCATGTCAGGCACTTCAGGAACAATCAAAAAAGCTACGTCGTACCATCTATGAAGTTGATGAAACAATGAAAGAAAAATTTCCCGATAAAAACACGGAAGATTCTTTGGAAAAAGAATTGGAATACTGTAAACAGCTTATTGATGTTGTAAAAGAAAATGAAAAAATATGCAGTTATCCCAAGGTGCAGGAAAAATTAAATCTGTTAGAAGAATCCGTAAGGGATGACATGGAGCATTTAGAAACTTCAAAAGATGAAGATGCAAAAATTGGTCATAAGACAGCAGATACATCATTCTTTGGATACAAAACACACATAGCAATGACAGAAGAACGAATCATCACAGCTGCTACGATAACCAGTGGTGAAAAAACAGATGGAAAAGAGTTACCGAAACTTGTGCAAAAGAGCAGGGATGCGGGGATGCAGGTTGAAGCAGTGATTGGTGATAAAGCTTATTCTGATAAGAAAAATATGGAAGCAGTAAAAAAAGATGGTTATGAGCTGATAGCAAAACTAAATTCAATTATTACCCAAGGCAATCGCACAAAGGAAGATGAATTTGAATTTAATAAAGATGCAGGAATGTACCAGTGTAAAGCCGGACATTTAGCCATTCATAAATATCTTGATAAAAGAAAAAAAGAGAAAAAGAATAAAAATCCACGCATGGTTTATTTTTTTGATATTGAAAAATGTAAATGTTGTCCTTATCGGGATGGCTGTTATAAAGAAGGAGCAAAAAAGAAAACCTACACAGAAACGATTATTAGCGATTCCCACAGTGAACAGGCTAAATTTCAGGAAACCGAACATTTCAAAGAAAAAATGCATGTTTTTCAGTGCCCTCTCTATAAGTGGCGGGATGAATTGGTATTTTTTTGTTGTGAAGTTCTTGAAAATGATGTATAATATGTTCAGTGGTAATTACATGAAAGGTATTATATAAATGGAATTGGAGAGTAATAATCATTCAGTGTTCTATATGAATTATCATCTTATTCTTGTTGTGAAATATAGAAGACGAGTGATAAATGATGAAATATCAAATCGACTAAAAGAAATATTCGAAAAAATATCACCAAATT
>NZ_VUMT01000061.1 GCF_009696045.1 Velocimicrobium porci | reverse complement strand
TATAAAGTTATACTTAAATATGTACAATAAATATTAAATAAGAATGTACAAATGTTATGATATATGAGTTACAAGGAGGAACTCATATGATATTAAATAATCGGATCATAACAAATATAAAAATAGAAAGTGTCAATGACCTGTACAAATTAAAACCATTTTTGGAGGATGGAACATTGAAAATTAATAAAAGTCAAATAGCAAGAGAATTGGATGTTGACAGACGTACCGTTCATAAATATATAAACGGATATACAAAACCAGAAACAAGGAACTGCAATGACTGCATTACACCATTTTATGATATTATAGCTGAATTATTATCCGACAGAAATCAACAGGTGTTTTACTACAGAAAAGTTTTATGGCAATATCTTGTAGATAATCATGGCTTTACAGGTGTTTATTGTAACTTCTGCCATTGCCTTAGAAAGTATCCTGAATTCGATTCCTATTTCAGAAAAGGCAGACCTTCCAACACTAATAAAGTAACCATTCGATATGAAACGCCTATGGGTAAGCAGGCTCAGCTGGATTGGAAAGAGTCGATTCCATTTACTCTTTCTTCTGGAGAAACTTTAGATATAAATGTTTTTGTTCTATTGCTTTCGTATTCAAGATTCAGGGTATACAGAGTTTCCCTTTCCAAAACGCAGGATATACTCTTCTCGTTTCTTGATGATGCATTTGAAACATTTGATGGTGTACCAGATGAAATAGTTACAGATAACATGAAAACGGTTATGGATGAAGCAAGAACAGAATACGCTGCCGGTAAAATAAATAATAAGTTTCAGCAATTCGCTGATGATTATGGTTTTAAAGTTAAACCGTGCATTGCAGGGCATCCACATACAAAGGCCAAAGTTGAGGCTCCAATGAAGATACTTGATGAAATAAGGGCTTATAATGGAAAATTAAATTACCGGGAATTGATTGAATTAGTAACAAGAATTAATAATCGTGTTAATGCACAGGTAAACCAGGGAACAGGAAGAATTCCGTTCATGTATTTTAACAAAGAAAAGACTTTCTTAAACAGTCTGCCTGCTGATAGCATAAGAAAGTCTTATCAAATCACCACAAATACCGTAAAAGTCAACCATTCAAGCATGTTTTACTACAAAGGATGCCAGTACTCTGTCCCACCAGAGTATGTCGGAAAGATTGTTTCTTTACAAGTATATGATGGTTATATCCATGTGTATTATAACACAGAATTTATAACCATTCATCAACTAAGTCTAAAAAAATTAAATTATATTTCGGAACATTATGCTGCAATCGCCAGAAAATCCCATATTTTCAAAGACGAACACATAATGGACAGAGCAAAAGAAAATCTTGAGATTATCGGAAAGGTTTATGATTATGAGTAACAGTACATACAATCAGTTAACAGCAAATTTGGAGTTGTTGAAATTATCCCAGATGAAACTCCATCTAGATGAAATAAGAGATTTTGTAACAACAAATGGATTATCCTTTACGGAGGGGCTGTTAAAGCTCAGTAATTATGAAGTGGATTTTAAAGAACAAAACGCTTCACGATCTATGATAAAAGCCGCAGCATTTCCATTTGTAAAAGAACTTAAAGATTATGACTTTGGATTTCAACCAAGTGTGAATGAACAGGAAATGAGAGAGCTGGCAAGTCTTGGTTTTCTCGAAAAGAATGAAAATATAGTATTTCTTGGACCGAGTGGAGTCGGAAAGACGCATCTTGCAACCTCCATCGGTATTGCAGCCGCAAAAAAAAGAGTAAGCACATATTTTATAAAGTGCAATGATCTGCTTCAACAGCTAAAGCGAGCAAAACTGGAAAATAGACTTGATGCAAGATTCAAGCATTTTTGTCATTATCGACTGCTTATCATTGACGAGTTGGGATATCTGCCTATTGATAAAGAAGATTCTAATCTGTTTTTTCAGCTTATAGATATGCGATATGAAAAGAAAAGCACAATATTAACAACAAATATGAATTTTAATGAATGGGATAGTGTATTTTTTGATGCAGTTGTTGCAAATGCCATTATGGACAGAGTTCTACATCATGCACATGTAATACCAATATCAGGAAAATCATACAGGTTAAAAGATCACTTAAAACAGACAGACTAATTGTACATTTTTATATCATATTTTTTGTACATTAGGTCTTGACATTTTATA
>NZ_VUMT01000060.1 GCF_009696045.1 Velocimicrobium porci | reverse complement strand
TATAAATGGTACAATATATATGTACAAAAAATCCAAAATAAAAATGTACAGATGCTATACTGTTACCATGGAGGTAAACAGTATGATTTTAAAAAGCAGCATCATTGTAGATTTAAAAATTAATTCATTGGAGGACTTATACAAATTGAAACCGTTTACAGAAAATTCTTCACTAAACATCAATAAAAGCCAGATTGCAAGGGAGCTTGGTGTTGACAGGAGAACCGTTGACAAGTATATAAATGGTTTTCAGAAATCAAAAAAAAGAAAAAAAGGCTCGCGGCTGGATAAATATTATGATGTAATACAGGAACTGCTTTCTGAGCAGAACTCACAGGTCTTTTATTATAAAAGGATACTGTGGCAGTATCTGGTTGACAACCATGGATTAAATAACTGCAAATATTCCAACTTTTGTCATTACATTAACTCTCATGAAGAGTTTGCAGCATATTTTAAAGAAAAAAAGCCATCCAATGCAGACAGGCCGGTCATCCGTTTTGAAACACCGGAAGGAAAGCAGGCACAGCTTGACTGGAAAGAAAACATTCCGTTTGTACTAAAATCAGGAGAAACCATAACCATCAATGTCCTTGTCCTACTGCTCTCATATTCACGGTTCCGTGTATACCGCTTATCTTTAAGCAGAACACAGGATGTTCTTCTCGCACTTCTAAACGATGCATTCGAGACATTTGGCGGGGTTCCGCAGGAAATTGTCACCGACAACATGAAAACGGTTATGGACCAGTCAAGAACAGATGCTTCCAAAGGCAAAGTCAATGTACGTTTTGAACAGTTTGCCAAAGATTACGGTTTTCAAATCAGACCATGCATTGCAGGCAGACCGCAGACCAAGGCAAAGGTGGAAGCACCAATGAAGATACTGGATGAAATCCGTGCTTATAGCGGCCGGCTTGATTATACCGAATTATGTGAACTTATAGAACGTATCAACAACCGCATCAACAGCCAGGTAAAACAGGGAACAGGAAGAATTCCACTGCTTTATTTTGAAAAAGAAAAAGCTTTCTTAAATCCCCTTCCCACAGAAGAAATAAGAAAGCATTATCGGATTGACACATACCGTTCCAGGGTAAATCCATCCAGTATGGTAACATACAAAAATTCACAGTATTCCGTACCGCCGGAGTACATTGGAAGGGAGATGAAATTACAGGTATATGACAATTACATACACATTTATTATAACACAACTCTCGTGACTTTGCACAGTCTGAGTTCAAAAAAACTGAATTATCATGAAAAACACTATATTGCAATTGCACAGCAGTCCCATTCCTTCCAAAAAGAGGACATAGAAAGCCGTGCAAAGGAAAATCTGTCAGTGATAGGAGATGTATACCGTTATGAATAACAGCACTTACCAACAGTTATGCCACAATCTTGAAGCATTAAAACTACCACAGATGCAGCTGCATCTGAGTGAGGTTGCAGATTTTGTGTCAGCAAACAGCCTTTCATTTTCGGAGGGTCTGTTGAAACTGACCAATTTTGAGGCAGACTACAAAGCAGAAAATGCTGCACGTTCCATGGTAAAAGCAGGAGCGTTCCCACACCATAAGGAACTGGAGGACTTTGATTTTTCATTTCAGCCGGGAATAAACCGGCAGGAAATTTTTGAATATAACACACTGAGATTTCTGGAAGAAAATGAAAACCTTGTATTTCTTGGTCCAAGCGGAGTGGGGAAGACACATCTGGCAACTTCCATAGGGATTACTGCAGCCAAAAAGCGAATCAGCACATATTTTATAAAATGCAATGATTTACTGCAGCAGCTGAAAAAAGCAAAGTCAGAAAACCGTTTGAATGACAGGCTGAAGCACTTCAGTAAATACAGGCTTCTGATTATTGATGAGCTGGGATACCTTCCCATCAACAAGGAAGATTCAAATCTGTTTTTCCAGCTGATTGACATGAGGTACGAAAAGAAAAGTACCATTCTAACAACAAATATAAATTTCAGTGACTGGGATTCTGTGTTTTATGATGCAGTTGTAGCCAATGCCATTTTGGACAGGGTTCTGCATCATGCACATGTAATTACAATATCCGGAAAATCATATCGGCTTAAAGATCATATCCAGACTGAAAATTAAAAAAGTTGTACATTATTATTTTGGAACTTTTGTACATTTTTGTATTGACATTTATA
>NZ_VUMT01000006.1 GCF_009696045.1 Velocimicrobium porci | reverse complement strand
ATCTGCATCAAACCTTTTGTTGATCAGTATCCCTACGAAAAAGGGGATGTGTTCACAGCTGACGAAACATACATAAAAATCCGTGGTATCAAGACCTACATCTGGCTCATCATGAATGCCGCCACCCGATCCATCATCGGCTACCAGGTTTCTGACAACCGCGGTGTCGGCCCCTGTATCCTCGCCATGCGTATGGCATTTCAAGGACTCACAAAGCTGCCGGAGAACTTCAAGTTCATCGCTGACGGTTACAGTGCATACCCCCTTGCAGCAATGGAATTCGCACGCAAATTCAAAGAAGACTTTACCTTTAAAATCACCCAGGTCATTGGACTTACCAACGACGATGCTGTCTCCACAGAATACCGACCATTCAAGCAGATGATAGAACGCCTGAACCGTACCTATAAGGCTTCTTACCGTCACACAAACGGTTTTGACAACATCGACGGTGCCAACTATGACCTTGCTCTCTGGGTTGCTTACTATAACTTCCTTCGTCCGCACAAACACAATAAATACAAAGTCCTCAACGAAGTGGAGATGCTGCAAGGTGCTGACAATATGCCAGGTAAGTGGCAGCTCCTCATCTTCCTTGGCCAGCAGACCATTCTGAATATGCAGAAAACTGTTACTGCTGCACCGGAGCGGAGCTGTTGTCAATAGAACCGTGGAATACCGGAACAGACGGCTTTGCCGGCTGTCAGGATATGCCGCGAAAGTCTATTGACATAAAGCTCACGGATTATCCTGTTTCAGCAGAAAAGGGGCAACTGCGCCCTTTTCCTGCCCTCCGGCGAGGATGGGTTCGGGCAAAGCCCGTTAATAGGTCAAGGGACAAGTCCCTTGCGGGTTTTTAGGGCAGCGCCCTAAGCCCTCGGAGAGCTTATAGGAATAAATATCTACAATTTTCAAGGTTCTATTGAGCCTATTTTGTTGGCTCTGTTTTTTCATAACTTACTTGACACTACCTTTCTTTCTTATCCATTCATATTTAAACCAAACTCCCGAATATAAAATATTTCGTAAAATGTCGGCATATTGAATAATAGGAAGCCGTTCAAATGCCTTTGAACATTCTGCCATCATCAGTGTTAAAATTTGATGTATCATATCATTTTCTTCAAACTTAGAATTTTCTTCCTGCTTTAACAAAAATATATTATAATTTTTCTTTTTTCTGTCTATTTTCTGGTCTTCATACGCATCCATCAAATAAATAAACTTTCCAAGATAATAGCCGATCTGCATCATTGTTTCTTTCCATTCATCCTCTTGATAGACAAATAATTCAGCTAAAAAAAGTCCCGTTAGTCCGGACATATAATCAATGTCACTGCAATAATCCCTTTCTGCATTTCGAATCTGTTTCATATACTCTTCGATTGCTCTGGCTTGTCTTGTATAATGGTCCGCTATCTGATTATATTGTTTTTGTATTACCATAGACAATCCCTTTTTTGAAACAGAACGTTCGTCCTTCCAGTCATCAATACATTTGTGATAAGTTAATAACACTGTCATATCAGCCGCATATTCCGTAAACTTATTTTGAATCAGCGGTTCCTTCCGATTCGGATGTAAAAGACAACGATATTCTGACGGTTCCTCTTTCTCTTCATATAATGCAGATAAAAGAATTACAAGAAAAGTCATATCATTATTCAACATAATCTGCCCGATTCTTCCATAACGTTTTTTCAAAGTCTGACAAAGACCACAATAAAAAGCATGATAAATCCTATAATCCTCTTCGGATAATTGTTTTTGATTGATTGTTACATATCCAAACATGCTATCTCCTAACTCATTCGTCTAATTCTTTCTTCTGAGTTATAATCATAGTCGCAATAAAACTATCTGTCAACAATTCTAACCTATAGTTCATTCTTTTTTCATAGTTCTTTCGAAACCCTTAATTTTTATAAGAAAAACTGTTTTAAAATCTTCTGACAACACCACCAATAATCTAATTTTTCAACTGCACAATCCGTAACAATCGGATATTCCTTCAAGACCGTTCCTTCCAATGAGTATAGAATCCTTCCAACTTTTGTTTCTTCCTTCACCGGTGCTTCCAGTTTATTTTTACATTCAAATGATACATGAACATTCTCATCATTTCTAAGAAGCCATTCTCTCTCCTTATCCTGTTTTGTACATTTCACATAAAGATTCGCATACGCCAAATCGCTCTTTTCCCCACTTTTTGGAATTCCGTTTTTTACAAAAACAGGAGATAGCTTTGGTTCTTTCCAAACAGTACGATATTCATAATTATCAATGCCATAACTCATAAGCTTTTTCGTATCACTCCACTTATAACTTTTATTATTGGGCCATCCACAACCGAGCAATGCAACGACGAACATTTTTCCATCCCGCTCTAATGCACCGACATAACAATAACCTGCTTTCGAAGTAAATCCTGTTTTTCCACTTAAGGCACCCTCCATCATATTTAAAAACGCATTATGATTTCTACATGAAAATGTACGTTTGCCATCCAAATCAGAAAAAGAATGGGAAGAAGTTCCTGTAATTTTTAAAAATAAATCTTTCTTAGGCGATTCCTTAATACAGTACCTCATAATTTTTGCTAATTCAACCGCTGTTGTCCCATGAATTCCGTCCGCATTTTCTGCATCTAACCCATTTGGGGTAATAAAATGTGTGTGTACTAAATCAAGTTCCTTCGCCTTCTCGTTCATCATATTTGCAAAATTTTCTACGCTTTTCCCTACATGCTCTGCAATTGCTACAGCCGAATCATTATGCGATTCTAACATAAGCGAATAACATAAATCTTTTAAATAATATTTTTCCCCTATGTTTACATTTAATTGCACATCCGGCTGTCTTGCCGCATTTTGTGATATTGTTACAACTTCGTTTAAATCACAATTTTCTAATGTAACAATCAAAGTCATAATCTTCGTAGTACTTGCCATTGCCCTTTGTTCTTCTCCATTTTTTTCAAATAAAACACGTCCGGAATCGGCATCCATAAGACAAGAACACAAAGCATATAAACCACTTGGTTCTTCAATCTTTTCTTTTTCTTCCGCTTGTACAAAGCAAGCCGGGAATAAAAGAAGAAAAATAAGAATAATCGAAATTATTTTTTTCATTCCATTCTTTTCCTCAATCTAACATCATTTTATTCTATTCATTCTAAGAATGAACTATTCCTAGATACAGAAAAGATGAAGCCGAACCACTCAGCTTCATCTTTTCTCTCTTTATTCTTCAATATCAATTACACTGACAGGACAGCCATCTCTAGCCTCAATTGCACTTTCCACAACATCTTCCGGTATTTCTTCCTTTATTGCCTCTGATTTATCGTCGTCATTAAACTGAAATACATCCGGACAGACACTGACACATAACCCACAACTGATACAATCTTCCTGATTTACATATGCTTTCAAGTCACTACCTCCTGACACTTAAAATATTATAATATCGTTATTATATCCCAAAGGAATCTCCCTATTCATTTTCCTTTTTAATTCTAATCAGACATTGGCAAATTGACTATCATACAAATTTTTATAAAATCCATTTTTCTTAAGCAACTCAAAATGAGTTCCCTGTTCAATAATCATCCCATCTTTCATAACTAAGATAACATCTGCCTCCCGAATTGTAGAAAGCCTATGGGCAACAATAAAACTTGTTCTTCCTTCCATCAACTTATGGAATGCTTCCTGAATCATTAATTCCGTTCTAGTGTCAATCGAAGAGGTTGCCTCATCTAAAATTAGCATTGGAGGACTTAAAAGTAATACCCGGGTGATACATAAAAGCTGTTTCTGACCTTGTGATAAATTACCGCCATCCTCACCAATTATCGTATTATAAGCATTTGGAAGCCGCTTTATAAAATTATGAGCTCCTGTTGCCTTTGCTGCTTTTTTTATCTCCTCATCTGTTGCATCCGGCTTACCCATAATGATATTCTCCCTAACCGTTCCAATCTTTAACCACGTATCCTGCAACACCATACCAATTGAAGACCTGACGTCTTTTCGTTTTAAACGATTCATATTGTTTCCATCCAATTTTATTTCACCCGAATCGATATCATAAAATCGCATCAATAAATTGATTAATGTTGTTTTTCCACATCCAGTCGGGCCAACAATTGCAATTCGTTGTCCAGCCTTCACATTAAGATCAAAATGCTCAATTAATTTTTTTTCTTTACTATAAGAAAAACTTACATCCTCCAACAATACATTACCTTGAAGTACTATATTTTCCGGTGCCTCCAGATAATCCGGCACTTCCGGTTCTTCTTCAATCAATTCAAAAATTCTTGCCGCACAAGCCAGTGCATTCTGTAATTCTGTTATCACACCTGATATTTCATTAAATGGCTTTGTATATTGATTTGCATAACTTAAAAAGCAGGACAGATTTCCAATCGTAATAATCCCATAAATACCGGCAAACGCTCCGCTAATTCCTACTGCTGTATATACCAGACTATTTACAAATCTAGTCGCCGGGTTTGTAATAGAAGAAAAAAAAGTAGCCCGAAGGGAATATTTCTCTAATTTTTCATTGATTGCATCAAATTTTTCGATTGCTTCTTTTTCATGACCAAATGCTTTTACTACTTTCAAATTCCCTACCATCTCATCAATAAATGCAGTCTGCTCCCCTCTCGTTTCTGACTGTAACCGAAACATAGAATAAGTTCTTTTTGCAATAAAAGCAGCTACAAGTAAAGACACCGGAGTAATAATTACTACAACTAATGTAATCCATACATTAATTGAAAACATAAAAAATAACGTTCCAAGAATGGTTATGACGCCGGTAAATAGCTGTGTAAAGCCCATCAATAGCCCATCGGCAAACTGATCAACATCAGCAATTACTCTGCTTACTAACTCGCCGGAAGAATGAGAATCAATATAACTTAATGGTAAAATTTCTATTTTATTAAATGCTTCCGCCCGCATATCGCGAATAACAGAATAGGTAATCTTATTATTGCATAGATTCATAATCCACTGTGCGACTGCTGTACAGATAATTATAACCCCCAGTTGTTTTAAAATCAAAAAAATAGCATCAAACTTCACATTTTCTTTTCCTACAATAAAATCAATTGCTTTTCCAATTAAAATAGGGGCATAAAGAGTTAAAATTACCGTTACAGAGGCAAGAATAATTGAAAATAAGACATAAATACTATATGGCTTTATATAATTCAATACCTTTTTTATTGTTTCTTTTTGAGCCTTCTTCTCGGTCTGGTTCATGCAGTCACCTCCTCTTTTGGAAATTGGGAATAATAAATTTCCTGGTATACAAGACACTCCTTTAATAACTTATCATGATTTCCAACTCCCACTAATTTTCCATCCTCTAACACCAAAATCTGATCTGCCGACTGAATTGATGCAGCACGCTGAGATACAATAAATATAGTCGGTCTTTCTTTCATCGTCCGAATTGAATGACGAAGTTTTGCATCTGTGGCAAAATCCAAAGCAGAGGCACTATCGTCAAGAATTAATATTTCCGGTTTTTTTATAAGAGCTCTTGCAATTGTAAGACGCTGGCGTTGTCCACCTGAAAGGTTACGTCCGCCCTGTTCTAATTTAAATTCCATTCCTTCTTTTTTCCCGTCCACAAATTCTTTTGCCTGAGAAATTGTCAACGCCTCTTCCATTTCTTTATCCGTCGCTTCTTTCTTTCCCCAACATACATTTTCTCTTATTGTTCCCTTAAATAAAACTGCTTTTTGCATCACAATTCCAATCTTTGCTCTAAGCTCTGCCAAGGAATAGTCCGAAAGCTTTCGACCATCTAAAATAATTTCTCCATTCGTTACCTCGTAAAATCTTGGCAACAAATGCACAAGCGATGACTTTCCTGAACCGGTACCACCAATAATTCCAATGGTCTGCCCCCTTTTCACTTCAAACGAAATATCGGTCAATGCTTCCTCTGATGCACCTTTATACCGAAATCCTACATGGGAAAATGTTATATAATTTTCTGTTTCTGAATGTACCTCATTCTCTAAACTATCACTTAACAAATCAATATTTTTCTCGCTGCTTTCTACCTCAAAAATTGTTTCTATCCGTTTTGCACAGGCAAGTGCTTTTGTCACTGTAATAATTAAATTTGCCAATTTAACAAGTTCTACCAAAATTTGTGACATATAATTAACAAGTGCAACTACTTCTCCCCGTGTAATAATTCCTAAATTAACCTGTATTGCCCCTTTCCAAATTAGAGCAATAATTGCAGCATTTACAATTACATAAGTAAAAGGATTCATTAACGCAGAAATTCGTCCGGCAAACATTTGAATCTTTGTTAAAGCTTTATTGTAATTCTCAAACTGCTGTCTTTCTTCCTGTTCTTTATTAAATGCACGAATTACACGCACACCTGTAAGATTTTCTCTTGTAATTCCAAGTACACGATCCAAATTCATTTGCACTTTTCGAAACAACGGAATATTAAACAGCATAATGCCAAACACAACAAGAGATAAAAAAGGAATTGCACAAACGAAAATATACGCTGCTTCTCTATTAATCGTAAATGCCATTATCATAGCCCCAAATACAACAAATGGCGAGCGTAAAAAAAGTCTTAATACTAAATTCACTCCAGATTGTACCTGATTAATGTCACTTGTCATTCTTGTTATTAATGTTGAGTTGCCCAAAGTGTCCATATCCGAGAACGAAAATCCTTGTATATGAGAGAATAAAGAATGTCTTAATTTCGTTGCAAAACCTATCGAAGCCTTTGCTGCAAAATATTGTGCTGTAATAGAGCAAATAAGACCAATTATTCCAAGAAGTATCATAATAAAACACATCTTAATGATATAAAAACTATCTTGATTTCCAATTCCGTTATCAATAATCGCAGCCATAACTAACGGAACAAAAAGTTCAAAAGAAGCTTCCAAAAGCTTAAATAACGGTCCTAAAATACTTTCTTTTTTGTAATCTTTCAAATATACAAGCAATGATTTCATTTTAACTCCGCCTCTCTTTTTAATTTACCGTATTCTTGGCAAGTTCCATCTATATTTTGCAGCTAAAAACCGAATCAGCATTACAACAAATGCAGATAGAAACATAGCTGGAATTTCACCAAATTCCCGGTATAAGATGACACAAATAATAGCTCCTACCATAGAAGCACAAGCATAAATATGCTTTACTAGAATATAAGGTGTAACACCTGCCATCACATCACGCAAAAGCCCTCCACCTACACCGGTAATCATTCCAACAAAAATAAGTAAAAATGTCTGATTTGCAAATCCGGCCTTAATTGCGGTATTCACACCAACTGCAGTAAAAATTCCAAGTCCAATTGCATCAAACATCATCATAATCCTATCATAAGTTGTCCTAAAACGACTTGATAAAAATTTCTCATTCATAAATACAATAAAAAATAAACAACAGCAAGTAACAATTGATACCAATGCGTAGACAGGGTTTCGAAACATATTAGGCGGAGCAATTCCTAATATTAAATCTCTTATCATTCCTCCACCTACTGCAGTTGCAATGCCTAATACATTTACCCCAAATACATCCATATTCCTTTCAATGCCGACCATGGCACCAGAAGAGGCAAAGGCAATTGTCCCAACAATTTCCAGAACAAATGTTATAACTTCACTATATTCCATCTTTCTAACCTCCAAACTTTTATCCCACCTACTCTATTGAACGTTTTAAATTGTACCATATAGGGACAGTCATCGCAAGAAAAGCATACGTTTTTGCTTTATAGGAGACGAAGTTTCCTATAAAGTAAAAAAAGAGACTATAAAAGTCCCTTTTCCTCTCTTATTTTTATTCTCTTTCACGAATCATTTTAAACATTTGAACCCGATTACTAATACCAAGCTTTTTGTAAATATTTAATATATGCTTTTTTAATGTATTATTTGTAATCGCAAGCTCAGAACAAATCTTATCATTTTCATCCCCATCCATAAGTCGTCGTAGGATCGTTTCTTCTCGTTTTGTAAGATTATATAAGGTAACACATTGATGAACTGTTACCTTATCATCCGATTCACTTTCCGTCTGAAGTTCCTTATATAATCTTAAAGCAAGATGTTCTTTTAAAATATCTAATATCAACAAATCTTCATATGCAAAATCTTCCTGCTCTCTGGTACGATAAAATGTTACAATTCCTAAAAATTGATTTTTTCGTGCCAGAATCATTGTCACTGCATAGTGTAAATGATAAGGAGCAAAAAACTCTTTATAATACTTCGTTTCTACTCTCTTTTCTTCTGAAAGTATGTCACTTTCCCTATATACCTGACTTTTCCCCCCATACATAAAACCTCTGCTATTCTCTATTCCCTCCCATTTATCTTCTGCATTCGTATCCATCCGTATTGTATGGTTACAATATACAGGGGATGTTAATGTGTGATTCTTTGTATCTTTTATAATATAAAAATCAGCACTGTCAAACTCTAACACCAGCTTCATTTGTATTAGAAAATTCTCCCTCATTGCTTTTAAATCATCTGTCGCATTCATCTGATATATTATATTATTTAATACCATCCAGTCATTTGTACCTAAAGTTCTCACACATATCCTCCTCATTACTAATGTATATCATCTTTTGCAATTCGATTGCGGTATTCATTTGCAGATATCCCCATAATTTTCTTAAATACTCTTGAAAAATGAGCCAAATCAACAAATCCCACCGCTTCTGCTATATCACCTATTCGCAAAGAAGAATCCGAAAGTAACTCTTTTGCTTTGCTAATCCGAACTGAATTTAATAATTCAGAAAAGCTTTTCCCTGTATGCTTATTAAGTAATTTACTTAAATGCCACTGGCTGACATATGTTTTTTCAGCCACTTCGGACAAAGTTAACTTTTTCTTATAATTCTCCTCGATAAATTTCATAGCATTTTTTACGATAAAACTGCTCGCTGAACTATCCTCATCTATCGTCGCAGTCAGTTCATCGCCTCCTTCTTCCGTTGCAACTAGATCTACCGATTTTTTCTTTAATCGTTCTGTCATTACCTGAATTGCTTCTTCTATCTCGTCCATATTAGAAGGCTTCAATAAAAACCGTGTCACACCTAACCTTATCGCCTGCTGTGCATAATCAAAATCCCGATAGCCGGTTAAAATACAAATCATCATATCTGGAAATTCTGATTTTAATCCGGCAATCATAGTAAGACCATCTAAACCCGGCATTGCAATATCAGAAAAGATAATATTAGGTTTATGTTCACGAATTAGTTCCGCCCCTTCTATGCCGTCATGGGCAGTTGCGATGACTTTACAATTATATTTGTCCCAAGGCACCATCCTTGAAATCCCCTCAACAATAATTGGTTCGTCATCAATAATCATAACTTTATACATGCTTATCACTCCATATCCCACTATAATAGATAGAATCTTATCTCAAAATGACATTTTCGATAAAACTACCTTACTATAAGTTTATCCTTTTACAGCGCCTGCTGTCAATCCTTTCACAATATTTTTTTGTAATAAGATATATACAATCATAACAGGAACAACAATTAATGTTACCGCTGCTGCCATAAGACCATAGTCCGTACCGTAAATAGAACTAATCTGTTTTAATAAAGCACAAATTGGAAGTAACGCTTTTTTACGAACTAAACAGGATTGTGTAAATAAGTCATTATAGGACCATAAGAAACAGAAAATTGCAACAGTTGCAAGAGATGGTTTTGATAATGGAATAATAATTCTTGTAAATACCTTTGCAACTCCTGCACCTTCCATATAGGCTGCCTCTTCCATTTCAAGCGGAAGCCCTCTTAAAAATCCCATCATAACAATCGCAGCAAAGCTTAAGTTACCTGCAATCTGTGGAAGAATTGCTGCCAATAAATTACCGCTATTGATAAATCCAACTTTTACCATCATTGCCATAACCGGAATAATCGTAGCAAAAACAGGAAACATAAGACTACCTTTAATCAAAGCATCGACTACTTTTTTCCCCTTAAACTGATATCTTGTCATAGCAAATGCCATCATGGAAGAAAGAATCATTACACCAACCATAACACTTCCAGAAATAATCAGACTGCTTCGATACGCCATTCCAATATTTACACGTCTGAACGCTTTTTCATAATTCATCAGTTCAAAAGCTTTTGGCCATGCAAATGAATTGCTTATAACATCCTGTGATTCCTTAAACGAATTCATAAATACCCATATAAATGGAAATACTGTTGTAACTGCCCATAAAATTAAAACAATATAAATAATAATAGTAGAAATTTTAATAGGCTTTTTGTTCTTCTTTACTTCTGCTGCCATATGTATCATTCCCTCCTACAAATTCTTATCTGGTTTTACAATAAAGTCAACTGCCTTTGATACTATAACACCAACTACAACGATAAATAAAGCAATTGTAGAACCATAATCAAAATTATTATTACTAAATGCTGTATGATACATATAAGTTCCTAAGAAATGAGTTGTACCATTTGGTGCACCTTTTTCTGCCAGCATCCAAGGTAAGTCGAATACCTTCAACGCACCTGTAACTGCCAGTGTAATACAAGTACAAAGAACGCCTCTTAAAAGAGGTACTGTTATATAAAATACGGATTTAAAACCTGAACATCCGTCAATAGCCGCTGCCTCATATACATCATCTGGAATATCGCAAATTCCTGTTAAAATAATGACAAAATAAAATCCAACATAACTCCATAATACCGGTATGCTTATCATTGTAAATGCCAATGATTCAGATAGCCACATAACAGGCTCTTTTCCCATCTTTTCTAAAATCTGGTTTAACATACCACCATTGTAATCATAAAACAGTTTAAAAAGTAAGCCTAATGCAGAGGCAGAAATTACAACTGGGAAAAAGTAAAGGGTACGGAAAAGCTGTTGTCCGCGACGAATTGAATTTACCAAAATTGCAAAAACCAAAGCCAATCCTACTTGGAAAATCACAGTTAAAATCATCATTAAAAATGAATTTTTCAATGCAATTTTAATATAAGGGTCTTTAAATAAGTTTTTATAGTTTTCTAATCCGATAAAATTAAGCTCTACACCTGGCATCCTTACAACACTGCTCATATTGTAAAAACTATTTCCGATGTTAGAAATAAAAGGATAGTATAAAAATACTCCCATCATAATTAAGCCAGGTATTAAAAATACAATTAAAGGCCATTTCTTCTTATATAGCATATCACTCCACGCCTTTCTTCCATTTTTTCATATTTTTTCATAAAAACAGAGGGGCCCAATAAAAAACCCCCCTGTTCTGTTTCCATGCTACCTTAATACAACTCTTATTATTTCTGGCTGTTAATTTTTAACATATTGTTAATTCCTTTTTCAGCTGACATTTTTCCAGTAGCGATTGCAACCATGTTATCTTTTAATCCGTTAAATGCTTCTGGAGTCATACGAGAATCAGTTGGTCCAACTGGATTTTTAATTGTTTCTGCGTATTTAGCACCAGATACTTGAAGAGGATTGAAGTCTCCACCTTCTGGAACTGGTACGGAGCAAGCACCATTACCACCCCAGTATGTAAGAATTTGTTTGTCACATGTATTCGCTAATACAAATTCAAGAGCTGCTTTCTTCTTAGCTGGATCTTCCCAAGCTTTCTTTGTGATATAGAATCCTGAAGAATATCCGGAAATAGCTGTTCCTTCTTCCGATTTTGCTCCATCCCATCTTGGGAAAGCACATACTACAGTATTTTCTGTATCAGGAACTCCATTTAAGAACCAGGAACCTTCTAAAATCATAGCTGCTTTTTTGTCTTTAAATGTATTTTGAGCCATTTCATTATCTACAGTTGCAACGTCTTTGGAGAATGCACCTAAATCATATAAATCTTTGATTTTAGATAATCCTTCTACCCAGCTCTTTGGAGCCTTTTCTGGAATTTGAACGAATTCATCTGTTGTAGATGCTGTCATCATCAAGAATTCAATCCAGTAGTTAGGAACGTCGTTCATAGCCAATGCAACTGGAACGATGTCATTTTCTTTAAATGTTTTAACTGCTGTTTCTAACTTATCCCAATCTGTAGGTAATTCAAGATTGTATTTATCAAATAAATCCTTGTTACAGAATAATCCTTCCCAGTAACCTGTAGTAGGAACTGCGTAGTTCTTTCCATCTACTGGAGATTTTGTCTGCTCTAAAGCAACATCAGAAGTATTTTTTGCAATTTCAGGATTTTCAGCCTGCATTTCTTCTAATGTAACAAATTTATCTGCCTTTAAAATGTTTTCAGCACTCTTGTCTGTGAAGTACTGAATAACATCTGGTTCATTGTCCATTGAGAAGTCTGCTTCAATCTGAACTTTCCAATCATTATCAGCTGTTGCTGAATTATCTTCAATTGTAATGTTTGGATGATCCTTCTGAAATTGTTCAACTACTTTATTATAATTGTCTGTATTGGCGTCTTCACCGGCCATCATTGTTACTACATTTAATGTACAAGCCTCATCTTCAGAAGTTTCTTCTGTGCCATCTGTTGTTTCCGTTGTTTCCGTATTCCCCCCATTGTTAGTTGTCTGCTCATCGCTTGAACCACAGCCTGTCATCATGCTCATAGTCAAACCAAAAGCAAGCATAAGTGCAATCGCTTTTTTTGTTTTTCTCATGTCTTTTCCTCCTTAAAAAATAAATATGAAAATTTGTTTATACCATTTTGGAAATCGCATATTGTTTCGTTCTTTTTTATATTTCCTCATCTGGTATATCTATATTATACTTGCAGATTAACCAAATAGCATTAGTCTGTTTTGACATTATTTGTTCATTCTTGCCATATTCGCAAAAAAAAGCAACTTTTTTATAAAATATCACCCTCAAATGGTATTTTTATTGTAGAACACGTTATATTTTCCCCGCATGATTTTATCGTTAATCCGTAATTATCACCATAAATTAGTTTGATTCTTTGATTTACATTGCGAATCCCTAACGAAGTGTGCTGACCACGTCCCTTTTTAATTTCCTGTTCACCATTTAATATACTTGCTATTTTTTCTTCCTTTTCCTTCGTCAGTTTTTTCCCTGTATTTCGAACTTCCATAAAAATATTAGCCTCTTTTTTATAAACCTGAAGCCAAATCGTTCCCCTGTTTTCAGACTCAATTCCATGTAAAACTGCATTTTCCAATAATGGCTGTAAAATAATCTGAGGAACCTGTGTCTGTAAAATAGACTGGTCAATCTCTTTTTCT
Source organism: Velocimicrobium porci (assembly GCF_009696045.1). GTDB lineage: Bacteria > Bacillota > Clostridia > Lachnospirales > Lachnospiraceae > Velocimicrobium > Velocimicrobium porci. The sequence goes on along the minus strand of NZ_VUMT01000006.1, from coordinate 142,470 downwards.
ACTTGAAGCCTCTGTCCGAACCGCATTGATATAATGTAAAGATAAGCGTCGGCACAGCGGATTTCCTCTGCCAGGCTAATCAGACGTTTGCTTTCCCGGTTCATTGTATAGTCTAAAAGAGTGGATAATGCCTCTATCATTTTTGATACACTGACATCTCCTGCCATTCTCGCCTGCCAATTCATCATCTCCAATGTATTATTTAAAAAATGCGGATTAATCTGAGATTGTAATGCAATAATCTGAGCATCCTTTCTTGCGATTTCTTCATTATAAGCATAATTAAATAAATATTTTATTTTGGTGGACATTTCATTAAACGAATCCACTAAATAAATAAATTCCTGATTCGGCATTGTATCTCTATCTCTCGGAATCTGGATTCCCATATTTCCCTCTTTAATCTCTTTAAAAGCTTCTACCATATGTTCAATTGGAAAAGTGAAATTTTTCTTAAACATTAGAATAAAAATTGCCAAAATTGGAATTACTACAATTAACAAACCTTCCACTAAGTTAACTAATGTCTTAAATACAACAAATAATTCCGTACGGTCAATGATTAATATACTGCACAAATTATAATCATCATAGGCTTTTTGATAGACAAATCCCTGGTATTGTTTTTCCCTATCTGTCAGCTGATACTGTTTAATGATATTCCCCTCACGCTTAAAATTATATTTTACAACTTCTAATATTTCTTTTTTCTGCTCACAATCTTTTGTTTCTCTGTCATAGGTAATGTTTTCTTCTCCTTTATTAATGTAGAAAACTAAATCATATTCATCGCTGCTATTCATTCTATTCAATAGCTCCTGAGTATTTAATTTTATTACCATCGTAGCAATTTTTTTATACCCATGAATTGCATAAATATTTCTAAAAATATAAATTTCTTTATCTACCACTTTTACAATCACCCTAGCACTCGGATTAGCCGATACTTCATGAGCCGCTTCTTTTACATTTCCTTGAAAAACTTCCAGTTCACCCGTTGTACATGGATAAATCTGCTCCGGCGATTCAAGCAGATAAAAAAAAGCTTCATCAATTCTCCAATCCTTGTCAAACTTTATATTTATCATTTTCTTTGATTCATCGTAATATTCCCCCCAATCAATTGCTCCATCCATATATTTTTGCCATGGAGTTTCAATCAGCCGGTCATAAAATAAGTTCTTTGTTAAATCGATTACTTCATTTATATTATATGAAAGAGCCATCGTATAAGCTTTTGTTTCTTCCATTCGAATATCTTCGGTCTTTTTAATCATGTCCATTTGATACGTTGACGACATATTCACAAAAATTATCATAATCGGAAGCAGCCAGCAAATACTAATCAGCAAAATTAACTGTTTTTTCAATGAAAATTGCTTCCGATTAAAAATTTTCTTCCATTCATGTACTTTAAATTTTCTTTTGGTGTGCATAAATATCCCTCTCTTTTCCTATTTACTTATTATTAGTCTAACATAATCAGAAAAAAGAAGAAACCAAAAATGTGATATTTTGTCTTAACTTGTTCTCCCTCTTATTCTAATTGATTCTATTTTTCAAAATGGCTATAATATAGAAAAAAAGGAGGGTTTTCATGAATATACGACCAATTAGGAAAGAAGAATTAATTGAAGCCAAACAACTGAGTGCAATCTGTTTTGAATATCCATTTCAGATGAATAAACCAAAAGAAGAATACTTAAATCAGCTTTTAGCTTCTCCTGATCAAAAAGGGGATGCTTATTGGAATATGATATATGGTGCTTTCACAGAACAGAATGAGCTTATGTCTTGTTTAAACGTGATTCCTTATCAATTTTATTTTGATGGAAGCATTATGAATGGAACCGGAATCGGAAATGTAGTTACCTATCCACACCACAGAAAAAAAGGAGCCGTAAAGAAAATTTTCCAAACCATTTTACCTGAAATGTACAAGAATAAGATTGCTTTTTCTTATCTTTATCCATTTAGTGAAAGTTTTTACCGCAAATATGGTTATGAACGTTCTTGTACTTCCATCGGTTGGAATCTGGATTTATCGAAGATTCCATGTTGCTCCTATTCCGGTTCTTTCCACCTGTATTCTTCTCCATCGGAACAGCCAATGTTTGAAGAAACCTATAAAACATTTGCTTCTTCCTTTAATATGATGGTAAATCGTGATAAATATGACTGGACAATACTAAAAGAGGCAAAAGCAGCTTATAATAACACATATGCTTATCTATATAAAAACGACGCAGGCATTCCTTGCGGATATATCATCTTTAAAAAAGATTTTGATAACAATCAGGCAATCTTAAATTGCCGGGAACTTGTATATAACAGCTTTTCAACTTTACAGGCAATCATGAGCTTTCTCAGTACCTACGCAAGTGATTACAAAAGAGTCCATTTTTATGGTCCTTCCACTCATAATCTTCAATCCTTTTGCACTGACTTTGCTCAAAGTTCAAGTTATATGACAATTGGTTCAAATGGTATGATACGTGCAATCCATGTTCCATCTGTTTTGAAACAGGCAAACTATAAAGGCAGTGGTGAAATTACCATTGAACTTTTTGACCAACAGATTATAGAAAATAATGGAGTTTTCCACATCATATTTGAATCTGGAAAAGCAGTTTCCATTGAAAAGACGGAACACGTTTCACCAGACGTTTCATTACCTGTCTCTTTATTTTCTTCTGCTATTGTAGGAAACTACACACCTGAACAGTTATTATTCTGTAATGACCTGACATTACATTGCACTCTTGAAAAACTTTCTTGTGTTTTTTATAAAAAGCCTTGTTGGATTAATAATTATTTTTAGTCCAATTATGGCATCACAAAAAAAGTGCTATTTTTCATTTTCTTATAAAAATAGCACTTTTTTTATTATTTCAATTTTAGAAATTCTTCATACAAATTACAAAGCTGTTTTGCATCTTCAGGATTTGGCATCTCACAGAAAATTCGAAGCAATGGTTCTGTCCCTGAAAACCTTGCAATAATCCATCCGCCATTTTTAAAGTACACTTTACAACCGTCTAAATAAGAAATCTTGTCAATATCAAAATTTAACTCTGGTAATTCTTTATCTAACATTAATATTTGATAAATTTGTTCTTTTTTCTCTTGGTTGAATTTATAATCCCTTTCTTCCATATAAATTGAACCACATTCTGTTTCAATTTCTTTTGCAATTTCCGATAATTTTTTTCCAGTCACTGCAATCATTTCTACTAATAAGGAAGCGGCATAAATCCCATCCTTTCCTTTAATATGTCCACGGACAGTAAGACCACCAGAAGACTCTCCACCGATTACTGCATCCGTTTCCTGCATTTTAGCTGATATATATTTAAAACCGACCGGAACCTCATAACATTTCTCTCCAAATCGTTCTGCTACTTTGTCAAGCATATGAGTTGTTGCAATATTTCTAACAACCGGACCATGCCATCCTTTATATTTCACAAGATAATAATATAATAGAACAAGAATATCGTTTGGATGTAAGAAACGACCGGTATCATCAATTACACCGATTCTGTCGGCATCTCCATCTGTAGCAATTCCTATATCACATCGTTTGTCAATTACATGATTTTGTAATGCTCTTAACGTATGTGCAGACGGTGCTGGTAGTTTCCCACCAAATAAAGTATCATGACGGTCATGAATTGTTTCAACCTCGCAACGGGCTGTCAATAAAATGGTTTTTAAAGAAGTTTCACTTACCCCATACATTGGGTCTAATGCTACTTTTAACCCTCTGTCACGAATTGCCTTCATGTCAACTGCACTAATAATATTATCAAGGTATTCATTTAATGGGTTAATTTCTACGATCATGCCATTTTTCAATGCTTCTTCGTATTCCATTTCTCTTACATCTTCTTTTTTTACATGCGAAATATATTCCTCTAATGCTTTTGTCTGAAATTCATCTGCATCTCTTCCACCTTCTGTAAACACTTTAATCCCATTATAAATTGCAGGATTATGACTTGCTGTCACCATCATACCATATGGGAACTCATGTTTCATTACATAAAACATAATCAATGGAGTAGGAGAAGAACGATTAATTAAATATGTTTTAATTCCTTCTGCTGCAAAGACACGCCCTGCCCATTGCATCGCTTCTTTTGAAAGAAAACGTCTGTCATACCCAATTACCATTCCTTTTTCTTCCACTTCTTCATCTTTCATTTTATTGGAAAGTGCTTTTGCTAATAGCTGTATGTTCTCTTTCGTAAATTCATCACCGATTACTGCTCTCCAGCCACCTGTTCCAAATTGTATCATTCTGGGTTTCCTCCTTTTTGCTTATCCCATCGTTACTTCTACCTGATTTACACTTCCTGCTGCCATAACAGGGATTTCTTTTACAGGCGTATCATTTAAGAAAATATCCTTTACTCCCTTCATCACGCCATTTGGATTCGAAACATGAATCATGTATTTTGCACCTCGCCATTCTCGTTCCACAGAAAATTCTTTCCAGTCCGAAGGGATACATGGATCAATTTCTAAATAGTCAAGCTGTGGTCGTATTCCAAGCATATAGCGTGTTGCCGAAAAATATGCCCAGCCACCTGTTCCGGTCATAAATGGATGTCTTGCACGTCCAAATGCGGTATGGTCTTTTCCCATAACAAACTGGCAATAAGAATAAGGCTCAGCCTCTCTGATCTCAATCATGTCATTTTGATAGTATGGACACAAAGCATTGTAAAACTTCATCGCCTTATCTCCTCTGCCAAGCTTACACTCTGCCGCCCATGCCCATGGATTCGGATGACTAAAAATTGCACCATTTTCTTTTACACCAGGGTACACTCTGGTCACAAAACCAATATCATCATCTGGAATTGTATAAGAAGGTCCGTTTAACATAATACCATAAGGTGTAAATAGATAGTTATCAACGGAATCCATCGCTTTCACTCCCTTTTCATAGGAAGCTGCACCCGATAAAACTGCCCAGGCATTTGATTCTAAATGAATCTTTCCTTCTTTATCAGCTTTTGTTCCAATTTTTTTTCCATTTTTCGTTATTCCACGAATGAACCATTCTTCATCCCATAACTCATTGTCACAAACTTCTTTTACATGTTCCTTCATTTTCGTATATTTTTCTACATCCTCTTCTCGTTCCAGATAAGAAGCTAACTGCAAGAAATTATCCAAAGCCCAGTAATGAAGGAATGAAACCATAGCACTTTCTCCACCGCCAAGATTCAGGCAATCATTCCAGTCTGCTCTAAGTCCTTTGCAAACTCCCGTTGCACCAACCATTTCATTTGAGAAATCTAAAATTCGCTTCATATGTTCGTAAACAGTACCTTCCCCTTTATCTGCATAGCGAATTACCTGATCAACAAAATCATACTCTCCTGTTTCTTTTATGTATTCCACGATTGAACTTACAAGCCATAGTGCATCGTCAGAGCAGGCATCTTCTAAACCGTGTATCATATCACTGGCATTAGGAGTTGGTACAACTGTAGGTGACTTAAATGGTTTTACATCTGTATCCTCTTCAAACCATTCTGGTTGAAATAAATGAAGACCATATCCCTTTGAAACAAGTCCCTTCAATAATTCAACAATTCTCTGCTTACATTTTTCTGGATTTGAATGTGGAACAGTCATGGAATCCTGTGCCGTATCTCGATACCCTAGCCCTGTTCTTCCGCCAACTTCAATAAAAGAAGCAAAACGTGAGAACATTATATTGATTTCCGACTGATACAAATTCCATATATTAATCATCGTATTCATACCATCATTTGGAGTCTGAATCTGTAATTTTCCTAACTTCTCATCCCAATATTCTCTCAATTCTTCATAAACAGAGTCCACTTTTTTCATGTCAGAATACTTTTCTCTCATGCATGCACCAGTTTTACGGTCGCCTTCACCAAGCATAAAAATCAATCTTATCTCTTCATTCGGCTGTAACGTTATTTTCTTTTGCAAAGCACCACAATGATTGCCGCCTTTTTCAAAAGAACTACTCAATTCGCCCTTTTCTACTCCAATTGGATTATCTTCTGTATGATATAATCCAATGAACTTATCTCTTAAACAATCATATCCATCCGGTTCAAAATTTGATGTAAAATATTGATAGCCAAACTCTTCATAAAATAAATCATGTTCAATAATTCCATCTTCATAAGAGGAACCTGCTGCATACAAACTCATCTGAAAATTACGATTATCCATGTCAATATGGTGGAAAGAAAATTCACAATAGGAGTACACACTCAAATTACGAACTTTATCATCTTCATTTTTAATCTTAACATCCCAAAGTTCAACAGCATCATTTAGAGGAACGGATAAAGTCTGTTCTGCTTTAATTTTATTATAGTCACAAGAATATTTTGTATAGGAAAGACCATGGCGACACTCATAATTTGCCTCATCAAGAGGTTTCCCAACCGGTTGCCACGAAACGCTCCAATAATCCTTTGTTTCATCATCACGGATATACACATAATGACCCGGTCTGTCCATTGGAACCGCATTTGCACGAAATCTTGTCACCCTATGATATTCCGGTGACTTATAAAACATATATCCTCCTGCTGTATGGTTCACTACTACACACATATCCTTTAAGCCTAAATAATTCGTCCAAGACGTTGGCAAATCTACTCGTTCAATTACATACTCCCTGTTGTCGTTATCAAAATACCCATATTGCATTTATCTTATTACCTCCTATGTCTTCTGTTACTTTCATTATATAGTTACAAGCCATAGAATAATATTGTTAACTATGTTAATATTTGCACAAACTTGCCTTTTCTTTGCATAAACTTGTCATTTATTGAAATAGCATTTACATAGATACTAAAGAATTATATAATAGCAATTGAATAAAATCTCACAAGGAAAAAAACAAAGCAATCATTGAGGAGGATATTATAATGAAACTTATTCAAACAAAAGACTATGATGACATGAGTAGAAAAGCTGCAAATATTATATCAGCACAAGTGATTTTAAAACCGGATTCTGTGCTTGGACTTGCTACAGGCTCTACTCCAATCGGTACATATAAAAAACTAATCGAATGGTATCAAAAAGGCGATCTTGATTTTTCTGACGTTCGCACTGTTAATTTAGACGAATATAAAGGTCTTACAAAAGAAAACGACCAAAGCTATTACTATTTTATGAATGAAAACTTATTCAAACATATTAATATTGATTTAACAAAAACAAATATTCCCGATGGAACAGAAGAAGATGCAAAGAAAGAATGTGACCGATATAATCATGTTATTGAATCAATGGGTGGTATTGATTTGCAGTTATTAGGTCTTGGCAATAATGGGCATATTGGATTTAATGAACCTTGTGATACATTTGATAAATTAACACATTGTGTTACATTAACCCAAAGCACAATTGATGCCAATGCCCGTTTCTTTGAAAAAATAGAAGACGTACCTCGTTATGCTTATACAATGGGAATCGGACAAATTATGAGCGCAAAAAAAGTATTAGTTGTTGTTAACGGTAAAGGAAAAGCAGAAATCCTCAAAAAAGTAATAGAAGGACCAGTTACGCCATTTGTACCAGCTTCTATTTTACAATTTCATCCGGATGTAACAATTGTGGCTGATGAAGAAGCCGCTTCTTTATTAACTTTAGAATAGAATGGTATTAACACTATCAATTCATATATATAAATGGAAGGACTGTATTTCTCATGATAATAAAAAATGGACTTGTATATACAGAACAACACACATTTGAACAAAAAGACATCTTCATTGAAAATGGTCTTTTTGCAAAAGAAACTTCCGATTCTACTGTGATTGATGCCCAGAATCTTTACGTTATTCCAGGTCTGATTGACATTCATTTTCATGGCTGTGTCGGATATGATTTTTGTGATGGTACAACAGAAGCAGTAAAAGCAATGGCAGAATATGAAGCGTCAGAGGGAGTCACTGCCATTTGTCCTGCAACAATGACACTGGGCGATGACAGCCTGACAAAAATATTTGAATGTGCCAATCAATACGAAAGTGAAACCGGTGCTGACTTAGTTGGAATCAATATGGAAGGACCTTATCTTTCCGAAGCCAAAAAAGGTGCTCAAAATGCTTTGTATTTACATAAACCCGAAATCGAACATTTTAGAAAAATGAATCATTTATCGGGAAATAAAATAAAATTGGTATCGATTGCTCCAGAAATAGAAGGTGCAATTGATTTTATAAAAGAAGTAAAAGACGAAGTGACTCTCTCTATCGCACATACCGCCTGCGATTATGACCAGGCTAACGCTGCATTTTTAAATGGTGCCTCTCATGTAACTCATTTATTTAATGCTATGAATCCATTTAATCACCGTGCTCCCGGTGTTGTCGGAGCTGCCTATGACAATCATGCAATGGTAGAATTAATCTGTGACGGTATCCATATTCACCCATCTATGATTCGCTCTGCATTCGGATTATTTACTGAAAAACAAATTATTTTAATTAGTGACAGTATGATGGCAACCGGATTGGAAGACGGCGATTATTCACTTGGCGGTCAGGCAGTTCACGTAAAGGGCTCTTTAGCCACTCTGGCAGACGGAACCATTGCTGGCTCCGCAACCAATCTAATGAACTGCATGAGAAAGGCAATTGAATTCGGTATTCCAGCCCAGCACGCAATCCAATGCGTAACAGAAAATCCTGCAAAAGAAATTGGCATTTACGAACATTATGGAAGTATTACAGAAGGAAAAATCGGAAATGCTGTTTTATTAGATAAAGATTTCAACGTAATTTCTGTTATCTTAAAAGGTAAAAAACTTCGTTAAAATTTATCATTTTTAAATAAAATAGACACTTTATGAATCAAAATCAATAACATTGTATTCATAAAATGTCTATTTTTCTTTTTCTACTCTTCTATAATACCATAAAACATTGAAACTGCTGTCTTTATAATCTCATCTGGGAACTCATATGTTTCTGTATGAAGCTGAGTATAAGTTTCTCCATCTCCAATTCCAAAAAATGCACCTTTTGTATCTTTTAGATAATGCCCAAAATCTTCAGACCAACGGAATGGTTCTTCCGGATATACACTTAAAAGCCCTAATTTATCCGAAACTTTCTTAATTGTTTCTACGCATGTAGAATAATTTCTTGTTTCTGGGAATTCCTCACTGTAAGCAAAAGAATATTCTAATCCGCTTTTTTGTGCATGTTCCTTAACAAACCGTTCCATTTTATCTTGCAATTTTTCTAAATCTTCCTCGTAATGAGCACGAATTGTAAGTAATATTTCTCCTTCACTGGCAGATACTCCAAATGCCTCATCACCAACCAATATCTTAATAACAGTACATAATACCATACCTTTATAATGTTTTTGTTCTAATAGGTCAGGAAGACTTGTAATTAACTCACCAATTACAAAAGCAGGATTAATTCCAGCCTCCGGATAAGCAGCATGGGATGGCTTTCCTGTTAAATGGATAATCATTCCTTTCGATGCACAGGCAAATGTTTCTTCTCTAATCAGCACGCTTCCGACCGGATACCCCGGAATATTATGAAAACCATAGATTTCATCTGTATTTGTATCTTTTAAAGTCTTTTTACACTCTCTTGCACCTTCCCCGGTTTCTTCGCCATGTTGAAATAATAAAATTACATCCCGTTCTGGCTTTTTTTCTTCTAATTCCAGTGCAAGACCTGCTAATACTGTACTATGTCCATCGTGTCCACATCGATGGGCAACGCTTCCATCAGGTGAAGATACTCCATCCATATCAGCGCGGAAGGCAATCCTCGTTTTTTCCTTCGCCTCTTTCCTTCCTTCGTAAATACAATAAAACCATTTTCCCTCTTCCACAATTTTTAGAGAAGTATTGGAGCGAATAAATTTCTTTAAAATTTCCTGGGTTCTTACTTCCTTTCCAGCCCCTTCCGCATGGGCATGAAGCTCTTTTCTCAATTGATACAGCTTTTCTAAATTCTCTTGTGTCATTGTTCCATCCCTTTCCTATGGTAATTCAACTGTCCTCTTTTCTCTACCAATATTATCTTAGAACAAAGAGATGAAAAAATCAATTTTGAATTTTTCTAGTTTACTTTTTTCTTTAATACACCTAACAATATCGCACTGATTATCGTTCCAACTACTAAACTCACGAAATACATCATTGAATTTGTAACAACCGGGAATACAAAAATTCCGCCATGAGGTGCCATAAGTTCACACTGAAATGCCATTGATAATGCTCCTGACACTGCAGAGCCGCCAATCAATGCAGGGATTACATGCAATGGGTCAGCTGCCGCAAATGGTATTGCACCTTCCGAAATAAAAGAAAGTCCCATAACAAAGTTTGTAGGTCCAGATTTTCTCTCCTCTGCCGTAAACTTATCTTTAAATAATAACGTTGCTAAAGCAATTGCACATGGCGGAACCATACCACCTATCATAACAGCAGCCATAACATTGTAATTACCAGAAGCGATTGCTGCAGTTCCAAATACGTATGCCGCCTTATTTACCGGACCGCCAAGGTCAACCGCCATCATTCCGGCTAAAATAAACCCTAATAAAATACTACTCGTTCCACTCATACTGTTTAATCCATTTGTTAAGGCTTGGTTTAATGCACCAATTGGAGGTTCAATTAAAAATTTCATAGAAAGTCCCATGATAAGAACTCCAAAGAATGGATATAACAAAACTGGCTTAATTCCTTCAAGGCTTTCCGGTAATTTGTCAAATGCTTTTTTCAAAAGTACGATAACATAGCCTGCCAAAAATCCGGCAATCAAGGCTCCTAAAAATCCAGATTTTCCCTCAGATGCAATTGCACCGCCAACAATTCCAAGTAAAAGCCCCGGTCTGTCTCCAATACTCATTGCTATAAATCCCGCCAAAATTGGCAACATAAATTGAAACGCTGTACCTCCAATCCCCTTTAGCAATGCAGCTGTAGGTGTAATCGTTCCAAATTGACTTCTAGTTTCTGGATCCAATGAGGCAAGATCAACTGACATACTATCAATTAAAAATGCAAGTGCAATTAAAATACCACCGCCTACTACAAATGGAAGCATATGCGAAACACCACTCATCAAATGTTTATAAATCGTATGTCCGATACTATCCTTATCCGTTCCTGTCGATAAATGAGCCTCTTCCTTTTTCCCATTTTTTGCATGGTATTCCTCAACTTCTCCACTCTCAGCAAGTAAGATTAATTCTTCTGCCTTATGAATACCATCTGATACCTTTCTTTGAATTACCTTTTTTCCATCAAAGCGTTCCATCGGCACATTCGTATCAGCACATACAATAATGCAATCCGCTTCTGCAATTTCTCGATCTGTTACTACATTTTTTACACCACCTGAACCTCTTGTTTCCACCTTAATCGAATGTCCCATACTAACTGCTTTCTTTTCTAATGCTTCCGCTGCCATATATGTATGTGCAATACCGGTAGGGCAAGCAGTCACCGCAAGAATTTTACAATTCCTTTCTTGCTTTTTCTCTTCTTTTCCTTCCTGTTTTTTCATTCGTTCCTTCTCTGTTTTATCAATAATTTGCAAAAATTCATCTGGTGTTTTTGCCTGTTTTAATTGTTTTGTAAATTCTTCGTCCATGAGTAAAACAGATAACCGGCTTAATACATCTAGATGAATATTATCTTCTGTATTTGGTGCTGCAATCAAAAATGCAAGATGAACCGGCTCGCCATCTAGTGAGTCATAATCTACACCTTTAGGAATAACCATAGCAGCAAGTGCCGGTTTTATAACTGCATCACATTTTCCATGAGGAATCGCAATTCCTTCTCCTATTCCGGTTGTTCCTTCTTCTTCCCGCTTTAATACTTGAGCTTTATAAGCTTCTTTGTCCTTTAAGCTTCCTGTCATCTCCATCAAATCAACCAATTGATTAATTGCTTCTGCCTTTGAAGATACGTTGACATTTAAGCGAATCCCATCTCTAACAAGCAAGTCTGTAATTTTCATAGTGCATCCTCCTTCTTCTATAATCGTTTCATGAAAGCTGTTTTAATAAAGATACTACCTCATCTTTTGTTGCTAATTTTTCTGAAAACGCACTGGCGCTCCCAGTTGCAATTCCCATATAAAATGCCTTTTTATAATCGTTTTCTTTTAAATACCCGGTTAAAAATCCGGCTACCATAGAATCTCCGGCCCCAACCGAATTCATAACCGTTCCTTTTGGTGCCAGACTTTCATAAAAAATTCCGTCTTCCGATAATAATACTGCTCCATCACCAGCCATGGAAACAAGAACATTGATGGCTCCCAGTTCCTGTAATTGTTTTGCCATACGTTTTACATCTTCTTTTGTTTTTACTTCCTCATGAAAAATTTCTTCTAGCTCATGATTATTTGGTTTAATTAAAAACGGGTGATACTTTAATACATTTACGAGTAAGTCCTTCGTCGCATCTACTACAATTTTAACCTCCTTTTTCTCCAAATATTTCATAATGTCTTCATAAGAAGAAGCAGGCATAGAAGCTGGAATACTTCCTGCCAAAACAAGAATATCATCGTTATTTAACTTATCTAATTTCTTATAAAGTAAAGAAAGCTCTTCTTTTGATATCTCCGGTCCCCGCCCATTGATTTCCGTTTCTTCTTTTGACCGAAGCTTTATATTAATTCTAGACATTCCATCTTTCGTTTTAATAAAATCCGTAAGACATCCCAATTCTTTTAAAGACCGCTCAATCTCTACTCCGGTAAATCCGGCAATAAAACCAAGTGCCGTGCTTTCCACTCCCAGATTTTTTAGTACTAAGGAAACATTAATTCCTTTTCCGCCCGGATAGATAAGCTCACGTTCTGTTCTGTTTACCATTCCCATACAAAACTCTTTTACTGTAACAATATAGTCTAAGCTTGGATTAAATGTTACGGTGTAAATCATCCTTTTTCACCTCCATGATATTTTCATACTGCTTATATGCCTCATCTTTTAGTTCTGTCGTTAAAATAGTAGCACTCTCAAACGGTGCAAACGTAACTGCTGATGTCTGGTTAAATTTCTTAGAATCTGCCAGTATATAACACTCCATACATTGTTCCATTGATTTCTTCTTTACCATCGCTTCCCGAATATCCGGCGTACTAAATCCATTTTTAATATCAATACCATTCGTACCAAAAAATCCAATTGTAAAATGATACTTTTCCAGTTCGATTACCGTTTCATTTCCAACAATTGCCTCTGTTGCAAGCTTAAATTCTCCACCAACGATATGTGCCTTACAGCCTCGTTCTACTAACTTTTTTGCATGACTGATTGCATTTGTGACATAAACTGCCTGTTTTTCTGTAATATAATCAATCAGCATTTCTGTTGTAGTTCCTGCATCAATATATACAAAATCATTCGGGCGGATTAAAGTTGCTGCATACTTAACAATTTCTTTTTTTTCTTCCTTATTTAACGTTTTTCTAAATGCAATGTCTTCGTCTTTTGTACTATATAAGCCACTTATTGTTGTTGCACCACCATGAACCTTTTTTAATTTTCCCTGACTGTCAAGTAAAGTCAAATCTCTTCGAATGGTAGATTCTGATGAATCTAATAATTTAGTCAATTCCTGCACAGTCACCGTACTTTTTTCTTCTAGTAAATTCATAATTTGGTTTAGTCGTTCTTCAAGCAACATAATTCCACCTCCTTGAACGAATTTAATTGTTTTTGATTGTTTTTTGATTATATCTTTATATTATCACCATTTTCAGTCATTGTAAATCATTTTTAATCAAATTCATTTACAAAAATAAGCGGATATTTTATACATATTGCACAAAATATCCGCTTATTTTTTATTTTACCTATCTTTTTTTATAGTCAGACATAAAATGACCGAAATTGCCGAATTCAATCATATTGATTAAATATCTAATGTAAGCTGGACTTCTTCTTCCGCTTCATTTTTAAAATCCTCTACCTTCTCTGGATTTAAAATCGGAAGATCTTCTAAAGAATGAATTCCAAAATAACGTAAAAATTCTTCGGTCGTTCCAAATAAAATTGGTCGTCCCGGTGCATCCAGACGCCCGACTTCACATGCTAAATTATACTCAACCAATTTGTTTACTGCATGATCGGATTTGACACCACGAATTGCTTCAATTTCTATCTTAGTAATTGGCTGTTTATAAGCAATAATCGAAAGCGTTTCTAACAACACATCCGTAAGTACATGTTTTTTCGGAACATGAGCAATTTTGACAATCGCTTCGTACATTTGAGCTTTTGTGCACATCTGAAATGCACCATCCAACTCAATTATCTGAATTCCTCTTTCCTCTGCTTCATATCGGTCCATCATGTTTCGAATAATTTTTCTTGTTGTATCAACATCATGCTCAACTGCTGCCGCAATCCGTTCTAATTCAACGGCTTCTCCCATTGTAAATAAAATTGCTTCTATCATCGCTTCAACTTTTTTTAGTTGTAATTCCACATTCATTCCCCTATTCCTTTGTTTCCTCATCGATATATGTAATTAAAATATCATCAAAAATATTTTCCTGAAGAATTTTCAACTTTCCCAACTTCATCAATTCTAAAATTCCAAGGAATGTAACAATTACCTCCATTTTAGAACTCTGCTCTTCCAACATTTCACGAAAGCTAAAATTGCGATGCTTTCTCGCAAATTGCTCAATAAATTCCATTTTTTCTTCTTGGTTGACTTCTTCTTTCTCAATTCTGCCAAAATTGCTTCGAATTGGGTCAATTTTATCGACCTGCTTCTTCATAACTGACTTAAAAATGGATTGTAGTTTATTTAATGTTAAATCAGAAAGTAAATCTTCCAAATTAACTTCCTCTTTAAAATTTTTCACCTCTTTGGGAATAGTTGGTTCCTTAAAAATAATCTTTGATGCGTCAATCTGCCTGTCTTTTAATTCATATGACATATATTTATACATCTTATATTCTAACAGTCGTTCCACAAGCTCTTTTCTTGGATCTTCTTCCTCTTCTGGTTCAACCTCTTCTCTTGGCAAAAGCATCTTTGATTTAATATTAACTAAAGTAGCAGCCATAACTAAGAATTCACTCATTACATCCATATCTTTTGTTTCCATTGCCGAGATATATTCCATATATTGTTCTGTAATCATTACAATTGGAATATCGTAAATATTTACTTTATTTTTATCAATTAAGTGTAGCAACAAATCTAATGGTCCCTCAAATACCTCTAACTTAATTGGAATTCCCATTGTCTTCTCTGTCCTCCTAACTTCCCAACAGGTACATTACAGTCTGCACCCCAAATGATTTAATTAATCCTAGCAGGACTACAACAAAATAAATCATCTTAATAATAGAATCACTTTTTAAAATGGAAAAATACATATGATCCGACTTGCCACGTATTATTTGTCCCATGTCCAACACTGCTAATGGAAATAAGTTTGTAACAAACATGCCGGAACTAATAATTGCAATGGATTGAATAAAAAAATAGCAAAAGACAAGTATCGTTCCCTCTAATGTTTCTAAATTCATCCGATTTGTTAATGGCTTCAGTCCGTATTTTGCCAGCAAAATTGATCCAATAAAAATAAAAAACAAACTGCAAAGACCAACTATCCCTGACCGTCTGCTTATCTCTTTTTCCTTTCCCAAATAAATATAAGGCTTTGAAAAACCACAATAAGAAGTAACACAAAAAATTAATCCAACCGGATCAATATAAGAGAAAATATTTTTATTTTTATGATGAATTATCATTTTCGGCAATTCATGGAGTATCATAACAACACAAGAAGCCAGTAAGACTGCCACCAAAGAAAGTAATTGTTCTTTCAAATTTTTCGCCCTTTCTTGCTGTAAATTAATAAATCAGCCAATTTACAAGGCTTTTTCTATTCACCAGTCTATTTTACTAATACTTTCGTTTTTTCGCAAGTTTTTTTTATTTCGTTTTTAATGTTATGCAGGAAAGCTCCGGTCTGTTATGAATACGCAAATGAATCGTATGTGTTCCAAGTCCCCTAGACAAAACCATTTTATGCTCTCCTTTTTCAAACAGACCAAAATCATAAGTCGGAAACAATTGATACGATGGTGCAATAACTCCGCCTAACTTTGGAAGAATCATGATTCCTCCATGGACATGTCCTGACAGTGTAAGATCAGCTCCCCAATCTGCATAACAATCAAAATAAGCCGGGTTATGGGCTAACAAAATCTGATATTTATCCTTTTTCTTCTTACCAATCTGTTTTTCCAAATACGCCTGATTCATATGAAGTCTTTTCCATATTTTCCCATAATAAAAAAAGTCAATTGTAAGTCCTGTTATAAAAATAGACTCATTTCCTCTTTTTAATTCAAATGTCTGATTATCCAAAACAATAATTCCAAGTTCTTTTAAATGTGCAAAATAAGAATGATAAACCGTATCACGAGTTTCCGGATATTGTTGAATTTTTTGCTCGTGATTACCTAGACTATAAAAAACCTTCCATTCTTTTGCCAGCCGTTCCAATAATTCCATTGCAACTTTGGTATCACAATCTTTGCTTCCAACTATCATGTCACCGGTTATCATAATATAATCCGGATTCATGCTATTTATTTTCTCAATTAAATACTGATTTTTTTCTCCATAAAGATTATTATGTAAATCAGTTAGAAATGCTATTTTACATCCATCAAAACTTTTAGGAATTTTTTCAGAATAAATGCTATATGGTTCCAATTTTATTTTTCTCATTGTAGTTCATTACTCCTTACCTTTGTCTTCCTTCATAAAAAATTCTTTTGTTACTCGCATCAGATAATCTTTATATTTTGCTTTTTTTACGTTATTTTTAGCGAAAATAGGAACAATTCCGATTGGTTTTCCTTTCATTTTATACTGGATTTCTCCAATTTTATCTCCTTTTTTCACTGGGGCAACAATCTTCTTTTTTATTACAACATTCTTTTTAATTGATGATTTATCCTCTCCCATAATACAGACATAGGAAAATGGCTTTTCAATGTAAACTTCTGTCATTTCCGTTGTTCCTTTTTCAACTGGAACTGATTTTATTTTCAAAGCGTTCTTTTTCTCTTTATAGAGAGAACAATTTGCAAATCCATAATCTAATAGCTTTGCTGCCTCTGAAAATCTAGTTTTAGGATTCGGTGCTGCCATAATAACAGCAATCATATCCATTCCATTTCTGCTTGCAGTTGCAGACAAACAAAATTTTGCTTTACTTGTACTTCCTGTTTTTAAACCTGTAATTCCATCATATGTCCGAATTAACTTGTTTGTATTTGTCAGACCGAATTCGCTCTCTCCCTTTCTTGTTACATGTGTAATCGTATCCATCCAGACTGTTGCATAATCACTTACTTGTGGAAATCTTGAAATCAGCTCTCTGGACATAATTGCAATATCATGAGCAGTTGAATAATGTCCCGACTCAATATCATCATCTAAACCACAGCAATTCAAAAAATGGGTATGTTTCATTCCCAATTGCTTTGCTTTCTTATTCATTCGCTTTACAAATTCTTCTTCTGAACCCGCTACTTTTTCAGCCATTGCAACGCTCGCATCATTTGCACTTGCTATGCTAATACACTTTAACATTGTATTTACGTCCTGTGTTTCTCCCGGCTCTAAAAATACTTGAGAACCTCCCATGGAAGCAGCATGCTCGCTTACGCTTACTTTATCCTCTAATTTTAACTTTCCCGCCTCAATCGCTTCAAATATTAAAAGCATTGTCATTATCTTTGTCACACTGGCAAGTGGTTTTTCCTTATCGCCTTCTTTATTGTATATAATTTTGCCTGTAGAAGCTTCCATTAACACAGCCGATGGAGATTCAAGCTCAACCTCTCCCTCTGCTCTTACTGTAACCGGATGCATCCCTATGGAAGAAATCGTAAGTACTATTACTAACAAACTGCTTATCTGCCGTTTCGAAAACCATTTTGTCCGTTTCATTTGACTCTCCAGATGAAAGATGTTATTTCTATTATATTATCTTTATTATATACAATATGACAAATGAAATCCATTCTTATTAAATAATCCTCCAAGTAACATATTTATTCAAGAAACCACTTTTACTTTACATTTTAATTGCTTTGTATTGGTTTTAACAACAATAATTGCAGTACCATTTTTATGTGCATATACGTTTCCTCCAAAATCCACTTCGGCAACCTTGAAATCCGTGCTAAAAAATACAGCCCTTTGATTCACTCCAATCACTCTGATTTTTTTTCTTTCACCAGCCTTCATTACAAGCTGTGTTTTATTAAGACGACAAAACATATCTTCATACACCGGACTATAATAACCGAATCGAGTATATGGAAGAATCCACTTTATAAATACACAGAAGCATAATATTAAAATAAAATACTTATAAATACAACCTCGTTTTCCCATTCTATTCCTATTCATATCACAAGCCGGCCTGCAATACTGCCAATTTCTTTCCCCTTTCTTTTTCAATCCTTATTGGTATTTTATTCAATCTAAAAAAAGATTCTACGCTTCTTATTCTGTAAAAAAATACAGAGGGCTTTTTAATTCATAGGACGTAACTTCCTATGAATTAAAAAAAAGGCAAGCATCTGTCCTTATTTTCTAAGATACTTGTCTTTTTCATTTCTTACGAAACTTATCAATTGCTTCCATTTTGCACACCAGAATTTCCAGTAGCAGTATCTGCTGTACTATTTGAATCTGTTGTTGTACTAGCACTCACGGTACCATATAACTCTTCCTGTAAAGCCTGGTTGACGGTTGGGTAATCTACAATCAGTACATCACCGGCACTATTCTTCTCTCCATGATAACAATTATTCATAGGAACACGAAATGTGTCCAATTTTGTTGTGCCAAGGGAAACTACAGTAGCAAGATAGCTTAAAAGATCAGTCTTGCTTATATTTGTTGTAATATACGGTAATAAATCGTTGGCAATTCCAACTAATTCCACAAGACCTTTCGACTTATATTTCTCAAAAATTGCATTTAATACAATTCTCTGACGATTTGTTCTTGCAAAATCATCATGTTCTCCATTAATACCTGCAACCTTTCGTACACGAGTATAACCCAATGCCTGATTACCATTTAAAGTCTGTACACCTGCTACTACATTTCGATTATTTGGGTCTGATATATAGTTTGTTCGATTTAAATATCTGGCTTCATTATCCGTTAATTCTATTTCAACACCGCCTAACTTATCGACAATTGTTTCAAAAGCTTCAAAATCAACTCTAACATAGCCATCAATGTGAATCTGGAAGTTTTGCTCAATTGTATTTAAAAGCAAAGGACCTCCTCCTACATTATAAGACGTATTTAACTTTCCTTCTTTATAACCAGGTATCATTACGTAACAATCTCTCATAAAGGAAGTTAAGATTAACTTCTTTGTTTCTTGATTAATTGTCGCTACCATAATAGAATCCGAGCGACCACGCGTCGTATCATGAATCTTCTCTTCTCCAATTAGTAAAATATTAACAACTTTATCATTACATGGAACTACATCATTTGCATTACTTGCGTCCCAGTCAATGGCAACACCATCTTTATCTACTTTCGCTTTTACATCAGAATCGCTCTCATAATTGATTCGATTCATAAAATAATTTCCTGCCAGTGCAACACAAAGAATCATAGCAACAAACACACCGGCTACGGTTCCTGCAATTTTTTTCTTAGACCATTTCTTCTTTTTTGAATCTAATACCTCCATAGTCGTTTCTTCGCTTTGATTTTCTTTGTCCAGCTCATTTGCAATCTGTCTTCCAAGATTATCATTAATCTCCTTTAACAAATTATCCGTCTGAAAATTATTCTTATCATATTGGCTCATTCATTCATCCTCTTTTCATAAGCAGACCAAATAATACTTAAACACTTTACCATCATTATGAACATTAGTCAATTGTCATTTTTCTTAAATTTTTTAAAAATTTTGTAACACTTTGTTCAAAATCACAATTTTTTTGTAAAACTTTTATTCAAAATGATGACCTTAAGCAACCGAACACGTTGAAACCATTTGACAGGGTCAAATTTTCAGTATAGAATAAGAGCAGTTAAAATAAGGAGTTTACATATTATGAGTTTACATTTTTTAAGAGAAGCAATGTCACCGGAAGAATTGATCTCCCAATACCCTTTACCAGAAAAACATAAAAAATTAAAAGAAAAAAGAGATTTAGAAATCAAAAAAGTATTTACCGGTGAATCGGATAAATTTTTAGTTATTATTGGTCCCTGCTCTGCAGACCATGAAGATTCTGTTTGTGATTATATCAATCGACTTGCAGTTATACAGGAAAAGGTTGCAGATAAGCTGCTTATTATTCCACGTATTTACACAAACAAACCCAGAACAACCGGAGAAGGCTACAAAGGTATGGTTCATCAGCCAGACCCTGAAAAAAAGCCTGATTTATTTGAAGGTCTGATTGCAATCCGCAAACTTCATTTAAGAGCAATTAAAGAAACCCATCTATTCTCTGCTGATGAAATGCTTTATCCTGAAAATTGGTCTTATCTAAACGATTTGCTTTCCTATGTAGCCATTGGTGCCCGTTCTGTTGAAAATCAGCAACACCGGTTGGTTGTCAGCGGAATTGACATTCCATGCGGAATGAAAAATCCTACAAGTGGCGATTTTTCTGTTATGATGAACTCTTGTATCGCTGCCCAAGGAAAACACACTTTCCTATATCGGGGCTGGGAAGTAAAAAGTGACGGCAATCCTTTTGCCCATACAATCCTTCGAGGTGCTGTAAACAAACGTGGAGTTGCAATTCCAAACTACCATTACGAAGATTTAATCCGTCTTCTTGAAAAATATAACGAGTTAGATTTATCTTATCCTGCAACCATTATTGACGCGAATCATGCTAATTCAAACAAATGCTACTCCGAACAGCCACGTATTGTTTCAGAAGTACTGCACAGCAGAAAAGTTAACGATGATATACGAAATCTCGTTAAAGGCATTATGATAGAAAGTTATATTGAAGAGGGAAAACAATCCGTACACGATCATATATATGGAAAATCTATCACCGATGGATGTCTTGGCTGGAACGATACAGAGGTACTTCTTTATAAGATTGCAGATAATATCTAATTTATTCTGCACTGCACCACAATAAAATATATTTTAATATTCTGGCATTTACAAAGGCTTCTAATAAACAGCCTAATAACAAAATTACCATTAGGATTAAAATGGATGGTATTTGTTCTGTAAATGCCTTTTTTTTCGGTCCGTTTATGCTAATATAATATCCTTTATGTAATGTTGCTGCAATAACCGGAATCAAAAGAAGCCAATGAGGGAAACCATATAAAAGTCCCACTACAATTCCTTTTGCTCCGAATTGTAAAATCGCATTTCCCGCAAAAAATCCCCATAATGCACCCTTATAGATTAAATACCATATGATATATGGTATTCCTAAAATAGAAATGCAAAATAATAAGAGCAAAAAATAAGAACTAAATTCCTTAATTAGTACTTCAATTAAAAATTGCCCATATTCCATTTGACACATTCTCAAATTATAAACAACCTGTTCAAAAAACGATTTTACTTCGCTATGAAAGTAATTTTTTGAAATAACGGCACCTATCGCTCCGATAAAAAAACCGAATAGAAATAAAAGTAAAATAAACTTCAAAAATCCGACTTTATCTAAAAAATGATTTATTTTTTTCATAACATCCTCCTTGTATTTCCAATATTCATGTTATGAAAAAAAAACAAAAAAGATTCCTACTTGTCAATCTTTTCCCTGATATCAAAAAGAACAAAAAACTGTCATAAAGTAATTTACTTTACAATAATTTTTTGTTCTTTTAAGTGGAAAAATTTTAAAAATACCTATTGTTCTATTTTTGTCTTATACGCAAGAATTGCCGCAATTGTTTTACCATCCTGAATCGTTCCATTTAAAATGAAATCAACTAATTCATCTAATGTATACCATTCCAGAGAAATAACTTCATCTTCATCCAAGTGCTGTTCTGTCTTTACAAGGTCAGTTCCGCAGTAAATTCCTATCTTTTCATTGCAAAATGCGACCGTGGTATACATATCCAGCAAATGCTCTATTTTCATTGGACGATAACCGGTTTCCTCCTCTAACTCTCTTGCCGCACAAGTCATTTTATCCTCACCTGGGTTCAAACCACCGGCAGGAATTTCCAGCGTATCCCTGTCTACTGCATTTCGATACTGCCGAACCATAAGTAATCTTCCATCGTCACCAACTGCAACAATTGCTGCTGCCCCTTTATGCTGTATAAAATCCCATTTTGCAACATTTCCATTCGGAACTTGAATTGAATCCTGATAGTAATCAATAATTACACCTTTATGAACTAATTCCCTTTTCAAACGCTTAAAATTCTCCATGAGAACCTTCCTTTCCAACTTCTTTCTGGCTGTCTGCATCTGACTCTGGTGTTACAATGTCCTGAACACCAAATACAAAATCATGAAGTGCATCTATATTTGCCTGCATATTTTCCGGAAGAACAACCGACATCGTACGAATTCTTGTCAATCGGTAGGAATCCTCAATCGGCAGACGAAATGTTTCTATTTCCTGAACATTCATACCGGTTATCAAAGTAATATATTCGACACACTGTGTTCTGGAAATATTAGTTGTAACTAACGACAGCATATCCGGTAAAATTTCTAACAATTCTGTTGCACTCTTATCCTTTACACGGGCAAATATAGCACTTAATAAAATACGATGTCTTTGTGTACGTCCAAAATCTCCTGCCTGATCACCATTTGCAACATAACGGACTCTCGCATATCCCAATGCCTGATCACCGTTCATGTTAATAGTTCCTGCATATAAATTCCGATTGCGATAATCGGTAATATAATTTTTACGATTCAAATAACTGGCTTCATCTGCAGAAACCGTAATTGAAACTCCACCAAGCTTATCAATAATTGATTCAAATCCATCAAAGTCAACTAAAATATAGCCATCAATTTCAATATCAAAATTTTCCTCAATTGTTTCTTCTAACAGTGGCATTCCACCATTGTGATAAGCAGCATTAATTTTATTATCACTATAGCCTGGAATCTGTACATAAGTATCACGCAATATTGAAGTCAATTTCAATGAGTTCTGCTTTAAATTCATAGTAGCAATCAAGATAGCATCCGTTCTTCCACGGTCATCATGAACTGCTTCTTCACCTGCAATTAGAATATTTACAACCTCTTTATCGCTCTTGATTTCACCGGTTTTATTCCATTTTATCTCATTTGGATCCGTTTCTTCTAATTTCTTACTATCCTTATCCTTGTCAAACTTTTCTTCTTTCAGTTTTACATCTTCTTTGTTTTCAACCTTCATCTTTCCATAAAGATAGTTTGCATAACATCCAACACATATTCCTGCTGTTACTAATATAAAAGCTGTAACAGATAATATTTTTGCCCAAACCGGAAACTTTTTCCATTTTTTCATTCCTATAACTCCTATCATATCTCAGCTAGTAAAGTAAAGAAACTAAATGTGCTATTTTGTTGCCTCTGCAAAATCTTTTAGTACCTTTAATAATAAATCAAAAACACGTTTTGTTGAAGAAATGCTCAATCGTTCTTCTGTCGTATGAATATCAAACATATTTGGTCCAACTGAAATAATATCTAAATCTTTTATTTTTTCTGCTATAATTCCACACTCTAACCCCGCATGAATTGTTTCAACCTTAATTTCCTTTCCATAAAGCTCTCTATAAGCATTACTGTAAATATCACGAAGCTTAGAATTCTTTTTATATTCCCAGCCTGGATATTCGCCATGATACTCATAAGTACCGCCTAAAAATGTAACAAGATTTTGTAACTTATCATTTAAAAACCATTTATATGAGCTTGAAGAGCTTCTTACGCTGTAGGAAAATTCAATTTCCCCCTCTTCCATCTTTAGAACACCAAGGTTTAAAGAACTTTCTACAAGTCCATTAATATTCGGACTCATTACCTGAATTCCATTTGGTGTTTGCAATAGCATAAACAAAACATTTTTCTTTGTCTTCTCATCCATTACAAGGTATTCTTTCTCTTCCCCCTGCTGAATTAAAATTGTCAAATCCGGCTCATTCACACGATATTCATTTTTATATTTTTCTAATAAAAACTTCACTTCATTAATCAATTCATAGGAATCTTCCTCTTTCACGACTAATTCCGCCAATGCTTCCCTTGGAATTGCATTATCTTTAAGACCACCTGAAACAGAAAGCAATTCAAAAGAATGTTTTCTCAAATCAAATAACAGACGTCCTAATAAAATATCCGCATTGACTCTATTTTTATCAATTTCCGAACCGGAATGACCTCCTAATAATCCCTTTACTATAATAGATACTTTCTTGCCCTCCATCTTTTTATAAGATAATGGAAGTTTACAAACCGCACGCATACCTCCTGCACAGCCTGTCAATAAAATATCCTCTTCCTCCGAGTCCAAATTAATCATGTACTTTCCTTTTAGGCTGGAAACATCCAAGTTCGTAGCACCAATTAAGCCTACCTCTTCATCTGTTGTAATTACTACCTCAAGTCTAGGATGCTCTATCGAATCACTGCTTAAAATTGCCAATCCATAGGCAACTGCAATTCCATCATCACCGCCTAATGTTGTTCCATTCGCAAATAAATAGTCATCTTCGATACAAAGTTCTAATCCCTGCGTTAAAAAATCATGATCACTATCTGATTTTTTCTCACATACCATATCCATATGTCCTTGCAATATCATAGTAGGACAATTCTCATACCCTTTTGTTGCCTCTTTTGTAATAATTACATTTAAAGCCTCATCTCTTGTATAATCAAGTTCATGCTCCTGTGCAAATGCAACTAAATAATCGCTCATTGGCTGATTATTTCCAGAGCCCCTTGGAATATTACTTATCTCCTCAAAATAATGAAACACATTCATATAGTCAATCTCATCTAATACCATTTCATTTCCTCCCATATTTTTATTAGTTTTTAAAACTATGAATTGGTGCAGGAATTCTTCCTCCACGATTTACAAATTCTGCACAGTCAAAAGAGTTGACCGGCATAATTGGAGCGTATCCCAATAAACCGCCAAACTGTGCCATATCTCCAACATTTTTTCCAATAACCGGAATAATCCGAACTGCTGTTGTTTTTTGATTTACCATTCCAATTGCCATCTCATCCGCAATAATTCCTGAAATGGTAGTAGCTTTTGTATCACCCGGAATTGCAATCATATCCAGACCTACGGAACACACACAAGTCATTGCTTCTAATTTTTCAAGCGTTAATGCTCCTGCCTGAACGGCATCAATCATGCTCTGGTCTTCACTGACCGGAATAAAAGCTCCGCTTAGACCTCCGACATAAGAGGAAGCCATAACACCACCTTTTTTTACCTGATCATTCAATAATGCTAATGCCGCTGTTGTTCCAGGTGCTCCTGCTTTTTCTAATCCCATTACCTCAAATATTTCGGCAATACTATCTCCAATTGCAGGTGTCGGTGCCAGAGATAAATCAACAATTCCAAATGGGACATTTAAACGCTTAGAGGCTTCCTGGGCTACAAGCTGACCTACTCTTGTAATCTTAAATGCCGTCTTTTTGATTGTTTCACATAATGTTCCAAAATCAGCACCTTTTGCCTTTTCCAGTGCAGTTTTTACTACACCAGGACCGCTGACACCGACATTAATAATACAATCTGCCTCTGTTACACCATGAAATGCTCCTGCCATAAATGGATTATCATCCGGTGCATTACAAAATACCACTAATTTTGCACAACCAAGAGAATCATTTTCTTTTGTCAGCTCTGCTGTATCTAAAATAATATCACCCATAAGACGGACTGCATCCATATTAATTCCCGTCTTTGTAGAACCAAGATTAACAGAACTGCATACCCGCTCTGTCACTGACATAGCCTCTGGTATAGAACGAATTAAGTATTCTTCACTTTTCGTCATTCCTTTTGAAACTAATGCAGAGTACCCACCAATAAAGTTAACTCCAACCGTTTTCGCTGCCTGGTCTAAAGTTTTAGCAATTGATACATAATCTTTTGGTTCTTTGCAGGCATTTGCACCAACTAACGAAATTGGAGTAATTGAGATTCTTTTATTTACAATTGGAATTCCATATTCTCTCTCAATTTCTTGTCCAACTTTTAACAAATCTTTTGCCTTTGTTGTTATCTTATCATAAATTTTTTCGTTCACTTTATCCAAATCTGAATCAGCACAGTCTAGCAGGCTGATTCCCATTGTAATTGTCCGAACATCTAAATTTTCTTTTTCAATCATATTGTTCGTTTCTAATACTTCTGAAATATTAATCATTTTTACAACCCTTTCCTGCTTCTCTTTAGATTCTGTGCATTTTGTTGAAAATATCTTCATGCTGTGCCTTTACAACGCATCCTAGCTCTTCCCCTACCTGTTCTAATTCCGCTGAAAGAACACTAAATTCTTTTATAGACTGACTGCTGTCAACAATCATCATCATATTAAAATAGCCTTGAACAATTGTCTGTGTAATATCTAAAATATTTACATTATTATTTGCCAAATAAGTACAAACTTTAGCTATGATTCCTACGCTGTCTTTTCCTACTACTGTAATAATTGTTTTTTTCATTGTTATGCCTATCCTTTCTTTTTGATTAACCCTTCTAATCTTAATCTATAGAAACTAATTGAGATGGCTCATCTCTCTTAGCAACTCCCATAAAGAAATCAAACTTATCATGTAGTCCCTGCTTTTCCAGCTCATATTTTACTGTTTCATAAGCCAACTCGGGATAATTGTTTTCCTTACTTAAATGACCTAAAAAAATATATTTTAATCCGCTATGTAATAAAGTACCAAGCAATTTGCCAGATGTATCATTCGATAAATGTCCCCTATCACTTAGAATCCTTCGCTTTAATGAATATGGATAAGACCCAACCTGTAACATATTCACGTCGTGGTTTGCCTCTAATAATAAAATTTCACACCCTGTAAGATTTTTTATAATATAATCATCGTATTTTCCTAAATCCGTTGCCACGCCAATTTTATGACCTTCATAGCAAAAAGTATAGCAAACCGGATTATTCGCATCATGTGAAATAGAAAATGGATTGACTTCAATTTCGTCCATGTAAAATGGTTCATTTGGAGAAATTGGATGAAATAATTCTGTTTTAATTACTCCAACTGAACTGGATTGTAAAATACCATAAATCGTTTCTTTTGTAGCATAAATCGGTAGCTCATACTGTCTTGCCATTACACCAAGACCTTTAATATGATCGGAATGTTCATGCGTCACTACAATTCCTTTTAAATCTGCCGGATTCACATCTATTTTTTTTAATCCCTCAACAATTCGTTTCTTACTGATTCCTGCATCCACTAAAATACCAGTCTGTTCATTTCCGACATAAACGCAATTTCCACTGCTTCCACTGGCTATACTGCATAAATTCATTTACTCATCTTCCTTATCTATTAATCTGCCCAATATATTTCTATTTGATCACCCTCTTGAACCGGATTGGTAAATTCCGCTTTCTCTTTATTAATTTTAGTTATCAGCTTAGACCCCTTTGCTTCTTTTGTATTAAACGGATAAAAATCTAATACATCAACTAAAATATAATTATGCTTATTGGATAATACAACATTTCTTCCATTCACAACTACCGTGATATCAATTGGTGCATGCTCAATCTTTTCTTTTATTGTTTCAACTTCCTGTCTAGTATCTATCATATGCTCATTGCCCATAATCTCACTATTAATCGAAAAATTATCATAAATATGTTCTTCTAAAGAAGCTGGAACATGATTTACTAAGATTGTTCCCTCACAAGGTAAGTCCATAAAATCTAATACTTGCTGAAGTGTATAGTAATTAAGGATATTGATTTCATCCCCCTCTTTGATACTATAATACTCCGAAACCAATTCTCCATTCACAGTGGCAAATTTAGGACAAACAATTTTTTTATCATTAAAATAAAAACTGATTGTTCCATTAAATTCTGGAAGCTGACGAATCTCACAAGACGCATCTTCTCCCACCGTCGAAAATGTAATTTCAATTACATCATTCGATACAATCTCACTGTTAATACCAGCTGGCTTACCATTTAAAGTAACAACTGCTGCTTCTCCTACACTGCCACGGACAAAACGCTGTTTTCCATCTACGGTAAAATTTATTTCTTTGCCTCTTCTAGGGAACAAGTACTCATTTTGAATTCCCATCTGAATTGCAGCATCTACAATTGTCAGTCGATCATTATCATAAAGCTTAATTCGTTCTCCATTTACTGTGACAAAAATAAAGTTATTTTTTTGCTCATAATAATTTAAACATATTCCAATTGGCGTAACAATCAATGGGTCTTTCTTTATCTCTTCATCTACAAATTCGATATCATTTAATACTTCTTCGCCTCGGAGCGCAACACGCTCTTTTACAATACCGAGGTGTTTTGCCAAAGAATCTGTAAATCCCGGGATTTTTCCACCTCCGCCTACAACAAATACAGCACTGACTGACTTTCCACCATTTAATTCAATAATTTTATCTGCTATGCTTTTTGTAATCGTATCTATCGTAGGCATTGCCTTTTCTATAACTTCTTTTGTATCTATATGATAAGTAAGACCCATGATATCCTGGAATTCGACCGAATCCATTTCACTGCAGGCAGTCTTAATTTTTTCTGCCATTGCAAAATCTGTCAGATATTCTCGGGCAAGCAATTCTGTAAGTTCATCACCCGCCAAAGGAATCATTCCATAGGCAATAATACTTCCATCTTTTGTGATACAAATATCCGATGTACCAGCACCAACATCTACCAATGCAATGTTCAACAGCCTAAATTTTTCCGGAATCGCTACATTAATTGCAGCAATTGGCTCCAACGTAAGATTTGCCACATAAAGTCCTGCCCGTTCTACAGAACGATATAAACCATCAATTACTTCATTTGGTAAAAATGTCGCCAAAAGCTCTGTTTTAATCTTGCTTGCTTTATGCCCTTCTAAATTGATGATTAAATTATCATTCATAAAGTATCGTATTACTGTATAACCGACACAATAAAAATTTGTATCTTCTGCTGACTTTTTCGTCTGTTCACGGATAATTTCATAAGCCTTCTCCACTCCAAGCATATTTAAAGAATAAATATGCTCATCTGTCACTACAGTTTCTTCTTGAAACTCATATTCGGCAGTCACTTGAATGGTGCGTAAAACACGACCGGCTGCTGCGATACATACATCATTCAGCCGTTTTCCAATTTTTTGTTCAATTTCCCTTTTTACCCAGCCAATCGTTTCTGACACTTTAGAAATATCATGGATCTGACCATCTAGCATCGCTCTTGTTTCATGTTCTTTTACAACATGCGCAATTACTTTAAATTTTCTCGAGTGTTCTCTATAGCCAACTGTACCTACAATGCTCCTCGTACCTATATCAAGTCCGAAAACTAAATCATCAGGATATTTCATTCCTTCCATTTAACCGTTCCTCCGTCCATTGACAATATTCTAACTTAATTATTATAACATATCTTACTGTGTTACACTAGTAAATTTTCCAGCTGCTCTTTTATCTCCTCAATACTACCATTGTTGATTAGTATTTTATCTGCATAAGAACACAATTCTTTCTCTCCCATTTGCTTTGCCATAATTTCATCTATTTTTTCATCCGAATACCCTCTTGACTGTTTTAATCGTTTTCTCCGAATGAGTTCTTCTGTCTGTACAACCCAAATTTCATCACAAACCGATTGATATCCGGTTTCAATTAAAATAGCAGACTCTATAAAAAAATAGGAGTACTTTCCAGCTTTCCTGATCCGCTCGATTTCATTCTTTATAAATTGCTCGACAAAAGGATGGATAATTTGATTTAATTGCTGAAGCAGAACCGGATTGGAAAATACAAGATCCGATACTTTTTTGCGATCAACTGTTTTATCTTCATTTAAAACTTCTTGTCCAAATAAAACAACTATTTTTTCATACGTATCCGTACCCGGCTCCATTGCCAAATGTCCAATTTTATCTGCCATAATAACAAAAGCTGCGTATTCTTTTTCTAATAGAGTAGCAACAGTTGATTTTCCTGTACCAACACCGCCTGCCAAACCAATTACTTTCATTTTATTTTGCTTCATACCAATTCTTTCCCTCATTTATATCAATTTCCATAGGTACCTCTAAATGAACTGCGTGAAACATTTCTTTTTGTAAAATCTCTTTTACCTCATCTATTTCCTCTTTATGAGTTTCGATTAGCAACTCATCATGCACCTGTAATAACAGTGAAGACTTCATATTTCTTTGCTTTAATTCTCTGTTTACCCGAATCATAGCAATCTTTATAATGTCTGCTGCTGTACCCTGAATTGGAGAATTCATTGCAATCCGCTCTCCAAATGAACGCTGCATATAATTTGCTGATTTTAATTCCGGAATCGGACGTCTGCGGTGGAATAATGACTCAACATAACCATCTTTTTTCCCTTTTTCTACTAATTCATCTAAAAATTCTTTTACTCTTGGATAGGTTTCAAAATATTTTTTAATATATTCTTCTGCCTCTTTCCTTGTAATATTCAAATCCTGACCTAAGCCAAATGAACTAATTCCATAAACAATTCCAAAATTAACCGCCTTTGCATTACTTCTTTGAATACCTGTCACTTCATTTAATGGAGTATGGAATACCTGGGAAGCAGTAATCTTATGAATATCCTGTTCTTCTTTATATGCCTTAATTAACGTTTTATCCCCTGACATATGAGCCAAAACACGCAATTCAATTTGAGAATAATCAGCATCTAAAAATACATAATCTTCCTTTGGAATAAACACCTTACGGATTTGTCTTCCTAATTCCATACGAATTGGAATATTTTGAAGATTTGGTTCGGTACTACTTATCCTTCCTGTTGCTGTAATTGTCTGATTAAATTTTCCGTGGATTCTTTGGTCAGATTCGCTAATAAATGCAGCCAATCCATCTGCATAAGTTGATTTTAATTTTGTAAGCTGACGATACTCTAAAATCATAGACACAATTGGGTCTTCACATTTTAATTTTTCCAGTATATCCGCTGATGTAGAATATCCTGTTTTTGTTTTTTTCGCAAAAGGCAATTTTAGCTTTTCGAATAAAATTACACCTAACTGTTTCGGAGAGTTAATGTTAAACACCTCACCAGCCAAATCATAAATATTTTTTTCCAATTCATGAATTTTTACTTCCAGCTGTTCCCCGTATTCTTTTAACTCCTCTTTGTTTACCATAATTCCTCTGGCTTCCATATCATAAAGAGTAAACACAAGTGGCATTTCAATCTCTTCGTACAACTCTTTCATGTTCTCTTCTTCTAACTTTTCGAATAAAACATGCTTCGCCTTTAAAGCCACATAAGCTTCATAACAAAGATAATTAAATACTTCTTCTTTTTTCGATTCAAATGCTTCTTCTATCTTCCTCTTTCCAAATAGTTCCTGGTAAGATGGTACCGTCATCATAAGGTAATCTCTTGCAATATCATCGTATAAATAAGAATCTTTTAACGGATTTAATAAATAGGCGGCAACTGATAAATCATAAACTTTACTTTCTTCTGTAACGGGAAATATATTCAACTGCTCTTTTAACTGGAATGTACTATATGAAAAACCTGCTTTTGCCATTTTTTCTATTTGCTTCATTAAAAAATCTTCTTTTATTTCTTCATTCGCTAAGACTGAAAACACCTTTTCTCCAAATGCAAGTCCAATTCCTAATATGCTGCTTGCTTCGCTCTTATCTGCAAATAAACTATATTGCCCATCTTTACCAATCGAAAATTTACTATTATTATCTTTTTCCCTTTGTAAAATTTGGATACCAACTGCCATGTCTTTCCCGAACTCAGGAGCTTTTCCCATTTCTTCTAATTCCGAAAATAATCTTTCTGCTTCTTTCTTTGTTTTTATATAAGAAAATGCCTGTTCCAAATTATCATTATGGCTCATATCCTTGCCAAACTTTGAAAGAATACTTTTAAATTCCAAACGTTTTATTAACTCAAATGCTTCCTTTGTATAAAAATCTTCAATTTTTGCCTCTTCAAACGAAAACTCAATTGGTGCATTCGTATCAATCGTTGCCAATTTTTTACTCATCACTGCCATATCATAATGCTCTCTAAGCGATTCTCTTGCTTTTGGCGGTTTTACTTCTTCTATATGCATATATGCCTCTTCTACACTGCCAAAGCTTTCAATAATTGCAGTAGCCCTTTTTTCACCAATTCCCGGCACCCCTGGTATATTATCCGAGGTATCTCCCATTAAACCTTTTAAATCAATAATCTGTAACGGTGTCACATGGTATTTTTCAATTACATCATTTGTATTATAATCTTCGATTTCCGTTTTTCCCCGCTTTGTTTTCGGAATACGAATTTTTATTTTATCAGAAGCTAATTGAAGCAAATCACGGTCACCAGACACCAAAGAAACGGAAATTCCTTCTTGTTCTGCTTTTTTTGCAAGAGTCCCTAATAAATCATCTGCCTCATATCCTTCTTTTTCTACGGTCTTAATCCCCATTGCATTTAATAATTCTTTCATAATAGGAACTTGTTGATGAAGTTCCTCTGGCATCGGTTTTCTTGTACCTTTGTATTCCTTATACATTTTATGACGAAATGTAGGAGCTTTTAAATCAAACGCAACCGTAAGATAATCTGCCTGTTCTTCCTCTAATATTTTAAATAAAATATTCAAAAAACCATAAATCGCATTTGTATGCATTCCATCTGAATTTGTCAAATCCGGCACCCCGTAAAATGCCCGATTTAATATACTATGTCCATCTATTAAAACCAATTTTTTACCCATTTTTTGTTCCGTTCCTTTCCATTTTTTCTAATAATAGCAAGCCTATAAAAAGATTGCAATTAAAAGAATAAATACAATAAAAATTAATATTTTACGAAATTTCTTTAATCGGAAATTGCGAAGCGTTTCTTCCCCTTTTCGCAGTTTCCGTTTTAAGTCTACCCGATAATCAATTCCACTATCCTTATCTTTTTCCAAAATCTGCATGCCGGAATATAATGTAAAATACACTTCCAATTCGTCCATACATTCTTCACATTGTTCTACATGATATAAAAATTCTTTTAGTTTTTTCACATCTAATTTATCTTTTACAAATAACTCAATATTTGCCTGAGTTTCTTTACAATCCATCTTTCTTACTCTCCTAACAAACAACCTAAGTAAATTTGTTACCTATTATAGCATTTTTTCTAAAAAAACAGAACTATAATTGTTAAAAAGTAACGATTGAAATACATAAATTTATATGAAACTATTATATGATACCAGGGTCAAAAGGTCATGCTTTTCATGCCAGCATGAAAAAGCATGACTTTGAGACCCGAAAAAACATGAGAAAGTAGACCGAACAGGGCGGATTTCGAATGTTTTTAGGATGACGGGAGCACAAAGTGCGTAGTCATCCGTAGGTATCAGGGGTCAAAATATGTTTTGACCCCAACATCATTATATTACAGTAAAAAAATAAAACCGCCAAAAGTATTTATATCTGGCGGTTTTATAATGTTTATTTACTTTATTCAATCTAAGTACTAAACTAACCAAGCTTACCTCGCATAGTCAGTAACTCTGGATTCACGAATTACATTTACCTTAATTTGTCCTGGATACTCTAATTCGGATTCAATTTGTTTTGATAAGTCACGTGCAAGCAAAATCATATCGTCATCGCTAACCTGTTCTGGTACAACCATAACGCGAACCTCTCTACCTGCCTGAATTGCAAAGGACTTATCGACTCCTTTAAAGCCATTTGTAATATCTTCTAATTGTTTTAATCTGTTAGTATAAGTTTCAAGTGTTTCACGTCTCGCGCCAGGTCTTGCAGCTGATATCGTATCTGCAGCCTGTACAATACACGCAATTAATGTTTCCGGCTCAACATCACCATGGTGTGCTTCTACCGCATTCACTATGATTGGAGATTCTTTATATTTTCTACATAAATCTACTCCAATCTGGATATGAGAGCCTTCCATATCGTGATCCACTGATTTTCCAATGTCATGTAACAAACCTGCTCTTTTTGCTAAACGAACATCCACACCGATTTCGCCAGCAAGTAAGCCAGATAAATGAGCAACTTCAATAGAATGTTTTAATGCATTCTGTCCGTAACTAGTTCTAAACTTCATTCTTCCTAAAAGCTTAATTAATTCTGGATGAATATTATGAACACCAACTTCTAATGTTGCTGCCTCTCCTTCTTCCCGAATCATTACTTCTACTTCGCGTTGAGCTTTTTCTACCATTTCTTCAATCCTTGCAGGATGAATACGACCATCTACAATCAATTTCTCTAACGCAATTCTTGCAATTTCTCTTCTAATTGGATCAAAACCTGATAAAATTACTGCTTCCGGTGTATCGTCAATAATCAAATCAACACCAGTCAAAGTTTCTAAAGTACGAATATTACGTCCCTCACGACCAATAATTCTACCTTTCATCTCATCATTTGGAAGCTGTACAACAGAAATTGTAGTTTCAGCTACGTGATCCGCTGCACACCTTTGAATTGCAGTTACTACATAGTCTTTTGCTTTCTTATCTGCTACTTCTTTTGCCTTGTTTTCAAGTTCCTTTACTAACATTGCAGTTTCATGCTTTACTTCATCTTCAACAGTTTTTAAAAGATAATCTTTTGCTTGTTCGGAGGTAAGTCCAGAGATTCTTTCTAATTCTGTTACTCGTTGACCTTCTAATGTTTGAACGCGCTCTTTTATCCGTTCAACCTCAGCTTCTTTCACAGATAGCTTGGCCTCTTTCTTTTCAAGTGCTTCAGTTTTTCTATCTAAAGTTTCTTCTTTAGTTAGAACCCGCTTTTCATAACGCTGTAATTCACTTCTGCGTTCTCTAGTTTCCTTCTCTAGCTCATTCTTTGTCTTTAGTGACTCTTCTTTTGCTTCGAGAAGTGCTTCTCTTTTTTTCGTCTCCGCCGTCTTTAATGCCTCATCTATTATCTCTCTGGCTTTTTCTTCCGCACTTCCTATCTTTTGTTCAACAACTTTAATTCGATAAGAAATGGCAGATTTCCATGCAATGAAAGCAGCGATTGCGACTAAAACGAGAGTGATTACTGCCCATTTTACTAGTAGCACAGGAGCACCTCCTTATTTAATTTTCATTGTACAAAAATACAACACTTAAATTTTATACTTTTTTTACTCCCATGTCAAGTAAACTAAATTAAAAAACACGACAAATACCCAAATCTCTTTTAAAATTCTAAATATTTACGAATATCTTCTTCTTTAAATCCTTTTCGATATAAATATGCAAAAACTTTTCTTTTTTCCAGATAAGACATTGTATCCCAATTTTTTGCTTTTTTTCGAATTGCTTTCTTTAATGCCTCATCATCACTGATTGTTTCTTCTTCCAATGCAGAGCGAATGCTTTCTTTATCAATCCCTTTTTGTCTTAATTCCATCTCAATCATTCGAATACTTTTTGTTCCTTTTTTATATCGGATATAGTTTTCAGCATAGCGGAGATCGTCAATATAATGATATGATTTTACATACTCTATTGCCGTTTCTACTGCAGCAGACGGATATTCTGCCTGCCTTAGCTTTGTTCGAAGCTCCTGCTCTGTTCGATCCATTCGTTTTAAAAGATTCATTGCTTTTTGCTTTGCTCTTCGAAAAATTATTTCCTCCATAATTTTATTATATCGTTCCTGTTCAATGAACTGCCCCTCTTCTATACTGTACTTTTTAATCTCACTCTGATACAAAGGAAACGCAAATTCATCATTAATATAGACTCTTACTTTCTTTTTTTCTACATACTCTAAACTTGTTATAACCTGCTCCATAAATTATTATTCTAACCCTTTTGAATCTTGTTCCGTTACTGAAAACTTATAAAAAGTTATAAACTTTTATGTTTCATTCCTACTTCAATGTGTATGCTTTTGTACTGAATAAATCCAGATACTACTCACAAGTTCTTGTACACTCCATAGGCGTAAATTCCGAACTAACGTATCCGTACAGATCTGTAATAATTTGAACGTGTTATGCTACAGATTGTTTCAAACCATTTTCTCCATATCTTTTCAAATTGATAGCGGCTTGAGCATCTCGATCCATTACATTTCCACATTCACATTTGTAAATACGGTCTGATAACTTTAAATCTTTCTTGATATTTCCGCAACAACTACATAGTTTAGAACTTGGAAAGAATCTATCTGCAAGAATTATCGGAATATTCTTCCATACATATAAAACTTGGTTCTCGTTTTATGATTTCAGATGTTGTCTGATGCAAATAGTTTTGACGAAGATTGGTTTGGTAGCAACATGATTCGAATGGTTTTTATCATCTTTTTCACCACCGTCTTCACCCAATCGCAAAATCCTGGCTAAATTAAGTTTTATATTCATAACTTAATTTAAAAGTTATAAAAATTAACACCTGTTCACAACTTTTTATAAGTTTTGTTTATCAGTTTAATTCCTTCTGAGTCTTCTCTTTTGTTTTTTCATCATCTTTTCCCTCATTATCAAGTAAACCATATTTTTCTCTTACTTTTTGTTCTACTTCAGCAAAAACAGTCGGATTTTCTTTTAAGTATGTTTTCGCATTTTCTCTTCCCTGACCAATCTTTGCATCATTATACGCATACCATGAACCACTTTTTATTATAATTCCTTCATTCGCAGCTAAATCAAGAACATCCCCTTCTCTTGAAATACCCTGTCCGAACATAATATCAAACTCGGCTTCCTTAAATGGAGGAGCAATTTTATTCTTTACAACTTTAATTCTTGTCCGGTTACCAATAATTTCTCCTCCCTGCTTTAATGCTTCAATTCTACGTACATCTAAACGAATCGATGAATAAAACTTAAGTGCACGACCACCCGTCGTTGTTTCGGGATTTCCAAACATAACGCCCACTTTTTCACGAAGCTGGTTAATAAAAATTACAACACAATGGGATTTACTAATAACAGAAGTTAATTTTCTAAGTGCCTGAGACATTAAACGTGCCTGTAATCCAACATGGCTATCCCCCATGTCTCCATCAATTTCTGCTTTTGGTACTAAAGCTGCAACAGAGTCTACAATTATAATATCAATTGCACCGGAACGAACCATAGTTTCTGTAATCTCAAGTGCCTGCTCTCCACAATCCGGCTGGGAAATATATAAATTATCAATATCAACGCCAATATTCTTTGCGTAAACCGGATCAAGTGCATGTTCAGCATCAATAAATCCGGCAATTCCTCCTCTTTTCTGTACTTCAGCTATCATATGTAACGCCACTGTTGTCTTACCACTTGATTCCGGACCATACACCTCAATAATTCTTCCTTTTGGTATTCCTCCAAGTCCAAGCGCAATATCTAAACTAATTGAGCCTGTTGGAACCGTTTCTATATTCATATTGCTGCGGTTCTCTCCCAGCTTCATAACAGAACCTTTTCCATATTGTTTTTCAATTTGGGATAAGGCAGATTCAAGTGCCTTCAATTTATTTTCATCTTTTATCATATTACTTCTCCTCTTAATTATATACTGAACAAATGTTCTTTCATCATATTAATACATATTTTATATTTTGTCAACGGTCTTTTCAAAGATAATTCTTCAACACCTATTTTCGTTTTACATTCTACCTAACTAACTGCCTTTCTAGTATAACAGGATTTTTGTCTATGGTAAATTAGCACTTTGTTAAATTATCACTTTTATTTCTAGTAAAAATCACAAATTTTTTCATTTCTAATAAATAATAAAAAAGTATTATAGGCTAAAAAGTTCGGATTAAATTTTTCCTAATTCAAAAATATAGGAATCATCCAATACAATTTTAATATTCTACAATACTTTTTTATTTATTCTCATAAAACTCGTTCTATTTTCTTTCCTTTAACTGAAAACGTCTTAACATTTCATTTAGAGCTTCAACACTTGCTGACTGTTCCTGACTTGATGCAGCTGTTTCTTCAGCTACCGCAGAACCACTCTGAATTAAATCAGCAACCTGATTAATGCTTTCTGTAATCGTTTCAAAAGTACGAACTTGTTTGTCCATGGAAATAGAAACTTCTTCCATTAATTTTACGGTATTTCCTGCTTCCACCATAACTTGGTTAATCGCTTCCATCGTATCATCTGCTAATATCGTTCCATCCCTAACCGTCTGAATCGCTTCATCAATCAACTTATCTGTATCCTGAACCGCTTCCGAAGAATCGGATGCAAGATTTTTAACCTCATCCGCTACTACTGCAAATCCTTTTCCAGCCTCACCTGCTCTGGCAGCCTCGATCGCGGCATTTAAAGAAAGTAAATTGGTCTGAGCTGCAATATCATTTATTGTCTGGGTAATGGTTCCTATTTTCTCGGCTGATACTTGAATTTGATTAATTGCTTCTTTCAATTTTCCCATTTTTTCACTGCTTTGTTGAAGACTTGCACCTGCCTCGTTGGCAATCTTTGCGGATTTTTCTGCCTGTTCTGCATTCCTTTCTACTTGATCTCGAATTTCAAAAACAGCTTTTATAATTGTATCCATTTCATCCGATTGTCTTGTATTATCTTCTGCCAAATTCTGTGCCACCACCGCTAATTGATCCGAACCGGCTGCCACATTTTGAGCAGTTTTTAAAATTGTACTAAAAGCTTCATTCATATTATCTAAAATTGAATGCAGGGACTCCTGAATCGCTATAAACTCACCTACATACCCTTCTGATACTTTAAAATCTAAGTTACCTTTTGCCAATTCATCCAGACACTGGGATAAATCTGAAATCGCAAATTTTAAAAACTGTTTCATTTTATGAATAGAACCAATTAAGCTTCCTATTTCTGTTTCATCCTCCTCCAAAACAAAATCAGCGGACAAATTTCCAGATGCAATCTCTTTCATCTGCTCTTCAATTTTAAACATAGGAGAAAGCAACTCATGTGATACAAACTTTCGATATTTTAGTACGTTCCTTATTATCAGCACCAATGCTATAAACGCCAATGCCTCTGCTATCACACTTTCAACCACTTTAGTCTGTTCTTTTTTAGTCAGGCGTTTGTCTAAATTTGCAATAAAAGCATCCGTTTTATCAGAAATTTCACGAATTCCAGCATTATATTCTTCGCCATAAACATACTCAATTGCTTTTTCTAAATTACCTTCCTTGGCATATGCCATTGCTTCTTCCTCAAGAGGAACCAACTGATTTGACATTGTAAGAATTTCATTTATTTGTTCTTTTTCATCTGAACTAATTCCAATCGCTTCCATTCCTGCAATCGCCTTATCTCTATTTTTCTCGTTATTTATTTCATTATAATAATTATTATAGTGTTCTTCGTCGCCCGTTGAAGCAAAGCCCCTAACTTCAGATGTAAGATATTTTGAAGCATCCCGAAGCTGAATCGCATAATTAACAACATCATACTGGTTCTTAAGAACATTTTTTGTGCTTATATTAATTAAAAATGCTACAATAAGTTCCATAAATGTCAAGGTAAGAAGTATAATGCATGCTCTTCCTAATAATTTGTTTTTTTTCGATTGAGTAAGCTTCTTTTTACTTGCCATATTATATCCTCCATTCTGGACTTTTCATTTTATTTACTAAAATTGTACTACATTTCTTCACAATTTTCAATTGATATATTTTATTTTTGAACTTTTTTATATTTCTTTTCCTTTTTTCAAACATAATATATTTATTAATGTATATTTTTTCGTAAATTGCAAAAGAACAGGCAGATTTGAAATCTGCCTGTTCTTTTATAATACCGGCTGCTGAATTGTCGGATTATAACCTTTTTTTCGAAGAGCCGCAATAATCTCATTTTTATGTTCATGTCCAAATGCTTCCATCGTAATCGTTAATTTTACGGCAGCATTTCGGTTTATACTGACAAATTGGTTATGATCTAAGCGAATCACATTTCCCTTTGCCTTTGCGATGACATTAGCTACATTTACAAGCTCGCCTGGTCGGTCTGGTAACAACACTGACACAGTAAAAATTCTTCCTCTTGCAATTAATCCGTGCTGAACAACAGAAGAAATTGTAATTACATCCATGTTTCCACCACTTAAAACAGATACAACTTTTTTATTTTTGCAATCTAAATGTCTTAACGCTGCAACTGTAAGAAGTCCTGAATTTTCAACTATCATTTTATGATTTTCCATCATATCTAAAAAGGTTACGATTAATTCATCATCTGCAACCGTAATAATATCGTCGATGTTTTTCTGAATATATGGAAAAATATTCGTTCCGGGTGTCTTTACTGCAGTTCCATCTGCAATTGTTTCCACTGTATTAAGAGATACTACTTTTCCGGCTTTTAAAGACTCCTGCATACAATTAGCACTGGCAGGTTCCACACCGATTACTTTAATATTAGGATTTAAAAGTTTCGCCAGTGTAGATACACCAGAAGCAAGACCGCCTCCGCCAATCGGAACTAATATCATGTCTACTGTTGGAAGTTCTTTAAATATTTCCATTGCAATGGTTCCCTGACCAGTTGCAACATCTTCATCATCAAATGGATGGATAAACGTATAACCTTTTTCTTTTGCAAGTTCTAATGCATACTCACATGCTTCGTCATAGACATCACCATGCAATACAACTTCTGCTCCATAACTTTTTGTACGGTTTACTTTAATTAAAGGTGTCGTTGTTGGCATAACAATAACCGCCTTAACACCATAAATCTTAGCTGCATAAGCAACTCCCTGAGCATGATTTCCAGCTGAAGCTGTTATTAATCCTTTTTTTCTGTCTTCCTCGGACAATGTACTTATCTTATAGTAAGCACCCCTTACTTTATATGCACCTGTATACTGCATATTTTCCGGTTTAAAATATACTTTATTTCCACATACAGTAGAAAAATATTCACTATATACCAGACTTGTTTTCAATGTTACTTTTTTTACCTGTTCACAGGCCTCTTCAAATTTTTCTAATGTCATCATAGCATTTACTCCCCTTCATCAAAAAGTGCGTTTACAAAATCATCTGCATTGAATTTTTGTAAATCATCAATGCTCTCTCCTATTCCTATATATTTTACCGGAATTCCAAGCTCTGATTGAATCGCAATCGCAATACCGCCCTTAGCTGTACCGTCCAATTTTGTTAGGACGATACCGGTAATCTCTGCGACTTCATTAAACTGCTTTGCCTGAGCTAAAGCATTTTGACCTGTTGTTCCATCTAAGACAACCAATGTTTCTCTATATGCTTCTGGGTATTCTTTATCTATAATCCGATTAATTTTACGCAGTTCCTCCATCAAATTTTTCTTATTGTGAAGACGCCCTGCTGTATCACAAATTAAAATGTCAGTATTTCTTGATTTGGCTGCCATAACTGCATCATAGACAACAGCTGCCGGGTCAGAACCCTCTTGTTGTGCAATAATGTCTACACCGGCACGATGTGCCCACTCTGTAAGCTGTTCAATTGCGCCGGCACGAAATGTATCTGCAGCTGCAACCATTACTTTTTTTCCTTTATCTTTTAACTGACCTGCTAATTTTCCTACCGAAGTAGTTTTTCCTACACCATTGACACCAATCAATAATACAACCGATTTTTTATCCTCAAATTCATACTGACTTTCTTTTACTTCCATCTGCCCCTTAATGCTGGAAATTAATAAGTCTTTACATTCTTTTGGTTCTTTAATCTTTAATTCTTTTACTTTTTGTTTTAAATCTTCCAAAATTGCTGTTGTTGTATTGATTCCCAAATCTGCCATAATCAATAATTCTTCCAGCTCTTCATAAAAATCTTCATCAATATTAGAAGATCCGGTAAAAATGCTATCAATTCCTGATATAATATTGTCTCTTGTTTTAGACAATCCAGATACTAACTTACGAAAAAATCCTTTCTTTTCGCCCATATAATCGCCTCCTACTTTTCTAGTTCTTCTTCTAATAAACTGACAGATACCAAGGTTGATACGCCTTTCTCCTGC
This sequence comes from Velocimicrobium porci, assembly GCF_009696045.1. GTDB lineage: Bacteria > Bacillota > Clostridia > Lachnospirales > Lachnospiraceae > Velocimicrobium > Velocimicrobium porci. The sequence goes on along the minus strand of NZ_VUMT01000006.1, from coordinate 100,228 downwards.
ATCGTAATACCATATAAAATATCTGCCGCTGCCATTGTACCTCTTCTATGGGTAATAACAATGAACTGAGTATCTTTTGTAAGTTTATGTAAATACTGCGCATACCTTCCTACATTCGAATCATCAAGTGCTGCTTCAATCTCATCTAACAGACAAAATGGTGATGGCTTTAGATTCTGAATTGCAAATAAAAGTGAAATTGCAGTAAGTGCTTTTTCTCCACCTGATAACTGCATCATGTTCTGGAGTTTTTTCCCCGGTGGCTGAGCAATAATTCGAATTCCGGCTTCCAAAATGTCTTCTTCTTCCATTAACTCTAATGTTCCTTTTCCGCCACCAAACAATTCTTTAAATACCTTATCAAATTGTATTTGGATATCTTTAAATTTAGAAGAAAACTGCTTTCGCATTTCTTCATCTAACTCTTTTATAATCCCTAATAAAGCTTCTTCCGCCTCTATTAAATCATCTCTCTGCGTCCCAAGCAAAGTATAACGCTCAGATAAATTTCGGTAGTCTTCAATTGCATTTACATTTACATCGCCTAAACGTCGAATTTTAACTTTTAACTCACCAATTGACTTTTTAATCGAAGAAAGTGTTTCCTCTGTTTTTACATATAGCTCTCTTGCACTATTATAAGTAAGTTCATATTCCTCCCACATATAATTCATTTGATTCTCTATCTGTTCCGAAATCTTTTCTTTTTGGCTCGTCAAACGAAAACATTCTTTGTCCAAGTCATTCATATGCTCAGACAGTTCTTCTCTTTTCGCAAAAAATCCTTTATGATTTTTTTCAATAAGTTCTTTTTCCTGTCTGATTGAAAGAATTGCCTGTTCCATTTCTTCCAGTTCTTTTTCACATTCTAAAATCCTATTTTTAACAGAAACAATCGCATCCTCTTTCTCCTTAACCTGTTTTTCGCCTTCTGCCATACCAGTCTTTAGTTCTTCTAATTCCTGCTCTTTTTGCCTGATTTCTTCTTGAATACGAATCTGATTTTCCAATAAAAATTGATTTTGTTGTCCGGCTGAAGACTGAGATAAACGAATTTTTTCAACTTCATTTCTTTTATTTATTTCTTCCTGTTTTGCCTGTTCTAACTGATTTCCAAGCTTAGAAGCCTTTTCTTCTAATTCCTTGTCTTTTGATGATTTTTCCTCTAACTCTTTTGATAAAGAAAAAATATGACTTTTAAGTTCTGTTATTTGTTTCTCAATCTGTATAGAATCTGATTGTATTGTATGAAGAATAGATTCATTTTCCTCTTTTTGTTTCTTTGCCTGCTGGTATTTCATTTTAGCAGAATATTGTTCAAGGGAAATTGTTTGAATTGTTTCCTTTAGCTGCTCAATATCCTTTTCCAGTTTTTGTTTTCTTTCACTCTCGTTTTCAATGTTCTTTCGGATTTCTACTAAACTAGTTTCGTGAGAAAGGATTTGCTTTTCCATATCCTCCATTTCCCGCCGTCTTCCAAGCAAATTACTTGAATTTTTAAATGCTCCTCCTGACATTGCCCCTCCAGGGTTAATCTGTTCTCCCTCTAACGTGACAATTCGGATAGACTGCTTATATTTTTTAGCAATCGAAATGGCATGATCAATATGGTCAACAATCAAAACCCGCCCCAAAAGATATTCTAACAGACTTGCAAATCGTTGTTCTGCCTTTACAAGCTCACTTGCAACTCCAACAACACCAGTTTCCTTAAGTGCTTCTCTATGCAAGAATCCCCCACGACCGGAAATTGCCGTCAATGGAAGAAAAGTAGCACGCCCATACTTATTCTGTTTTAAAAATTGAATCAGGCTTTTTGCGGTATTCTCATCTTCTGTAACAATATTTTGAATACTTCCGCCTAAAGCAATTTCAATCGCAACCTCATACTCTTTTGGAACTTTAATAATATCTGCGACAACACCGACAATTCCTGGTTTATGGTCTTTTTGTTCCATTACTCTTCGGATACTCTGACCATAACCATCGTAACGCTCTGTCATATTTTTCAATGATTCCAAACGGGATTTCTCTCGCATATATTCCTGAGAAAACTGGCTTTCTTCTTTTCGTTTTGACAAAATCTGACTTTCCACTTTCGAGACATCTCGAAGTTTTTCTTTTTTTTCTTGTTCAAATAACTGAAGCTTTTCTGAAAGTTCTTCCAATTTCTTTCTTTCATTCAAAATTTCTTCATCAAATCCTGCTTCATCACTTTTATTTTTTAAAATTCTCTTTACAAGTTCTGCCTTTTTAATATTTACCTGTTCCAGCATAGTCTGATATTTTTGAAGATTTGTCTTTACATCAGTATCTTCATGCAAAGCCTGATACCTTGCTTTATTATAGCTTTCAAGTTCTTCTGTATACGCCTCCATCCGGCTTAAAATCTCTTGCAATTCTTTCTCTGCTTTTTTTTGCTCTTTTGTAATCCGATCAGACTCTTCTTGCAAATCAAATTTCTTTTTTTCTAATTCTTTCAGTTCATTTCTTTTGGCTGTCAAAAACTGTTCGGAAGAAGCAACACGCTCCTTATAATGAGTGCGGTTTTGCCTTGTTGCAATAATCTGCTCTCTTAATACTTTTATATCACCTTCTAGTTTTTCTTTTTGAAGACGTGATTCATTTTGCAAAGTTGTATGTTCTTCGAGTCGTACATTTTTTTCTTCTAAAGACTTTTCTAATTTTTCATACTCATCTTTTGTACTTTCGTACGTTGCTTTTTTTTCTCCTAATTGCTGTTCTGCAATTTTTAATTTCTCATTAACCGCTTTTAATTCATCATGATTTTTATCATATTCCATTAAAAACATTGAAACATCCAATGTTTTCAGTTCTTCTTTTAATGCCAAATATTCCTTTGCAACTTTTGATTGCTGTTCCAGCGGACCAACCTGTGTTTCGATTTCTGATAAAATATCATTAATACGACATAAATTCTGCCGCTCTGAATCCAAATTTTTTTCTGCTGTTGCTTTTCTTTTTTTAAATTTCACAATACCAGCAGCTTCATCAAACAATTCCCGGCGATCTTCTGGTTTTCCACTTAGAATTTTATCAATCTGTCCCTGTCCAATAATAGAATATCCCTCTTTACCAATACCTGTGTCTAAAAATAACTCTTGGACATCCTTTAGACGGCAATTGCTTCCATTCATTAAGTATTCACTTTCACCAGAACGGTACACTCGTCTTGCAACGGTTACTTCTTCATATGAAGTTGCTAACTTGTGATCTGAATTATCCAGTGTAATTGCAACATAGGCATAACTCTGTGGTTTTCGTGTTTCTGTTCCTGAAAAAATAACATCCTCCATTTTTGAACCACGAAGCTGTTTTGCACTCTGTTCACCAAGAACCCAGCGAACCGCATCTGCTACGTTACTTTTTCCACTTCCATTTGGTCCCACAATTGCCGTAATCCCATCATGAAATTCAAATGTCAGTTTATTTGCAAAGGACTTAAAGCCCTGTACTTCAATGCTTTTAAGATACATTCTAACTCCTATTCTTTCTCGTTACTTTTTAAAACACTTCTCAATCAGAACTCTGTCCTCTAAGAAAAAGAAGTGTCTTATAAGCTGCCTCTTGTTCCGCAGCTTTTTTTGTCCTTCCTACCCCGACAGAAAACTGTTTTTCTCCAATATAAGCAGCAACTGTAAATTTTTTATTATGGTCAGGACCTTCTTCCTGCAATAACTTATAAGATAACTCTCCTGTTCCCATACTTTGGACTGTTTCCTGCAAGATAGTCTTACTATCATAAAAGAGCTTTTTCTTATCAATGTCCCGCATGATATATTTTAGGACAAACTCTTTTGCACTAGTAAAACCACCATCTAAATAAATTGCACCAATTACGGACTCTAATGCATCAGACAGAATGGAGGCTCTTTCTCTTCCCCCTGTTCCGTCTTCTCCTTTTCCAAGTAAAATAAAATTTCCTAAAGAAAGTGCTTTCGCACATAATGCTAACGTCGGTTCACAAACAATACTTGCCCTTAACTTTGTCAGCTCACCTTCGTGCATATTTGGATAATTTGTATACAAAAATTCACTGGATACAAGTTCCAACACTGCATCTCCTAAAAATTCCAAGCGTTCGTTATTATAAAGCTTATTCATACGTTTTTCATTCGCATAAGAGCTATGGGTAAGTGCCTGACGAATGAAAGATTTATTATTAAATTCATAATTTATAATCTGCTCAAATTCAGCAACTGTTCCTCTTGTTGACATCTCAATTCTCCTAAAAATACAGTCAATTAACATGCTTTAGAAGGCTTGCTAATTGACTGATATTAATCCTTATTTTCTTATTCAAACAACATTCCTTTTCTTAATTTGTAGCGTTCTTAATCTGCTCTACTGCATCACCGACCGTTACAATACTCTCTGCTGCATCATTTGCAATTTCAATATCAAATTCTTCTTCAATTCCCATAATAATCTGGAATACATCCAAAGAATCTGCTCCTAAATCATCTACAAATGTAGTATCCATTGTAATTTCATCTTCTCCTACATTTAATACTTCACTTATGATTTTCTGTAATTTTTCGAATTCCATATTTCTCACCTTTCTTTAATCTTGATTCAATACATTTTCTTTTATTTTTTCGTTTATTTCTTGTTCTTTAAATGCAATACATTGAAGAATCGAATTTTTTACCTCAATACTTTTTGAACTTCCATGCGTCTTTACAACAAGACCATTCAATCCAAGCATTGGTGCTCCTCCATATTCCGATGCATCAAATGATTTCAGTGTCTTCTTTAATGCAGGTTTTACAAGCAAAGCTCCTATTTTACTCCTCAACGAGGACATCATGCCGCCTTTAATCTTAGAAATCAGTGCAGCGCCCAATCCTTCATACAATTTTAAAATTACATTTCCAACAAATGCCTCACAAACAATTACATCTGCCATGCCGGTTGGAATATCCCGTGCTTCAATACTTCCTATAAAGTTAATCTCATTACAATTTTTTAATAATGGATAGGTTTCTTTTACAAGCATATTTCCTTTTTCTTCTTCTGCTCCAATATTGACAATCGCAACTTTAGGATTTTTAACTCCCATTACATGTTCCATATATACCGAACCCATTTTGGCAAATTGTACCAAATGAGAAGAACGGGCATCTACATTCGCACCGCAGTCAACAAGTAAGGATACTCCTTTCAATGTTGGAATTAATGGTGCTAATGGTGGTCTTTCTATACCTTTTATTCTTCCGACAATCAATTGCCCTCCTACTAAAATTGCACCTGTGCTTCCTGCTGAAACAAAAGCATCGGCTTCTCTTTGCTTTACAAGATTCATTGCCACAACAATAGAGGATTCTTTCTTTCTTCGGATTGCCATTACAGGAGCTTCATCATTCGTAATTACATCATCTGCATTTACAACTTCAATTCTTTCCTTGTCAAAAGAATACTTTTCTAATTCTGAGCGGATAGCCGCTTCTTTCCCAACAAGAAATACTTTTATCTGTTTACTTTCGCAAACAGCTTCTACTGCACCTTTAACAATCTCTTCAGGTGCATTATCGCCGCCCATTGCATCAACTGCAACTTTAACTAAACCCTGCATGTTATCTCCCATCTTCTTTTCTATGATAAGTTATATCTACTTACATAATATACTAGATAGCTTTATAAAAATCAACTGAAAATTTTTATAATTTTGTAAGAAGTCAAAAAAGCAGACCCCCGAAGGGATCTGCTTATATTTTTTTATAGAAAAAGGACCGTTTTGACTCATAACCAAGGTTCTGTGGTTGAATAATCTGTTCTGTACTTCCAACAAATAAAATTCCATCTTTTTTGAGTGATGAATTAAACTTTCTGTATATATCATCTTTTGCCTCTTCTGTAAAATAGATTAATACATTACGGCAAATAATCATATCACAGTTTGTCGGATAAGAATCCTTCAACAAATTATGCTGCTTAAATTCAACACATGATTTTATTTTATCTGAAATCTGATATGATTTATCTCCAATCTTTGTAAAATATTCCTTTACAAATTCCTGTGGCAGTGCTTTTAAACTCTTGTCATTATATAAACCCATTCTCGCTTTATCTAATACTTGCTTGTCAATATCTGTTGCAATAACTTTAATATTGCTTAACGGCATAAATTTCGATAATAGCATAACCAATGAATAAGGCTCATCGCCGGTTGAGCAAGCGGCACTCCAGATTTTTAATCGTTTTCCAAATTTATCGAACAGGTATGGAAAAATCTCACGCTCCAATAATGTCCATTGTTCCGGATTTCGATAAAATTCAGAAACATTGATTGTAAGATAATTGACAAATTCCTCAAATGCCACCTTATCCGAGCGAAGAAGCTTTACATAATCATCATAGTTTTTTACACCACGCTTACTGATTAATGCATCAATTCTACGCTTCATCTGGCGTTCTTTGTAAGCATTCAAATCAATTTTTGTCAGTTGAAATACTTGTCCTTTGAAACCTTCATAATCAATTGCCATAGAAACACTCCTTTATTGAATCATTGATTCTTATTCTTCTTCTGTTGCTTCAGCTTCTGTTTCTACAGCCAATGCCTTTACACTAATACTGATTTTCTTTTCATCGTTGTTAAAATCAACAACTTTTGCAGTAATTTCCTGACCTACCTTCAATACATCTGCAGGTTTTTCAACATGTTCTTTGGAAATCTGGGAAACATGTAATAAAGCATCTACACCTGGCTCTAATTCTACAAATGCACCAAAATCTGTCATACGAGCAACTTTACCCGTTACTACAGTATCAACTGCATATTTTTCAGAAGCAGTTAACCAAGGGTTCTGATCTGCAAATTTTAAGCTAAGTGCAATTTTTTCTCCCTGGATATCTTTAATGAGAACTTTTAATTCATCACCAACTTTGAAAATTTTCTTTGGATTATCAACACGACCCCAAGACATTTCAGAAATGTGTAATAAACCATCTACACCGCCTAAATCAATAAACGCACCAAAGTCTGTAACATTTTTAACAGTACCTTCTACAGTATCGCCAACTTTGATTTTTGCAAATAATTCTTTCTGTAATTCTTGTTTTTTAGCAACTAATAATTGCTTACGGTCACCGATAATTCTTCTTCTCTTTGGATTGAATTCACTAATTACAAATTCGATTTCCTGATCTTTATATTTTGATAAATCTTTTTCATATGTGTCGGAAACTAAGCTGGCTGGTATAAATACTCTTGCTTCGTCAACTACAACACTTAAACCACCATCTAATACAGCAGCTACAGAAGCTTTTAATACTTCTTTATTATTAAATGCTTCTTCTAATCTCTTATTTCCTTTTTCAGCAGCTAATCTCTTATAAGTAAGAAGAACTTGTCCTTCTCCATCATTTACTTTAAGTACTTTAGCTTCCATTTCATCTCCAATTTGAACCATAGTTGTTAAATCCACATTAGGTGCATTGGTGTATTCATTTCTAGTAATGATACCATCGGCTTTGTAACCTATATTTAGGATGATTTCGTCTTCTTTAACACCGATTACCGTGCCCTTTACTACCTCTCCATTATGAATTGTTACTAATGATTCTTCCAATAACTGTTCAAAACTCATTTCTGACATGCTATTTGGACCTCCTTGATAATATTATTTGGGGTCGATGCCCCTGCGGTAATACCTACGCTACGAAACGATTTCAACTTTTCTAAATCTAGGTCAACGAGTGTCTGTATATAATAAGTATCGTCACATTCACTTTTACATATCTCTACAAGCTTCTGTGTATTCGAACTCTGTTTACCACCTATCACAATCATTGCATCCGAAACCTTAGCAAGTTCTCTTGCTTCTGTCTGACGCTCTTCTGTAGCGTTACAAATTGTATTTAAAGCAAGTATATCATAACCCTTTTTTGAAATAATTTCAACTAAATCTTTAAATTTCTTGTAATTAAATGTCGTTTGTGCAACAATACAAACTTTCTTGTTATTTGAAATACTATATTTTAAAGCTTCTTCCTCTGTTTCGATTACAGTGCAGTTACTATCGCTCCACCCTTTAATTCCTTGAACTTCCGGATGATTGGCATTACCAATTATGACAATTTCTTTTCCTTCTTTGCTCTCTTTTAAGACGCTATTATGAATTTTTTTAACAAAAGGACATGTTGCATCTACAATTTCAAATCCTTTTGCCAAAATTGTATCATATTCTTTTTTTGATACCCCGTGAGAGCGGATAATAATTGTCCCTTTTGGTATATCGTCTATTTCTTCTAAACTCTTGATAACTTTTACACCTTTTTTTTCTAAATCTTTTACGACTTCATCATTATGAATAATTGGACCATAAGTATAGACTGGTCTATTCTTCCTAATTTCTTTATAAACAGTATCCACTGCACGCTTTACTCCGAAACAAAAACCTGCACTTTTTGCCAAAGTCACTTCCATTCTCTATCGACTTCTCCTGTTCTTTTTCTTTTCCATTTTATTCTTCTTTATTTCATCTTCTTGCGAAAAATATCAATAATCCGTTCAACAACCTCATCAATCGTCATGTTGGAGGAATCTACAAGAATTGCATCTTCCGCTTTTTTTAACGGTGATACTTCTCTATTCATATCTTGCTCATCTCTTGCGATAATATCCTTTTCAATTTCATCTAAATCACAAGTAACACCTTTTTCTACCAGTTCTTTATAACGTCTTAATGCTCGTTCCTTTGAACTTGCCGTAAGATAGATTTTTACATCTGCCTCTGGAAGAACACAGGTTCCAATATCTCTTCCATCCATTATAACATCCGTTGTTTTTGCCATTTTTTGCTGTAAATCAACTAATTTTTTCCGGACATTCTTATTTTTTGCGACAAAAGAAGCCATTTTTCCCGCCTCTTCTGTCCGAAGAAGCTTTGTAACATTAGAGCCATTTAAAATTACTTGTTGTTCTCCATTTTCATATACAATTGTGATATCTGCCTCTTTACAGATTGTTCCAATCAATTCTTCAGCTTCTCTATCTACCTGCTTTTGAATCATAAAAAGTGCCATTGCACGATACATCGCACCCGTATCAACATAAATAAAATTCAATTTTTTTGCAATCTTTTTCGCAATCGTACTTTTTCCTGCTCCCGCAGGTCCATCAATAGCAATACTATAACTCATTCTCTTTTCTCCTTTTTCTTAAATCTGACCCAATCCATGCTTATACCGCATTCCCTGCCAAAAATGCAGTAGACCAGGCAATTTGCAAATTAAATCCTCCTGTCAATGCATCCAAATCTAAAACTTCTCCGACAAAATAAACACCAGAAGCTTTCTTGGATTCCATTGTACCAGGGTCAATTTCTTTTACTTTAATTCCACCTTTTGTGATAATGGCTTCTTTATAATCTCTAATTCCCTTCACATGGAATTCAAAATGTTTCATTTGCGAAACTAACTTCCTTCTTTCCTCTTTCGTAATGAAATTTACCTTTTTTTCAGGATCAATTTCACTAAGTGAAATGATAACAGGAATCATCTTTCTTGGCAATAATTGATCTAAAGAATTTTTATATTGTTTATTTTTCACCTGTTCAAAATCTCTTAAAATTCTTGCATCTAACTGTTCTTCTGTTAATGCTGGTTTCAAATCGACAGCAATTGTCAATTCTTTCTTCCCAATATACGGAACTACATACGGACTTGCACTTAATACAACAGGACCACTCACTCCATAATGAGTAAATAACATCTCACCAAATTCGTGATAAATCTCTTTCACACCGGCTTTTACTGTTAAATTTACATTTCTAAGAGATAACCCCTGAAGTTCCTTTACATAGGGCTCTTTGATTTCAAATGGAACTAAAGAAGGAGAAAGCTCTGTAATTGTATGTCCGATTGCCTCTGCAAAGCGATATCCGTCTCCGGTAGAACCCGTTGTTGGATAGGATAGACCACCTGTTGCAATGATGAGTTTATCACAACAAATTTTTTCTTTTTTTCCTTTTATATAAATTCCTTCTGCTTTTCCATTTTCTACAACAATCCGTTCCACTTGACAATTTAATTGAATAGCAACTCCAAGCCGATTCAATTCCCGCTTCATCGCCCCTATGACATCGGATGATTTATCCGACACCGGAAATACACGATTTCCCCGTTCCACTTTCGTCTTACATCCTAACTGTTCAAAAAATTCAATTACATCCTGGTTCGTAAAGCTATAAAATGCACTATACAAAAATTTTCTATTTGACATAACACTGTCAAATAGAATATCCATATCAGCTGCATTTGTAATATTGCATCGTCCCTTTCCTGTTATAAACAGTTTTTTCCCTAGTTTTTCATTTTTTTCATAAATTGATACATCATTTCCATTTCGAGCAGCAAAAATTGCAGCCATCATTCCTGCTGCCCCACCACCTACTACAATTACTTTACTCATCTTATATCCTCTCTGTTTCTATTCCTTTTTTTATCGCTCTTGTTAAAAATTTGTTTCAAATGATTCTCAGTAATAAAACTAAATTATCTCAAGGTAGCTCTACTTGTACCACCTTGAGATAGTCTGTTATTCTTTCACATATAATTCATCTTTTCCAAATGCAAAATGACCACTTTCATATGCCCCACCTTCTGCCCTGAAAATAACTCCTTTGCAATCCGGAAGATTATCAATTAAGCTGTCGGCAACACTATTTAATATCGTTTCTTCTACAGTTGAACCAACTTGGGATAATGGTGCTTTGCTATACAAAAAGCTTACTACAACATTAGCTCCTTCCTGCTCTACAGAATCAATTCCTATTTCTAGGGAATGTTCTTCAAACGCTTTTACTACAGCATCAACAATTACTTTTGCTGTAATTTCTCCCTTTATCTGAACTTTAGTCTGTTCACTTTCCAAAGACTCGTCATTGATGCTATAAATAGTAATGCTTTTTCCTTCCTCTTCCGGAGTTTTTGTAACCTCTGGCTTTTCTGTAGGATTGGCTTCTTTTTCATCTTCTTTTGTTTTATGATCAGACGAATTTTGAGATTCCTCTGTTTTGGCTGGCTCTATTTTTTCCGTTTCTACATTTGTTTCTTTATTATCACATGCTGTCAGCATAAAACAAAACACCAAAAGAAAAAATACAATGCCTATTTTCTTATTTTTTATTTTCACTTTATCACTCCTTTGCATTCTTTACGCCTACCATAGAACAAACTTATGTCAAATCTATGGTAAAAATTTTCTTTTTTTAACAATGCAAAGAAATTTTTTACCCTCTTTTTATAAAATACAACGTCTTACTAAATCTAATGCCATAATTACTGTATTATCCCTGATTTTTTGTCTGTTTCCTTTAAAATTATACTTTTCTACCGTCACATTTCCATCAACACAGCAGCCAATATATACAAGTCCAATTGGCTTTTCATCTGTTCCCCCATCTGGTCCGGCAAGACCAGTCACAGCAATTGAAACATCTGACTGTGTAACTTCCAATGCTCCTTTTGCCATTTCATAAGCAGTCTGTTCACTAACAGCACCATAAGTTTTGAGTGTTTCTTTCGACACATGAAGCTGTTTTTGTTTTGCACGGTTAGAATAGGTAATCAGTCCTTCATCAAATACGGCAGATGCACCCGGAACATTAACAAGTTTTCCTGCAAGTAATCCTCCAGTCAAAGACTCCGCAGTTGTAATTGTCATATTTCTTTCAAGCAACATACTTACAACCTTTTCCTCTAATGTTTCCTGTTCATTTGTTGTATAAATAGAATCTCCAAATCGTTCTCTTAGCTCTCTTACAACTGGTTTCACTAATTTTTTTGCTTCTTCTAAACTTGTGCCACTTGCTGTGATGCGAAAATGAACTTCTGAAGTTTTTGCATAAGGTGCAATGGTTGGATTACTCTGTTTTTCAATTAAATCCAATATCATCGTTTCTGCCCTGCTCTCGCCAATTCCACATACCTTCACCATCTCAGAATATAACACTTGGCTCGTTAAGTTCAAAAGATATGGAACGACATATTTATCAAACATTGGATTCATTTCATTTGGAGGTCCCGGCATTAATATAACATGTTTATCATCCTCTGTTTCAACAATAAATCCAGGCGCTGTTCCATTGTCATTATCTAAAATTCTGGCACCTTCTATTACATCTGCCTGCTTCCAATTATTTTCTGTTATAACCTGCCTGTCTTCTCTTCCATCAAAATACGAAACGATTCTTTCTTTTGTTCTGGCATCACAAATCAATTGTTTCTCCAAAGTAGAAGCCACAACCTCTTTCGTTAAATCATCTTTTGTAGGACCTAATCCGCCTGTTAAAATAACGATATCTGAACGTTCCAAGGCACATTCTAACGCTGTACGCAAACGCTTTTCATTATCGCCGACAACAGTCTGTGTATAAAGAGAAAGACCAAGTCCTGCACATTTTTGTGATAGATATGCCGCATTTGTATTTATAATATTCCCCATCAAAAGTTCCGTTCCAACACTAATTAATTCTACAATCATATCAACTTTCATGCATATCGTAGTAACTTACGATACTGCCCAAATCATATTATTATAAAGAAAGGGCAGATGCACGTATCTCCTTTCCCTGTATTCTCACAATTAACTGTTATTTCTGATTTTTTGTACTCAGTACCTGTTTATTTTTATATAAATAATCTACAAGTGAAATAACCGTTAATAATAAGGACAAATAAATAAATATTTGTTCTACTATCTGATAAACCGGATGTTCTATATGGATAATCAATAGAATAGACATAATCATCTGTGATACTGTTTTTAATTTTCCCCAATAGCCGGCTGCAATCACAACTCCGTTATCAGAGGCAATCAGACGAAAACCACTGATAATAAATTCTCTGCTGATAATTACGATTATAATCCATGCCGATATCAATTTTAAATCGACAAAACAAATCAGTGCAGAGCAGACTAACAGCTTATCTGCCAAAGGATCCATAAATTTTCCAAAATTAGTAACCAAATTGTAACGTCTGGCAATTTTTCCGTCTAGTAAATCAGTTAAAGAAGCAATAATAAAAATAATCACCGCAAACCATTTAGAGTATGGTACATAATCTGTCAGCATAAAAAACACAAAAATAGGTATCATACAGACTCTTATAAGTGTAAGTCGATTCGGCAAGTTCATATTATACCCTCCTTATTCTATCACTTCTCCAATTAAATCATAGTCTTTTGCTCCCGTTACATAGACATCTACCATATCACCTGATAAAAGTTCTAAACGCGATTCTACAAAAATATATCCGTCAACATTAGGGGCATCTTTATAAGTCCTTCCAATATACACATTATCTTCCGGCAATTTACCTTCAATCATTACCTTTAATTTTGTGCCTGGAACCTCCTTTGCTTTTTCAAAAGCAATCTTTTGCTGAAGTTCCATAATTTCACCTTGTCTTTTTACCTTTACCTCTTCATCAATCTGCTGTTCCATTTTCGCAGCCGGAGTTCCCTCTTCCGGTGAATAAGTGAATACACCCAGTCGATCAAATTTCATATTTTCCACAAACTCTTTCAGTTCCTCATGATCCTCTTCGGTTTCACCCGGGAATCCACTAATTAATGTAGTTCGAAGCGTAATATCAGGGATTTCTTTTCGAAGCATTGTAATCCGTTCTACTAGTTCTTGTTTATTCGTCTTTCTTCCCATTGTCTTTAACATATGATTCGAACAATGCTGGATTGGCATATCTAAGTAGTTACAGACTTTTTCCTCCTTTTTCATTACCTGAACAAGCTCATCTGTAATCTCCTCTGGATAACAATATAAAATTCGAATCCATTGAAGTCCTGAAATCTTACACAAATTTTTCAAAAGCTCAGGAAGTTTCTTTTCACCATATAAGTCAGTTCCGTAAAGTGTCGTCTCCTGCGCAACTAAAATTAACTCTTTCACCCCGCTTAAAGCAAGCATTGATGCCTCTTCTAGCAGTTCCTCCATTGGGACACTTCTGTATTTTCCACGAATATGCGGAATAATACAATACGTACAGAACTTGTCACAGCCTTCTGCTATTTTTAGATAAGAATAATAGCCTCCGGTTGTATTAACCCTCTCTGCATGTCCTTTTTTTGGGAGATAATCAATCTCTTCAAAACTTTCTGCCTTAACTCCCTTTAGCACTTCTTCTATTACTTCTGCTATTTTTTCATAACCGGTTGTACCAACAATTGCATCTACTTCCGGTATTTCTTTCTTTATTTCTTCCCGATAACGCTGTGCCAGGCATCCTGTTGCGATTAATGCTTTTAACTTACCTGTCTTCTTTAACTCTGCCATTTCTAAAATTGTATCAATGCTTTCTTCCTTTGCATCATTAATAAAACAGCAAGTATTCACAACTATAATATCTGCCTCTGTTTCGTCATTCGTTAATTCAAAATTATGCTCTCTTAACAATCCCAGCATTACTTCACTGTCCACTAAGTTTTTGTCACAGCCTAAGGATATAAATAATATTTTCATTTTGTTACCGACCTTTCTACAATTTCAATTTTATTTTATCAGTTTTTTGGAGAAAAAGAAACACCCAAATAAATAGTTCACAAAATTTATGAAATATTTACACAAATTTCTCTTTGATTTCCAAACTTTTTATGTTATGATTAGCAAAGATTCAAAGAGGAGGTAATTTTATGAAAAAAAAGGCAAAATGGATTCTTATTCCACTTATTTGTTTATTGATTATTGGTGCTGTCAGCTACTATATTTATCTGCCGGCAGTCAATATTCATTCGGTTGACTTCTGGTTCTTCATTTTTGCAATTTTAGTTGTCACAACGTTTTTGACATTCTTATTTGGTAATCGAAATCGAACAGAAAAAATAATCGGCTCCGCAAGAAAGGAAGAAATTCCTGCACAAATTCATTCCAACAAATTATTTCGAGCCAGTGCAATTATTACACTTATTTTTATCGTTGTTTTCATTGTTGGAAGCCTGCTTTCTTCGCCAATTATAAATGCAAAAAAATATCGTGAATTAATTCAACTAAAAGAACGCAACTTTTCAGAAGACATCGAGCAAATCTCGTATAATGAAATTCCTTTATTAGATAAAGATTCTGCCGCTCTTTTAGGCTCACGGAAAATGGGAAGCATGATGGAATATGTATCCCAATTTGAAGTTGCAGATAATTATGCACAGATTAATCTGAATGATAAACCAGCTCGAGTAACCCCGCTTAAATATGCAAACTTACTCAAATGGTTTACCAATCGTTCAAAAGGTTTACCAGCCTATATTAAAATTGATATGACAACCCAAAATGCCGAATGTGTAAAATTATCAGAAGGAATAAAATATTCTGAGTCGGAGCATTTTAGTCGTTATATTTACCGCTATCTTCGTTTTCATTTTCCAACTTATATTTTTGATACAATCAATTTTGAAATCGATGAAAACGGAACCCCTTACTGGATTTGTCCTGTAAAAGACTATACAATCGGTCTGTTTGGTGGTCAGACAATCAAAAATGTTGTCATTGTCAATGCAGTAAACGGAGAAATTGCAAATTACAAAATAGACGAGGTACCTTCGTGGGTTGACCGGGTATATTCTGCAGAGCTTTTAACATCCTATTACAATTATTATGGTACACTAAAACATGGATTTTTAAACTCTGTTTTAAGCCAGAAGGATTGTCTTCAGACAACAGAAGGTTACAATTATATTGCCTTAGAAGATGATGTCTGGGTATATACAGGTGTCACAAGCGTTGTTAGTGACGAATCTTTAGTTGGATTTGTTTTAATGAACCAAAGAACAGCTGAAACCAGATACTATTCTGTAGCAGGTGCAAAAGAATATTCGGCCATGGCTTCTGCAGAAGGTAAGGTTCAAAATCTTTCTTATACTGCAACCTTCCCGCTTTTGCTTAACATATCAAACGAACCGACCTATTTCATTGCATTAAAAGACAGTGCCGGACTTGTAAAGAAATATGCTATGGTAAATATCGAACAATATACTATTGTCGCAATTGGAGATACCATTACGGAATGTGAAAAAGACTACAAGAATCAGCTTCGCTCCAACCATGTTACCGTTCAGGGCGAATCAGGTAACGAAAAAAAAGCTTCTGGAACAATTGAAACAATCGCTCCATGTGTAATTGATGGTACAACCCATTATTATGTCATTTTAAAAGGTCAAAAACCAATCTATGATATTGACATATCAAATCATGTAGAAATTGTAAGATTTCATGAGGGAGATTTCATTTCATTTACTTATTCAGAAGGAACAGATACGAATTCTGTAATTGATTTAAAATAAGAACTAATTATTTTTTAAGGGAAAAGCAAAACTGCTTTTCCCTTCTTTTTTATTTCCTATTTTAACCGTATAATAAACGCCGGAATTGGTGGATGATTTACACGATTATAATATTCTGTAACCAATACAAGATATTTCTTACTGTCTATCTGTTTTAAATAATTTAAAATTGCTTCTTTTTCCTCAAATCCACTGTCTTTTCCACTATAAATACATAGCCCCATAATACCATCTTTTTTTAGACAGTCCAATCCTTCTTTTATTGCTTCTATACTTGTAGAAGCTTTTGTCGCGATTGCATGGTTTCCACCTGGCAAATAGCCAAAATTAAACAAAATACAATCTACACTTTTTTCTTCCAGATATTTTTTCATATTGACATGACTATCGAAAATAATCTCTGCATTTTGATATCCGCTTTCTTTCACTCTCTTTTTTGTATTTTCAATCGCAGCTTCCTGTATATCAAAAGCAAATACTTTTCCGTCCATTCCGGCATGTTCGCATAAAAATACCGTATCATTTCCATTTCCTGCCGTTGCATCAACACAAATACTCCCGTTTTGAATATGAGAAGTCACAAATTGATGAACATAATCTGTTATTAAATATGACATAGCCTTTTCTCCTTTTATCGTATAACCTTCCACAAACATTTAAAACTATAACACAGCCGAAAGCAATTGTAAATTCTATCTAATTTTCTCCCTATGTCTGTTGATTCATCACAGTTCTTATAATTCCTCTTGCAATTGCATTTGCCGTTTCATAAAATTTCTCATCAAATAATTTGTTATCTATATCAGAATCAATAAAACCAGCCTCAACTAAAACTGCTGGCATATTGGTTTGACGCAAAACAGCCAAATTTCTACGCTCTTCTACTCCGAGATTTTGATAGCCCACATTTTCTAATTCTTTATTAATATTATTCGCAAGTTCTTCTTTTATCCCACCTCTGTCATATATTAAAGTCTGTACCCCATGATATGCGTTCGGTTCATATGCAGCATTCCTGTGTATTGAAACAAACAAATCAGAATTATTCTCATTTCCAATCTCTGCTTTTCTTGAAGGACTTTGATAACGGTCGGTTGTTCTTGTATAGTTTACATCAATCCCATTCTCAGCTAAAATCTGTCCTACTAATAAAGCTAATCTCAATGTGTCATCTTTTTCTTTTCTGCCATTGTATGAAGCCCCATTGTCAAACCCTCCATGACCTGCATCCACTGTCACTTTATATGCCAAAATAATCTCTCCTCAATTTTTTCTTTACTGTTAACATATGCAAAAAATTGAATTCCTGTGTTTGTTGTAACATTTTAAAAAAATTGCTAGGAATTTATTGCATATCTGTTATAATAGTAGCTGTGAGAAATGCTATATTACAGAAAGGATGACAATTATGACTCTCAAACCCAACCAGCCTTCTTCTACAAAAGAGGGAATTAAACCCTATCTATATATGGGAATCGCTGCTTTTTTAGTAATTGCAGCCAGTGTTACATTTTTCTTTTTACTGTTCCGGATTGATGAAATTTCCAATCTGTTTGAGAAAATTACAAGTATATTGCAGCCAATCATATATGGTTTTGTAATTGCTTATCTCTTAAATCCAATTATGATGTTTTTTGAAGAAAAATTACTTCCGATTTTAAAGAAAAAAATGAAACATACAAAACGTGCTACGATTGTCACGAGATATATCTGTATCTTTGTTGCTTTAATTATTGGTATTCTTTGCCTTTATATTTTAGGAAGCTTTATTCTTCCGGAATTAATGGTGAGCATAACAGGAATTGTAAAAGCGCTTCCGGGTCAAATCGAACAATTTACAGAATGGACAACAAATCTAGTATCCTCTAATAAGGAATTGGGTCCTTATATTCAACAGGGCATTATGAAAGGTACTGAATACATGGAAAACTGGATTCAGACCGATTTAATTGAAAAACTAAATACATGGATTGGTTTTTTTGCAACCGGAGTAATTGGTGTTGTAAATGTATTAAAAAATCTAATTATTGGAATTATTGTTTCAATTTATGTATTAAGTGAAAAAGATAGATTTGCTGCTCAGGGAAAAATGATTATGTATGCCATTTTTAAAGAACGCACTGCAAATACAATTATTGATACGCTTAGACAAAGTAATCATATTTTTAGTGGCTTCATCAATGGAAAAATTATTGATTCTACTATTATAGGTATTTTATGCTTTTTTGGACTAACTATTTTTAAAATGCCTTATCCTTTACTTGTAAGTGTAATCGTAGGTGTAACAAACATCATTCCATTTTTTGGTCCTTATATTGGAGCAATCCCAAGTGCATTGCTTATTTTATTTGTAAGTCCAATCCACTGTGTCTATTTTGTTATTTTTATTTTAATTCTTCAACAAATTGATGGAAATATTATAGGACCTGCGATACTGGGTGATTCAACCGGACTTTCTGCTTTTTGGGTTATCTTTTCTATCTTACTAGGCGGTGGTCTGTTTGGAATTGTTGGTATGATTATCGGAGTTCCTACATTTGCTGTTATTTATTATATTATTAAAAAATTCATCAGTCACTGCCTGTCAAAACGAGAATTATTATATACATCGGAAGACTATAAAACAATCGAACGAATTATCCGAAAAGAAGACCAGGTCATCTATAAGAAACTAGACTCTCCTATTTTATGTACTGAGGAAAAAAACGAAACAAACGAAAAAGATAAAAGTAAGTAAACATAGAAAAAATGCTGTCACAAAATACGAATATAAAAATTCATTTTGTGGCAGCACTTTTTTATCCTTTTTATTTCCTATTATAATTAATCAGACATCCATCTATAATAATCTTTCGTTCATCATCTGTCAATTTGCCCAATTTCAATGAAAATTCTTCTAAATCATTTCTAATAACATAAGCTTTTATGGAATCGGATTTTTCCAAAATAGCTTTCTTTATATCTTTGATAAAGATATAATCACCATTTGTAAATGGTTCTTCTCCCTCCAGTAAAAATGGAAGCATACCCCAATTAATTAAATTAGAGCGATACCGCTTTGTTGCATATTCAGAGGCAATATTTGCCAATCCTCCTAATACTCTCTGACAACTTGCCGCCTGCTCCCTCGCAGAACCATCTCCAGGCTTTACAGCGTAAATTGTGCTTCCAATTTCCGTATCTTTTTCTACAACATCAGGAAATTCTTTTGTAATAATTTCAAAAATATGTTTTAATTCCTGATTCTCTTTTCCATTTCTTCGAGAGTCTTCCAACACACGTACTTCTTTTGCCTTTCCGACATAAGAAGGATCTTTTCTTGATAATGTAAACTCTGCAAGTCCCAATGGATTGGAACGATAAGAAGAAGTTTCCCCTGATGGTATTAGTTCATCTGTTGTCGTAACAGGATCATGGATAACTGAAACTACTTTTAATAAAATATCATCCGCTAATGGAATCATAGCCGGCCAGTCAACAATTCCCGGACCAAATTTTAATTCTTTTGTTTTATCCGGTTTTCCAACTCCATTATATACACGATTCTCATAAATTGTACTATCAAAATAATAATGTGGCTTTGTATATACTGTATCAAACTCCATTGCTGATGTCAGGTATCCCCTATTTGCCGCTGTCGCCGCAATCGAACGGGCATCCATCAAGGCAACCGAAGCAATTTGTCCATTCGTAATCTTTGACCCTTCTCGATTTGGGAAATTTCTCGTAGAATGACGTATGCTCAACCCCTTATTTGCAGGTACATCTCCTGCACCAAAACATGGTCCACAAAATGCTGTACGAATTGTAGCACCTGTTTCCAAAATATCTGCTGCCCTTCCATTTTTAATTAGTTCCATATAAATCGGCTGGCTTGCCGGATATACACTAAGGGAAAATTCATCCGCTCCAATATAATGACCTTTCAAAATATCGGCTGCATCACAAATATTTTCAAAACCACCTCCTGCACAACCGGCAATTACACCTTGCTCAACATATAATTTTCCATTTCTTACTTTATCTTTTAATGTATAAGAAACCGTATTATTATCTAAACTTACAAGTGCTTTCTTTTCTATCTCGTCCAAAATATCCATCAGATTAGCATTTAATTCATCAATTGTATAAACGTTACTTGGATGAAATGGCATTGCAATCATCGGTTTGATTTCGGATAAATCCACATAAACAAGCCCATCATAGTAAGCTATATTTTGAGGATTCAATTGCTTATAAGCTTCTGGTCTTTTATGTATCTCATAAAACTCTTTTACCTTATCATCTGTTATCCAGATTGAAGATAAGCAAGTTGTTTCTGTTGTCATAACATCAATTCCAATTCGATAATCAACACTCAAGTTTGCAATTCCATCACCGATAAATTCCATCACTTTATTATTAACATATCCGTTTTTAAAAACTGCCCCAATAATTGCAAGTGCAATGTCTTGTGGTCCCACTCCCTTCTGTGGTTTACCTGTCAGATATACACCTACTACCTCAGGCATAGAAATATCATAAGTTTTACTTAACAGCTGTTTTACAAGCTCTGGTCCCCCTTCACCGATTGCCATCGTCCCCAATGCTCCATAACGGGTGTGGCTATCTGAGCCTAAAATCATGCTTCCTCCACTTGCAAGCATTTCTCTGGCAAACTGATGAATTACGGCCTGATGAGGTGGAACATACATACCGCCATACCGTTTTGCACAAGACAGTCCAAACATATGATCATCTTCATTAATGGTTCCGCCAACTGCACATAAACTATTGTGACAATTTGTCAAAACATATGGAACTGGAAATTCCTCCAGACCAGAAGCTCTTGCCGTCTGAATAATTCCGACGAATGTAATGTCATGGGAAGTTAATTTGTCAAATTTTATTTTTAACTGTTCCATGCTGTCAGACATATTATGGGCACTTAATATACCATAAGCCATCGTTCCCTTTTTTACTTCATTTTTATCAATTGGCTCGATAAAATGATTTCTAAGCTTTGCAGGCGTTTCTTCATTTTCTTCAATCAATTCTGTTCCATTGATTAAATAAGCTCCTTTTTTGTATAATTGAATCATTTATACATCCTCCTCGAGTATAATATAAGTAAAATAAACGTATTTTATTTCGTTCATTCTATTTATTATAATGAATCTTTAAGTAGATTGCAAATTCTTTCGATTTCTTATTTTCTTCCGAACTCCTTTTTGAATTCTTATTTTTTTATTAAATTTTTTTTATAGTCTATTTATTTTTTCTAACAAGTGTTATAATATGGTCAAAAATAACATAAAAGGAGAGATTCAAATGAAACAAACAAAACGTATTATCTCAAGTTTAATGATTTTAGTTATGGCTCTTACTTTCGTATTCGTTCCAAATACAGCCTCTGCTAAAACATTAACTGCAAAACAAATCTTAACAAAATCAGCTGCTGCAACTCAAAAAGTAAAAAATTATGAAGGTACCATGAATTTAAACCTTAAAATGAAAGCAAGCAATCAGACTTTAAACATGGCAGCAAAATGTAGTATGGTAAACTTCGTTAATCCATTAAAATCTAAAATTAAAATGGATATTGACACAGGTCTTATGGGAAAAATAGGACTTACAACTTACATGGTTCAAGACGGTGAAAATATTACAACTTATATTTTACTTGGAGATACATGGTATAAACAAACTGTATCTGCTGAAGAAGCAGGCAGCAAGGCAGGCGTAGACGCTTCTGCGATTGCTTCTTTAACTAATAGCGCTTATAAAAACTTCAAAGTTACAAGCACAAAAGAAAAAGTTAACGATAAAAAAGTGTATACATTAAAAGGTTCTATCAGTGGTAAAATGATTAAAACTGTTATAGACCAGGCAAATCTGGAAGAAGTATTAAAAAGTATCGATCCTAGTATGGATTCATCCGTTTATGATACTGACAGTAAGGTAACAATTAAAGTGTGGATTGACCAAAAAACAATGCTACCATTAAAATATTCAATCGATATGGGTGAATATCTTGAAAGCGTTGCTAAAAATATGAAAGATTCCGGAATTTCCAGTGTATCAAAATATACTATATCTTTTACTTTTAAAAACTACAATAAAGCCAAAAGCTTTACAATTCCAGCAGCTGCAAAAAATGCACAGGATTTATCTGAGATTGAAAAACAATAATTTTGTTAATCATTAATAATGAAATAAATATTTTATAAAACAGCACTGGTGAAAAACTTGTCAAACACCAGTGCTGTTCTTAATATATGTGCTTTAAATCCATCTTTGAATTACACGTTCGAGTTCCTCTATATCAATTGGTTTTGCGACATGTTCATTCATACCACACTCCTTAGAGCATTTAATATCTTCCATAAAAGCATTTGCTGTCATTGCTATAATTGGAATATTTTTAGCGTCTTCTTTGCCAGATGCCCGAATTTGTTTCGTAGTTTCGTAACCATTCATAATCGGCATTTGAATATCCATAAAAATCATATTATAATAGCCGTCTGGATTTCTCATATATTTTTCAATTGCCTCTTTTCCATTTTCCGCTTTTTCAACTTCAATTCCAAGCATTCCAATTATCTCACTGGCAATTTCTGAGTTTAATTCATTATCCTCAACTAATAATATTCTAATTCCATAATACCCCTTTGCTTTCTTTTCGATTTTCGGTTTCCGTTCCATTTCAATCTCTTTTGCCTCAGGAAGTTTCAAAAATAATTCTACTATAAAGCAAGAACCTATATCCAGTTCACTTTTAACAGTGATTGTCCCGCCCATGGAATGAACAATATTTTTTGTAATTGTCATTCCCAAACCGGTCCCACTGATTTTACTTGTTCTGGAATCTTCTGCACGAGAAAATGGCTCAAAAATATGCTCTAAAAATTCTTCTGACATTCCAATTCCAGAATCTCGGATTGTAAACCGATATAACCCGAAATTTTTATTATTAACCTTAAGCTCTTCCACAGTGAACCATATTTTACCATTTTCCAATGTGTATTTTACCGCATTAGAAAGTAAATTCAGCAATACTTGCTGTAATCGGACTGCATCGCCGCACACTTGGCTATGAATAATGTCACTCGCCTGCAAAATTAATCGCTGTCCTTTTTCATCAATCGTCGGAAGCTGTATTGTAACTACATTTTCAATTAGCTCCGAAAGATAAAAGCTATCCTCAGAAAGTTCCAATTTCCCACTTTCAATCTTACTCATATCCAGTACTTCATTGATTAAACACAACAAGTGATTACTCGAAAGCGTAATTTTCGATAAATAGTCACTTACTCTCTCCTTATCGTCCAAATGTAACTTTGCCAAAGATGTCATTCCAATAATTGCATTCATCGGTGTTCTAATATCATGGCTCATTCTAGATAAAAATTCACTCTTTGCCATATTCGCCTTATTCGCTGCCTCAAATGCTTCTTCTAATACTTGCCGATTATTATTTTCTTTTATAACAACATCCTGAATATCCCGAACACTTATAAAAATACGGTTTTTTTCACCATTAAAAAAGCAAAAACTAATTTCTTTATGCCTATGACCATCTTCTTTTGGAGAACAAAAATAATAACGGACTTTTTCCTCTCCTTCTAATAAACGGGCTTTAATCTCTTCAATATTAGCTTTCTTGAATTCATTCTCTTCATTCGCTTCAACAAAAAGGTTTATAAAACAAACTAAACAGTTTTCAATTCTTCCATAAAGTGGCATCGTCTTTTTGTTAATTCCATCTGAAAAATGGCATTGATACATTCCTGTTTCAAAATTCATTAGACAAATACTATCATATTCTTGATTTACAGTAAAATCATAAAGAATCTGCAAATCCATATTTGCCATTTCCGCTTCTTTTTGTTTCGTAATGTTCTCAATGATTCCAACTACATTTAGTGGACGTTTTCGCTTGTCATAAGTAACGGTGGATATTGTAATTCTCAACCACTTTTGGTTTACTTTATCTTTTACAACTGCGGAGGCATATCGCTGTCCTTCATGGATTTTTTCAAACATCTCACAATAAACACTGATATCCTCTGGCACAAGAAATTCATTCGCAAAACTATATGGCATATTGTCAAAGCAGGAACTATAATGATAAGTTTCACAAGTCCGTTTTGGAACTAATGCCCTTCGCTCCTGTGGATAATAAGAAAAGTCACAAATTGAAGTAGTTTCTAATGCCATACGAATTAGTTCTCTTTTCATTGCATTTTGTTGTGAAAGTCTTTGATTTTCTAACTCAACAATTTTTTTATCATTAATATCCAAAAATGCACTTTGTGTTACAATCTCATCATCTACATCACGAATCAGTTCAAAGTTACCAATTACCCAGCAATGCCTTCCATTTTTACTCAAAATACGGCACTCCAGATATCTTTTATCTCCAACCTGTTTCATTGCATAAAAAATCTCTTTTAAAGCCTCTTTATCCTCTTCTACTATTATTTCATCGATCATCCAGTCTTGCTTTTTCCAAAACTCTTCCTGAGTATATCCATAAATTCGAATTGCTTCCGGATTTGCATTCTTGAAGTGAATTTTCCGGTCTTTCGTAACGGTATACTGAACAATTCCACATAGCATGGAATCAAATAAGAAATCGTACTTTCTCTTTCTGCGTTCAAGCTCTTTTATTCGCTCTTCCTTTTCCTTTTTTGCTGTAATATCTTTGTATACACCAATTGCTTTTTCTGCCAAAGCTGTACCATTTGGAACTGCAAAAAGAGTTAATTCATAAACTCTTACTTCTTTACTTTTGTCTTTCATTTTTATCGTTCCACTTGCACGTTTCGCACCATTTAACATTTGTTCATGAATCCGAATATATTCCTTTAATGAATCTTCTTCTACAATATCCATGTTAAAAATACAATACGGAACGTTTTCCTGCACCGTGCCAATTCCAAATCGTTCGGCAATTTCCTCCGTTATAAAAATGGATTTATTCTTTAAATCATACTCAAATACAATATTGTTTGACTCTAGTAAAGCAATCCGAAACTGCTCTTCTTTTATTTTAAGTTCCTCTTCTACCTTTTTTTCTTTTGTAATATCTCGAATAATGCCAACAGAGAGTTCTCTCCCTGTTTCCATCGTTATCTTTTTACCATAATTATTTACCCAGACATAACTTCCGTCTCTCTTTTTTATGCGAAATTGTATTTCATAATACTCTTTTTCTGATGCTGAACAAATTAAATTGTTTATGCGGACAATATCTTCTCTATGAACAATATTTAGAAGCTTTCCATCTGTTTCTCGCATAAATTCCTCATAACTATATTTAAGATGGTTCAACACATAATCATTTACAAAACATATTGGAAATCCTTCTTCAAGATATCCCATCATAATACCACTCACCAAATGATATCTTAATAAGTCAACCATTCTTGCAGCATCAATATTTACTTGTTCAAATAGCGTTTCATGAAGTGATAATATCTGTGAATTTTGATTTGTACATTTGCAATTCGCAGTAATATACAAAGATTTATGTAAGTTTTCATAATAAACCTTCATTCGTGCTGTCACAATAAAACACTCTTTTGTTATCTGACGCTTTTTTTCTATAACAATATCATAGCTATATTGTCCACTATGCTCTTCTAATATCCGGCTCATTAGTTTTTTCGCTGAAACTACTCCGCAAACAACTTCCGGTCTCGCATTCTGAATCCACTGAACTTGTGATTCCAAATAAGAAGAGGCCTTTTGCACATCCCTCTCAAGCAAAAAATAGCGATAAAATATTTGAATTAATTGCTCTCCTGTCAACTGACTCATAACCTGCTCCTTTTGTAACTAACCTACACACATTCTTCTATATAGTTTTCGAACTCTTCCATCGTCATAACAACTTTTCTTGGTTTGGTTCCTTCTTCTGGACCAACAACTCCCGCTTCATATAATTGATCCATAATTCTGGCTGCACGATTAAAACCAATTTTAAACACCCTTTGAAGCATTCCGATTGATGCTTTATCCTTTTCAATAATAAATCTGCCGGCTTCTACAAAATATTCATCTCTGTCATTTGGCTCTTGTGCCGACTGCTCTGTTGTTGTAGATGTTATTTTATTATTAATCTCTTCGTTATAAACAGGATTCTCATACTGAGAAGATAAAAATTCTACAACCGCACTAACTTCTTTATCTGAAACAAACGCCCCCTGCACACGAATTGGTTTTGGATAACCGGAAGGGAAAAATAACATATCTCCTTTTCCTAATAACTTTTCTGCACCAGAACCATCCAAAATCGTTCTCGAATCGATTGCCGAAGAAACAGAGAACGCAATTCTTGAAGGTACATTCGCTTTAATTAATCCTGTTATTACGTTAACAGAAGGTCTTTGGGTTGCAATAATTAAATGAATTCCTGCTGCTCTTGCCATCTGTGCAAGACGACAAATCGCATCTTCCACTTCTCCCGGTGCAACCATCATTAAATCTGCAAGCTCATCGACTATAATAACAATCTGTGGCATTTTCTGGTACTTTTCATCTTGATTGTTCTCAATCGAAGCCACTTTTGCATTATAGCCTTTCATATCACGAACGCCTAAATCAGCAAATTTTTTATATCGTTCTGTCATTTCCATAACTGCCCAGTTTAACGCTCCTGAAGCCTTTTTAGGATCAGTAACAACAGGAATCAGTAAATGAGGAATTCCATTATAAACACTAAGTTCAACCACTTTCGGGTCAACCATAATCAATTTTACATCATCTGGACTTGCTTTATACAAAATACTCATAATTAATGTGTTAATGCAGACGGATTTACCTGACCCGGTAGCACCAGCAATTAAAAGATGGGGCATCTTAGCAATATCAGTCACCACTGTTTTCCCACCAATATCCTTTCCTACTGCAAAAGCAATATCGGATGGATAGTTTTTAAATTCATCACTCTCCAGCAAGGTACGAAGCATAACCGCCGAATTTTCTTTATTTGGCACCTCAATCCCTACAGCTGATTTACCCGGAATCGGTGCCTCAATACGAATATCCGCTGCTGCAAGACTTAATTTAATATCATCAGCAAGACTTGTAATTTTGCTTACCTTTACCCCTTGTGCCGGCTGTAATTCATACCTTGTAACCGCCGGACCACAACTTACATTTTTCATTTCAACTTTAACTCCAAAGCTTTCAAGTGTAGCTTTAAGCTTGGAAGCAGTCTGTTTTAACTCAATATCCGGAATTCCCTTATTTCCTCCTTTTGGTCTTGCAAGCAAATTAAGTGGCGGGAATTCATATGGTTTTAAATTTTTCTCTGTCTGTAAGTCATTTTTTAAATTTAGATTTTTTTCTTCCCGACAGATTTCCGTTTTCACCTCTTCCCCACTATCTTCTTTTTTTTGTAACTCCTCACCCGTTGTTTCTTCTTTCTTATTAAACTTCTGTTCTAATTCCTCCTGATAAGCAGGAACTGTATTAGCCGGTTCGGCAGTTGATTCACGTACAATCTCCAAATTATCCAGATTTAAATCTTCTTTTAATGGGGCCTCCTTTTCCTTTTGGAACGTAAATACTCTTGCTTTTCTCTTATTTTTCATATCAGGAATCGTTTCTTCCTCTTTTTCATAAAGAATTTCTTTTTTCTCTCTGGCATTTCTTCTTTCTCTGACTTGTTTCCTTTTTTGATTTAATCCGGCAAATAACAGCCGTTCTGTTATAAACATAATTAAAATCAAACTAATTCCAATTAAGATAGCATAGGCACCAATCGAACCGAATAAATAGCAAAGTCCATTTCCAATCAGACCTCCAATCAGACCTCCTCCGTTTTTTCCAATCATCGATGATTTATAAAACTCAAAAACATGAATTCCTTTTGTATAACCATTTACTAGCAGATGAGAAATTCCCATCAATATTATGTAAAAGATAGTACAGCTAATCAGCTTAATCTGTGCAGTCCGATTCCCTTTATTGGACATGCCAAACGCAATACTCAAGAACAATAGATAAGGAAACAAGTACCCCATAAAGCCAAATAATCCAAATAATAAATTACCAATAATTTTTCCAAATACTCCGCCGAGCTGAAATGTACTTAACACAAGCAAGATGGAAACTACTAGTGTGACAACAAGGATAATCTCATCACGATATGGGCTCATGACCTGCTGTGCTGTATTCTTTTTTCTTTTTGTATTGGTTCTTCGTCTTTTCTTTGAACCATTTCTTGTAGTAGTCATTCTCTCACTCCTGTTCTATTTTTTAACCAACAAAATTCCAAATAATTGCAATTGCACCTACAATAAAGCAATAAAAAGCAAATCCTTTAAATTTCTTGCCACGTACAATAACAAGCATTGTTTTTATGCAAATGTATCCTACAACTGCAGAAACAATTGTACCAATTGTATAATTTACAATCGTAGCGGTTTCAAACGTAATTGATGCAAAGTCTTTTAATTTTAATACAACAGCTCCCAAAACGGCCGGTATTGACATAATAAATGAATATTTAACAGCAAAATTTTTGTCAAATCCAAGCTTTAAACAGGTTGTTATTGTTGTTCCCGATCTGGAAATTCCCGGCATTGTTGCAATTCCTTGTGCAATGCCAACGATTCCGGCCTCTGTATAAGAAATCTGATTTGGGCGTTTTTTTCCCAATTCGGCATGATCTGCAATTGTCAGTAAAATTGCTGTAATAATTAAACCTACTCCTGGAATTATTACACTTTCACTTGCTTTTTCTATGAAATTATCCAGCAAAACCCCAATAATACCTGTTGGAATTGTAGATACAATAACCATCATCACAAATTTACGATATGCCCCATCTATAACCTTTTTGTATTCTTTTGGCTCATTCTTTCCAGCCTGTCCAATCCTATTGGAAAAGAAACGACCTACGTTAATAAAAAAATCACCAATAATTGAAAACCCCTCTATGATTAGTTTCTTAATATCCTTCCAAAACACAACAAATATTGCAACTAAAGTTCCAAAATGAAGCATAACATCAAAAAGAAGCCCTCCTGCAGCTTCCAAATCAATTCCTAAAATATTTTTAAAAAGAGCAAGATGTCCTGAACTGCTAATTGGCAAAAACTCAGCCAATCCCTGGACAATCCCCATCACAATGGCTTCCCAAAGTTTCATTTACCATATCCTCCTATCGTTTTCATTTTACCAAATTATAATATTCTTTATGAATTATACCTTTTCTTTCCTTTCAATGCAAGTTTTCCCGAATCCATGCTGCCGTTTCCTTCACCGCTTTGTGATTCGTTCCACTTGCCGTGACCCCGATTACGATATCATCTCGAATAATAACTGCCGGAAAATAAAAATCACATTCCTCCTTGCAGTCAATAATATTTACAAGACATCCTTTCTTTTTTGCTTCCAAGTACACCAAATGGTTAACCTCTCGGTTATCGGTAGCACCTATCACTAAAAATTCAGATTCAATTTCTCCATATGAATATTCTCTTTTCTTCCATCTAATCTTACTTTGATCTGATAACTCTTTTAATTCAGCTGTTAATCCCAAAGAAATAACTGTTATATCACATTTAAATTCCAAAAGTGTCCGAATTCTCCTTGTTGCAATCGTTCCTCCCCCTATCACAAGTACTTTTTTCCCCGTCATATCAATAAACATTGGAAAATATCCCATAATCTTTCCTTCCTTTTTCTTTGTTTTCCTCTCCTCCTATCATACCACTTCTTTACGGATTCTTCTATGTAAAATATCATGAATACTATAACGCAAGAATGAAATCTCATTCCATGTTGTGTAGGATTTCACACTTGCGTTTTCCATTCCTTTAATACATCACTTCTTATTTTTTCTCATCAATCATCTGATATAGTTTGTTCATTGCTTCTTTGATGCCTCCAACCTCATCAATAATTCCCTCTTTTATTGTTTGCTCCCCTACAAGAATCGTTCCTAAATCCTTCGTCAACATTCCCGTATTTAACATTAACTCTTCTAAACGCTCTTTTGTCGCTTTACAGTGATTTGCAATAAAGCCAATAATTCTATCCTGCATCTGTCTAAAATAATCATAAGTCTGTGGTGCTCCTATTACCGTACCACTCATTCGAACCGGGTGAATTACCATTGTTCCTGTCGGTACAATGAAAGAATAGTCTGTCGAAGTTGCAATTGGTACTCCGATGGAATGGCTCCCACCAAGTACAAGAGATACCGTCGGTTTGCTCAAAGAGGCTATCATTTCAGCAATCGCAAGTCCGGCCTCTACATCACCGCCTACGGTATTGATAATAACAAGAATTCCTTCCATTTCCTTATCATATTCAATTGCCGCCAATTTCGGCAACACATGCTCATATTTCGTAGTCTTTGTCTTATCCGAAAGACACTCATGCCCTTCAATTTCTCCAATCACAGATAATAAATGTATTTTTTTTTCACCTGTCCCTCCTAAAATCGCTTCACCATATTCTGATACCTTTTCATCTTGAAGTTTTTCTTTTTCTAACACTTCTTTTTCTTGTTTTACATTAATTTTATTGATATTTTCTTCGTTCATAAAAACACATCCTTTCTTCTATGAAAAAAGGATGTGCGTTCTGGCTGATTTCTATTCTGTTTTTCAAAATTTTAGTGAAAAACTCCCAAAAGTCCCTGTATAAATAAAAATAAAATTATAAATGGCAAAATATAAGTAACATATCCTCTTATCCAATTTGGAACTGTGATTCCTTTTCCTTCATTCGCCTCTTTCTGATAGTTTGAAAATCCCCATCCAACTTTAGACACACAAAATAATAGATAGATAACAGAACCCATTGGAAGTAATAAATTACTTACAATAAAATCTTCTAAATCGAGCACTGCTGTATTTGCTCCAAGCGGTGTAAATCCACTCCACAAATTATATCCTAATATACATGGCATTGATGCAATCCCAACAAAAAACAAATTGATAACCGCCGCTTTTTTTCGGTTCATTGGCCAAATATCCATAAAGCAGGCTAAAATATTTTCAAAAACCGCAATAATTGTTGAAAACGCAGCAAATGACATAAATAAGAAAAATAAACTTCCCCAGATTTTTCCTCCGGCCATTGCATTAAACACATTTGGAAGTGTAATAAAGATTAAACTTGGTCCGCTATCCGGATTAACACCATAAGCGAAGCACGCTGGAAATATAATTAATCCGGATACAAAAGCAACAAATGTATCTAAACATGCAATATGAAATGATTCACCTAATAAGCTTCTGGACTTATCCAAATAGCTTCCAAATATCGCCATAGCTCCAATACCAAGACTAAGTGTAAAAAATGCCTGATTCATAGCAGCTACAATTGTTCTTCCAATCCCTACCTGTTTCATACGTTCAAAGTCAGGATACAGATAAAATTTAAGTCCTTCTAAGCCACCGTTTAAAGAAAAACTATGAACTGCCAATACAATCATAATACCTAATAGTGCAATCATCATTCCTTTTGTAACGCGTTCGACACCTTTTTGAAGTCCGAAAGAACATATAGTAAAACCGATAATAACTACAAGAAGCATCCAAAACGTCATAGTTTTTGGTTTTGATAACATATCATTAAATGCCCCTGTCACTTCGGTCGTTGAAAGTCCTTCCATCTTTCCAGTCATAAAACTATAAAAATAGTGAAGCATCCAGCCGGATACTGTTGTATAAAACATCATTAAAACATAGTTTCCTATCATTGCTATGTAACCATGAATATGCCATTTTTGACCCGGCTTTTCTAGGACATAATATGCTTTTACTGTACTTTTTTTACTTGCA
This sequence comes from Velocimicrobium porci, assembly GCF_009696045.1. Classification (GTDB taxonomy): domain Bacteria; phylum Bacillota; class Clostridia; order Lachnospirales; family Lachnospiraceae; genus Velocimicrobium; species Velocimicrobium porci. Next base: position 68,119 of record NZ_VUMT01000006.1, on the reverse strand, counting down.
CGACCAATTGCGAATTCCATCGACAAAACCGGAACACCTACAATGATTAAGAAAAAAATATAAAACAGAACAAAAGCACCGCCACCATATTCTCCTACAACATAAGGGAATCTCCATACATTTCCAATTCCTATTGCACAACCTGCGGATAAAAGTAAAAAGCCCAGTCTTGATTTAAATGTTTCCCGTTCCATTTGACTCTCCTCTCTAGCACAACCTCTTATTAAAAAAGCTGAAAAATGACACAAAACAATTTATCATTTTTCAGCTTTCAATTACTCTTTACCAGATTCTCTATTTTGTCTGCTCTTTCACATCTTTCATAGAGAAACTGATTCTTCCCATTTTATCTTTTCCAAGGCATACGACCTTTACTTTATCTCCAAGTGTAAGTACATCTTCGACATGGTTAATCCGCTCATTTGAAATCTTAGAGATATGAACCATACCTTCTTTTCCAGGAGCAAATTCAACAAATGCACCAAATTCTTTTATGCTCACAACCTTACCTTCAAAAATCTGTCCTTCTTCAAAGTCTGTTGTGATAATCTTTATTAAACGAACAGCTTCGTCAATCATCTCACGTTCTGTTCCACATACCGATACAGATCCTTCTTCGGAAATATCAATTTTAACGCCCGTCTGCTCAATAATCGCATTGATTGTTTTACCTCTCTGACCAACAACATCTCCAATCTTTGAAGGGTCAATCTGGATTTGTGCAATCTTTGGAGCATAAACGCCTACTTCTTTTCTAGGCTCTGCAATTGCAGGAGTCATAATATCATTTAAAATATACTCTCTTGCTTCTTTTGTTCTTCTAATTGCCTCTTCCACGATTTCTCTTGTTAAACCATGAATTTTAATATCCATCTGAATTGCAGTAATTCCATCATGTGTACCTGCAACTTTAAAATCCATATCTCCAAAGAAATCTTCTAATCCCTGAATGTCGGTCAGTACGATATAATCATCATCACTATCTCCGGTTACCAAACCACAGGAAATACCTGCTACCTGCTTCTTAATTGGTACACCTGCTGCCATTAATGACATCGTAGATGCACAAATGGAAGCTTGAGAAGTAGAACCATTGGATTCGAATGTTTCAGATACCGTACGAATTGCATATGGAAATTCTTCTTCACTTGGAAGTACCGGTACCAACGCACGCTCTGCCAATGCTCCATGTCCAATTTCACGGCGTCCCGGTCCTCTGGAAGGCTTTGTTTCACCTACTGAGTAGGATGGGAAATTATAATGATGCATATAACGCTTTGATGTTTCATTTTCATCTAAACCATCTAATCTCTGTGCATCAGATAATGGAGCCAATGTTGTTACTGTACAAATCTGAGTCTGTCCTCTTGTAAACATAGCAGAGCCATGAACTCTAGGAATAATATCAATCTCTGCAGCTAATGGACGAATCTGTGTAATCGCACGACCATCCGGACGTTTATGATCTTTTAAAATCATCTTACGAACTGTTTTCTTTTGATATTGGTATACTGCTTCGTCAATTAATCCAATCCATTCTTCATTTTCTGCAAATTCTTCTTCTAATTTTTCTTTAATCTGACGAATATTTTCTTCTCTCTGCTGTTTTTCATCTGTAAATACTGCCGCCTCCATCTGATCTGGAGTTACAATTTCTTTCATTGCAGCTAATAATTCCTCAGGAACCGCACAACTTTCATAAGTATGTTTTTCTTTTCCTACTTCTGCAACGATTTTGTCAATAAAAGCGATAACTTCCTGATTTACTTCATGAGCTTTATAGATTGCTTCAACCATCTTGTCTTCTGGTACTTCATTTGCACCGGCTTCAATCATAATAACCTTTTCTCTTGTAGAAGCAACCGTCAACTTTAAATCAGATATCTGATTTTGTGCAGCATTCGGATTAATTACAAATTCTCCATTAATTAAACCAACTTGGGTAGTTGCACAAGGTCCATCAAATGGAATATCAGAAATTGCAGTCGCAATTGCAGAGCCAAGCATTGCAGTTAACTCAGGACTACATTCCGGATCTACACTCATTACCATATTATTTAAAGTTACATCATTTCTATAGTCTTTTGGAAATAATGGACGCATAGGACGGTCAATAACACGAGAAGTTAAAATTGCATTTTCAGATGCCTTTCCCTCTCTACGATTGAAACCACCCGGAATTTTTCCAACTGCATATAACTTTTCTTCATATTCTACACTTAATGGGAAAAAATCAATTCCCTCTCTTGGCTTGTCCGAAGCCGTTGCTGTGGATAATACTGTCGTATCACCATAGTGCATAAATGCCGCACCATTTGCCTGGGCCGCAACTCTTCCCACATCCACTGTAAGTGTTCTGCCTGCAAGTTCCATTGTAAAACTTTTATACATATGCTATTCTCCTTATAAATGTAATTTAAAATTATTTTATGGGAGAGATGCCGAAACAACTGAACAAATCATTTTATAAAAATGTCGTAAAAATGACCTCTTCAGAAGTCTCGGGTAACATCTCCACCGCATTAACTTCTTCATTATAACACTTTTATATTTACATTTCTACTATTTTTTATAGACATACGTGCGATAAATCTTTTGTTTCTAAAAAATCACAAAAAAATTGTAAAAAAATCATTTGCAAAAGTTTCAAAAATATGCTATGATATTTTAGTTAATAAAATTAGCCAATGCTCAGCAGTTGGACGACTCCGACCTTCCGCTTAGCATATGGTGTTTAAAAAAATAGGAGGATTTACCAAATGATTAGTAAAGAAAAGAAACAAGAAATTATTAAAGAATACGGTAGAACTGCAAACGATACAGGTTCACCAGAAGTTCAGGTAGCTCTTTTAACAGCTAGAATTAATGAATTAACAGAGCACTTAAAAGTAAACAAAAAAGACCACCACTCCAGAAGAGGTCTTCTTAAAATGGTTGGTCAAAGAAGAAATTTACTTGGTTATTTAAAGAAAACTGACCTTGAAGGTTACCGTAACTTAATCGAAAGATTAGGATTAAGAAAATAATAATTTCAACACAATTCCAAACATCAAACACACAAACAAAAAGCGTTGTTATATTTTATAACAACGCTTTCTTTTTATCTATTCCTTTGCAATCGTTTCAATAATATGCATTTCTTCCTCACTTTTTCTTTCTTCCTCCGGATCGGTTTCTAAAATTGAAAAAGCGATATTAGTACCATGATCTGCCACACGCTCTAAATTAGAACATAAATCGGAGAAAATCGTACCTGCATAAGGGTTACAGACTCCTTCTGTCATTCTTCGAACATGATGCCTTTGAAGCTTATGCTCTAATTCATCTACTTCTTCTTCTAAAGACAAAATTTCCTGCAAATACTCTTCATTTCGTTTTGAGAACATTTCCATAGAATCATCTAATAACCGGACTGTTACACGAAACATTCTTATAAATTCTTCTTTTGCATCTTCTGTAAAATGAAGTTTCTCTCCAATCATCGTTCTTGTATAATCTGCAATATTTTGTGCATGGTCACCAATTCGTTCTATATCACTGACAACATGAAATAAGCTTCCCATTAACTTTCGATCGGCTACCGGAAGCGACAGTTGATTTACTTTTAGCAAATAATTTACAATCTCTGTATTCATGTAATCAATCGTTCCCTCTGTTTCATAAACTTTTTCTAATATTTCTTCATTTTTCGTCAATAACGCTTCTACAGAATCTTTTAAATTTCCAATTGCAATTCTCCCCATACGCTGTAACTCACATATTGCCTGTGGAATCGCGGCTGTTGGCGAATACACAAGATGCTCTCCTATATATTCCAAATGACGGGTTGCCGGCTGCTCGTCATGACCGGGAACAAAGAAGTAAGTAAGCTTAATAATCCAATCAGAAAATGGTAAAAGCATAATTACCTGTGCAACTTTAAATAAAGTATGGGTATTTGCAACATCTCTTGCAATACGTGTGCCAGGATCAGCAATTCCAGCTGTAAGACTATGAATCAAATGGTAAACACCGTCTTTTGCAAATGCCAAAATAATTACAAAAAGAAACGTTCCGATAATATTAAATAACAAATGAATCAATGCCGCTCTCTTTGCCATCTTCTTTCCGCTAAGACTGGCAAGTCCGGCAGAAACACAGGCACCAATATTACATCCTAAAATCAAATAAAAGCAAATTGGTAATTCTAATAACCCCTGAGAAGCTAACAAAATAATAATTCCGACTGTTGCTGAGGAGCTTTGAAGCACTGCCGTCACAAGCATTCCAACTAAAAGAGCTAATACAGGGCTTGTCAATGAACTCATCGTACCAACAACAAATGCAGAGTTTTTAACCTCGGATAAAGAGGAAGACATTGTACTCATACCAACAAACAACATACCAAATCCTAAAATAACTTCTCCGAGTTTTTTAACAAATGGTTTTTTAACAAACATAACCATAATGACACCTGTCATTAAAAATAACGGCGCAATCGCTGTCAAATTGAATGCAATCAACTGACCAGTCATTGTCGTACCAATATTGGCTCCCATAATTACACCAGCTGCTTCTCCAAGGCGCATTAGGCCCGCATCGACGAAGCTGACAACTAATACAGTTGCTGCACTTGATGACTGAATAACAGCAGTAAAAAGAAGTCCTACCAACATACCGATAAAGCGATTTTTTGTTAAGGTCTCTAAAATAGTTCTAAGTTTTGCACCAGCAACCTTCTGAAGACCATCTCCCATCAATTTCATTCCGTACAAAAATAGCCCTAATCCGCTGACTAATCCTAGAATAACGTTCATTCCCATAACAATCTCCTAACTATTGACTCTGAAATAAAAGAGTCAACTTTGTGTAAAATAAAAGTAAAATTTTCGTTAAGAAAATTCACCATTTACTACTTTAATATATCTTATAAAAAGATACAAGCCTTTTTTTCTATAATTCGACTTTTTTTACACTTTTAGTAAAAGTTCCTTGCGTTTTTTTCAAATTTTTGATATTCTAAATCAAACTGGTCTTTTCGTATTCTTTATTTTGATACTTCAAAACCATACCAGGAGGTTATTATGTTTACAATACTATTAGATTCCAATTCACCTGTCTCATTATATGAACAAATATACCATTATTTAAAACAGGAAATTCAAACCGGTCGCCTTAGCTGTGGAACGAAACTTCCTTCTACAAGAAACTTAGCTTCTCATCTTTCTGTCAGTAGAAATACTGTCGATATGGCTTATGGTCAATTACTTTCCGAAGGATATATCGAATCTTTTCCAAAACGAGGATATTTTGTAAATGAAATTAAATGTTTAACACAAATTTGTTCTGCAAATAATCAAAAAAATGCAAAACCAATGTTGGATTCTTCCATGTATCAATATGACTTTTCTCCATTTGCAGTTGACCTTGCCCATTTTCCATACCACACATGGCGCCAGCTTTCAAAAAACTGTTTCAAAGAAGATACGGACTTATTTTTGTTAGGGGAAAATCAAGGCGACGACGCTCTTCGAGATGCAATCGCCTCATATTTACATCAGTCCCGTGCAGTACATTGCTCGAAAGAACAAATCATTGTAGGAGCCGGAGTTGATTATCTTCTTAAACTCCTCTCCTCTATTCTTGGTCCCAATCAAAATATCGCAATGGAAAATCCTACTTATAAACGAGCCTATCAGATTTTTCAAGAATCCGGCTATACGATTACGCCAATCCCATTGGATGAATCAGGTATGAAAGTAAGTGAATTAAATACAACTAATTGTAATATTTCTTATGTCACACCATCTCACCAATACCCACTTGGGATTATAATGCCAATCAAACGTCGGATGGAGTTATTAGAATGGGCATATTCCAATCAAGACCACTACATTATTGAAGATGATCATGATAGTGAATTTCGTTATAAAGGAAAGCCAATTCCTTCTTTACAGGGCATTGATTTAAAAGAAAAAGTAATCTATATTGGAACTTTTTCCAAGGCAATTGCACCTGCAATTCGTGTCGGGTATATTGTCCTTCCCCAAAAATTATTACAACGATATAGAGAAAAAGTCGGATTTTATTCTTGTACCGTTTCTCGCATTGACCAGGCGATTATCACTGAATTTATTACAAATGGTTACTTTGAACGCCATCTCAATCGTATGAGAAAAATTTATAAAATGAAACATGATTTGCTACTCTCTTATTTAAAGCCATATAAGTCAAAGTTGCGAATCTATGGAGAAAATGCAGGTTTGCATCTTGTTGTAGAACTTAACACAAAAGAATCAGAACAAGAAATTTTAAATAAAGCCAAACAAAATCAAATTAAACTCTACGGGCTTTCGGAACACTTTATTGTTATTCCTCCCGATTACAAACCTACTTTTTTAATAGGATATGCTAATTTACCAGAAACAGATATAAAAGATGGCATAAAAAAATTATTAGAAAATTTATTTTAATTCTATCTTACACAAATTTATACTTGTACATTTCTAAAGGCATATAAAAAAGATATTGTAACGTTACACAAATAACTGTTACAATATCTTTTTCATTTTATTTCATGAAGCAAAATACTGTTTTCCAAATATTGCATCATTTTCCATCTGCTGTTTCAGTTCTTCAATTGATACAAACTTTTTTTCCGGACGTTCAAAACAATACAAATCAACTTTCAATTCTTTCCCATATAAATTACCATGATAATCAAATAAAAATGTTTCCACCAGCCGCTTTTCTTCAGCACCTACAGTTGGTTTTACTCCTATATTCGTGATTCCAATAAATTCTTTGCCATCCACCTTTGTCTTAGACACATATACACCATAAGGAGGTAACAATTTTTCATCAGACGGAACAATATTAGCGGTCGGCATTCCCAAAGTTCTTCCTAGTTTTCTTCCATGTGTGACAGTACCGGTAACAAAATATGGTTGTCCAAGCATTTGCTGAACCAACTCCATATTTCCGTTGCGAAGTTCCTTCCGAATTCTGGAGCTGCTGACACAGGAACCTCCAAGTTTTACTTTTTCGAATACAATCAGCTTATAGCCATATTCTTCTGACATACGTTCTAATAAAGCAATATCCCCACACCGATTGTGTCCAAAATGAAAATCTGATCCAACCACCACTGCTTTCGCATCTAATTGTTTCACTAAAATTTCTTTAATAAATTGCTCAGGTTCCATTTTTAGCATCTCCCTAGTAAATGGATAGGAAATAATTGTGTCAATTCCGAATTCTTCAAACTGAGTCTTTTTCTCTTCTTCCGTAAAAATTAAATTCAGCTCTGTATTCGATAATAACACCGAAGGAGGGAATAAAAAACTAAATACTACAGTTTCCAATCCCTGCTCTTTAAACTGTTTGACACAGTTTAGCAGTCTTTGATGACCAATATGTATCCCATCAAATTTTCCTAATGTAACTGCTGTATTTTTCAATTGAAATTTCGTATCGTTTAAATACTGCATAATTCACCTCCTATCGTTTTAATAACTCCTCTACAAAAACATTTTATATGGTTTGTATTGATTTTTCTTTCTGTCAAACTGATATAAGCCGACAAATACATTTTTATAATCATATACACGAAACAATTGAGCTACTCCTTCTGTCTGATTTATAATCTCATTCTTTTGTTCCGAATTGTTCAAATCTATATTTTTCTTTAAAAAACAATTTCCATTATAAATAAAACGACAGCTTTCTTCTTTGATTACCAATTTGGGATATTGGGAAAACAAAGTGTCAACCGGTAAAAAATAAGATTCAACGGTTCCTTCTTTCATCTTTTCCTCTACTTCAGCTAACGTCAGGCTATCGCTTAACTGAAATCGTTCCACTCTTGTCCGTTTTAGTTCTTTCATACAAGCACCGCAGCCAAGTTTTTCACCAATATCATGACACAAGGTTCGGATATAAGTTCCTTTTGAGCAAGTAACTTCCATCGTTACCTCAAAAGCTTCCAAATCAATTTTTTTTATAATCAATTCATGAATTAGAACCTTTCTCGCTTTTCTCTCTACTTCTTTTCCTTCCCTTGCAAGCTCATACAATTTCTTTCCATTTACCTTCAATGCTGAATACATAGGTGGAATTTGGCTATATTCACCACAAAAGGAAAGAGAAGCTTCTTTTATCTCCTGTTCTGACAAAAGCACGTTTCTCTCTTCCAATATAGTCCCTGTCATATCCTGCGTATCTGTCTTTATTCCTAACTTCATAACCGTTTCATAAGTTTTATCTTTATCGGTCAGCAAATCACAAAGTTTCGTTGCCTTCCCCACGCAGACCGGAAGAACTCCTTCTGCTTCCGGATCCAAAGTGCCTGTATGACCAATTTTTCTCATTTTTAATATGCCTCGAAGTTTGGCAACTACATCATGAGAAGTAAATCCTTTTTCTTTATAGATTACAATAATTCCATCCATCATTATTCTCTTTCACTTTTACTATTCTCCAGTTGATTTGCAATGTGACCAACCAGATTATTGATAACATCGTGATAACGGCCTTTCATTTTGCATCCTGCTGCTTTCACGTGCCCGCCGCCACCAAAATAAGTTGCAATCTTACTCACATTTACAATTCCATTCGAACGCATGCTTACTTTATATTCCTGTAATGCAGTTTCATGTGCAAAAATCGCAACTTCAACCTTTTCGGTCACTCTAAGCTGATCAACGATTCCGTCTAAATCGCTGCTTCCTGCTCCATAAAATTTCATTGTTTCTTCATCAATGCAAGAAGCAATTACTTTCCCATCAAGAATTCTTATACTTTCCATCAGGCATCTTCCAAGAAGCTGGTTTTGTACATATGTTTTTTCATAAAAAGTTTTATCAATTATTTTAGAAAACGGAATTCCTTTTTCAATTAAAAAACCTGCAATTTCCATTGTTTTTCTTGAAGTACAAGAGTGCCTGAATACTCCTGTATCATGTACAATGCCAAGATATAACGCTTCTGCAATCTCTCTTGTAATTAAGTCTTCTTCCATCAAAGAAAATAATATTTCACAGGTAGAACTGGAATCACCAATTACATGATTTTCATTTCCAAACTTTGTATTGCTGACATGATGGTCAATATTTACTACCTTTTTTGCACAGTCAAGAACCGGTTCCGCAAAACCTAACCGGTCTTTCGAGCCACAATCTAATGAAATAAATAAATCATACTCTGGAACTTCCTTTTCCATTTCTACGCTTGTTTTTATCTTGTCACTATCCTTTAAAAAAGCAAAGACTGGTACAACTTCTTCCAGATAAACATCAATCTGTCTATCCGGTAAAGTTTGACTTAAATATTGGTACATTGCCAGACAGGAACCAAAACAGTCCCCGTCTGGTCTTACATGTCCGGCAATTGCAATGGATTTTTCATCTTTTATAATTTCCAATATCTTATTCATCCAAATCACTGCTTTCTCGATCTACGATATTTTTATTAACCTCATCAATCAAATGTGACATATTTACACCATATTCGATTGATTGATCCATAATAAATGTAAGCTCAGGCGTATTGCGGAGATTAATTGTCTTTGCTAACTGACTTCTCATAAAAGACGAAGCACTTTTTAGTCCTTTATAAGTTTCTTCTCTTTCTTCTTCATTGCCTAATACACTGATATACACCTTTGCATGTTTTAAATCCGGTGCAACCTCTACTGCTACAACGGATGTCATAGGATGAATCCGTGGATCTTTAATCTCAGTTGCAATTAACTTACTTAATTCTTTTTGAACCTCACCATTTATTCTTGTATTTTTGATACTATTTTTACGCATTGCTTCACTTCCTGTCTGTTTTTTCGTGTACTATCTTGGTACCTCTTCCATTACATAAAGCTCTACTTTATCTTCTTCTTTGATATCATTGAATTTTTCAAATACAAGTCCGCACTCATAACCAGAAGCTACTTCTTTTACATCATCTTTAAAACGCTTCAATGATGCTAAATCACCATCAAAAATAACTTCACCGTCACGAGTAACTCTTGCTTTACAACCGCGAACAATTTTTCCATCTAATACATAGGAACCTGCAATCATACCAACACCAGAAGCTTTGAATGTCTGACGTACCTCTGCATGACCAATAATTTTTTCTTCAAATACTGGATCCAGCATGCCTTTCATGGCTGCCTCAATATCTTCAATTGCGTTATAAATAACTTTATATAGACGCAAATCTACTTTTTCTCTTTCTGCAATATCTTTTGCAGTTGGGTCCGGGCGAACATTAAATCCGATAATAATTGCGTTAGAAGCACTCGCTAACGTTACATCCGATTCATTAATTGCACCAACACCGCCATGAATAATACGGATTGCTACTTCTTCATTGCTTAATTTTAATAAACTTTGTTTTACTGCTTCTACTGAACCCTGTACATCGGCTTTTACAATCAGATTAAGTTCTTTGATATTTCCGGCCTGAATTTGTGAGAATAGTCCATCTAAAGATAATTTAGATTTTGTTTCTGCCAATAATTTTTCTCTTCCCTGCTTAATATATGCCTCTGCAATCGAACGGGCTTCTTTATCGTTTTCTGTTGCCATAAAGATTTCACCTGCATCCGGAACTTCATTCAAACCTAGAATTTCTACAGGTGTAGAAGGTGTTGCTTCCTTTACTCTTCTTCCTTTATCATCTACCATCGCACGAACTTTACCATGTGCAGAACCAATTACAATCGAGTCACCAACATGAAGAGTACCTTTTTGTACTAAAATTGTAGCAACCGGTCCTCTTCCTTTATCAAGCTGTGCTTCGATTACAATACCTCTTGCTTTACGATTTGGATTTGCTTTTAATTCAGAAACTTCTGCTGTTAATAAAATCATTTCAAGAAGCTGGTCCAAACCTTCTTTTGTTTTTGCAGATACTGGTACAAATACAGTACTTCCGCCCCAATCCTCTGCAATTAATTCATATTCTGATAATTCTTGTTTTACACGTTCGATATTGGCACCCGGTTTATCAATTTTATTGATTGCTACAATAATTTCAACTTCTGCTGCCTTAGCATGACTGATTGCCTCTACAGTCTGAGGCATAACACCATCGTCTGCAGCAACAACTAAAATCGCAATATCCGTTGATTTCGCACCACGCATACGCATAGAAGTAAATGCCTCATGTCCCGGAGTATCTAAAAATGTGATTTTTTCTCCATTTACATTTACTGTATAAGCACCGATATGCTGTGTGATACCACCTGCTTCTTTCTCTGTTACACTTGTCTGGCGAATTGCATCAAGCAAAGAGGTTTTACCATGGTCAACGTGTCCCATAACACATACAACCGGAGGACGTTTTTCAAGTGTGCTTTCATCTTCTTCATCCTCTTTTAAAATTTCCTCAATTACATCCACTTGTTCTTCTAATTCTGCTATACAGTTAAACTCAAGTGCAATCTCTTCCGCTTCTTCAAAGCTGATTTCCTGATTGATAGAAACCATTTTTCCCTGTAAAAATAATTTCTTTACAACACTCGCAGCCGGCTGTTTCATCTTGTCTGCTAAATCACGAATTGTCATTGTTTCTGGTAATGTAATCGTTTTAATTGTATCTTCTGTTTCTGGTTCTTTCACTACTGGTTTTGGCATAATAAACGCACCTTTTCTATTTGGATCTTTTTCTTTCTTGGATGGCATATCATTGTCATTTCTGTACTTCTTATTATTTCTGTTTTTATCATTTCTGCTATTTTTATTATTGTAATCATTCTTTCTTGAATTTCCTTTATCAAAGGAAGGTGTATCAAAGGAAATAGCATGCTCAAAATTATTTCCTCCAAACCGGTTATTATTTTGAGTTCTATTATTATTTCTGTCATTGCCCTGTTGTCTCCGATCCGAATTCGGGGATTTTCGTTCATTGTTATTGAAGCGATTATTATTTCGGTTATTATTACGTTCTGTGTTGTTTCGATTATTCCGATTGTTGTTTCGCTCATTATTGTTTTGGCTGTTATTTTTATTTCGATTACTATTCCGGTCGTTATTGTTTCGGTTATTATTACGTTCTGTACTATTTCGATTATTGTTACGTCCAGCCTCTTTTACTTTTTCCTCTGGTTTTTTTTCATTTTCATTTTTTTGTTTTGACTCATTTGTCAATTCTGCTGTTTTTACTTCTATCTTTGATTCTTCTACTTTCTTTTCTGTCACTTTAACCTCTCTAACCTCTTCTGTTACTTTACTCTCTACTTTTTCTATTTCGTTTTGTTTCAAAGCTTTTGTATCTTCTTTTTTTGGTGCAAAATGTTTTAATACAAATGCAATGGCATCGTCTTCAATATTACTATTATGACTCTTTACTTCAAATCCATTCTCATTTAATGCCTTGACAAGATCACTGCTCTTTGTATTCAAACTCTTTGCGATTTCATATATCTTCATTTTTGCCATACTTTCTACCTCCTATTTCAGTTGTTTTTCTACTGCATCCGAAAGTCCCTGGTCAAGAATAGCCAAAGAAGCTCTTGTTTCTTTTCCCATTGCATGACCCAAACCAATTTTGTCACTATAAAAGTATAGCGGCACATGATAATACTCGCACATATTCATAAACATCTTCTTCGTATTATTGGAAGCATCTTCTGCTACAATAACCAGACAAGCGCTTCCTTCTTTTACCGATTTTTCCGTCATGAATTCTCCACTTGCAATATTTCCTGACTTTGTTGCAAGTCCCAGATACGATAATACTTTATCAGGTTTCAAACTCTGTCAACTCCCTTTCTAAAGTTTCATATACTTCTTTTGGTATCGCTACTTTTAAAGAACGTTCTAATGCCTTTGTTTTCACTGCATTTGATAAACAATCTAAAGAATTACATATATATGCCCCTCTGCCATTTTTCTTGCTTGTTTTATCAATCACAATTTCATCTTCCGGCGTTTTAATTACACGAATCAATTCTTTCTTCGGTTTCATTTCGCCACACCCAATACATTTTCTTAAAGGGACTTTTTTTCCTGTCATATGTCATCTCCCTTTCTAATTATATTTTAACTTTCTACTGAATATAAAAGCTCTCATTTTTTAACAAATTATTCTGTCATATCCTCTTGTGTTTCTGTTGTCTGTTCCATTTCATTAGCTTCTTTGGATTCTTCTAAATTCTCTTGTTTTGTTTCAGAAACAGAACAAGCCTGTGACTCACTTTTAATGTCAATTTTATAGCCTGTTAATCTTGCTGCTAATCTTGCATTCTGTCCTTCTTTTCCAATTGCAAGTGATAACTGATAATCAGGTACAATCACTCTTGCTGATTTTTCTTCCGGATCTACCTCTACAGATACTACTTTCGCCGGACTTAATGCATTTTCAATTAATACAGCAGGGTCTTCGCTCCAATTAATAATATCAATTTTTTCACCTCGAAGCTCATTTACAATCGCATTCACTCTTGCACCATTTAAGCCGACACATGCACCCACCGGGTCAACGTCCGGATTGGAGGTGTATACAGCCATTTTTGTTCTTGAACCTGCTTCTCTTGCAATGCTCTTAATCTCAACGGTGCCATCTTTTACTTCTGCTACTTCTGACTCAAACAAACGTTTTACCAACTCCGGATGTGTTCTGGATACCGTAATGCGTGGTCCTTTTGTCGTATCTTTTACTTCAATTACATATAATTTTATACGGTCAGTAGGTTTAAAGCGCTCTGTTTTTACCTGTTCATTTTCCGTTAATACGGCATCTACTTTACCAAGATTAATACTAATGTTATTTCCCTGATAACGTTGAACAATACCTGTTACAATATCCTTTTCTTTTCCATAATACTGGTTATAAAGAACTTTTCTTTCCTCTTCACGAATTTTCTGTACAACAACTTGTTTTGCCTTTTGAGCTGCAATACGTCCAAAATTCTTAGGTGTTACCTCCACTTGTACAATTTCACCTAATCCATAAGTTGGATATTTTAACTTTGCTTCTGTTAAACTGATTTGAGTTGCCTCATCTTCTACTTCTTCTACAATTTCACGATCTGCATATACATTAACAGCACCCGTTTCTTTATTAATATTGACATGAATATTGTCTGCTTTTCCAAAATGATTTTTACATGCAGCAACTAAAGAATTCTCCATTGCTTCTAATAAAACATCCTTACTGATGTCTTTTTCTTTTTCAATCTGATTTAATGCTAAGATTAGTTCCTTATTTTCGTTCATCTCTAATACCATGCATATTATAATTATCTTATAACACTGCCCAATAAAATGGATTGAAAAAAGGGCAGACGCACATAATCCTTTCTTTTCATAATTCTTTCAACCCGTATGCTCTTATATTTCCTTTATTATTCTTTTTATTAAAAATCAAATGCTAATTTTACAATTGCAATATCATTTCTCTTAATTACTTCTTGTGTTTCGTCTTCAAATTCTAATGTAATACTTTCTTCATCGTATGCAGTCAAAATTCCACATAATTCTTTCGTAGAGGCTTTTTTCCCTTTTTCATCTATATACTGAAATGCCTTATATAATTTAACCTCTACCTTTTCGCCAATGCTCCGCTTAAAATCTTTCTCTTTTTTCAACTGCCGTCCCAAACCGGGAGAACTTACTTCTAAAATATAGCTTTCCGAAATGTAGTCTTCTTTATCAAGTAAATCACTGAGTTCTCTGCTTACTAATTCACAATCATCAATTGTAATGCCGCCTTCTTTATCGACATAAGCACGTAAGAACCAATTACCGCCTTCTTTTACATATTCCACATCAACTAATTCAAAATGGTTTGCCTCCATAATTGGCTCTAAGAGTTTCTCTGTTCTTTCTTCATAATCTTTGCTTTTACTCATTTCATACCTCATTTCTTCCTATCCATTTGCTCACAAACATAAAGAGTGGACTTACGTCCACTCTTTCTAGTCTACGAGTATCATCTTTCTGTTCTAGTGTAACACTACTTTCTTGCAATTGCAAGCCTTTCTTCCTATTTTTACAAAATTTATAGCAAAATAGATTTTACTGTAAAGAAAAAACTCAGAATCTATCCAAATAAATTCTGAGTAGTAAAAACAGCCTGTAGGGGAATCGAACCCCTGTTTCCGCCGTGAGAGGGCGGCGTCTTGACCGCTTGACCAACAGGCCATATCTTATTGTTTCGCAACGACAAGATATATAATACAACACTTTTTAACATTTTGCAAGTGTTTTTTTCAAAAAAATTTATTTTTTTTTAGTCATTCCATTTCTTCTATTATTTATTGCTCTCATTTGCTAATTCGATCAATTTTTTCTGATCTAATATAGTAATCTTTCCTCTTGCCACCTTAACATAACCCTCTTCTGAAAAATATTTGAGCATTCTTGATACAACTTCCCTTGCAGAACCAAGATGCTTTGCTATCGTATCCTGTGTCATGTAAAAAGTATCATTTTCCTCAATTGCTGCCTGTTCAAGTAAGAAAATTGCAAGCCGTTTGTCAAAACTCATAAAAAGCACCTGCTCCATTACCCACATAACATCAGAAAATCTTGATGCAAGTAATTGATTGGTAAATTCAGAAACTTCAACCGAATCTTTTAATAGTTGATTATAAGCTCCTATTGGTATTAAATAAGCTTCGGTTTCTTTTTCCGCTTCTACAAATATATCAAAGTTTATGTTTTTCATCATACAAGAAGCAGAGAAAATACATACATCCCGATCAAATAACCGATACAATGTAATTTCCTTTCCCGTTTCCGAAATAATATAAGCTCTTACCTGCCCTGTTTTAATTAGAAACAGCCCTGCACAATTCGTTTGACCAGCATAAATGCTTTCACCTGTTAAAAAAGAATTTATTCTGCTTTCATTCAAAAGCTTACTTTTTTCCTCTTTATTTAAATGTTTCCAAAACGATAAGGTTTCTTCAAAATATTTTTCCATCTCATTTTTATTATTCATATCTTGTTTCCATATCTGTCCTTTTTCTCCTATTATAATGCTTTAAACAAAAAAATTCTAGAATCTATTTTAATATCAGTTTCCCAAATGTCAATAGCCGTGAAACCAATTATTCCTTGATTTCACGGCTATTTTTTACTTTGCATATACATTGCGTCATTGTCCCCATCGGGCAATAGACACACCATGAGCGTGGCTTAAACAAAAACATAGTGATGCTCCCTAATAAAGTTGATGTTAACATCAAACTGTAAAAACCAAATGCAAATTGTGCTGCCCATAGCGGTGTACTTCCATGATAGGCAAAATTCCAAGGTAATTGAAATGTCCAAAACAATTTTACAACCTGTCTTAACCCTCTTGTCTCTGAAAACACAAGATAAGTTGTATATAACATAGTTCCAAACATCGTAAGAAAGAAAAGAAGAAATCCATAACGAAACCATTTACTTTTCATCCATCTTGGAGTGTTTCTCTGTTTTGAAAGTTTAAATCGTTTTCCTAAAAGATATAATAATTGTCCTCTTCCACAATACCGATTACAATATGCCTTACTGCCACCAAATATTGCAATCAGTAAAGGAATAAAAAAACATAAAAGTCCAATCCATGCAAACATAATATTAAAAAAGCCCAACACTAAATAGAGTGCACTCACAATCCAAAGATAATCGCTCCATTTCTTTTTTTGTTTCATTCAATTACCTCCATTTCAATTGCTCCTGCAGGGCAGTTTTTTTCACACATTCCGCAACCCACACAGAGGGAAGTATCAACTATCGCATAACAGCCTTTAAAAATTTGAATTGCTTGTCTTTTACATTCCAGTGCACATACTCCACACGCAACACATTCTGATTTATTGCTAACTGCCTGTCTCTTTATTTTTTTCATATGCTACTTTCCTTTTACCATACAAAGAATTTCTTCTTTTCCTTTTACACCGATTGATTTTTCAATCACGGTTCCATTTTTAAAAACAATCAGTGTTGGAATGCTCATAATCTTAAACTGACCGGCTAATTCCGGTTGTTCATCCACATTTACTTTTCCAACTTTATACTCCCCACCTGCTTCTTTTGCAATTTCATCAATAACAGGTGAAAGCATTCTGCATGGATTGCACCAAGATGCCCAAAAATCTACTAAAACAGGTTTTTCTGATTCCATGACCTCTTTCTTCCAGTTTTCCATTGTTAATTGAATTGCCATAATTTTTTCCTCCTTTAAAATTCATTGCTATTTTGTTTTTATTTTTAAAAGTGAAATAAGTATATAAAATTTTATTTTCTAATTCTGTAACTAAGTCACATAACAAGTCAATTTAAAATGCCCATCTTTACTTTTTCCATCAAATCGTTTATGATGTTATCTATGTAAATGTATCATGAAAGGAAGATAAAAGTATGGAAAAAAATCCTATTGTCACAATTGAAATGGAAAACTCCAATAAAATTGAAATCGAATTATACCCTGAAATTGCCCCTAATACAGTAAATAACTTTATTTCACTCGTAAAAAAGGGCTTTTATAACGGTCTTATTTTTCACCGTGTTATCAATGGTTTTATGATTCAGGGCGGATGTCCTGATGGAACTGGCATGGGTGGTCCCGGCTATTCAATTAAAGGTGAATTTGCAATGAACGGTTTTGAAAACAATTTAAACCATACGGAAGGTGTTATTTCTATGGCACGTTCTCAAATGCCAAACTCTGCCGGTTCTCAATTTTTTATCATGCACAAAAATGCACCTCATTTAGACGGTGCTTATGCCGCTTTTGGAAAAGTAATCAGCGGAATGGATATCGTAAATGCTATTGCAGAAACAGATACCGATTACTCCGACAGACCACTTACAAAGCAGGTTATGAAAAATGTATCCGTTGAAACATTTGGTACTGATTACGAAGAACCAATTACTTACTAAAAAAACACATATGAAAAAAGGAACGACTATGAAAAATTTTAATTTCATAGCCGTTCTTTTTTATATCTTATAAATTTCTACCTATGCCAAACGTTTTCCCATAATTACTCCCATTACAGAAGCCATCATAAGACCTCTTGTCCATCCACTGGAGTCGCCAAGACAGAATAAATTTTCGATATTCGTTGTCAATTTTTCATCCATTTTTACACGATTACTGTAAAATTTTAATTCTGGCGAATATAATAGCGTTTCAATCCCTGCAAATCCGGGAACTACATGATCGACCGCCTGGATAAAGTTAATAATATTAGTCATCGCACGATAAGGCATCGCAGATGTAATATCACCAGCAATTGCATCAACTAAAGTTGGCTTTACATTCGATTGACTTAATTCTTTCTGCCACGTTCTCTTACCGTCAAGAATATCGCCATAACGCTGAACCATAATGCTTCCTGCACCAAGCATATTGGTAAGCTCTCCAACTTTTTGAGCATACTCAATCGGCTGATTAAATGGTTCTGTGAAATTATGTGAACACAAAATAGCAAGATTTGTATTATTTGATTTCAAGTCTTTATAAGAATGACCATTTACAACTGCAAGATCATTATCATAATTTTCCTGACTTACAAATCCACCAGGGTTCTGACAAAATGTCCGAACTTTATTCTTAAACGGACTTGGATATCCGATTAGTTTTGACTCGTATAATACATTATTTACTTCCTCCATAATTTCATTGCGTACTTCAACACGAACACCAATATCAACGGTTCCCGGTCTATGAGCAATATTGTGTTTTGCACACATTCGCTCCAGCCAATCAGCACCCCTTCTTCCAGTCGCAATAACAATATCATCCGCAAATATCTCTTCTGTTTTTCTTGTATCAGAACAACATTCAATTATAATACCTTTACAAGCATCTTCTTCTAAAATAATATCATGACACTGGTAGCCAAAAATCATCTCAACTCCATGGTCAATTAAATAATGTTCAATTGCCATGTAAATTTCTTGTGCCTTTTCTGTTCCTAAATGACGAATTGGGCAGTCTACCAACTTAAGTCCCGCCTGAATTGCACGTTTACGAATTTCTTTTACTTTATCATCATTACTGATTCCTTCTACTTTTGTATCAGCACCAAACTCTAAATATATTTTATCTGTATAATCAATTAATTCTTGAGCATAATCTGCACCAATTAATTCTGGAAGCTCTCCTCCTACTTCATAGCTTAAAGACAATTTACCATCAGAAAAAGCTCCTGCTCCAGAAAATCCAGTTGTAATATGACACGATGGTTTACAATTCACACATTTCTTTGTCACATTCTTTGGACATCGTCTGTCTTCAATGGCTCTTCCTTTTTCCACCATTACAATCTTTTTTTTACTATCATTCCGAATCATTTCTAACGCAGTAAATATTCCAGCAGGACCTGCACCTACAATTACAACATCACATTTCATATGAATTACCTCCTTAAAAAAACTGCCATACCAAAGCTTTTTTATTTCTCCTTCCGGGGAACGATTCGCTAAGTGATAGGCAGTCGGTAGAAACTTTCAACCATTTTTAATGTTTGTCCCGTGCTACATTCTATAATAGATGATTCTTAGTTGTCAAGTAAAATATAAAAAAAGAGCTGCTATACAAATCCATATAGCAACTCTTTTTTTAAAAATATTTTCGATTCCCCCAAAGATTACTCTTCTTCAAATCCACATATTCATTATAAGCTTTCTCTAAAATCTGTTTTTCGTTGGAAAACTTAAGTAAATGATATGCCTCATGAAACTTATAATAACCTGAATCCATAAAATATTCTTCACGTTGTGGTTTACTATAATAGCTGTCTGACATCATCAAATACCAGTGAACGTCTTTTATTACTGTATCTGTAGGAGTATTAAATGTGTATTGACTCTTTCCCACATATTTTATGATGGACGCACTGACACTTGTTTCTTCTTTTACCTCTCGCAGTGCCGTTTCTTTAAATTCTTCCCCTTCTTCCACAGTTCCTTTTGGAAGAACCCATCCTTCATATTTATTTTTATAATTTTTATACAGTAGCAAGACTTTTCCTCTGAATATAACCACACCGCCACAGCTCGTTGCTTCTATCATCGCAATGCCTCCTGTTTCTCCCATCTATTTTATTCAAACAAATGGTCTGGTGTGTTTTCTAAACCTGTAAACAGTATACACGTTTTTGTATAACATTGCAATAGTGGAATCTAATCATTCCTTTTCTATTTTAACCTAAATATGACTGAAATAATCGCTTAGCAATTGGAACCGCAGATTCACTTCCAGTTCCTCCATCTTCTACAATAACACTTACAACAATTTTCGGATTATCATAAGGTGCATATCCTACGAACCATCCATGAGAAGATTTATTC
Source organism: Velocimicrobium porci (assembly GCF_009696045.1). GTDB lineage: Bacteria > Bacillota > Clostridia > Lachnospirales > Lachnospiraceae > Velocimicrobium > Velocimicrobium porci. The sequence goes on along the minus strand of NZ_VUMT01000006.1, from coordinate 47,846 downwards.
GAATCATATTCAGCTGAACCCGTTTTTCCCGCACAGGCATAGGATAATCCACTTAAACTTGTTGCCGTTCCTTCCGTTACAACTGCATGCATTAATTCCTGTACTTCCTTTGCTTGTGTTTCTGAAATAATTTTTCCATATTCCTCTGGCTCATATTGTTTCACGATATCTTTATTATAAGTTTCCAAACGATCGACAAGATAAGGTTTCATCATTACCCCGTTATTTGCAATTGTCGCAGTAATAAGTGCATTATGAAGTGGTGTAATTTGCGTATTTCCCTGTCCAATCGCAGTCTGTGGTACTTCTGATTTGTCAGAAGATTTCTTTAACGTAAAGCTACTATTATTTGTAATAAAATCGGTCGGAAGTTTTTGGTTAAATAAAAATGTTTCACACAAGTTTCGGTATGATTTAAGATTTAAATTCATTCCAATATTGGCAAAAGACCCGTTACAGGATTTTGCAAACGATTTTCTTAAATCTTCTGTACCATGATTTTTATTTCCATAACAATTAATTACAACATTTCCAAATGTATCTTTTCCATTACAAGCATATTGATAATCCTGATAATTTTTATTTTCTATCATATACTCCAGTGCTGTTAATATTTTAAACGTTGAACCGGGCGGATAAAGTCCCTGTGTGGCACGATTTACAAGTGCAGAATTTTTATCAGAATCTTCAATCAGAGAATCCCAGTTTGCACTGGCAGTGTTAGGATTATAATCCGGTTTTGACACCATTGCCAAAACTTTTCCTGTCGACGGCTCCAGTGCTACAACAGCACCTCTCCGATTACCAAGTGCTTCATAGGCAGTTTTTTGCAAAGCAACATCAAAGGTCGTTACAGCATTATCTCCTTTGTTCTTCTCTCCGCGTAATTCTTTTACAATTGCAACAAGCGGATTTTCTCCGGAAGTCAAAAGATTAATATTTTCTAGCTGTTCAATTCCTGTCTTTCCATTTGTAAAACGCCCTACTGCATGACAAAAAATATTGTTATACGGATAGTTCCTCGTTTCTGTCCCATTAGCATCGGTTACTGTTTCTGCCAGAATTTCACCCTTGCTTCCTAAAATTTTTCCTCGGACAACCCTCTCTGCCAGTAAATCCTGGCGTTTATTATAAGTACTGTTAATAATATTAGGGCTTTCCGCCACAATAAAATATACAAATTTTCCAATTAAAAACACAAAAATCCCGACAAATAAGTATGTCATAACAAGAATTTCCCGATTTGTACTTTTTTTCTTAGGCTTCTTTTGAATGTCTGCGTCCTTTTCGCTTTTTCTGTTTATCAATCTCTTCATTCTTACCCTTTTCAACCTTTCTGCCCTCATCTTGATTCAATACATACATTCCCTGAATAATGCTAAATAATAAAATTGTACTCAGAATAGAGCTTCCACCATAGCTGACTAACGGCAATGTGACACCTGTCGATGGAATAAATTTTGTAACACCGCCAATGTTTAGAAATACCTGAAAAATAAATATAACACTAAGTCCCATTGCTGTCAGTTTATAAAATTTCTTTTTCATCTTCATCGCTATATTAATAAACATAATAAAACAACTGATATAAATTAGTATCATACATATCGCAAAAATACCACCCATTTCTTCTGAAATAGCTGCAAAAATAAAATCGCTTTCTTTTACGGGAATACTTGTCGGTAAGCCTTTTCCAAGTCCCATACCAAACCACCCGCCTGTTCCGATTGCAAACAAAGAACTTGCAAGCTGATAACCACCACCATTGATATCGCTAAACGGATCACGCCAGGCATGAACCCTTACTCTGACATGTGCAAATAATTTATAAGCCACGACAGAAGCTACTGAACCACTGAGCAACCCGCTAATTAAATAAAATGGCTGGGCCGTTGACACGTAAAGTACTGCTAAATAAGTGATGAAAAAGATTAAGGCACCACCTAAATCTTTCTCTGCAACTAATATTAGTACATAAATGGCTGCCACAATCGTTATTTTTACAATATCCTTAAACTCATCTGTATATGCAAGCAATGCTGCAATAAAAAATACAAATATAATTTTTACAAATTCCGACGGCTGTAGTGAAATTGGTCCGATTGAAATCCAGTTGACAGCACCATACTTTTCTGCGCCTACTCCCGGAACAAATACAGATAAAAGGCACACAATTCCAATTCCTGCATAAACCCATCCAAGCTTGTCCAAATATTTAAATTTATCAATAATAAATGGAACAATCAGACAAAGTCCCATTCCTGCACATACCATAAGAAATTGTCGTTTTGCAAAATCATAATCCAGTCTTGCAAGCATGACAAAACTAACTGCCATAAGCATCATCATATTATTAAACACATGCTTTGACATGTTGCGGTATACAAGATTATATATTTTCCATGCAGCTACAAAGAAAATCAATTCAATGAGGTAAAGCCCAACTAATTTTGTATCTTTTGTGTTTAAAAACAATAAAAAATGACAAATAAAATGGATAAAATACATCAGCTTCCTCTGTTTTTTAAAGATACGCTTTTGTCTTTCTTTATTGGTACTGCGAAACACGGTAAAACAATATAACGTATAAATTGTAAATAAAATAATTATAACATATTTTGATAATTGTATTACGAGATTTTCCAATTTTTCACCTACTCAATTCCCTGATAGAAATGTCCTTTTGTTGTCTTCTCTAATTTCTCGGTCTTTTTATTATAACGAAATGCTTCAACGAAATACTTCAAAATTAATTCCGTTTCTTCTTTCCCTTCTATTGTAAAATCTAAGCGCAAAAAAGATAGCTCCCATTTTTTTATCATTTCACTTTCTTCCAATAAAGAAAGTGGCGTTCCATCATAAATGACATTATAGCAATGCTTGCAATGATTTAACACAAAATATTGTTTTCCTACCCGGTCTGTCAACGTATGAAATGCTTTCTGTTTCAAATTTTTTTCACAAATTCCCTGATTTTTTAACAGACACTGGGCTGTTACCATAAGTGGAATATGACCATACACAAGGACTGCTGAATTTTCTGTTCCGGTTTCTTTTATTTCTTTATAATTTAATTCTACACTTGTAGTATATTCATCAATTTCCAGTTCATGATAAAACTTTTTTGCCTCACGATTCATTGTATAAAGATTAAAGTCAAGCATCATAATTTTGTCTGTCTTCCGACTCTTTAAAAATCCTATCTGCTCCATACTTCGAACCAGATATCCGTCTGTATTTTCATTTTCATAAGACACAAAATCATCACTTTTTCCTTTTCGATAAATCCGTGGAAGTGCAAGAAAACATTCTTTTCCTGCTTCTTTTATCTCCTTTGCCATATTCTCTGCCTCTTTTTGAGATAACAGATCCACTTCTAAACCAACTCGTTTAATCTCCGCCTGTTTTAATACAGGTTCTAGCTGATCCTTTCTAGAAATTACAACAAAAAATGTATTTTTCTCTTTTCGCTCTTCCTTCGTCTTATCTGTAATTTGCACTTTCGTATCTCTTGTTCTTGCTTTAGGTTCATTCCGTCTATAGTATTCCAATATCTTTTGTTCTAATTGTTCAAGAGCCTGCCGGCGAAGCATTTTCACTTTTCCTACGGGAATAAAAATATCCTCTTCCATCTCTACTTCCAAATGCGTAAATTTATATTTTGTATCCGAAATTTGATTGACAAGTGCAGATAGTTTCTCTTTCGTTACCGGCTGGCGTACAGCGGTATCTACAATATCTCCTTTTAAATCAACCACAATTTTATTTTCCCCTTGACCATAGGCTAGAATTAATTGAAATGGGTTTGCCACTCTCGCAACAACAATGCCACGAATCGGAACTTTTCTGTCAGTTGTTATCCATTTTTCCTCTATCGAATGAAGTAATTTTTGATTTTTTGTACGATATACCAAATTACCTTTTTCGATTTTACATCCTGCCTTAAATGGAGCCGTAACAACAGAACCGGAAACGATATCATTTTTTACTGTATAATCATACAATGATACTCCATCTTTATTCCTAAACTCTAACACATCTTGTCCAGAAATATCCTCATTTAAGGTAAAGGTTGCTTTTGTTCCTTTCACATTTTTTACCGTTCCAACTAAGACCCCATTGTGGTTTGGACGACTCATAGACATCATGTTTTCTCCGTGATATTGGGTATAATATCCGGTTGTAAAACTGCCACGGTTATAGAGATCCATAAGATTTTTTCTTTCTTTTTCCTGTTCTTTTTTATGGGCTTTCTTATATTCCTCATACCCCAAAGCACCAAGGCTTAAGTATAAATCCGTATATTTTCGATAAAGATAGGATGTATATGCTGTATATTCCGGTCGCTTCATTCTCCCTTCAATTTTAAAAGAATCAATCCCGGCTTCTATTAACTCAGGAATAATGTCTAATGTACAAATATCTTTTGGACTTAACTTATAAGGGTTCTTTTTCTTTTCACCATCCAAACCATAGACCATCCGGCAAGGCTGTGCACATCTTCCTCTGTTCCCACTTCTTCCCCCTATCATGCTACTAAGCAGACATTGTCCTGAATAACAATAGCATAACGCTCCATGGACAAAAGTTTCAATCTCCATGGTTGTATTTGCCCTCAAATCCTTAATTTCTTCTAAAGAGAGTTCTCTTGCAGGAACAAGTCTTGTAACTCCCATTCCTTCTAACAAATGAATCCCATAAGAACCAGTTAACGTCATCTGCGTACTTGCATGAATTGGAAGATCAGGAAAATGTTCATGAATAAAATGCAGTACACCTAAATCTTGTACAATGACTGCATCCAATCCCGCTTTATAAAATGGAAGCAGATAATCATATAACTCCTCCTCAAGCTCCTTTTCTTTCAGCAACGTATTAACCGTCATATAAATCTTTTTATTATGAACATGAATATAATCAATTGCCTCTAGCATAGTTTCTTCATCTAAATTGTTTGCAAATGCTCTTGCTCCAAAACGGCTTCCTCCAATATAAACCGCGTCACATCCTGCGTTTACAGCTGCCTTTAAGCTCTCATAAGAGCCTGCTGGCGCAAGTATTTCCACATTTTGGTTCTTATTTTCCATATATAACTCCTGTCATACTTTTTTAAACGAAAAAATGGTTCGCTCCAATACTCTTACCACCAAAAATACGGAGCGAAACTACTATTTTTTATGTTCTCTTTCTTTCAACTCAGTTTCCAGCTTTACAATCTGTTTCTGAGCTTCAATCGAATCTTCTTTTTCTTTATCCAGTTCTTTTTTTAATTCATCTAATTTGGTCTGTAAAGAAATTACTTCATGCTTTATGTCAAACAGTTCATTATTTTTCGCTTCTAATTCGTCCTCTAACGTTCGAACTTTTTCCTTTTCTTTAAAATAATCATCCGCAATATTAATCTGCATCAATGTATTCTTTATATCAGTTTCCAATCTGGCATAAGAATCTTGTTGTTTAAATAAGTCATACTTATCATTAATATAAGAGGCTACCATCTGCAAATAGGCATCACTTTCATATCCACACAAGGTATACCGCTTATTATTAATAATTACTTCCACATCATTTAATTCTTTCATCTTGTGCTGCCTCCCAACTTTTTTCTTGTAACATTATAACTGAAATTACAATTTTTGTACAGAACCTAACAATTAATCGACCGGAAGTCCAAGATGCTTGTATGCAAGTGGTGTTACCATTCTTCCTCTCGGTGTTCTTTGCAATAGCCCATTTTGAATCAAGTATGGTTCGTAAACATCTTCAATCGTTCCGGAATCTTCTCCTACTGCTGCTGCCAGCGTATCAAGACCAACCGGACCTCCTGTAAATTTTTCAATCATCGTAGTCAGGATTTCTCTGTCAATATTATCCAAACCAAGTCTATCAACCTCTAATAAATCTAATGCAAAAACTGCCACTTCTTTTGTAATTCGTCCATCATATTTTACCTGTGCAAAATCTCTTACTCGCTTTAACAGGCGATTTGCAAGTCGAGGTGTTCCTCTTGATCTTCTAGCCAGCTCTTTTGCCCCTTCTTCATCAATTTCCACCCCAAACACCATCGCCGAACGTTCAATAATTTGTTTTAACTCCTCTGTTGTATAAAATTCCAAACGATGAACGACTCCAAATCGATCTCTTAGAGGTGCTGTCAACATTCCTGCCCTTGTCGTTGCACCAACTAAGGTAAACTTTGGAAGATCCAGACGAATCGACCTTGCAGAAGCCCCTTTTCCAATTACAATATCAATTGCAAAATCTTCCATTGCAGGATACAATACTTCTTCTACCTGTCTGTTAAGCCGATGTATTTCGTCTACAAACAACAAATCCCCATCTTGCAGATTATTAAGAATTGCCGCCATTTCCCCCGGCTTTTCGATTGCCGGTCCTGAAGTTATTTTAAGATTTACATCCATTTCATTTGCAATAATTCCGGCAAGTGTCGTTTTTCCAAGCCCCGGAGGTCCATAAAGCAATACATGGTCAAGCGCTTCTTTTCTCTGTTTTGCGGCTTCTATATATATTTTAAGATTATCTTTTGCTTTCTGCTGTCCAATATAATCACACAACAGCTTTGGTCTAAGACTATTTTCTATCTTATAATCCTCTTCCATCAATTCGGTTGTAATAATTCGGTTTCCCATATCTGACTCCTTCTTTCCTGCTAATCGATATCACCTAAAAGCTGGAAATAAATTTTAGACTTAATTTTAGTACATCTTCCACAGTCATGTCATCGGTAATAGAAACCTGCCGAACCGCTTTCATTGCATCTGTGTTCGAATACCCCAATGAAGTCAATGCCATAACAGCTTCTCCTCTTACATCAGAAGAAACATCCAAAGCTTTTATTTCTGTCTTTTCCAAACGATTCTCAAATGCGTCTTCCAGCTTTAATTTATCTTTCAATTCTAAAATTAATTTTCCAGCTGTTTTTGCACCAATACCCGGTGCTTTGGAAATCGCTTTTACATCATCTGAAAGGATGGCAAATCTTAAATCATCCGGTGTAATCGTAGAAAGAATTCCAAGTGCTCCTTTTGGCCCGATTCCATTGACCGTGATTAACAGCTTAAATATATTCAAATCATCTTTTGTCAAAAATCCGTACAATTTCATTGCATCTTCTCTCACATATAGGTATGTATAGATTTTTACCTCATTTCCCGGGTTGGGAAGTTCATTCATAACTGATAAAGGAACATTAATTTCATAACCAATCTGGTTATTTTCTACAACAATTCCATCATCCATAAGAGAAGCCAATTCTCCTTTTATATAAGAAATCATTTCTTTTCTCCTCATTCATCTGTTTCATACCAGTCAGGAAGCTTGCTAAACGACCCTCTTGACTTTAGCAATCTTCCTTCTTCCATAAATTTCAAAATAACATATGCCTCAATTCCTAATGCCTCCGATATCTGAAGTGCATTGCTGTTGGGATAAAGTTTTAAATAGGCTTCTATATCATCAAAATTATTTTCGTCTAATGTCCTGCATTGTTTACAGCACATAGTACGAATCGGCGCTCGAAATACATTTTTACAATGTTTACATACGCAGGTAAACATATTTTCCCTCCTGTTATTTTCCTTTTTTATGTTTTTTTAAATTTTTAATGTCCTTTAAAAACGACTCATTCTTTGTAAGTTTCATTGTTGGGAATGCTTTGATAAAACGGTTTTCAACAAAGCTTCCAAGCTCAGCACGCCTTCTATATTTCTTTAAAATAGATTGAATTCGAGATTCCATTTCTTCTCTTCTTTTTCCAGATTCTTCTTTGTTTTCATCACTTCTTCTCATATATTCATCCAAATGCTCCTTCAGACCTTCTGCATACGCAACCAAAGAAAAATTCTCAAAACGTGTTTTAATTTCTTCTTTCGTTTCATACAACTTCGTACCTTCCAAATACTCGGTCAATTCGTCGCAAATCCGTTCCATCTCTGCCAGCTTCTTGTCCCATTGTACCGTATAAATCACAGTGATAACAAAATCGACAAGAAAAACCAATGTAAGAAATACACCTAAAATTTCTCCCGTATGTCTTGGAATTTTATCAATCAGCTGATTCATTTTCGGTTGTAAAACATCTGTCATTAAAATAGACAAAAATCCCCAGAACAAAGAGGCTAACAGGCAGACTCTTCCCTTAATATTATATTTCATATTACTATAATCCCACCATTTTGCATGAAATAATTTTTCCATGACATAAGATGTTATGTACTCTAATGCCGTAGCAATTAACATTCCTCCTACAAATACATAAGCAGCTCTATCTTGTATCGGTGCCAAAAACATATAGACAATTGTAGCTCCAGCTCCATAGATTGGTATAACCGGACCATTTAAAAATCCTCTGTTTACAAATGTTCGATTCTTAACAGAAACAAAGGTACTTTCATAAATCCAGCCAAAAAAACTATATAGCATAAAATTATAAAATAAAAAATACAATTCGAAATTGCATATTTTTAATTCCCACATTCTTTCTTCACCTCTCTCTTTTTAATATCTCTAAGTGTACCACACTTTGAAAAAAAAAAACAGATGATATCAGATTTCATTCACCAGTCTGTTACGAATAAATGGGAAACTAGTTGACTTTAATAAAAAAACAGGGCTATAATACGAAGACAGAAAACTTTTACAATTTCACACAGGTTATAAGAAAGGATCTTGCAAAAATAATTATGATTGAAATAAATGAATGTTTAACTTGTAAATGTAATTATAATTTTTCTTCTACTTCTCCAAATACAGAAAATAGTTTTCAAAATATTCCGTTTGAGAAATTTCTTTTTTTCGACATTGAAACAACCGGGCTTTCTGCTGATATCTCCAGCTTATATTTGATAGGATGTGTTTATTACGAGTCTGGCTCCTTTCATCTCAAGCAATGGTTTGCCGATGATTATCATGAAGAAAAAAATTTACTTTACTCATTTTTTGAATTCTGTAAAACATATGATGTACTAATCCACTATAACGGCTCCGGCTTTGATATTCCTTATTTAAAGAAAAAATGCGGGCAACTTGACATTTCTTATCCGATAAGCCATATGCAGTCATTGGATTTATACCGAAAACTTTCTCCATTTAAGAAGCTGTTGCCAATTGCAAATATAAAGCAAAAAACGGTAGAAGAACTATGTGGTCTTTACAGAAATGACCAATATACCGGAAAAGAGTTAATTCAATTATACGTCCAGTATCTCCATGGAAAAATAAAAAAAGAAGAAAAGTATAATACCTTTCTCTCACCCTTACTGCTCCACAATAAAGAAGATCTGACGGGGCTTTTACAGATTACCTCCATTTTAACGCTGACTGATGATTTATTTCTGTGTAAGCCTGTAATTCAAGCCTGCCAAATTAAAGATTCTATGTTAGAAGCAAGTATGACATTTCCAGTTAAATTGCCGTTTCCGATATTAATGAAGCAAAAAGACTTCTACTTTTTCGCAGATGCAAGAAATGGAGAAATGAAAATTCCTGTTTTTCATAATCGGGTTAAATTATATTTTGAAGACTATAAAAATTATTACTATTTACCGAAAGAAGATACTGCTATTCACAAAAGTCTTGCTTCATTCGTAGACAAATCCCATCGAAAAAAAGCAACACCGGCCACTTGCTATAACTGGATTGAATTAACCGATTCATTTATGAATAATTCTCAGATGCAAGCTGATTACTTTCAAAAAATGATTTCTTACTCGCTGAAGCAAAAATAAGATAACTGTGTTTTCCAAAAAGGCTATTGCAAAACTTTTATATCACAATAGCCTTTTTTCATTTCTTACTTTTTAGTTTTGTATAATCTTTTTACTTTCTATATAGGTTGCTATAAAATACCCACCATACACAACAACAATAACAGCGGCTGTAATCAAAATGGAATGTAGTAAAGAAGCTTCTCCAAATGTAACCATCATTTTATTTGCAAATATAATTCCAAAAATTGAATGAACTGCCGCTAGCAAAAGGGGAATCAAGAAAAAGATTCCTATTTGAGAAAACAATGCCCTGTTGATCATTTTCTGATCGGTTCCTATTTTTCTTAAAATCTCATACCGTTCTTTATTATCAGCACTTTCTGATAATTCTTTCAATGCAAGAAGTGCTGCACTGGAAATCAGAAATATAATTCCCAGATAAATAGCAATAAATGTCACAATGGCAGATAAGCCTCTGCTTGATTCATATAAAGAAAGTTTCGTATCGATCAGACATTGTTTTATTTTTTTCTGCTCAAAAAAGTTTGTAACTTTTTTCTCTATCTCAGCTTTTTCTTTATCTGTTGTACCATTATAATCTGCTGCAAAACAATTCGATGCTTTAAAAAGTGTTTTATCATTCTTAATTACTTCATCCGGCACTACAATAATTCCCATATTAGTATTACTTTGTGACATGTTTAAATATCCGTCTTTACATTCTTTATATTTTGCCTGATAAGTTTTTCCATTAAGTCGAAGTTCCATACCATTTTGCAAACTCTTATCTCTAATTTCCTTCATAGATTTAAAGGTACAAAGAACCATATATTCATTTTCTTTCAAATCATATGTTTTTATTCCATAAAATCTGGCTATTTTATTATAATCACTAATGCCGACAATAAATTCTTTTGAATCCCAACGAATCATTGGAAACTGCTTTGTTAAATCTTCCTTTACATTGCTAAGTGTCTGTTTCCATGTAATTTCTTCTGTTTCATATGCAGTTGCATCTACATAGTCCGGCAAAAATAATGACATATCAAAATCATTTTCCTCTAAAATTTCCTTTACTGTTTTGTCATTTTGTTTTTCTCCATCTATCATATTTTCAATACAAATATCTTTTGGTGTTGATTTTTTTAAATTTTCAGTAAAAGATTCATTTAACGAAACTCCTGTAGAAAGTACACCAATTGTAACAAATAACATTAAGCAGATTACAGTCATAGAAAATACCGTTGTGTTAATTTTACTGTTCACCTGTCGCATAACAAACATATTCAAGTTTTTCAAATAAAATCGTTTATTCCCTTGTAGCATTTTCAATAAAAATCCCGACAAAGACCAAAAGAATAAAAAGGTTGACACACATCCGATCACAATCATTATCATTAGTTTAGTTTCATTTAAATCTAAATATTTTACTGTTACATTATAATAAGCATATCCCAATGCACAAACAGAAATAAGAAAGGTTATAACTGCAATCATAGGATTTTTTATTTTAATTTTCTCATTTTGCTTAACCGCAGTAATTAAATCAATTAATTTATATCTGGAAATTGTTATTGTATTAAACAACAATACGGAAAGATACATAATTCCAAAGTAGACGATTGTTTTTACTGCTGCTTTGCTTGAAAATGCAAATGTATAAGCTGTCATATCTGCTTCGAACATTTTGGCAACAAAGATAGACATAAATTGAGAAGCAAATACTCCTAAGAGCAGCCCGACTCCCAAAGAAATAACACCGATAATCAACGTTTCCGTTACTAATATTTTAGAGATACTTCCCTTTCCCATACCAAGAGTCATATAAATTCCAAATTCACGTTTTCTCCTCTTAATTAAAAAGTTATTGGCATAAATAATTAAAAACCCTAAAATAAATGATACAAATACAGATACGCCTCCAAGCAACGTCATCAATAGATCAACAATAGCCTTTGTAGATTCAGAAAGCTCCAATATAGCTTTTTGTGAATCTAAGGAATTAAACACATAAAAAATCCCAACACCAAGCACTAAAGTCAAAAAATAAATCGCATAATCTTGTATGCTCTTTTTCATATTTTTAATCGAAAGCTTAAATAACATCACTAAGTTCACCTCCAAGAAGTGTTACAACATCAATAATTTTATTAAAAAATTCTTTTCGATCATCTTCGTTTCTTCGAATCTCATTAAATATTTTTCCATCTTTAATAAACAAAATACGCTTCGCATAACTTGCTGTAAATGCGTCATGGGTAACCATTAAAATTGTGGCATTCATATCCCCGTTCAAATAATTAAAACTTTCCAGCAACATTCTGGACGACCGGGAATCCAAAGCTCCGGTTGGTTCATCTGCAAGTATAAGCTTTGGCTCTGTAATAATCGCTCTGGCACAAGCCACTCTCTGCTTTTGTCCTCCCGACATTTGATAAGGATACTTATTTAAAATCTGCTCAATTCCCAATCTGTTACTAATAGACTTAACCTTTTTATCAATTTCCTTGCTATTGACCTTTTGGATTGATAATGCCAATGCGATATTTTCATAAGCAGTCAACGTATCTAATAAATTAAAGTCTTGAAAAATAAATCCCAGCTCTTCTCTTCGAAATTGATTTAATTTATTTCCTTTTAATGTCGTGATATCCATATTATTTACCTTAATTGCTCCACTTGATACTTTATCAATGGTAGAAATACAATTTAAAAGTGTTGTTTTTCCACTTCCACTTGCTCCCATAATTCCTACAAATTCTCCCTGTTCTACCCGAAAACTAATCTGGTCAATCGCTTTCGTAAGATTCCCCTTATTTCCATAATATTTTTCTATATTTTTAACTTCTAAAACTGCATCCATGCTCTAAGCTCCTTTCATATATGCGAACCATCATTCCTTTGTTCTGAACTAATCATATCGCATTAAGCACTCATTTACCATAGAATTGTCTTACGGCAGTCTTACGATTTTGTAAGATTGATTTTTTAGTTACTCTGAAACACTTGAAAACAGTGCATTTTTATAAACTACTTTTCCCCACTAACCCTATTGACTCCAAATATATGTTCTGTTATTGGGATATAAAAATATCAACTGTATCTTCCAATTTCAAAAAAACGGAAGCATTATATTTAAATTAAAAAGGAAAAACCCTTAGGACAAAATAAGTCCCTAGGGTTTCAATAAGTAACTTACAAATATTTCAATCCACGAAGCCTACATAAGACTTCGACAGCAAAAACCAACAAAAAGAGTTCCCTATAATATTGATTTTATATCAACATTATACAATTTTAATTTTAAAAAAGCAATTAATAATTTGATTATTCTTAAAATTTATACATATTGCACTATCATTTTCTGGTGCGAATCTCCTAGGAATTTTATGTTCACTTCACATTCGCACCAAAAAGCTCCCCTTTGGAAACGTAATCGTAACACAAGTTCCTTTTTTTTCTTCAGAATCAATTGATAAACCATGGGATAATTTTGTACATAATTTTTTGCAAAGATAAAGTCCCAAACCTGTTGATTTCTTATAGACCCTGCCATGTTGCCCGGTAAATCCTTTTTCGAATACTCTGGACAACTCATTTTTATTAATTCCGATTCCATTGTCCCTAATTGTCAATTGAATCACTTCTTTTTTTTCTTCGGCCTTTATTTCTAACTCCAGTGGTATTGTTTCCGAATACTTAATACTATTAACTATAATTTGGTTTAAAATAAATATGAGCCATTTACTGTCGCTGTACACTTCTTGTTCCAGCCCCTGTAAACTTACTTTTGTTTTTTTAGAAATCAACGCACTCTTATTGTGAATTAAAACCTGATTTACTATCTCTTCTAACCGAATTGACTTAATCATATAATCTTTTTCTACCGTATTACTTCTCGCGTAATAAAGAGCCTGTTCTACATAACCATCAATGCGTTCAATCTCAGATAAAATACTTTTCATTTCTTCACTCTTATGATTCTCCCCTATCATTTTCGCAGCAGCAATTGGTATCTTTACTTCATGAATCCACATTTCAATATACTCTTTATATTCACGGTTTTCAAATTGAAACTGATTTACATGGTCAGCCATCGACTTACTCATTGTTTTCATTATGTTCATAATAAAAAGATATTCCCTCTTATCTGGAAAATGCAATATTTCCGGAAGAAGATACTTTTTTTCCAATTGGGTAATCATCTCATCTGCTTCATCTAGAAATTTTTTCATTCTATGGTACTCAAACCAATTTAATAGCAAATATCCTCCAATTAATATAAATGCAACATACCATTTTATAAATGCACTGTTTGGAACTGTCAGTAAAAAAGCTTCTATTGTAAATACAATTCCCAAAACAAACAATAGTTGATAAAATCGTTCTTTTAAATAATCTAAATATCGCATCGCAGTAAATATCCCATTCCTCTCTTTGTTTCTATCACACCACGAATTCCAATCTGCTCTAATTTTCCACGCAACCGGTTTATATTTACAGTCAATGTATTATCATCTACAAACATTTCATTATCCCATAAAAAAGAAATAATCTCATCTCTGGATACAATTTCATTCTTCTGCTCTGCAAGGCAAATCAAAATACGCAGCTCGTTCTTCGTAAGTTCTGCACTTCCCTGCTTTGAACGTATTACTCCCTTTGTCCGCTCTAACACAAAGCCTTCCAGTTGCATAGAATCTTTCTTTACCTCATCCTTATACACCCGCTTTAGAATTGCTTCCAGACGAGCTAATAAAATCTGTGTATGAAATGGCTTTGCTACAAAATCATCAGCGCCCTGACTCATACTCATAAGCTCTGTTATTTCCGTATCCTTACTTGTAATCATAATAATTGGAACATCAGAATCCTTTCGAATTTCACGGCACAAATACAATCCATCCGTCGTTGGCAATGAAATATCCAATAATATCATCTCTGGCTTTTCCGCCAAAATTGCTTCAACTGTATAAGTAAATAAACTTTTCGCCTGGTATCCATTATTCGATAAAAATTCCGCCAGTTCCTCACTTAACGTTTTATCGTCCTCCACAATTACAACCTTTCTCATTTCACATTTTCCCTTCTGTTATTTTAGTCTTGTCAGTCTTATCTATCACTAGTATAACAAATTTAATTTAAAAAACAAAAGATTTCTTTCGGTTCTAATTAAAAATAAATATAAAAAAAGCCATAAAACACTATTATTTCAAATGTTTTATGGCTTTTCCTGTTTCATTTCATTAGTCTACAGAGATAATCTCTTTTTTGTTATAGCTTCCGCAAGCTTTACAAACTCTATGTGGCATCATTAATTCTCCACATTTGCTGCACTTAACTAAGTTTGGAGCAGTCATTTTCCAGTTTGCTCTACGTTTATCTCTTCTAGATTTTGAAGATTTATTCTTTGGACAGATTGACATGGTCACACCTCCTTAAAATTCTTGAAGATATCTTGGATTGCTGACATTCTAGGGTCGCCTACTGACTGGTCACAGCTACAGGACTCTTTATTGAGATTTGTACCACATACTTTACAAATTCCCTTACAGTCTTCACTGCATAGAACCTGCAATGGAAAATGGACTAAAATCTCATCAAATATAAGTAAGTCTACATCCAAATTATATCCATCAATATAATTTAGTTCATCTAATTCCTTGATTCTGTCAGCATCAGTATTATTAAAATCCAAGTCCTTCGATATTTCTATATCAAAAGGAATCTCAACATCATCAAGGCACCTGCCACATGGAATTAATAGGGATAACGAGGTCTTTCCTTCCACCAGCATCCTCTTCTCACCTGTTACAGTAAAACAAAATGCTACTGGATTTTTTTTCACAAATTCGTATTCCATTCCATCCAGCTTAAATTGATTAAGCTCTATTGGAGCCTCTATGTGTTTCATCTTGTCTTTTCCAGACATAATATCTGATAATTGAATTATCATTCTTCCAAACCATCCTTTCTATGAAGGACACAAACACACTCTTAATATTATAGTAACTAAAATTATGTTTGTCAACTGTTTTTTTAGATTAATGCAACTGTTTCTCTTGCAATTGCTAATTCTTCGTTGGTTGGAATAATGCAGATCTTAACTTTTGAATTTGGAGTAGAAATAATTGTTTCTTCTCCACGAACTTTATTCTTTTCTTCATCAATCTCTGCACCTAAATATCCAAGATAAGATACAACATCTCTTCTTGTCACTGCATCATTTTCGCCAAGACCAGCTGTAAATACGATTGCATCTACACCATTCATGGCAGCTGTATAAGCACCGATATATTTTGCAACACGATATACAAATGCTTCTAAAGTCTGTTTTGCTAACTCATTTCCCTCATCCGCTGCTTTCGCTAAATCTCTAAAGTCACTGGAAATTCCGCCGGACATACCAAGTACACCAGATTTTTTATTTAAAATAGTAAGCATTTCACTTACTGTAAGATTTTCCTTATTTGCAATAAATTCAACAATCGCTGGGTCTAAATCACCGCTTCTTGTTCCCATAATAAGTCCTTCTAATGGAGTAAGTCCCATACTTGTATCAACACATTTTCCATTTACTACAGCGGAAAGACTTGCACCATTTCCTAAGTGGCATACAATTACTTTTGAATTTTCTGGATCTAAACCAGCCACTTCAATTGCACGTT
Organism: Velocimicrobium porci; assembly: GCF_009696045.1. GTDB lineage: Bacteria > Bacillota > Clostridia > Lachnospirales > Lachnospiraceae > Velocimicrobium > Velocimicrobium porci. The sequence continues at coordinate 31,450 of NZ_VUMT01000006.1, read as the reverse complement.
TGGATACAAAACTGTGACTTGTACCATGGAAACCATATCTTCTTACTGCATATTTCTCATAGTATTCATGTGGAATTGCATAAAGATAAGCTTTTTCCGGCATTGTCTGATGAAAAGCGGTATCAAATACTGCTACCTGTGGAGTTCCAGGCATTGCAGCTTCACATGCATTAATTCCAATTAAGTTCGCCGGATTGTGAAGTGGTCCTAAATCAAAGCAATCTTTAATTACTTTCTTTACGTCTTCGTTTACTACGATAGAATCACTATAATATTTACCTCCGTGAAGTACACGGTGACCTACTGCTGAAATCTCATTGATATCTTTAATCACACCAACTTTTTCATCTACTAAGGCATCTAAAACCATCTTTACTGCTACGCTGTGATCTGGCATTGGACTTTCAACAACATATTTTTCTTTTCCTGCTGGAGAATGAGTTAACTTAGAACCATCAATTCCAATTCTTTCACATAATCCCTTTGCCAATACGCTTTCATCTTCCATATCAATTAATTGATATTTTAAAGAAGAACTTCCACAGTTAATTACTAATACTTTCATGATATACCTCTCTTTTTTCATTATTGTAAACTTGCTTGTACAGCGGTGATTGCGACAACACCTACGATGTCTTCTGCAGAACATCCTCTTGATAAATCATTGACTGGTTTTGCAATTCCTTGTGTAATTGGACCATAAGCTTCTGCCTTTGCAAGGCGTTGTACTAACTTATATCCAATATTGCCTGCGTCTAAGTCAGGGAATACTAAGACGTTTGCCTTTCCTGCAACTTCGCTTCCTGGAGCTTTCGAAGCTGCCACACTAGGAACAATTGCAGCATCCAATTGACATTCACCGTCAATTTTAAATTCAGGATATTCTTCTTTTGCAATTCTAGTTGCCTCTGCAACCTTATCAACATCTGCGTGTTTTGCACTTCCCTTAGTGGAGTGGGAAAGCATCGCCACAAGTGGCTCTTCTCCTACTAATGCTTCAAAGCTTTTTGCGGAAGAACCTGCAATTGCTGCTAACTCTTCTGCAGTAGGATTCTGATTTAGTCCACAATCAGAGAAAACAAACGTTCCGTTTGCACCAAATTCGCAGTCTGGAACAACCATAATAAAGAATGCGGATACAAGCTTTGTACCAGGTGCCGTCTTTAAAATCTGTAAAGAAGGTCTTAATGTATCAGCTGTAGAATGACATGCTCCGGATACCATACCGTCTGCATCACCAGCTTTAACCATAACAACCCCGTAATATGTATAATTTGTTGATAAAATTTTACGTGCTTCTTCCGGTGTCATACCTTTCTTTTTTCTGCACTCAACTAAAATATCTACATATTCATCAAACTTGCTATCTGTTGCAGGATCTACAATTTTTGCCCTGGATATATCCAAATCACCAGCTAATTTCTTAACATCATCTTCTTTTCCAATTAAGATTAAGTCTGCAATATCTTCTGCTTGAATCTTAGCTGCTGCCTGCAATGTTCTTATATCTTCTGCCTCTGGCAGTACAATAGTTTTTCTGTTTTGTTTTGCTCTTTCTTTGATTGTGTCAATAAATCCCACGTTTAACACTCCTTCATCTGTAATTTTTAGTTTTAATTCCTTAACATTACTATTATAGCTCAAATTTTTCCATCATACAAGGAATAATTTTATCTTTTCTCTCCCATAAAAAATAATGCAACAGTGCCAGGTCCCGAATGGGCACCGATGACCGGATCTAATATACGGATAAGAGAATTTTTTACATCAAACTTTTCTTTCACTTTTCGCATAACATATTCTGCATCTTCTTTACAGTCACCATGGCTAATGTATACTTCTTGCAAAAGCGAATTCTTACTCTTTTCTTCTAGTTGCCTTACTAAAGCGTCCAAGGCTCTTTTTCTGCCTCTTTCTTTTCCTGCCATAACCAGATGTCCCTCCTCATCAACATGGAGAACCGGTTTAATATTTAATGCTGTACCAAGGGTGGCTGTAGCTGTAGATATACGACCTCCTCTTTTTAAAAAAAACAAATCATCGACGGTAAACCAATGACAAACATTCAACCTGTTATCCAAAATCCACTGGTAAACATCATCTATTTTCACTCCGTCTTTTCTTAAATCAGCCGCTCTTTTTACCAAAAGTCCCTCTCCCAAAGCTGCCGCCAATGTATCCACGCAGTAAATCTTACGTTCAGGATAGGAGTCTCTCAATCCGTCCAATGCTACTTTTACCGATTGAAAGCTGCCGCTAAGTCCCGAAGAAAACCCAATATACAAAATATCCATTCCATTTCTAAGTAAATCTTCACACAAAGAAAAGGCTTTCGCTGTATTAACCAAAGAAGTACGGATTTCTTTTTTTTCTCTCATCATTTTATAAAATTTTGAAAGGTCTGTTTTTTTACCTTTTTCATAACCATAATACTCTTCTCCATCCACATAAAAACAAAGGGAAAGAACCTGTATATTATATGTTTCTATCCATTCTTCCGGTAAATTTGCAGAAGAATCTGTTACTATTTCAAAATTCACGTTTCTCCTCCTGTTTCCTAACACTCATTTTTCTTACATTTTATTCCTATCATCCCCTTATTATAAAGGAATTACGGCTATATCGCAAACACATTTTTATTTTTTTCTTGTTTCCATTAAAATTAGCAGATATAATACAAAAACAGGGTATTATATTGTTATAAATATTATAGTCAAAAGGAGCTTACTATGAAAACGGTTGGACTTATTACAGAATACAATCCATTTCACAATGGTCACAAATATCATATCGAACAGGCAAAAAAATTAACAAAAGCAGATTATGTAGTTGTCGTTATGAGTGGAAATTTTACGCAAAGAGGAATTCCTTCCATAATCGATAAATATACCCGGACCGAAATTGCATTGCAATGTGGTGCCGATTTAGTATTTGAACTTCCTTCTTATTTTGCCACCTCGAGTGCAGAAAATTTTGCATATGGAAGTATAAATATCCTAGAACAACTTGGGTTTATCGATACAATCTGTTTTGGTGGAGAATATGACGATTTGAATGTCTTTCAGACAGTTGCCAGAATTCTAAATGAAGAGCCAAAAGAATACAAAGAACTTTTAACCAAAGCTTTAAAAAACGGAGATTCCTTTCCTACTGCAAGGCAAAAAGCATTGTATTCCCTTCTTTCTGATGAAGAAATACTTCCTTTGCTTTCTTCTCCAAATTCAATTCTTGGAATTGAATACCTAAAAGCTTTAAAACGGTTAAATAGCCCGATAAAACCCTATATTCTGAAACGTAAAGGAGCCGGTTATTCGGATTCAACTTTATCAGACACTTCTTTTTCCTCTGCTACAGCAATACGTGCCCATTTAGAAGAGAAAAAAGACTTTTGCAGATTATCCTCCGTCATGCCAAACGAAGCATTTTCTATTCTAAAGCAAAAGATTGGTCAAGGCTTTCCTATTCTTCCAAATGATTTTTCCATCCTTCTTTATTATAAGCTGAGGACTTCTTCCAAAGAGGAAATCTTGCAATTTCTTGATGTATCAGAAGAGCTGGCAGACCGTATTTATAAACAACTGGACAAATTTGAATCGTTTGAACAATTTGCCATACAACTAAAAACAAAACAATACACGTTAACAAGAATCAACCGTTGCCTGCTTCATATTTTATTAAACATCAAAAAACCAATTCCGGAAAGCTCCTATGTCCGCTTATTAGGGTTTCGAAAAGGAGCAAGCTTTTTATTAAAACAGGCAAACAAAGAAAAACTTCCAATTATTACAAAAACTGCAGATGCAAAATATCAGTTATCCCCTGATTCCTATCACTCTTTTTGCCAGGATATTGCCTGTAACGATTTGTACAATCATATCGTATATGATAAATATAAGGTAAAATTGCAAAACGAATACAAACATCCTCTTGTTATTCTTCCTTAGTTCTTTTGCATTTTTTAGATATTTTTCAGAGAAGTATATTCCATTCTTTTTTTTCATAAAATAAACTAATTTCCATCTTATCAGGAGTTTTAAATGAAAAAAAGAATCCCTCTTTCTGTAATAGGCACGATTTTATTTTTACTTCTTTTGTTCTTATTTCCAAAAGAATCTTTTAATGGTGCAAAAAATGGACTACTTCTCTGGTTTCAAATTGTGCTTCCAACACTGCTTCCTTTTCTTATTGTGTCAAACCTAATGGTCGCACTCTCAATTACCGATTCTTTCTCTTATGTTTTGTATCCTGTCTTAAAACATATTATGCCCGTCAGCAAAAACGGATGTTATCCAATTGCGATTGGATTGTTATCGGGATATCCAATTGGAGCAAAAGCTTGTTCTGATATGGTTTCGCTTGGACAGATTTCTGCTCAGGAGGGACAATTTCTTTTCACCTTTTGTAATAATGCAAGTCCTATGTTTTTATTAAATTATGTATTGCTCCAATCTCTTCAGATCAAAGAAAACCTTTGGCTTTTAATGGGCATCTTATATCTGTCTGCTTTTTTAAGCGGATACCTTTTTCTTTTTTTTCATCGTTCCAAGAGAAGTCTCCCAGATATAGGAAGCCGAACCGATTTTACGACTGTTAAAAAAAAAGAATCCAAAACCTTTTTTCAATTATTAGACTCAGCAATCTTCCAAAGCTTTGAAATAATAACAAAAATTGGAGGATATATTATACTGTTTTCTTTACTTGCAAATCTCCTTGTCTGTTTATTTCCATTTCATGAAATAATAAAGGCAGCAATCATCGGTATATTAGAAATAACAACTGGAATTCAATATGTTACAAAAGCCTCCCTTCCGTCTTACATAAAACTTTTAATTACAATGCCAATCTGTGCGTTTGGTGGATTATCAAGCATTGCCCAAACAAATAGCGTAATATTAAAAAGTCCGCTTAGCATCACTTTATACATAATCTATAAGCTAATTAACGCACTAATTTGTTTCCTTTTAACAGCCTTTTATTTATTTCTATTGTGACATAATAAAAAGAGCTGATAACAACCGTTAAATCATTGTTACAGCTCTTTTTATTATGGTATATTATTTATAAATGTATCTTCATCAAAATTATAATCTTCATTATTCTGCTTTTTTTGCTCCATCTGATTAACCAATGCATCAACCTGCTCCTCCGATGAGGCATTCTGATTTGCATTCATACTATCAACACCAAGTTCCGCCCTATTTGCCACAACAACATCTAAGTTTTGTTTTAAACAACTGTTTAATTCTTGGAACTTCTTGCTTGACATCTGATAAGCATCCCTTAAAGAGGCTTCTGCAACCTTAAGCAAATCATTTGTGTATTCTAAAGCGTTCAGACGTACCTGGTCTGCTTCTTGATTTGCCTCTGACAAAATACGATTTGCTTCCTCTGTTGCCTTCGATACAACATCGTTTGCCTGTTCATAAGCTTTTTGCATAATTTCAGAATTATTAATTAAACTATCGGTCTGCTTTTTCGCATCTTCTATCATCTGCTGTACTTTTTTCTCTGCATCTGCAAGAATTGCCTCTCTGTTTGCAATCACTTTTTTATAGCGTTTAATTTCATCCGGTGTTCTCATTCTAAGCTCATCCAGCAAGTCATATAGCTCGTCCTTTGGTACTACAACTTTTGTAGACGAAAGTGGCTGCATTTTGCAATTTTCAATAAATTCATAAATATCTTCAATAGATTGTTCAATTCTGCTCATACCCATATGTCAACTCTCCTATCTAACTTTTCTTTTAATTTTTTCATATATCGTGTCTATAATAGCCTCTGGTACAAATTGAGAAATATCCCCATTATACATTGCTATCTCTCTGACAACACTCGAACTCAAGTACGCATATTTGGTACTTGTTGTAAGAAAAACGGTCTCTACCCCTGGATTCAATCTATGGTTCGTCTGAGCTAACTGAATTTCATATTCAAAATCAGTTACTGCACGAAGACCTCTTACAATGGCATCAGCATGAATCATATTGGCATACTCTACCAACAATCCGTTAAATGCTTCTATCTTTACGTTTGGTATTCCTTCTGTTACAGTACGAATCATTTCAACTCTTTCTTCTGCCGAAAAAAGAGCCATTTTACTGCTATTATTTAAAACTCCAATATAAAGCTGGTCAAAAAGTCTGGAAGAACGCATTATAATATCCAAATGTCCGTATGTAATTGGGTCAAAACTTCCTGGATAAACTCCTATTTTCATGTCTGCTCCCATCTCATGTCTTTCGTAAAAATACATGCTTATTTGTTTTATATTCTTTTATGCGTTCCACCGTATATCCCATAGATTCAATGTAACCAATCTCTGTATCCAAAGCAGCCTCAAAAATAATCAGGCTGTCTTTGTCTAAAAGTTCGGAACCAATCAGATATTCTAAAACCCTCTTTTCATATCCATTCTGATAAGGAGGATCCATAAATATAATATCAAAGACCTCTCCTCTTCCCTCTAAAGAACGTAAAGCAGACTGATAATCGCTGTTTAGTATCGTAGCTTTATCTGAAAAATGGGTTCTTTCTAAATTCTCTTTAATACAAGATACTGCCTCTTTGTTATTCTCAATAAACCAAGCAGCATCTGCCCCCCTGCTTAATGCCTCAATTCCAATTGCACCACTCCCGCCAAAAATATCTAAAAATTTACAACCATATAATTCAGACTGTAATATGTTAAATAAAGTTTCTTTGATTCGGTCCGTAGTAGGTCTTGTATCCATACCTGCGGGCGTTTTTAATTGTATCCTTCTGGCACTTCCTGCTATTACTCTCATATTTCACCTTTTTCTCATCATTACAAAAATCAAATTATAAAATATATTTCTTATAATCTCATTTTACAACAAATGTTTTGTAAATATCAAGAGTAGTTTATCGCAAAATTTCGTTTATTTCAATAGTTAAATCTAAAAAAAACCTAAAATAAAGACTGCCATTTCTAATAATGACAGCCTTTATTTTACGAATCTTATTTACCAGCCATACGTTCTTCTTGGGCTTTAATCATTTTTTTAACCATCATTCCACCAACACTTCCGTTCTGGTAAGATGTTAAATCTCCATTATAACCTTTTTTTAATGGTACCCCTATCTCAGATGCAACTTCCATTTTGAATCGTTCCATTGCCTCTTTTGCCTCTGGAACTTCTACTCTGTTTCTGCTACTCATAATAAACTCCTCCATTCAGTTTTTGGCAGGTTTTCCGCCAAAAAAATTGTGTTGTTGTTTGTTACAAGGATAGTATATGTCGTTTTTTCTCTAATACCCTAGAAAATACAGTAAGCTCTACCATTATTATGCTCTTATTGTATGTTCAACATCAACAATTTGAATTTCCTGAAGCTGTTCAATCGAAGGATTCATATATGTAACAATCCGATTTGCCTGATTTACCATAATTTTTTCAAAAACATTCCGAACACCACGTGCATTTCCAAACCGTTCCATTTCTTCTTTCGATAACATCAACAATTCTTTTTGTATATACTGTTCTGCTTCCGGTGTCAATAAAACGCCTGACTGAGCCGCCATTTTGTTTAGAATATCCATAAGCTCCTGATTCGAATAATCAGGGAATTCAATAAATTTGTTAAAACGGCTTAAAAGACCTGTATTAGAGTCTAAAAATTGTTTCATTTCTTCTTTATAACCGGCAACAATAATAACTAAATCATCCCTATGGTCTTCCATCATTTTTACAATCGTATCCACTGCCTCCTGACCAAAATCATTCGATACGTTCCCATTGGTCAGAGAATAAGCTTCATCGATAAATAATACACCGCCTATCGCTTTTTCTACAACCTCTTTCACCTTCATTGCAGTCTGACCTACATATCCGGCAACTAAACCGGAACGATCAGTTTCAATCAGGTTACCATTGGATAAAATTCCAAGCTCTTTATAAATCTTTGCAACCAACCGGGCAACTGTCGTCTTACCGGTTCCCGGATTTCCGGTAAACACCATATGATAAGTCATATCCATAGTAGGCATATGATAACTTTCTCGAAGTTTTCTTACTTTAATCAGATTAATCAAAGAATTTATTTCTTCTTTTACTTCATTTAAACCTACAAGATTATTAAGTTCTTCCAAATATTGCTCTAGTCCGCTTTTTCCCTTTAATTTTGTCTGTTCAACCACTTCTGTAAATTCTTTTTCTTTTACCTCATCAATCTGATTCTCAATTTTTTCGATATTTTCTTCCAGACATTCCTCAAAATCAGGCTCATATTCATCCGACTCATATTCATCTATCTGAAATTGTATGCTTTCTTCCGGCGCCTTTCGCTCCACGACTGTTCTCTCTGCAAAATTCTCAAAATCTTCATAAAAACTATCGCTGCTTAATTTTTTAAACATATATCTTTGCCCAATTTTTCCAGCCTGTCCGCCATGATGAATAAAAATTGATATTTTTTCGTAATAATTTTGTATAAATCCTTTCGCAAATGTGTCTTTTGCGTGATTCATATAAGACATGCTAAGTAAAATATTTAAAAAAGAATCAAAAAAATGTTCGGTCATATCAGTATCTTTTTCCACATCCCTTACTCCACAAAGCTGAAGCAAGATAGGTGGTGTTTTCATAATATTTTTTGCCTGTAGCATAATCGCTTCTTCCATTTCCCCCTCTAATGTACAGCCTAAAATATTTTCTTTAGGAAGCTCCATAATAAAACGTTTCTCCTCTTCATGAAACCTTCCACAATATACAGCCAAGTGAATTAAAACAGCCTGTACATAACCGTCAAGCATATCCTGAATTGAATATTGTAAAATACGCTCAGGTTGTTCCCAATACCCTTCCGATGCTAATATTTTGCAATATTCAACTAATTTATCATAATTTTTCTTAGCCAGATTTAAAAGCTTTTTATTTGACAAATCGGGCAGTCCCAATTTAATTCCTCCTTTTCCCCTCGAATTCCATTGCATTATTATTCATTATTATAACCAAACAGCAAAAAAAAGCAACCGATTATGTTTATTTCTTTCTCTACAAGTAAATATCCTCTGCATACAGATGAAGCTTTTCTTTCAAAGCCACATATTTTTTCAACATCAGCCTTACATCTTTTTTGGCAATTTCTTTTGCGGCCTCGCTTGCATCTTTTAAAATTTCTGCATCATTGAATACATCTGCCATTTTAAACTCTAACATTCCACTTTGACGAATCCCAAACAAATCACCTGGTCCACGAAGCTTTAAATCTTCAGACGCAATATAAAATCCATCATTTGAATGATTTAATATATCAAGCCTTTCTTTTGTTTCCTTTTTTTCCGCATTGCTAAATAAAATACAATATGACTGGTACTCTCCCCTTCCGACACGTCCGCGAAGCTGATGAAGCTGTGCCAGACCAAAGCGCTCAGCATTTTCAATCATCATAATTGTCGCATTTGGAACATTGACACCGACCTCCACTACCGTTGTAGAAACCAGTACATGGATTTCTCCTCTGACAAAACGTTCCATAATTTCATTTTTTTCTTTTGCCTTCATTTTACCATGTAAATATTCTACAACAATAAATGGTGGAAGATTTTGTTTTAACTTTTCTGTATAATCAATCACATTTTCTGCTTCCATCGTTTCACTCTCTTCTACCATCGGACAAATTACATAAGCCTGTCTTCCTTTTTTGATTTCCTTTTCAATAAAACGATAAGCATTTGGTCGATAGGACTCATTTACAACACAATTTTTTATTGGAAGTCGTGTTGCCGGCAATTCATCAATGACCGATAAATCTAAATCACCATACAAAATAATCGCTAATGTTCTTGGAATCGGTGTCGCACTCATTACAAGAACATGGGGATTTTCGCCTTTTGATAAAAATGTTTCACGCTGTTTTACTCCAAATCGATGTTGTTCATCGGTAACTACCAGTGCTAATTTATCATATACTACTTTTTCTTGAATCAAAGCATGGGTTCCGACAATAATATCTGCTTCATGGGTTTGAATTTTTTTATAAGCTTCTCTTTTTTCCTTCGCAGTCATAGATCCTACAAGCAAAATACAATGAACTCCAAAAACAGATAATTCTTTTGTTAAGCTTTCATAGTGCTGTTTTGCCAGAACCTCTGTTGGAACCATAATTGCTCCCTGATAACCATTTTTTACGGTCATAAGTAACGCTAAAGCCGCAATAATTGTCTTTCCAGATCCAACATCTCCCTGAATCAAACGGTTTGCAATCATTCCACCTGTCAAATCCGCCTTAATTTCTTGCCAAACCTTTTTTTGCGCATTGGTTAAATCATACGGAAGATTCTCAATCAATTGATCACAGTCTTCTGATAAATCCATCTGATATCGACTCTTTTTGTTGTTTTTTGTTTTTTTTATCTGCATCATCGCAAGTGAAAACAAAAAGAATTCATCAAAAACAATTCGTTTTCTTGCCTCTAACATAGTATGCTTATCCGTTGGAAAATGAATTCGTTTTATTGCACTTTTATAATCTACTAATTTATATTTTTTTCGAATTTCAGAAGGCAGATAATCACCTGTTAAATCAAGCTCTTTCACTGCCGTCTGAATCGCCTTTGTGACCATATGATTGCTAAGCCCTTTTGTCAGTGAATATACCGGCTGTAAAGTATGAAGACAGTTAACATATTCTTCTTTTGATAAAAGTTTTGGCTGCTCCATGACAAGACTCTGATTTTTTCTTGTAACTGCTCCCCTCACAATCAACCGTGTTCCAATCCGTATTGTATTTTTTAAAAATGGCATATTAAACCATGTAAGCATAACATCACCGGAATAATCTCTGCCTCTGCAAGTAAAGATAGTAAGTCCTCTCACTTTCTTCAATTGAGGATTTGCAACAATACTTACTTCAATCGTCGCAATAGTTCCCGATACTAACTGACCAACCGGAATAATCTCTTCGTATTCATCATAACCTCTTGGATAATGCTCAATTAAATCTTCCACCGTAAAAATATCTAATTTGGCAAATAACTTTTGTGTCTTTTCTCCTATTCCTTTAATTACACTGATACTGTCTTTTCGCTCCATAGTCTGTTCCATGCCCTCTGATTTTAAATCTGTTTTCATAGTGAAAAAAAGGGTCAGATATTCTATCCAACCCTTTTTGTAACTAACTTATTCTTTTGCCTGTCTGAACTGTCTTTCTATTCGACGGATAAAATATAATAATAAATTGGCTGACCACCGAAATGAACTTCAACATCGACATCACTATAACATTCCATAATTTGTTCTGCAAGTTCATTAGCAGTTTCTTCAGTCACATCACTTCCATAATAAATACTGATTAATTCCGAATCTTCATCCACTAAACATTCTATTAATTCTTTCGTAGTCTGATTTAATTCTTGTCCGACTGACAAAATACCAGAATCTCCGATTCCCATAATATCATTTTCTTTAATCGTCTTTCCATCAATGCTTGTATCCCTCACTGCATAAGTGACAGAACCGGATTTTACATGTTTCATCTCTTCTGTCATCTTCTCTGCATTTTCTTCAGGACTCTTTTCGCCAATAAAATTAATAACAGCTGTAATTCCCTGTGGAATTGTAGTTGATGGAATTACTATAATCTCTTTATCTTCTGTCAGGCTTTTTGCCTGTTCTGCTGCCAAAATAATATTCTTATTATTTGGCAGAATGAAAATCGTATCCGCATTCACTTTATCAATTGCCTTAAGCATGTCTTCTGTACTAGGATTCATCGTCTGACCACCTTCGATTAAATAGTCAACACCTAATCCTTTAAATATTTCATTTACACCTTCACCAACAGAAACACTGATAAAGCCATATTCTTTTCTTGGCTCTTCTTTCTTTTGCTCTTGTGATTTTTTCTCTGCCTCTTTGATTACTTTTTCATTGTGTTCTTCCCGCATATTATCAATTTTCATGCTCGTTAAAGAACCGTATGTCAATGCCCTTTGTATTGCAAGCCCCGGATCATTTGTGTGAACATGAACTTTTACAATATCATCATCAGATACAACAACAAGAGAATCACCAATTGAAGTCAAATACTCTTTAAATTCTTCCTCTGTCTTCTTTGTATACTCTTTTTCAAGCATAATAATAAATTCTGTACAATATCCAAATTTAATATCTGCTGTAGACACATCGCCACTGCTTACGTTCGTCTGTACCTTTGGTTTTGCCTCGACATGAGCATTTAAATCAATTTCTTTTCCAAGAAGTGCATCATAAGCACCTCTTAATACAGTAAGTAAGCCTTCGCCACCAGAATCTACTACACCTGCCTCTTTTAATACCGGAAGCATCTCTGGAGTCTTTTGAAGTACTTCTTCCATATGCTTTAATACTTCGTCACAAAAATACACCAAATCATCTGTTGTATTCGCAAGCTCAGCTGCACGGATTGCTCCACCCTTTGCAACAGTAAGAATTGTACCTTCTTTTGGCTTCATAACTGCTTTATATGCCGTTTCCACCGCACGTTCAAAAGCTTCTGCCATAATATCGACTGTAATTTCTTCTTGCTCTTTGATTACTTTTGTAAAGCCACGAAATAACTGGGACAAAATAACACCTGAGTTACCTCTTGCTCCTCTTAGAGAACCACTTGAAATTGCCTTTGCCAAATTTGCAATTGTAGGTTCTACTGAACTAACTTCCCTGGCAGCAGACATAATGGTCAATGTCATATTTGTTCCTGTATCGCCGTCTGGAACCGGGAATACATTTAACTCATTGATATATTCTTTTTTTGCTTCGATGTTCTGTGCTCCTGCAATAAACATTTTCTGAAGCATCTTTCCATCTATTGTATTAATAACCACTGGTTTGTTCCTCCTTAAAGTAAATCACTCTGCATGGTGAATTAATCTACAACTCTTACACCCTCTACTAAAACATTGATTTTTTCAATCTCCATTCCAGTAAATTCTTCTACTTTATATTTTACATTACTGATTAAATTCTCTGCAACAGCAGATATACTCACTCCATACGCAACGATAATATGAAGGTCAATGTGAATTTTATTATTTTCAATTACGACATTTACGCCATGGCTGATACTGTCCTTACGTAACAATTTCACCAATCCATCTTTCATATTCACAGAAGCCATACCGACCACACCAAAACATTCAACAGCTGCTGAACCTGCATATTGGGCTAACACTTCGTTCTCGATTAAGATTTCACCAACACTTGTACTGATATGTCCTTTCATAATAACCCTCCTATCTATTTAAAAACTTATCATTCTCTTTCCTAAATTATACCCGTTTTAATAAAAAAAAGAAATAGAGAAATCAAATTCTTAATTTTTACATATATTAATATAAACAAGAAGAACAGGAAACAAACTGCCATGAAACGAATGATTGGTTTTATTTTATTTTGGATTGCCATTGGCATGACCATCATGCTGTTTATCACTAACGGTATATTGGCAATTTTCCTTATTCTCCTCTTTTTTATTCTCAGTTATAAATTTTTTTGTTGTTAAAAAGGGTGTCACAAACATCGATTGAAATCTCTGCTGGACACCCTCACTGTCTAATTCATTATCTTAAGCACGTTCTACTAATCCTGATCTTAAGCAAGAAGTACAAACATTCATCTTCTTAGCTCCACCATTAACTTTAACTTTAACAGATTTTACATTAGACTTCCACATCTTATTATTTCTTCTATGTGAGTGGCTTACTTTGATACCAAAGTGAGCACCTTTTTCACAAATTGCACATTTAGCCATGAAAAGCACCTCCTTATCCATATATTGTATGGATTCCATACATCAAACAAAGTTATTCTACCAAAAACCTCATTATATTGCAAGTAGTTTTTTATATTTTTCTACTTTTTTTCTTGATCATTTGTTTCATTTGCAAAGCTGTCTACCACATCATCCACTTTTTGGTTTTCTTCTTCTCCTCCTTTTGTAAAACGATTTACAAAATCCGGAACCATATCAAGAATCTTTGTCACCGTATCCTGATTCTTCACATTAACTAAGCGGGTTGTTCCATCCTTGATTACAAGAACTGCACTTGGAGTCATCTTACCTCCCATTCCTCCACCACCATTATTTTTCTTTTTATCATCCTGGGAAAATGCACCGGCACCTACACCAAAACTTACATCTACTAATGGAAGAATAATTGTTCCGTCTTCAACTTGTACTGCATCTCCAACTACTGTTTTTGTTGTTAAAAAAGCATCCATACCTTTAAACAAGGATTCTACTGTTGAACTAAATGTATTATCTGCCATTATAACGCCTCCTTTAATTTTCCAAAATTCATTCTTAAATTTTTAAAACCTTCGTCTTTTAATAACTTTATTCCTATTATCAACAAAGAAATTACTTGGAATCTCCCTTTGATAAAAAGCTCACCTTCTAAAATTTCATGCTCAAAATCAGGCTCAATCTCTACCTGTCTTCCAAACCACCCATAGCAGACGCCAAGGACACCTAATGCCTGTCCTGTACTACATGGATCACCGGTTCCAAAGTGAACCTTTCCCTTAACAACAACCGGTCCAATTTTTTTTAATATTTGTATCAATGACCCAAACACGGAAGAAAATCCTTTCTTATTCTCTTCTTGTTGTATAAATTCCTTTATGCAAATCCACTTTTGCCAAATTTTCCAACAAGTTTCCCGAAAATTCTTAATTGTCTTTTTCATCTGTCTAAATAATTCAAAAAATTTAAGTATATATCTCTTTATGATAAGAACAATTTGTTTTATCTTCTGCCACAATGAAACTTCCTGTTCCCGGTCAGGCATTTCCTGCTTTATAGTCTTTTCGATTTTATCCTCTTCTATACCTTGAAAACTATTTTGAGGTGTTTCATCATTAACTTTCTCCTTGACCAGGTCATCCTGCTTTTCCGGTTTTAACTCCATAACCTGAATAATCTCTTCCTGTGCCGGTTTCTGTTCTTTTTTCTCTTTTTTTCTCTTTATTTTTTGACGCTTTTCTTTTTTCTCTTTCTTTTCCTTTGTACTATCAAAAATCGGAATTCCAGATATTCTCAATTTCATAACAGGAACTTTCCCATCATAATGGACGGATAGATGAAAGAAATGAAGAAGCCAGCTTCCAACAAAATGTACGGAAAGCTCCTCAGTTTTCTTTGCTTTTGCCCGATACCGAATTGGAACAAATAAAATCAGTCCGCCGAGCAAAAGTGCTACGCCCAGTAAGGATGCAATAATAATTCCGATTATTTTTAAAACAATTAAAATAATATGCAGCAATCTTTCACACCCTAACCTTCCACTGATTCTTCAAATTTAAAATAGGCTCTTACATTAACGCCTCCTGTTTCCCTATAAACATCCTCTATTATATTCTGTACAAGAAGAATTGCACTTTCTCTGCTACCTGCAAGTCCAACAACACAAATATCTCTTTTCTTATAATATCGGAACAAAAGCTCATTGCAATCAATAATATCCAGCAGATTTTTATGGTTCGACGCAAGTGCAATACAATATAACTCATATGACAATTTTTCTTGCTCCAGCCGCTTTCTCCATTTTTGTGGTTTCTTTTTTATCTTATCATCCATATATAACTTATCACACCATTTTACCATAAAATCCCTCAAATTCCTATTAAAATATCATAAATATTTACTCAGACATAATTGTTTCTAAAATCTCCATTGCCGCCTGCTTTTCTTCCATATCCCGACAAGAATCCAATGAATTTTTAATATACTCCATTACTTCTTCCGAAGATTCAAAAAAGACTGGCATTTTATTCAGCACTGCCGCCATAATTGCACGATTAACAGCCATTGAATTATGTTCAAACAGTTCTTTTAATTCACCAATTAACGTTTCTGCTTCTTTTTCTAAAAACGCTTCTGTCACTGCCTCATTTGAATCTTCCTCACTTAATTCAATAAATAAACTGCTTGACAATAACTTCTCCATTTGAATTAAAACGTTCTGCTTGTCTTTCATTCCACAACCAGCTACTTCTTGGCTCCAATCATTCTGTGTTTGAAATAATACAGCTTCAAGTGTAATAATTTCTTCTCCTAAAACTTCCTGAACACCTTCCAGTGCAATCAATGAGTCTTCAAATACTTCCGATTCACTCTCCTCATCGGATTCAAAGGCTTCCTTTAAATGGATTAATAGCTTCTTTGCTTCTTCTGTTTCGTAAGAATTCTCCTGCTCCTCACATAAAGCAATAACATAAAAGCAATTTAAAACAGACTGAACCAATACAAACAAATCCGTTACCTCAAAAAGCTTGTCTGCTGCCTGTTCTATTTTTTCTGTAAATTTTAAAAACTCTTCTTTTGTTAATTCTTTATAATCTGCCTGTCGCAATTCTTCAACAAGTACCGAAAACTCTTTAAAGTATTGTTCCATCCCTGTCGGATGATATAAAGAAGATGCCGTGCGAAGCATATAAAGGTAAGTTTCTACAGAAGCCCGGTCAGAACCATTATATAAGGTCAGACTGTTTTTAAGCAATTGAAAAAATTTGCCCTTTGTCATTCTTACCGGCAACTGTCCAATTACCTCTTTGATATTTTCATTAATTACCGTATTATCTTTCATTTGAAAGATGTATTGAATCACCTTATTTGAAAAAATCTCTTCATCAGCCGGTCTATATTCTTTAAAACGATATTCTACCCGATTTAAAACATACTCATAAATCTGGATTACATCTGTATATGCAGTCAAAACATCCATCTTTTGCATAATAGTATTGCGATTTTCTTCTAATTTTTTTAAAAGCTCTTCGCGATTTCCTTTCCCAAGAAATAAAACTTTAACTGCATCCTGCAAAACTTCTAAAACATCTCTGATCTCTTCCAGATAATTATTTTCCTCTTCTTTTACAATCTCATATAATGTATAGTATTCCAATGCACTGTGAATACATGCGTTTTGGTAATATTTGTTTTCTAATGTCTGAAAATAAACAGGCAAGCAGTTATTTAAATCTTTCCCGTGATTTATATTTTTAACTAACTTTTTTATACTTTCTGCCATATTCCTTGTCCAATCCTTTCTTTTCCGCTCTTTGTTTATTATAACAGTCATAAGAAAATACTTCAATAATTATCGTTATATAAAAATCCAGCTTGGAAACCACTCTAAAAACCGTTTTACATAAGAAACAGAAATCGGGTATCCTGACAAAATCGGATAAAATAAAACAAAAAGTAAAAAAACACACGTTAAATAGGCAAAAACTTCTTTCCTTGAAATTTGTTTTTCTTCCAATAAAATCCAGATTGTATAACCTGTCATCAATATAACAAATGGAATACTTGGAAAATAGTGATAAATAAATGTAATTCGAGTCACAAAAAACCATGGAAGATACTGTGCCAAATAAGCAAGAACTAAAAATGTGGCTTTTTTATCTCTTTTTTTAATAATGCGGTATACCATGTAAAAAAATACAGGAATTCCTACCCACCAAATAAAAGGATTTCCAAATGCACTGATTCCTTCCTTTACCGTATCCGAAACAGTTCCCGAATAATACCAAATCGGCCGATGCATTACTGGCCACTGGTACCACCACGAAGAAAAGGGATGGGTTGCATCAATTCCAGAATGGTATTGAAACATGGACTGCTGATTCGCAAGCATTTTGCCAATTAAGTCCCGACCACTCTCATCTTCAAATGGCAGATAAGATAACGTATAAATTACAATCGGAATAAAAATAAAAAATCCAACACAGCTTAAAATAATCTTTTTCGTATACAATGGAAATCGTTCTAAAACGAACTGCTTTGCTGTCTGATTCATTTCATCTGATTCTAGCCCTTTTTTAACAAATGTGTACTCTCTATACCGTTTATAAAGATTACAAAAGAACAAAACTCCTAATCCGGCTCCTGCATAAACACCAGTCCACTTGCAGGCAATACCAAGCCCCATACTAATTCCGCATAAGCCTAGTAAAATTAGTAATTGACGTAATGAACTGTCATAATAACTTCTTTTACAGTATTCATACATGAAATAATACATTGCTATAATAAAAAAGGTTACAAACACATCAATAGTTGCAATTCTCGTCTGAGCAAAATGCATAAAATCAAAAGAAAACAGCAAACATACAACCGCTCCTGTAAAACGGCTTTTTGTCAGGCTTCTACCAAATAAATAAATAAGTGGCAACATTAAAATACCAAATATAGTTCCGACAACCCGAAATCCAAATGGATTCATACCAAAGAAACGAATTCCAAATGAAATCAAAATTTTTCCAAGTGGAGGATGGGTATTTTCATAGCTGTATAATCCATGGATATATTCATAAGCAGTTCTAGCATGGTAAACTTCATCAAAATAAGTACCATTCAAATTTGTTCTTCGTTTTGGACATAGTTCTTGTTCATCAAAAAGTGCCTCGCCATTTCCATAAATCATTTTTGGCAAAATCTTAGTTCCGTCTTCCGAATAAAATACAAGCTCCCCAATGGAGTTCTTTGTATCATTCGAAATAATTTTTACAAAACGTCCTGTTTGATGAACTTCCTTTTCATCCCAGCAAAACACCGATTCCATAATAACATCTGCGATTGGTTCAAATTGTCCATCCATCGAATCGGAAGCTTCAAAAGACACCTCACGGTTCTCATAATTACCAAGATAATAAAAAATTGACTTTATTTTTGTTTCCTTTCCCAGGTCAACCAAAACAACTGCATTTTCTACATTAGTAGTATAAAAATGTTCTGGAGCCTTTTTATCTCCTAAACGGTAAAACGCTACGAAACTATATATAATTATGATAAAAGCTAAAAAAACAAATTCTTTTTTCTTCCAAGGTACCTTTTCTTCCGTAGTCGAAATCATAACTCGTCTGTCCGCTTCTATTCTCTGCTTTATTTTTCCTTTAACATAATTACGATAACCAAAAAAGAGCATTATAAAATAAGTTAAAACTGTAAGAAAAGAAAGCATCCTAATTTTACCACTGTTAGTAATTTGTTCTGCTCCATATTGCCAAAGTACAAAATAAACATTTAAAAAATGTAAAATCGAAGCTACACCATATAATTGCAACCAACGAATTTCATGCTTATAAATATAAAATAAAAGCAGACAGATTAATACTGGATACCAATAACGCTCATGCATTCGAACCGAAAAACAAAACATTCCACTTACGATGCAGGCAGCTAAGAAAAATGGAAGTGCTTTGTCATGTTTTCCCTTCCATGCAAAATATGCAACGATTCCGACTGTCATAATAATCGATAACGTTCCCAGCTTATAATACGGCAACACAAATAAATAATCCGTTTGTGGTGCCCAGTTTAGTCCAAGCATAGCCCAAAAGTTGTACCCATTTACTGTTGCATAAGGATAAGATGCTAACGTTTCAATATATTGATTAATAACCGTATTGAGTCCGAATGGAATAGTCAGAATTATCATAAATAAGACTGCACCCAATGCGCCAATTGCCTGTTTGGAAAATTTTTTCAAATCAAATGTTCCAGTTGAAAAAACCTCTTTGTACACACCATATAATACAACCGGTGTAAAAATCAAACTCTGTGGTTTTATTAAAATTGCAAATGCAAAAATAAAATAAGACACCCAAAGCTTCTGTTTTATAATAAAATAGCAGACAAGCACAATACAAAATGTAAATACCGAATCAACCTGTCCCCAGACACTACTATTTATAATAATTGCCGGATTAAATAAATAGAAGGAAGAAAGAATCATACTTCCAAATTTAGTTTGCTCCTCTCTGGCAATTTGAAACACTAAGACACCCGTAGCCAAGTCACACAAAATTGCAGGCAGCTTTATCAATATTTGCCCTATCATGCTACTAAAATCAATAGCAAACAGCTCTTTGACTGCTCCAATGACATACAAAATATAAATATAGCCGGGCGGATAATCCGAAAACACATCATTCGAATAAAATGCTCCAAATCCAACCTCATAAACCCTATTTGCCCAGCTTGTAAAACAGTTGATATCTGACTCATATCCCTTTGTAACTGCCGCTAAAGTAATTCGTACAATAAAAGCCAATAAAAATACCGCAAAACATTTCAATAAATATTCAATTCGTTCCTTTTTATACGATGATACCATCTCTTAGTCCTCCATTCGAAAAAAAGTGCCGCAAACACATTGGTTACGGCACCCTTCTTTCGTTTAATGCTTATGAACATGCTGATGAGTAAATAAATGCTCCATACAATATTCATAATTCCCATCACATTTTGAACAAAAACGAAATTCTAGATTTTCATCATCCAATTCTGTTCTCCCACATATTGCACATTTATGTCTTGTAATACCACCAGCTGCCTTATTCACTTCACGTTTATAAGTTGCTCTACGCTTCATCTGACTTGGTGATACTCTCTGATAATTCCTTGTACCAAAGAAAAACAGCAAAAAGTTAAGCATAGCTACTACAATTGCAAATGCATAAATAAAATTACCTGCAACTAAGTTGCTAAATACTTCATACGCTAAAATACAGCCATAGAAAATGCCCAGCCACTTTACTTTAATCGGTATCACAAAGAATAACAACAGCTGAATATTAGGATATAAAGCCGCAAATGCTAAAAACAACGACTGGTTGATAAAATCAAGCCCGATTGGAAAACTAATTCCAAAGGCAATATAAATAAGCACAGAAGCAATAATATTTAATATATATCCGGAAATATAATATAAATTAAACCGAAACGCTCCCCAGGCATTCTCTAAAGAATTACCAATCCAATAATACAAATAAGTTCCCAAAGCAAACCATAAAATATTCAGTGGATTCATCAAATCATATCGGGTAATTCCCGGAGCGAAAATATAAGTAAACAGTCTCCAGATCTGTCCTTTCATAATCAACCCGACATCTAAAACAAGATATTGATAATAAAAATTCGGTGCAAGAATTCCAATTGCTGCTCCTGCTAAATTAATAATAACAATATATCTCATTAATCCAGAGATTGCATGCCTTCCGTATTTTCTTTCTAATTTATTCAGAAATTTCATCTGCTAACAAACTCTCCTTGTTCCATATATTTACGTTTATCCGTATTGCTTAAATTATATGCTTTTTTCTATCCCTTTGTCAAATACTATTCTTCCGTATTAATTTTTTTGATTTTCCTTTCGAATTGGCACCTTTACAACACTTCCAGGTAATAACATAATTTCATCTAAATCATTAAAATTTAATAAATCTTCTAAATTAACATCAAAATTATCCAAAATATCTTCTAAACTATCTTCCTCTTCTACAACATAAGAAAATAAATTCGGATAATTAGGAAGTGTTATAGGACGGTTGCTCATGGAATCATTCCTATTTTCTTCCTTATTTCCCATTCTTCCTGAACGCATTTCCTCTCCACTGTTTTCCGGTCTGTTTTGGTGCATTCCCATTCCATCATTTCCCGGTCTGCTTGGTTGCATTCCCATTCCATCACTTTCCGGTCTGCTTGGTTGCATTCCCATTCCATCACTTCCCGGTCTGCTTGGTTGCATTCCCATTCCATCGCTTCCCGGTCTGCTTGGTTGCATTCCCATTCCATCGCTTTCCGGTCTGCTTGGTTGCATTCCTATGCCACCGTTTTCTGGTCTGACCGGTTGCATTTCAATTTGAACAGGAATACAGATTTCATCTCCGACCTGCATATTATAAACATCAGTAAATGGATTTGCACGCAAAATAAGTGCCAATGGTACATTATATTTCCTGCTCAGCTTATAAAGTGTGTCTCCTTTCTCAACAATATGCACTTTTCCTTCACAATACTCTGATCTCATAATCATTCATCCTACTATTTTTGATATTAGTATATTCGAATATTACCAAATAGTTGCGTCTAGTTTCTAAATTTTTTATAATTTCTTATATTGCACTCTTTTATTATCTAGCGTATAATTGCTATGAGTTGCTTTTCAAACATATATATAAATAAGTAGAGATTTTGGAACAAATACCAAACAATTGTATTTGTTCTGCTAAGGGAGGTTACAGCGTCAGCTGAAAATTATGCAAAATAATACATATACACTAGGTATTGATATTGGTTCTACAACCGTTAAAATAGCAATACTTGATAAAGAAAATCAAATACTTTTTTCTGACTATCAACGCCATTATGCTAATATTCAGGAAACTTTAGCTTCCATACTTACTGAAGCAAATGAGAAACTAGGAGACCTAACCTTATATCCTGTCATAACAGGTTCCGGTGGTCTTTCTTTATCTACCCATTTGGAGATTCCTTTTGTACAGGAAGTTGTTGCTGTTGCAACTTCATTGGAAGATTATGCGCCTCAGACCGATGTCGCAATTGAATTGGGTGGAGAAGATGCAAAAATTATTTATTTTACAGGTGGATTAGAACAACGAATGAATGGTATCTGTGCCGGAGGTACAGGTTCTTTTATTGACCAAATGGCGTCCCTTCTAAAAACAGATGCCTCCGGATTAAATGAGTACGCAAAAAACTACAAGGCAATCTATCCCATTGCAGCTCGCTGTGGTGTTTTTGCCAAATCAGACATTCAGCCACTTATCAACGAGGGTGCTACAAAAGAAGATCTATCTGCTTCTATTTTTCAAGCCGTTGTCAACCAGACAATCAGTGGTCTTGCCTGTGGAAAACCAATTCGTGGAAATGTAGCCTTTTTAGGTGGTCCCCTTCACTTTTTAACAGAATTAAAGCACGCATTCATAAGAACTCTTCATTTGGCCGAAGAACAAATCATTGCTCCGGCCCATTCCCATCTGTTCGCAGCAATTGGAGCGGCAATGAACTCGAAGTCTGAAACAGCTTATACAATAGGCACGTTAATCAATAAACTTTCTCAGGGAATTCAAATGGATTTTGAAGTATCTCGGATGGAGCCTTTATTTCATTCTGAAGAAGAATATCACGCGTTTCTTAAAGACCACTCCATACATTCTGTTCGAAAAGATGATTTGGCAACCTATGAGGGAGATTGCTTTTTAGGAATTGATGCAGGTTCCACAACAACAAAAGTCGCTCTGGTAGGAGAAGACGGTTCTTTATTATACTCCTTTTATAGCAACAACAACGGAAGTCCACTAAAAACTGCAATCCGATCAGTAAAAGAAGTATATTCTTTACTTCCTGACAGTGCAAAAATTGTCCGCTCTTGTTCGACCGGTTATGGTGAAGCTTTGATTAAATCTGCTCTGATGTTAGATGAGGGCGAAGTAGAAACCGTATCCCATTATTATGCCGCCTCTTTTTTTGAACCAGACGTAGACTGTATTTTAGACATTGGCGGTCAAGACATGAAATGTATAAAAATAAAAAATAATTCTGTTGACAGTGTTCAATTAAATGAAGCCTGTTCTTCTGGTTGCGGCTCATTTATTGAAACATTTGCCAAATCATTAAATTATGATGTCGCCGATTTTGCAAAAATTGCACTGTTTGCAACCAATCCAATTGATCTTGGTTCTCGATGCACCGTTTTTATGAATTCCAAAGTAAAACAGGCACAAAAAGAAGGAGCCAGCGTTGCAGATATCTCTGCCGGCCTTGCTTATTCAGTCATAAAAAATGCTTTATTGAAAGTGATAAAACTTACTGACCCAAAAGACTTAGGGAAAAAAATTGTAGTACAAGGTGGAACTTTCTATAATGATGCTGTTCTTCGTAGTTTTGAACGGATTTCCGGCTGTACTGCTGTAAGACCGGATATTGCAGGAATCATGGGAGCTTTTGGTGCTGCATTGATAGCTCGTTCTCATTACAAAGGAGCCCCTACTACTATGCTGTCATTAGAAGACATTAATGCACTTCGTTTTGAAACAACCATGACACGCTGCAAGGGATGTACCAATCACTGTCTTCTCACTATTAACCGCTTTACCGGCGGACGTCAGTTTGTGTCAGGAAACCGTTGTGAAAGAGGATTAGGCAAAGAAAAAAATAAAGAAAATATACCAAATCTTTTTGAATATAAAAACAAGCGTTTATTTAATTACATTCCATTAGATAAAGACAAAGCTACACGAGGAGAAGTAGGAATCCCCCGTGTCTTAAACCAATATGAAAACTATCCATTTTGGTTTACATTTTTCACCAGACTTGGTTATCGTGTCATATTATCACCTGAATCCAAACGGAATATTTACGAATTAGGAATTGAATCTATTCCAAGTGAATCCGAGTGTTATCCTGCAAAACTGGCACATGGACATGTAACATGGCTTATCAAAAAGGGACTTACCTATATTTTCTATCCATGTATACCTTATGAACGTCTGGAAGTTCCAGAGGCAAATAATCACTATAATTGCCCAATTGTAACTTCTTATGGAGAAAATATAAAAAATAATATCGAAGAACTAAAAGACTCTTCTATTATTTATCAAAACCCATTTCTCTCATTTGAGTCAGAAGATATAGCAACAAAACGGCTTGTAGAATACTTTACAAAAGAAAATCATATTCCGGCAGATGAAATTCGCTCTGCTGCCCATGCCGGATGGATTGAAATGGAAACAGTAAAGGCTGATATAAGAAAAAAAGGGGAAGAAACGCTTTCCTATTTGAAACAAACAGGAAAAAAAGGGATTGTTCTTGCCGGACGTCCATACCATATTGACCCAGAAATTAATCATGGAATTCCTGAACTTATTAATTCCTATGGAGTTGCCGTTTTAACAGAAGACAGCATCAGTCATTTGGGGAAGGTTGACCGTCCAACAATTGTTATGGACCAGTGGATGTACCATTCCCGCTTATATAAGGCAGCTTCATTTGTGCGTACACAAAAAAATTTGGAATTAATTCAATTGAATTCATTTGGCTGTGGATTAGACGCGGTCACAACGGATCAGGTAAATGATATTTTGACAAAATCCGGAAAGATTTATACTGTACTAAAAATAGACGAAGTAAATAACCTTGGTGCAGCCAGAATTCGAATCCGTTCACTTCTTTCAGCTGTAAAAGATAGAGAAGAAAAGCATGTTATTCCGACGAAAACCGATACTGCTCACCATCGTGTTATATTCACAAAAGAAATGCGTAAAAGCTATACCATTTTATGTCCACAAATGTCACCAATTCATTTTGATTTATTAGTACCGGCTCTAAACTCCTGTGGCTATAATATGGAAGTATTACCCAGCGAAAAATCTTGTGTTGATTACGGACTAAAATATGTAAATAATGATGCCTGCTACCCTTCTCTCATCGTAGTTGGGCAAATTATGGAGGCATTGCTATCTGGCAAATATGATTTAAATAAAACAGCAGTTATGATTACCCAGACAGGCGGTGGCTGTCGTGCTACAAATTATATAGGATTCATCCGACGTGCTTTAGAAAAAGCCGGAATGAGCGATATCCCTGTTATTTCTCTAAGTGCAGGTATCGAAAAAAATCCAGGATTTAAAACGACTCCACAAATGTTCCATCGGGCAATCCAAGCTTTGATCTACGGTGATGTATTTATGAAGGTCCTCTACCGGACCAGACCTTACGAACGCACAAAAGGTTCTGCAAATGCACTCCATGAAAAGTGGGTAAAAAAATGTAAACATGACTTAAAGACAGGACATTTAAAGACATTTAAGCAAAATATTCGAGGAATTATTCACGACTTTGATTTACTTCCATTGAATCAGGTAGCAAAACCAAGAGTAGGAATCGTTGGAGAGATTTTGGTAAAATTCTCATCAACTGCGAATAACCAACTGGTAGACTTGTTAGAAGCAGAAGGTGCTGAAGCCGTCTGCCCTGATTTAATTGATTTCTTTCTATATTGTTGCTATAATACCAATTTCAAAACAAAATATTTAGGAAAAAGTCCTAATATCAATCGAATCTGTAATATGGCAATACAGGCAATTGAATGGTATCGAAAGCCTGCTACCGAAGCATTTCAAAAGAGCAAACGATTTGAACCACCTGTACCAATTCAAACATTGGCAGAATATGCTTCACCATTTGTCAGTTGTGGAAATCAAACAGGCGAAGGTTGGTTCTTAACAGGTGAAATGATAGAATTAATTCATTCGGATGTATCAAATATTGTATGTGTTCAGCCATTTGGATGCCTTCCAAACCACGTAGTTGGAAAAGGAGTTATTAAACGGTTACGTCAAGAATTCCCAGATGCAAATATCGTCGCTGTTGACTATGACCCTGGTGCTAGTGAAGTCAATCAATTAAACCGTATAAAATTAATGCTTTCAACTGCAACAAAAAATATGATGAAACGTAAAAAATAACGTATATTTATACAGAAGCCACAGATTGTCCATTGCAAGGTCCTCTTTCTATTTGTTATAATATAAATAACAAAAATGAAAGGGGGCATCTAATATGATGACAATAAATAGTATGAATCAAAATCTTTCCAATGTTGCATATGCAACAACTTTAAAGGGTGATACAAGTAGAGTAAAAGAAGCAACATCTGCCTCCTCATCCACAGATTCTCTTGAATTAACTGATAAGTCTAATTCAAAAGAAAACACATTAGCCGGTATTTATAACAGTGCTGGAGAAATTGTTAATACAATTAATAATGTTGGAACTACTGTGGTTAACATTTCTGAAACAGTTTTAGACACGACACAAAAGATAACAGATATTGTAAGCTCTACCTACGATTCCTTGTATAACACTGCAAAAGATACTGTAGATGTTATCAATACTACTTTAAAGAATTCAGCCGAATCGTATAATAATTTAAAAGGGAATTTGACAATCGTAAAAGATTCCGCTAAAAACATTGCTGGCACTATTACTTTTACTGCAGGCAAAATTGCTTCTAATTTAGGTAAAATAGCAACTACCGCTGCAAGTACATATGTATCCTTAAAATCACTTATGAATGAGCCTACCAGCTTTATTACAAAAGGCATGAAATCAGCTTATACACTTTACAATGGTGCTTCTTCCATTTGGGGCTCCGTAAAAGATATTCATTCTTCTCTAAGTGATGGATACAAAAATGTATCCGCAGATTATTCTACCCTTGTAGATGCAACAAAAAAATCCGTTACCAATGCAATTGAATTAAAAAATACATTGCAGACAGGTGCAACAATGGTTTACAACAATGGTGCCGATATGGTAGATACTGTTAAATCAAGTGCAAATGATATCTACAATGCTATTTCAAATGGTTATATAAGCATCAGCAATAGTTTAGGTTCTACAAAACCTTTGGAAATTTGTTAAATCCTATTTCAGAATCAAAAAAGCTTGCTACAACAACAGTTTGTAGCAAGCTTTTTTTATCATCATACATCCTCAATTTGCCAATCAATTGGCTCTAATCCATGCTGTTCCAAAAATGTATTTGTCTGGCTAAATGGTTTACTACCAAAAAAACCTCGGTAAGCCGATAATGGACTTGGATGAGGTGCCTCCAAAATTAAATGATTCGGATTCGTCAGCATCTTTTTCTTCATCTGAGCTGGTTTCCCCCACAAAATAAAAACAATCGGTCTATTTTGTGCATTTACAGCTTCAATCACTGCATCGGTAAACTGTTCCCAACCTTTTCCCTGGTGTGAACCAGCTTGATGTGCACGGACAGTTAATACCGTATTAAGCATCAAAATGCCCTGTCTTGCCCATTTTTCTAAATATCCATTATTAGGGATTCTGCACCCTAAATCATCGTGTAATTCTTGGTAAATATTTACTAAAGATGGTGGAATCTCTACTTCTGGTTTTACCGAAAAACAAAGTCCATGTGCCTGTCCCACATTATGATAAGGATCTTGTCCCAAAATAACCACTTTTACATCTTTCAATGGTGTAAAATGAAATGCATTAAAAATATCATCTGCATTTGGATAAATTACATAATTTGTATATTCCTCTTTTACGAAACGATACAAAGCTGCATAATACGGCTTCTTAAATTCACTTCCTATTGCTTCTAACCAATCGTTATTAATCGCGCCCATTTCTATTCCTCCACTTGTACCTATGTATTTTAATATACTCCCTGCCATTCCATTTTGATTTATATTCTAACTGCCTTGTCAGCTCATACCATGATACATCGGTTATGGATTTTGCCAAATAATGATTTTTTACCACGTTCTTTATCTATAAGTTTTCTGAAACTACCTTTATTTATCATTCATATTCTTTTCAGCAGTTTCTATCACTTTTCGACTATATGTTTCTTGGTCATCACTATTGATAATCTTATAAGCTTCTTTTTCGCTCAATTGAAAAATATGTTCGATTTCTTTCAAAATCTGTTTTTTCACATAGTCAAAATCACTTGTAACTCCCAATTGTTTTGCCGTATCAATATACTCATCATATTTTTTTAACCCTTTTAAAAGTGAATCTAACGCTTGTGGATACATCTGCATTGCATAATAATTATTATAAGAATTTAACTGTTTATTCACGTACATAACCGTCATAATCTTATCATATGTTTCAGAATCTTTATCCTTAATCGTGATTCCCTTTACCTCATCATAAGCTTCATTATACTCTCTGCTGGCAAAATACTCATTTGCTTTTACCACACTTTGAGTATAAGAAAAGTTTTTAGAACCGAAAATAACAAAAACGGTAGCTGCTCCAACAAGAACAAATACTATAGAAGCTCCAACCGGATTAATTCTTCCAGGATCTTCTTTCGCCTCTGCCTCTTCTTCGGCAAGCCGTTGCTTTTTCTTTTCTTCTTTTTCCTTCTTCTTAGCTTCTTTTGCTGCCTTTGCAGCAGCTTTTTTTTCTTCCTTCTCTTTTTTTTGTGCTTCTTTTTCTGCTTTCACCGCAGGATCATTTTTTGCGGCTTTCTTTTCAGCTTTTTTCTTTTTCTTTTCTTCCTTTTTTTGAAGAGCTTTTTCTTCACTCTCTTCCATTTTTTTATGTGCTTTTTTTGATTTTGCATCATAGATATTTCCAAATAACTTTTGGAAAATACCTTTCTTTTTCTTTAACTCTTCTTTACTAGGAAGTTCACCCAAAATATCGTTCTCTAAATTCTCTTCTAAATCGTCTAACTCATGAAAAATCTCTGATTTATCTGGAGTTTCCTCAATAGTTTCTATTGATTGTGCGGAATCAGAAAGCAAATCTTCAATATTCTCCACACCATCCAAAGAAAAAACTTCATCAGATACGCTGACATCTTCCATATTTATATCATTTAAACTGTCCTGAACTGATTCCGTACTATTTTCTTCTTGAGTCACCTCATCTGCCAACATTCCCAGTAAATCCTCGACATCTCCCATTGGATCAGAAGCATCTGAAGTTACAACCGCTTCTTTTTCTAAATCAGTTATCTCTTCCAATGAATCTGGCTCACTCAATGTCTCTTCTTTTGAAAGTGATGCTTCATCCGTATTATCTAAATCATTTAATAAATTTCCAACCATATCATCCAATGTGTCATCCGCATCATGATTTTCCTTTTCCATTTCAACAATTTCAGAATCAGATAACAAATCGTTTTGCAATTCTTCCGTCTTCATCTTATTTAAACTCTCATTTTCTAAGTTAATTGATTCTAAGCTATCTAAATCCATGTCTTCTAAACCTGCCGGCTCTAAAGAATCTAAATCGTTTGCATTCTGTAATAAATTTTCAATTTCAGAGCTTTGTTCTCCGCTAGATTCAAATAAATTTAATTCTGCCACATCCTCGTCTCCTAAGTCGGTCATCGTTTCCACAGACTCTAACTCTTTTTCCATGGCAGGAATCTCTTCTTCAGACTTTGACTTCTCTTCCATGGCAGGAACCACTTCTTCAGATTCTGGCTCTTCTTCTAGACTAAAAGTCATTTTTTCAGACTCTGCCTCTTCTTCCAAGCCAAAACTCTCCTCTGATTGCACGTTGCCATTCTCTTCTAAGTTCAAATTATTTAATGTCAAATCAATATTTTCATTTGGCAAATTAGATTCAAAGTTACCTTCATTTTCGTCAGATTTAGTCAATTGGGGATCTATAACACTTTGTAACAAACTATCTAAATATGATTCATCAAATGTAGGTGAATTTGATTGGCTTTTCGCACACTTTTCACACAAATCTTGTCCATCTTGGACATCAACACCACATTTCTTACAGATTGCCATCAAACGCACCTCCCTTTTAATCCTACTTTATAATTTAATATAATCATTATTCTCATTGTTCATTTTTCTTAATAATTAATTTATCAATTGCTTCAACTAACTGACCAATTTCCGGCTTCGATAATTGTGCATTTGCCCCTAAAGATTCTCCTTTTTTTCTCATTTCTTCATTTACTAAGGAAGAGAAAATAACAACCGGAATATGTTGCAAGTCCGGATCATCTTTTACTAATTTTGTCAAACGATGTCCATCCATTTGTGGCATTTCAATATCTGTAATAATACAAGAAACTTCTTTATCAATGATTCCTGCATCTCTATATCCACACAATTTTTCCCAAGCTTCTGCACCATTACTGGTTGTTATCAAGTTGTTATAACCTGCTTTAAATAGACAGTCTGAAATTAATTTGCTTAAAAGTGCAGAATCTTCTGCAATTAATATAGGAGAATTATTTCTTTCCCTTGTTCCCATCTTTTCAATATCTGAAGTTTTAAGTCCTGTTTCAGGGCTTATATCGGAAACTATTTTTTCAAAATCTAAAATAACAATTAGCTTATCCTGCAAACGTATAATTCCAGTTGCCACTCCTGCATCTTCAGCATTAATCGTTGCATCCGGCTTTGCAATATCTGCCCACGATACTCTTTGAATTCCAGTAACACCATGAACATGAAATGCCGTATTCAACTTATTAAAGTTTGTTACAATATACATATCTGATGCTGTATCTCCTGTACTATTGAGATTTAAACATTTTTCCAAGTTAATAATAGAAATAATTTCATCTCTTGGCATGAAGATACCTTCGATACATGGATGGGAATTTGGAATTGGAGTTGGCACTTGATATGGTAAGATTTCTTTAATCTTAGCTACATTGATTCCATAATGGTTATTGCCTACTTTAAATTCCAAGATTTCTAATTCATTCGTTCCACTTTCTAATAAGATTCCTGTCTCCATATTCATTCCTCCGTTACTGTATAATCTAATTACTATATAAACCATTATAGTATATTTAATTTAAAAATACAAATGCTATTCTCAAAAAATGGCACATTTTTTACAAAAAAAGTTCAAATTCAGCAAAATTACCTATAATTCACTAAATTTGAACTCTAATTTCATTCCAATATAAACTATTCAAACAACTTCTCATTCTCTCACTAATACCTTCAAAACTACACACTGAATTCCATCCTTCTTTTACCCGGTCTTGCAACCTCTTTCCTTGGTCAAGCCCTCGACCGATTAGTAACAGTCAGCTCCACATGTTACCATGCTTCCACCTCTGCCCTATCAACCTGATCGTCTCTCAGGGGTCTTACTAGCTTACGCT
>NZ_VUMT01000059.1 GCF_009696045.1 Velocimicrobium porci | reverse complement strand
ATCACCTAATGAGTATGAAAAGAAATATTGGATAAAATTAAGACACTTGGAAATAAATGCGGCATAAGACAGAATATTGAGGTGAAAAGTTCACGTTTAACTTGTACTTTTTCTTGACATAGGACCAGGTCATAAATCCGGGAATGGGCGGTGTCCTCCGGGTTTCGCAGGTCGTCCAGCGTGAGGTTGGTCGTGACGATCAGCGGCTTGCCGCTGCGGTAACGGCTGTCAATCACATTGAAAACCTGTTCCAGCCCGTAGTCGGTGCCGCGTTCCATGCCAAAGTCGTCAAGGATCAGCAGCGGATAGCGGCAAAGGCGGGAAATGTACTCGTTGCGCCCCTCAAAGCTGGCGGCAAGGTCATTGAGGATCAGGGCAAAGTTCGTCATGTGGACGGGGATTTCTTTCTCCATGAGGGCGTTTGCGATACAGCCCGCAAGGTAGCTTTTCCCGGTTCCTACGCCGCCCCAGAACAGGCAGCCGATATTGTCTGTCCGCATATCCTCCCAATGCTCCACATACCGGCGGGCAAGCCCGGCCTGCGGGTTCCTGCCGTTGTCATTCTCGAAAGTCCAGTCCCGCATGGCGGGGTCGGTAAAGCCCCGGCGTTTCAGTTCTTCCACGGTGTCAAGGTGCCTGCGCCGCTTTTCGGCGGCTTCCCGTTCCTCGCGGGCGGTTTTCTGGCAGTCGCACTCTGCCGGGTGGCGGTCGCGCCCGAAGATAGCGGCCTTATCCGGCGCAAAATAGGCTTCTTTCGGCTTGCGGCACTTGCCGCAGTACAGCAAACCGTCCTCGCCGGTGTAGTCCTCCGGCTCCGGGGTGGTGGCCGTCATATTCTCCAAAACAGCGTTGATTTCGTTCTTCATAAACTCTCGCCCTCCTTGCATGAGTAGTCTGGTATGCCCTTTTTCGGGGCTTTCTTAGTTGCGTCCTCCTGCGCCCATTTGTAGATGGTGGCGGCATGGCTCTTGTATCGCTTGCCGCTGGACGCGATATGGCAGGATAGCCGGTCAATGTAATAGTCCCATTTGCCGGGCAGGTCTGCTTTCAGCCCGTCCAGTTCCGATTGCGAAAGAAAAACATTTTCATACCGGCCATAGGCGGCGCGGGCGGGTTGTCCCGTATCTAACTCTCGCTCTCTCTCTTTTTCTATCTCTTTCTCTATCTCTATCTCTGGTGGACAAATGTCCGCTTGATATGGTGGACATTTGTCCGCCCCGGCCTTTGGCAAGGCTTTCTGCTCCTGCAAAGCCAGCCTTGCCCGCCGTTTTCGCTCCCCCTCGGTAGAGGATTGGCCGATCAGTAGTTCAATGTTGCTCATATACAGTGCGCCGTTCTGTAACGGCTCCACAAGCCCCAGCTTCATAAAAATCTGCAAGGCCCGTTCTACGGTGCCGACTTGCTGACGGGTAATGGTGGCAATCATCTGCGCGGTGTAGGGGATATTTTCATCAAGCTGCAACTTCCCGCCGTTTTTCAGCGATTTCAGGTACAGTTTCAAGAGGATGTTGGAATAGAGGATACCGTCCTGCATACTTTCCAGCAGCACAATGGCGTCCTCGTCAAAGTAATTCTCTTTCAGCTTGAGGTAGTAGTATTTTCGGTTGTCTGACATGGTTCCTCCTTTGGGTGGATTTGGGGTGTTTGTACGCATTTAGAACGCCGTTTCCGGGGGAAAAGGATAAATGTATCGCGTACCCTTTGACACCCACGAAAAAAGCCTTGATTTATGCGGGTTTGAAAGGCTCTAAAGCGTGACATCTCTGCCTTTGTTTCCGCTTTCTCTCGGCGGCGCGGATTTTCTTCATGCGCCCGGCGCAGTCGGGGCAGTATTTCCCCCGGTTGGATTTGGGGACAAAGGCCGCTCCGCAGACGGCACACCGTTTCCGGCTCCCCCGGTATAAGAGGGCTGCGGACAGCTCCTCGTCAAGGGGCAGGACAGCCACACGGAACCAGCGGCACATGAGGGAAAGGGAAATGCTCTGGACGCACACGCAAGGCTCCCCGTCGTCTAACAGCAGGCAGTTCCCCTCGTCGTAGTTACAGCACTCATGTACCAGCCGCCGCGCCCGCCGGTGCTGGCGGTAGTCCATGCGGGGCAGGTTATCGCTCATGGCTCTGCTCCTTTCTGCGGTGCGGCTCGTCCCGGCGCAAAATCTGGTTGATATTCCGCTTGACGGTCTGCAACTCCTTGAACCGCTGCTTCTGTTCGTGATAGGTGTTATACAGGCCGTCTTTCTCGGAGATAAGCTGCTCGATCTCGGCCTGCAACGCTTTCCGGGCGGGCAGCTTGGTAATGCCATGCGCCTTGAAATACCGGGCGGCTGCGTCGGCTATGATAAAATCGCTCTCATGGGCCTGCCGGTATGCGGCGCGGGCTTTCTCGGATTTCTGCGCTTTCAACCCGTCGCGGGCGGGCTTGGTCTGGGCGTAGGCCAACACCTGACGCTGCAACTCCTTTTTCCCTTGCAGCTTGGTTTCCAGTGCTTTCAGTTCGCCGCTGGTCTGGTATAAAGTTATACTTAAATATGTACAATAAATATTAAATAAGAATGTACAAATGTTATGATATATGAGTTACAAGGAGGAACTCATATGATATTAAATAATCGGATCATAACAAATATAAAAATAGA
>NZ_VUMT01000058.1 GCF_009696045.1 Velocimicrobium porci | reverse complement strand
TGGGCATTCTTCTGAAAAGAAGATGCTATTTAGTTCAACTAAATAAAGATGGGATATTAGCTCAGTCGGTAGAGCACTTGACTTTTAATCAAGTTGTCCGGGGTTCGAATCCCCGATGTCTCATTAAGAAAAATGGTGGAAGCACTGAAAAATCAGCACTTCCGCTTTTTTTGTACATCAAATATTTGATTGCCTTATAAACAAGCACATATTTCATTAAATAAATCATCATCGCTAATATTTTTGCAAGTGAACATTCTGAAATAAATCTATTATAATCCGTCATGATTCTGCTGAAAATTTGCGGTTTTACTTTTCCTTAATCAAAATATAAATTTTAAAAAGTGCCTGCAATTTGCAATTAAAAAGGCTATATGGACGAATGGATTGTTTTTTACAATTACATTTAATTCAGAGTTTAAATATATGTTTGTTCCAGAACTTTCAAATATGGTTTTACTATTGTTTCCAAAATTAAAGATAGTGAGAAAGTAAGCAACTATGTTACAAAGTACATGACAAAGAGTTGTTTATATAATTAGTAGAAACAAATCCAAGAGTATATTATCAAAAAAGTTATTGCTAATATCTACCTTTAATAGGTGTTATATAAACAGTTTGTTGTTTATAATACTTTATGAAAGGAAGTGATACCATGAACCAAGAGAAAATTGGAAGATTTATTGCTGAAAATCGTAAGGCGAAAAAACTTACGCAAGAAGGATTGGCTGAAAAACTAGGAATTACAAATAAGTCGATTTCAAAATGGGAAACTGGGAATTGTTTGCCAGATTCATCATTATTTAAACCATTATGCAAAATATTGGACATTTCAATAAATGAATTATTTGCAGGAGAAAAGCTGAATGATGAGGATAAAAAAGAGGCAAATGAATATCTGATAAAACTATTGGCAAGCAGATTATATGATAGTGATTGTGGCATTACTTATGATGAGTTTCTTAATGCTTTAACTAGAATTTCAGAAACAACAGTTCTTTTATCTAAATTCAATATAAAGGAGGAAGCTGTTGTGTATTTAATGAATGAAACTAATCTCCCATATGAAGAATGTTCCAAAGCCTACGATTTCTATATCAGTCTAAATCAGAAAGGTAAGTGACAAATTCCAGCTTGTAGATTTGAGTGACAAAGAAAATAAAGTCGCTGAACTTTTTTCTTTTAACGGTTTTAAAATCGTGATATGATTTCGAATCTCAGATGTCTTGCGGAGTAAAAAATGGAAACGATGATTATTCAACACTTCTAATTTTTTTGTGCTATTATACTTCTAATAGTGCTATATTCATGTAAAACAAAGAATGGAGGGGATAGTGTGAAAGAGAGTAAATTAAGCTAAAATCGTGGATTAGACACAAAAAGAAGGCTCACATAGTGAACCTATTTAACGGTATTCCCACCTAAGAAGAGAGGCGCACCTGCACATTAACAGCAAAATGGGTGGGTGCATCTGATATTGATGCCGGGATGCCTTAATAATTAAGTCGATTGTACCACGAAAACTTGAAGGTGTAAAATACTTTCATTACTATTTGTGCCGCCAGCCAAAGGCGGCGGAATGGAGATTAGTATGTTAGAAAGTTATTTTTCACAATATAAAATAAAAAGAATTACAGAAAAAAATCTTATAGATGTATATGAATTGTGTAAAAAAAATACAAGTTATTATAAATACCTTAATATGGCACCAACCATTCAAAATATAAGAGAAGAGTTGACAAATCTTCCACCGGGAAAAACGATAAATGACTTGTATTTTGTAGGATTTTATAAAGAAAATCAATTGGTTGCCATTTTACATTTCATTATCAAATGGCCAGACATTAACACTGCCTATATAGGATGGTTTATGGTTAATAAGGATATGCAGGGAATGGGGATTGGTAAGAAATTAATTGGAGAGCTATGCGTTTGTTTAAAAAATGAAGGATTTAAATATGTGAAACTTGGTTGTATTAAAAACAATGTAGAGGCAATAAGTTTTTGGATAAAAAATGGGTTTTCTCTTGTTGGTTCTGAAATTGATACGGGGAGTAATATAGTTATATCTATGCAAAAAAAATTAGATTAAGATGAGAAACATTGTGTCAACAAATATTTATTTGTCATAGGAAATTATGTCCTATGAATTAAAAAGCTCTCCGGGCGGGAATGCACTGCATCGGAGATGAATGATATCGCCCAAGCGACCCGCCGCAGGCGGAGAATCTTGCTCCACTTTGTTCTAGAGAAAATAATGATATTACAAAAGTTGTAGAGATAACATTTAACCCTGTAATTGTAATGGTAACTTCTATGGCTGGTTATGTTAGGGGTGGAATTAAACTTTGTAATTTAGAATTTTGTCGAGAAAAGAAAAAAATAAAAGAAAAAATAAAAAAAGTGTTGACATCAATAAAAGTATATGGTATCATATAACACGTTGCTCCACTGAGTAACAAACAACACGAAAAAATAAAATAAAAAAAGTGTTGACAAAGCAAAAGAAATATGATATACTAAATATTGTTGACGCGTTGGAAACGAAGATTCAACAATATGGTATAAAACGATAAAGCACCTTGATAATTGAACAATAAAACAACCCTGAAAATTCTAAGAGAACCATTTGTTTGAATGAGGATTTGAACAGATGAGAGATTCATAAGAATTTCAGACGAACGACCTTTGAAAAAAGG
>NZ_VUMT01000057.1 GCF_009696045.1 Velocimicrobium porci | reverse complement strand
TTATTATTATATCTGTTATGATTTGATTTTTAATGATCATGATGAGCTCCTCCTTCAGCTCATATATCATAACATTTGTACATTCTTATTTAATATTTATTGTACATTTTTAAGTATAACTTAATAGGCAGCCATAAAAAGTGCTCTATACGCTGTTAATCTGACTAATCAAAGCACCAAGAAAAAATTGCTGAATACTGCGCTTGCAGCAGCAACACATGGTTCCTCAGCAGAATGGAAGAGTTTTTCCGTCAAGAAAGCGACTTTCGATGCTGCGGGCAAGTTGAGTGGCGAACTGATAATTACATTGAATGGTGAAAGTCTTTCTTTAAAGTTTTCCAATACCATTCCGAAGCTTGCTGCACGCAAAATGCCGTCTGAAATATCGGTGAACAAGCAGGAATGGGAGATTTTACGACTTACTAATATTGAACGTTATAACAACGGTCAAAAAATATTGACTATGACCGGTACATTGCAGGATTCAGCCAATATTCGTGAGCCTGAGGTTATTACTAAGTTTTCTCATACTCGCCCTAATGGAAAAAGTTGTTTTTCTGTTTTTGACAGCAAATATAAACATTTGCGAAAGGCTGAAAATCTAGGTCGCTATCTGAATACACCTGCCGAGACAGTGAAAGCATGGATGAAAAGTAAAGGACACCGAGCAAACATTCTGACCGCAGCACATGATTATTTGGGGGTCGGCTATACTAAGGATTCGTTAAGACGTTCCTATTGGGTGCAAATGTTTGTAGATGATGCCGCTTCCATTGTTTCTGTGACCACCAGCACGGGTTCCACAACCTTTGCAAACGTGGATGAAATGCAGAGGGAATATTTTATCTGTAAAGACTCTAATGGTATGGTTTCTTATGCACCAATTGATATTACAACCATGACCAAAAAAGGAAAAACTTATACAGCAACGGGACTACGTACAAAAAACCCAATTGTACTGAAGGTTAAATCTAACTAAAAACATTCTGTGTTTTCACATAATAAGGAGGGTTTTACTATCATTAGTTGGAATGGATTAAAATCATGAATGACGCATTATTTATAAGAAATTAAAATTGAATGATAGGAAGCTAAAAATCTTAGTTTTGAAAGGAGAAAAAGATGAAACGAATTACAAAAAAAATGTTCACAATTATGTTGGTGATTGCGATGACTGTTACAATCATACCAGCACAGCAGACACAGGCTGCTTCATGGAAAAAAAGTGTATCAAAGACCTTTAAAATCAAATCTGATCAAACATATCTATGTGCTCGTATGGTCATTAAAGTAAATAAGCCATGTACAGTGACTGTGCATCCTTCTGACTGGACTGCAACTCCTGGAATTTGTAAGGGCACGAAATATACAGGGAACGATATAATTAAGTATACAGATTCTAAATATAATATTGAAAAACAGACACTTGATGTAACCTATAAATTGAAAAAAGGCACATATTGTATTTTTGTGACAGATTTGTATAACAAAGATAAACTTACACTCACAGCAAAGACTTCAAAGGAAAATCTGAAATTGGTAAAGACTTCTCTGGATATACTGGATGATCTAGGTGACGATTTGGGCTAAGAGGAACTAGCATATATATTCTTGAAGAGACATTTTTAGAGCAAGGGGCTGTCGCACTAAGCGATATGCCCCTTTTAGAGGAAAGTTCGACTTTTGTCGAACTCTTGGATGAAAATAGCCCTCACAAAGGCGGGCATGGGAAATAGACGATTCAGGTTTAGAAGATATAAAAGCTTTCCACACCAGCTTCGTCAGCAAACAAGTCGTCTTCATTTAAGAAATAATCCATATCCAGAATTTAATAGTTATCCACCTGACAAAACGGGCATTGCTAGGATTATATGGAAAGCAGGAGAAAAAAAATATGAACCGACAGGAAATTAAAATAAGGGGAAGCACATGATATCAGTGAATGAAATAGAAGTAAAAGATATTTTAACAAAGAGCAAACTTCCCGATGCGGATTATGTGATTAACCCATATACGGGATGTCCCCATAAATGTATTTATTGTTATGCTGAATTTATGAAGCGTTTTACAAATCATACAGAGTGTTGGGGGGATTTTGTAGATGTTAAGAATTGCAATAAGAAGATTAATGCGAAAAAGATTTCTTCAAAAAGTGTATTAATAGGGTCTGTAACGGATGCTTATAATGGATTTGAAAGAAAATATGAAAAAACAAGAAATCTATTAAAGCAGTTAGCAGGGACTGATACATTTGTAGATATTTTAACAAAATCTTCGCTAGTTTGTCGGGATATTGATATTTTAAAATCATTGAAACAGATCCAGATAGGAATTTCAATTTGCACATTAGAGGATGAACTTCGAAAAAAGATAGAACCCAGAGCGTCAAGTATTTCAAAACGGTTAGAAGCATTGGAGCAATTGTCTCAGGTGGGAATTAAAACGTATGTGTTTGTTGGACCTATTTTTCCGGGAATTACTTCAATTGAACAAATAGTGGATAAAACAGAACCTTTTGCAGACTTTTTTTGTTTTGAAAACTTAAATCTTCGGGGTGCTTATAAAAAAAGAGTACTTGAATTTGTGGATACATATTATCCGGAACACTCCAATTTATACAAAGATATTTATGTAAATAAAAACAATGAATGGTAGTGTCAAGTAAGTTATGAAAAAACAGAGCCAACAAAATAGGCTCAATAGAACCTTGAAAATTGTAGATATTTATTCCTATAAGCTCTCCGAGGGCTTAGGGCGCTGCCCTAAAAACCCGCAAG
>NZ_VUMT01000056.1 GCF_009696045.1 Velocimicrobium porci | reverse complement strand
ATTCTTCTTAAATTCTTCTGTGTACTGTGTAGCCATGTCTTACTCCTCCAATCTTTAGCTTTAAT
Organism: Velocimicrobium porci; assembly: GCF_009696045.1. Lineage (GTDB taxonomy): Bacteria > Bacillota > Clostridia > Lachnospirales > Lachnospiraceae > Velocimicrobium > Velocimicrobium porci. The sequence continues at coordinate 2,773 of NZ_VUMT01000056.1, read as the reverse complement.
AATAAATCTATATTAAGGATTATTCCATATCTAACTTGTACTATTTACATTCTAACACCAATGTCATCTATGAACAGCCCCAGCCAGATATGTCCCAGCCGGATACGGCTTCACCAGATACGGAAAACCCGGATATGGTAAAACCGGATATGGTAAAACCGGATACGGAAAAGCCCGCAGAATTAAATATAGAGAAATCAAATACAGAAAAATCAATTACTTATGGATCAAGTACCGATTCCATTCCCTTCCGGGAAACAGCGGCGGCAAGACCGCCGGAACGGAAAGGAAGGGATGCGATGTCTGTCACAGAGATAGAAAATTATCGGGAGTTGATTTTGGAGAATATCGAGTATGACTGCTTGAAGCAGCGTTATCCTCTCTACCTGGATGACCTGAATGAGATCGTAGAGCTGTTGGTTGAAACGGTCTGTGCCAAACGAAAGACTACCCGGATCTCTGGGGCAGACTTCCCTCACGAGATCGTGCGTTCCCGTTTTTTGAAACTGGACAGCTCCCACATCGAGTTTGTCATGGACTGTCTGCAAAAGAATACCACCCAGGTACGCAACATGAAGCAGTACCTGCTTGCAGTGCTGTTCAATGCGCCTACCACCATGAACAATCACTTCACTTCATTGGTCAACCACGATATGCACGCAGGCGGCTGGTAAAGGCCGCCTTTTATCATGCCAAAGGAGGCACGACATGAACCAGATGGAAATTTTCAAAAACCCGGAGTTTGGCAGTATCCGGGTCATCGAAGAAAACGGCAAATACCTGTTCTGCGGAACGGATGTGGCTGGCGCTTTGGGGTACAGCAATCCCCGCGATGCAATTATCCGCCATTGTAGGTATGTCGTGAAACGCGACGCACCTCACCCACAAAGCCCTGACCGCAAAATCAGTATGACTTTTATCCCCGAAGGAGATTTGTACCGCCTAATCGTTCACAGCAAATTGCCATCGGCAGAACGGTTTGAACGGTGGGTGTTCGATGAGGTCCTGCCTACCATTCGTAAGCACGGGGCCTATCTCACAAAAGAGAAGCTGTGGGAGGTAGCTACTTCCCCGGAGGCTCTGATGAAGCTCTGCTCAGACTTGTTGGCTGAGCGTGAAGCGAATATTTCTCTGCGTAAGGAAAATGCACAGCTGGAGGGCAAAGCCGCTTTCTATGACCTGTTCATCGACTTAAAACACAGCACCAATCTCAGGACTACCGCCAAAGAGTTGGATGTTCCGGAGCGCCGGTTTGTCCGGTTTCTGATAGAACGGCGGTTTGTGTACCGCACGGCATCCGGCAATGTGCTGCCTTATGCCAATGTGAAAAATGCGGGGCTGTTTTGCGTCAAAGACTACTGCAATCACGGTCATACCGGTTCTTACACGCTGGTTACGCCCCAGGGCAAGCTCTACTTTGCCCAGCTGCGGGAGATGATCTTGCTGGTCTCATAAGAACGGAAAGGAAGTGGGTTTTATGCAGGAAAGCAAAACAATCGGTCAGCTGATGGAGGAAATGCGCCAGAAAGCCGGGGCGCAGAACTACCACGGCCATGACTACATGGATCTCCAGCGATTTGCGGAGAACACACGGCACATGATTATTTTTGATGTGCTGACGCATGATTCCCCGGTGGGCTGGAAAGGAGAACGGACCCGCCTGTTTTTGTCAGATATAGGCTATGAAAAAGCTCTGGACAGTCAGGCAAAGGGGCAGATCAAGATTCTCAGCCATGCAAAGGTCAGAAATGGAGATTTGTTTTATGACCACAAAGAACAGATACGATAGGAGGAATCTGATATGAATGAGGAAAAGAAAGTACCCTTCAAGTGGGAATATGGGGAAGAAACCATATCACTGCAACTTGGGATGTATGCGAATAATCAGCGGCTTTATATCGGCATGATTACCCATACAGAAGATGGAGCGGAGCCGTTTGCAGATATGACGGTGAACCTTTCGGGGTATTCCCTGGACCCCGGAGAGGCGTTTATTTCCGGTGACATCAGCAAGGACTTGCTGCGATTCATCAAAGAGAACAAATTGGGGAAAGTGCTTCCCTACCAGGTGCAATCCGGTTATGGGAAATATTCTGCCGTTGCCTTTGATTTGGAGAAATTGAAGGCATTTGATCCCAAAGGTGTGGCGGAGTTTCGGAAAGAGTGGAATCTGCCGGATAAGAAGCCGGTAAAGAAAAAGAGCCGCGGGATGGAGCGATGAAGAAATATCTTCTCCGGCGGCTGGTGGTCCCGCCTTAGAAAGAAATGCACCACCCCTGCACATTTTGTGGAAAGGAGGCGATGAAAATGCAGGAAGAAGTGGAAAACAGGACTTTAACGCTGGTTGTCAGCGGAACAAAGTTCACCGGTCGGTTGCTTAAAGCCGCCATCAGCAAGTACCTTGCCCACTGCAAGGAAAAGAAGCTGCAAAAGCAGAGAAGCCGTGACGCTCCTGTGACACCCCACGGCAAACAGACCGTCAAGCAGCTCATTGGTCAAAATCAGGGGATCTCCAATATCGAGATCACAGACCCCTCCATCAAGGAATTTGAGAAGATCGCCCGGAAATATGGTGTGGATTATGCGGTGAAGAAAGACCGCAGCAGCTCCCCGCCCAAGTACCTGATCTTTTTCAAAGGCCGTGACGCCTATTAAGTTATACTTAAAAATGTACAATAAATATTAAATAAGAATGTACAAATGTTATGATATATGAGCTGAAGGAGGAGCTCATCATGATCATTAAAAATCAAATCATAACAGATATAATAAT
>NZ_VUMT01000055.1 GCF_009696045.1 Velocimicrobium porci | reverse complement strand
TCTTGCAACCTCTTTCCTTGGTCAAGCCCTCGACCGATTAGTAACAGTCAGCTCCACATGTTACCATGCTTCCACCTCTGCCCTATCAACCTGATCGTCTCTCAGGGGTCTTACTAGCTTACGCTATGGGAAATCTTATCTTGAGGGGGGCTTCACGCTTAGATGCCTTCAGCGTTTATCCCGTCCAAACTTGGCTACCCAGCTATGCTCCTGGTGGAACAACTGGTACACCAGCGGTTCGTCCATCCCGGTCCTCTCGTACTAAGGACAGCTCCTCTCAAATTTCCTACGCCCGCGCCGGATAGGGACCGAACTGTCTCACGACGTTCTGAACCCAGCTCGCGTACCGCTTTAATGGGCGAACAGCCCAACCCTTGGGACCTACTACAGCCCCAGGATGCGATGAGCCGACATCGAGGTGCCAAACCACTCCGTCGATGTGAACTCTTGGGAGTGATAAGCCTGTTATCCCCAGGGTAGCTTTTATCCGTTGAGCGATGGCAATCCCACTTTATACCACCGGATCACTAAGTCCTACTTTCGTACCTGCTCCACCCGTCGGTGTCACAGTCAAGCTCCCTTCTGCCTTTGCACTCTTCGAATGGTTTCCGACCATTCTGAGGGAACCTTTGAGCGCCTCCGATACCCTTTCGGAGGCGACCGCCCCAGTCAAACTCCCCGCCTGACATTGTCCCCCAGCCGGGTCACGGCTGCAGGTTAGAAATCCAATACTGCAAGGGTGGTATCCCAACAATGGCTCCGAAGCAACTGGCGTCACTTCTTCCAAGCCTCCCACCTATCCTGTACATGCAATACCGAATCCCAGTATCAAACTAGAGTAAAGCTCCATGGGGTCTTTCCGTCCTGGCGCGGGTAACCAGCATCTTCACTGGTATTTCAATTTCACCGGGTGCATTGTTGAGACAGTGCCCAAATCATTACGCCTTTCGTGCGGGTCGGAACTTACCCGACAAGGAATTTCGCTACCTTAGGACCGTTATAGTTACGGCCGCCGTTTACTGGGGCTTAAGTTCGAACCTTCGACTTACGTCTAAGTCCTCCCCTTAACCTTCCAGCACCGGGCAGGCGTCAGCCCATATACCTCACCTTTCGGTTTCGCATAGACCTGTGTTTTTGCTAAACAGTTGCTTGGGCCAATTCTCTGCGACCTACTTTCGTAGGCACCCCTTCTCCCGAAGTTACGGGGTCATTTTGCCGAGTTCCTTAACAATGCTTCTCCCGTCGGCCTTAGGATTCTCTCCTCATCTACCTGTGTCGGTTTACGGTACGGGCTTGTGCAAAACAATAGCGGCTTTTCTTGGCAGCTAGCTCACGAGCTTCCCTACTTCTATTTTCAGTCCACGTCACGTCTTCTCCTTATGAGGCGGATTTGCCTACCTCACGGATACCCCGCTTGTACCGGTCTTTCCTTTCCCGGCTCTCGCTTTCTCTCTGCGTCCCCACAGTTCTGTTTACACAAGGTACAGGAATCTCAACCTGTTGTCCATCGACTACGTCTTTCGACCTCGCCTTAGGTCCCGACTTACCCAGAGCAGATCAGCTTTACTCTGGAAACCTTGGATATTCGGCCTAGAAGATTCTCACTTCTATCTCGCTACTCATTCCGGCATTCTCTCTTCTTAGCTCTCCACAGCTCCTTCCGGTACTGCTTCGCCGACCTAAGAATGCTCCTCTACCAATTGTATTACTACAATTCCACAGCTTCGGTGTCGTGTTTTAGCCCCGGACATTTTCGGCGCAGGACCTCTCGACTAGTGAGCTATTACGCACTCTTTGAATGTATGGCTGCTTCTGAGCCAACATCCTAGTTGTCTTCGAAATCCCACATCCTTTTCCACTTAACACGTACTTTGGGACCTTAGCTGGTGGTCTGGGCTCTTTCCCTTTCGACTACCCAACTTATCTCGTGTAGTCTGACTCCTGTACAGCATCTATATGGCATTCGGAGTTTGATAATCTTCGGTAAGCTTTGACGCCCCCTAGGATATTCAGTGCTCTACCTCCATTAGACTCGTACAAGGCTAGCCCTAAAGCTATTTCGAGGAGAACCAGCTATCTCCGAGTTCGATTGGAATTTCTCCCCTACCCACAGTTCATCCCCACCCTTTTCAACGGATGTGGGTTCGGTCCTCCATTGCCTTTTACGGCAACTTCAACCTGACCATGGGTAGATCACCCGGTTTCGGGTCTATTCCCACTGACTTGACGCCCTCTTAAGACTTGGTTTCCCTTCGGCTCCAGACTTTACGTCCTTAACCTTGCCAGTAAGAATAACTCGCCGGACCGTTCTACAAAAAGTACGCGGTTCCCCATATAAAGAGGTTCCACAGCTTGTAAACACAGGGTTTCAGGTTCTCTTTCACTCCCCTCCCGGGGTTCTTTTCACCTTTCCTTCACAGTACTATGCTCTATCGGTCACTAAGTAGTATTTAGCCTTAGGGGGTGGTCCCCCTCAATTCCCACAAGGTTTCTCGTGTCTCGTGGTACTTTGGATCCCGCTCGCTACGTTAAGATTTCGAATACGAGGCTTTCACTCTCTCTGGCTGGCTTTCCCAAAACCATTCTTCTATCCGCTCGCTCACTTCTTGCGGTCCATAACCCCGGTTTGCACGCAATCCGGTTTAGGCTCTTTCCCTTTCGCTCGCCGCTACTCAGGAAATCGATGTTTCTTTCTCTTCCTCCGGGTACTTAGATGTTTCAGTTCCCCGGGTTCCCTTCCATACGTTATGGATTGGCGTATGGATGACAGAGGTTTGCTCTGCCGGGTTTCCCCATTCAGACATTCACGGGTCAATGGATATTTGCTCCTCACCGTGACTTTTCGCAGCTTATCACGTCTTTCTTCGGCTCTTAGTGCCAAGGCATCCACCCTGCGCTCTTTGTAGCTTGACCTTTTGGTTCTTCTTGATGTTTAGCGTTACATCTCTTTTGCTTTCGGTAAAATTGTTTCTTTTTACTTTATGGATGTCTGGCAAATCATATCTCTATGATTTACTTCTTCAATGTGTAGTTTTCAAGGTAC
>NZ_VUMT01000054.1 GCF_009696045.1 Velocimicrobium porci | reverse complement strand
TTGCGTTTTCTTTCACCGTATTCCACGTATCACTGAGCCATCCCATCCTTCACACTTCCTTTCTTCCACCCTCTTTCTTCTCTCTAATTTTCCTTAATCAACGACGCCTTCAAGTCAATCGTTCCATCTAACAAAATCGAACTTCCTCTACAGGAACTTTCCATACTCGTTCCTGCCGATAAGGTCTGCTTTTGGTCTGCATTCGAAGTAATATTTTTCGAAGCGTGAATCATAACATCCTTTTTCCCATCCACCGTAACCGTATCACTTCCCTTAATCTCAATCGGTTTACTCGAAACTGCTGCAATTCCTTTTCCTCCCGACTCCAATGTTACCTGATTCGTTTTACATACCAAATTCATCGTTTCACTGGAAGTAATCCCTATCTTCTTTGCCGCCGAAATCTGCACCGCATCCTTTGAACTTGCTGACATCGCCCCATCACTTTTAATACTCACCTGACTCTTGCCTGCCATCTCAATCGGTTTTTTCGCACTCATCATAATTCCCGCACTTGGGGTTTCCATTTTCATGGAATTATCACGACATGTCATTTGAAGTCCGCTTCCTGCCGAAATCGAAAAATTTCCGCCTGCATGAATACTGACATTATTTTTCCCGATCATCGCAATATTATTTCCTCCATTTATCGCAATATTTCCTCCACTCGTCAGTTTAATCTCCCGATTGGTCTGGATTTCCACACCACTCGTTTCATTTATTTTTACAAACGTACTTCCATCTTTTGCAGTAATTAAAATTTCCTGCCGGTCAAATTTAATCTCTTTTCCGTCTGCCGTCCGAAAATACTTCACCTTAGCATCTTTTGTCTTATCTGTTTTCTGTTTTCGTACCGACTGCACTGCATATGCCATATTTTCATCTTCACTCGGGAACAAAATTTTTACCTGGTCCCCGACTTCAGGCATTACATACCAGCCTGTATTTTGTTCTGCTGAATAATTTGTAGCATAGGGAAACGCATACGCAGTTGCGGTTTCCTGTTTTTCATCCACCTTTAGCTGCACCTTCACCGTGTCATTAATAACCTCAAGAACCGTTCCGTCTAAAGATAGTCCTATCATCCCTTTATGAAACTGCATTGGTACAGAAAATGCTTTTTTTGTTCTCAACTGATAGTGACAATTTAAAACAGAACCTTTCAAATGAAGCGTTGCTTTTGCCACATAAAGTTTCTTTCCATTCAGCTCTAACATATCCCCGACAGAAAAACTATAGCGGTCAGTATCAAATGTATAAAGATAAGAATCTTTTTTTTCAAAAGAAAGTTCTTTGCATTGCGATAATTCCCGTTCCAATGCCAAATCCTTTTGGATGGAATAATCTTCTACCTTTAATCGTTCCTGATACTCCACTCCTTCCGGAATTCCAAAATAAAAGGAAGCACTCTCTTTATCTATTTTCGGAATTAAAACGCTATGACTGTGAGAAGCAATCCGTTTTAAAAACTCCCAGTCGGTTTCATCGTATTGAAGAAGTAAATTTTCTATCTTTTTTTCTTCTGCACAATATTCCATTTTTCCCTGTTTCTCTTTTATACATATGTCTGCAACATTCGAATATGCCATCCCATGTTCCTGAAAAGACCGTCTTTTCAGGGCTAAATCTAATAAAATTGTATAGGAAACTGCTGTTCCTTTTAAATAATATACCTGATTTTTACAAGTAATTTTAACTGACTGTAAAATTCCACTAAAAATTATATTCTTTTTATGACAAAACTCTATATTTGTCCCCTTATCTATTTTTTCCAGCTCTGTTTCTTTCACACCTTCTTTTACAATTCCAAAAAATGTAAGAACGGCATGCTCATTCCGTTGCTGCTTTAGCTTTACTTCCAATAATCTCTCCAACTCAAATGGTTTTATGGATAAACAACCTACCTCTATTACATTCATAACTTCGTCCCATGCTATCACAAATAAATCAGTCTGTGATGCTACCCTAATCTGCTTTATTGAAAGAAAAGGGTCGCTGCATATACTCCTTTCCTTTGATTATAAACACTAAAAATGAATTGATTTCATCATTTGCCAAAAGATATCCAGCCAATTTTCTTTCTCTGAATAAACGCAATTAAATGTTCCCATTAACAAACGACCTTTCAATGAAAAGAAAAACATCAAATTATAAATTTCTTCATCTAACGCTGAAGAAACAAACTCAAGTGAAGCAATTGTTTTTTGTTCCACTGTCAGGCAATTACATTTGACTTCTCTAATCGAAGGATTTACTTTTAATAAAATTCCTTTCATCGCATCTCGTAATTCTTTTGTTTCTTCATCTTCTAATAATTCTTCTTTATATGTAAATGCAATATTTACTGTCGTTTCTTCATTCGACCATATAATATCCGGTCGCTGTGAAGAAGGATATTTAATACGTGCAATCTCTTTCGGCATTTTTACAAACGCTTTTGGAATTCTCATGGTAAACCCATCTTCGATTATCATTATTTCTGAAATTTCATATGTTTCACCTTGAATTAAAACGGAATCTTCATAAATATTGTTGACCTGCGTTTTCTCTTCTTCTATTTCTTGTTCCTGCTCCGAAATCAAAAAAATAAAATCTTCATCACCATACTTTTTCATAGTTCTTTTAACCTTTCAAACCCGAACCTGAGCTATTAACCAATCTATACCTTTGCTTTATTGCAAATTCACTGTCCATCGTCCTCAATCTTAATTACACCTGCTCCAGCCGGACATATTGCAATCGAATTACTTAATAAAGCCGGAAAATTTTCTATAAGAACACTGCTTTTTCCATTTACCCACATTGCACAAGCAGGGATGCAAGGCATTTGTGTTGTTTTACATATTCCAAACGATGGGATATTGACAAGTGGTTTGCAGTCAGCTATGCTTGCCCGATTTCCACTTTTCAATTTTACTCCATGGGGTGGTACAACTTTCAATTTTCCGGTTATTTCTCCCATTGTACAGCTAATTTCAGCCCCTTCGACTACATAAGATGCTCCCATAAAAAACTTCCTCCTAGTATAATAATGATGTAGTCAATTAAGACTACTTAATTAACAAGTTTCTATAAATCAGATAACAGAAGAAGGTGTTCTTCCTTCATCAGATGTTATCATAAATAATTATCATGTCTGACGG
>NZ_VUMT01000053.1 GCF_009696045.1 Velocimicrobium porci | reverse complement strand
ATTGCATCACGCACATGTAATTCCTATATCAGGAAAATCATACAGATTAAAAGATCACTTAAAACAAACAGACTAATTGTACATTTTTATATCATATTTTTTGTACATTAGGTCTTGACATTTTATACCTGTCTCTCTCAATCAAACCGCACTTTTCCAATTCTCCCATCAATCAGGTAGCTTTCTTATCACCACAGTTCAGAGTGCCCATGACTTCTTTCAATGTGAAAATGATATATACTCTTCGTTTTTTATCAATCCACATATTTTTCAAAGATAATGACACAAAATCTAACATCAGACCGTACAGTATCTTTGCTTCTACTGTCAGCTCCTTAAGATTGCTATCTGTAAATAATCGTCTTGGAATACAATAAAAGGCATACTGGTCAGCCTGCTTGGGATAAAAAGAGTCAAATTGCAAACTTCCTCCCCCCTCACTGACGGAGGGCACTGAAAAAGTAGAAAACATCACCTATGTTTGGTAAAATATAAATATCAAATATAGGTAGTGTTTTCTACTTTTTCAGTGCCCTCCTTATAGAAGTGGGGGAATTCTTGGTAATTTTAGTTAAAACAAATTATCTTAAATTAAACTTATCCTATTCCATCATACCCTGCACCACATCAATCGCCTTCTGAAGCTGGTTATCATCACTTTCTTTAATATTAATCTTCTTTGCAAGTTCCTCGTCCAATTCTACCTCTACATCCGGCTTAAGACCTTTTCCATGGATGTTTCTTCCTTTTGGTGTAAAATATTCTGAAGTTGTAAGCTTCACTGCCGAACCATCATCAAGCTTAAATACCGTCTGAACAATGCCTTTTCCAAAGCTTGTCGTACCAACTAATTTTCCAATTCCATAATCTTGAATTGCACCTGCAAATACTTCGGAAGCACTCGCACTATTACCATTAATCAAAACTGCCAGAGGCTTATCAAACTGTTCTTTCCCGGAAGATTTATATTCTTCGCCCTTTCCTTCTTTTGTCTTTGTACTGACAATAACTCCTTTTGGAAGCATGCGGTCTAGCATATCGACAACTGCATCTAGTCTTCCGCCTCCATTTCCCCGAAGATCAATAATCAGTCCTTTTTCACCTTTTTGTTCCAGCTCTTCTAATGCACTTTTAAACTGTTCTGCCGTAACTCCCTCAAAACCGGAAATACGAATATAGCCTATTTTTTCTTTCTCTAGCATTTTAGACTGAACCGTTGGTGTTTCAATTTCTTTTCTTGTTATTGTTACATCAATGACTTCTGTATCACGAAGCAATGACATATCGACCGTAGTTCCTTCCTCACCTTTCATTTTAGAAACAACTTCGGATAAATCTTTTCCTGTTACTTCTTTTCCCTCAACTTTATAAACAATATCTCCCGGTAAAACACCTGCCTCTTCTGCCGGGCTACCTTCAAATGGAGAAACAATTGTAATAACTCCTGATTTTCCATCCTGCATTACAGAAGCACCAATTCCACAATAAGTTCCTGAGGACTTTGTCATTACCTCATCATATTCTTCTTTTGTATAATAAGTGGAATATGGATCATCCAGGCTGGCAAGTAAACCTTTATAAATTCCCTCAGCGTACTGTTTCTTATCTGTATCTCGCAGATAATATGTGTCGATATATTGTTCCAGTAAAGAAACTTTCTTTATAATTTGGGAATTTTCTTCCGCTACATTTCTATTTATTACCAGATTTCCTTTTCCTAATATCAAAAATGCCGCAAGTAGTATAGCAAAAACTGCCGAACCTGCACCAACTAAAACACCTGTCGTAAAACGATTTTTCATAGTATCTCCCATCTCCAATCTGTCATAATTCTTTATTGACTCACATAATTTAATGGATTAACATAAGAACCACCTACCGATATACCAAAATGTAAATGTGCACCTGTAGATACTCCTGTAGAACCAACCGCTGCAATCGTCTGTCCCTGAGATACTTGCTGACCTTTACTTACATTCAGGGAAGAACAGTGCATATACACTGTATATGTGCTATTTCCATGATATATCATGACATAATTACCGGCAGAAGAAGAATAAGTTGCGGTAACAACCGTTCCTCCTTTTGCTGCCAACACAGCAGTTCCCTGTGGTGCTGCAATATCAATCCCCTTATGATAAGTACTTGCTCCTGCAGTTGGTTGATCTCGTCCTCCAAAATAAGAAGTAATTCTTCCTGATACAGCTAATGGCCATCGAAATCCTCCTGCCTGCGTTTGCGTAGAAGAATCCGGTTGTCCCTGATTCTGTGTATTTGAATTTTGCTGTGTCTGCTCTTGCTTTTTCTTTGCTTCTTCCTGTTTCTTCCGTTCCTCTTCTTCCTTCCGCTTTCGCTCTTCCTCTTCAATTCGCTTTCGCTCTTGTTCCAGTAAATCTTCAATTAATGCCTCTTGCTTTTCAATCTCTTCCTGATAAGCATTAACCTGCTCATTTGCATCATCAATTGAACTTTCATACTTCTTTAACTCTTCGTTCTTGCTAACCGTTAATTTCCTAACTGTACTTTTTTCATATGCCAGTTCTTCATTCAGCACATTTAATTCTTCTAATTTGTCCTCTAGTTCCTTTTCCTTTTTAGAAATTTTCTCTTTCATTTCTTTATAATCTTCATACAGTGCATTATCATATTCCGATATTTTTCTGATGTATTCTGCACGGTTCAAAAAATCACTGAAACTTTTTGACTCTAAAAGAATCGCGATATAATCCTGGCTCCCATTTTCATACATATATTGTATGCGAAGCTTCATAGACTCATACTGCCTTTTCTCTTCCTGCTTTGCTTTTACCAATTCCTCTTTTGTAGCAGACAAATTTTTATTTGCAGATTCAATCTTAAGATTCAATGTACTAATCTCTTTGTTAATTTTGTTCATCTGCTTATCTAATTTTTTAATGTAAACAGCTACATTATCTTTCTCAACTTCCAAAGCAGCGATTTCTTTCTCTGTCTGTTTCTTCTTTTTCTGTAATTTTTCTTTTTGTTTTTCCGCCTGACTAATCGTTCCGTTAGAAGCAGCATAACAAACGCCAATCGTTCCACCTGCAACAAAAGCAACTAAAATTCCAATCAGGCAGAGCCGATATATTTTTTTCATCTATAGACGCTCCTTTCTCGCTTAGGTAGTGTCAAAAACTACCCGTATTTTATTTTAAAAATTCTTTTAAAACCTTAATTTATTGGAGGTTTGCAAATAAAAAGAGCATTTACCTCCCATTTTTGATATAATGTCCTCGACCAAAATTCCA
>NZ_VUMT01000052.1 GCF_009696045.1 Velocimicrobium porci | reverse complement strand
GATGAGGCTGGTGTAGAAGGTTTTTATATCTTCTAAACAGTGTCGTCTATTTCCCATGCCCGCCTTTGTGCGGGCTATTTTCATCCAAGCGTTTAACGAAAGTCGAACTTTCCTATAAAGTAAAAAAGCAAGAGCCGATGATCTGTGAGTTCTCTCACAAGTTCATCGGCTCTGCGTCTTTGCGTCTGGCTCTTTGATAACAGTTACGTGTAAATTTTTTGCTTCTATCAAACATTCCTGCTTGCATTTGGGGCAGTAGAGGGGATAATTAATTAACACTGTATCCTCCCGTATTCGGTCACGGGTCTTGCTTCCGCAAACAGGACATCGTATCCATTTCGCTTTTTCCACTTTCTTCTCCTTTTGGTTTTTCTCTGACTTTCCTCATACATTATGATGATTACCTTTATAGATGGCAGTTTTAGATTTATTAATAGATTTATAGAAAATACAATAGACCAAATTGATAAAAGCACCCACAAATCTATTTCCATTGTCATATAGCAAAAAAATAGACAAAAAACACCATCCATATAAAAATTATTCTTTATTTTATTTCAACATTGGCTCCTCCAAATACTGAATTTTACTTCTTGCTTTTAGCCTTTTTTACAGTTGAAAATACTAAAACAGCAAGTGAAACTAAATCAATTATCCCCAATGTCCTTACTATCATATCAGGCAACCTCATCGTAAAAATATTAGCTCCTATCAAAAATAATGTTGCGATACCAATTACCATTAAACTTATTGACCACATTGTATTGATTATCTTTGAGTTCATTTCTCTACCTCCACAAATTCAACCATTTTCCATATACCTACCTATTCCTTATGGACCGATTTATAATATTTCCAATATGGAATCGCAAATGAGATAAACATTCCTAAATATACCACAAACATAATGCAGAAGAGTATCATTAAACCACGGCTAAAAGGCGTGTCAATTAAGCTCTGTTGAATCATTTGCGGTATGATTATCAGAAAGAAAATTGCCAAAAGGGGTATCAAGCGTCCTTTGAAAACTCGTTTCATCATATCTAAACGTGAAGCATCATCACAGAAGATTTCTTCTACTCCATCCATTTCAGAAGCCGCCTTACGAAAATAGCTGTAACCTACATAATCCTGCAAATATTCCCAACCACAATCATTAAACATTTTCACGTATTCTTCTTTATGAGCAATCCCGTTCTGATTATAATCAAGCTGATAAATCACATCTTCTGGGACACACTTTTCAAAATGATAGACACAAAAACCAGATACTTTAACAAATTTCCAACCATTTTTGTGTTGTTCTCTTAAATATGTTTCCTCTTTTTTCCATTCAGGAACAGAAAAAAATCTCAATTCTGTTTTTGTATTTTTCATATTATTTTGCCTCCACCATGTTTTTATATAAGCGTTCAATTCTTTTCATTTCTAACTCAAGCACTTCTGTGCCAAGTTCCGTAATGCAATATATTTTGCGTTTATCTTCCTCTTTTATATATTTAATCAGACCATCCTTTTCCATTTTAGATAGACTACCATATAATGTTCCGGGACTGATCTTTATTTCTCCATTAGTTAATAGTTCCGTTTTTTTTACAATGCCATATCCGTGTGATTCTTCTCTAAGGCACAGCAAAATATAAAAGCCCGTTTCAGTCATTGGCACATATACTTTTTTAATATGATTATCCATTATATCACCTCGCTAAGCACTACGATATATCGTACATCGATGTAATTAGTATAGCACTTCGATATAGTAATGTCAAGAACAAATAAAAGTGATTTATTACATCAGAATGATAGGGTTGCCAATCTCTTTATTAAAAATTTACAGATAAAACGGATTTAGTTTTTTCACTTCCCTTTATTGGAATTAAAATCTCTTATTGTAAGAGATTTTACATCGTTCAATCAGAAGTCTCATTTCTGTAAAATATAATAGAAATATTATATTGATACAAGGTGGTGAGTTTATGGACGCAAGAAACAATGATTTTGACTTCGATTTTACACCGATAGGGCAGGCAATCAAGAAAGTTCGAACAGCTAAAGGTATGACCAGAGATGAGCTTGCTCGTATTGTAGATTATGACCCAAGACATCTTCAAGCGATTGAAAATGAGGGACAAAAGCCAAGTCTGGAGCTGTTCATTCAGCTTGTAACGATATTCGGTGTATCGGTTGATGAATACATATTCCCAGATAATGAAGTCAAGAAAAGTTCCGTCCGCAGACGCTTAGACGCAGAACTCGACAAACTAAACGATAAAGAGCTGTCCATAGTTGAAGCAACTGTCAGCGGACTATGTAAGGCAAAAGAGCCAGAGGAATAAACCTCTGGTTTTTCTTTTGTCCATTCTTAATAGGCAGGAACGCCGTAGCCATAGATGGAGCTGCTTCCAACCGTATATTGCTTTTGCCTGCAAGCATCGCCAGAATTACCCTCAACGGTATAGACAATTCCGTTTTCGCATTTCTCTACGATACCAACGTGGTCGGTTTCTCCGTCGCCTTCCCAATCAAAAAAGATAATATCGCCTGCCGACGGCTCATAGCTTCGGTCTTTCCATTGTCCGTTACCCTTAAACCAATTTGCACCGTCCACGCAGCCTGCGAATTTTGGGATAATCCCGCTTTCGATATAGCCACATTGGTCGGCACACCAAGACACAAAGCAGGCACACCATTCCACACGCCCCTCAAAGCCGTACCAACTCCAATAAGGCTGACCGCCCTCATTGCCGAGCTGTGTCAAAGCTACCTCCACAATCGCCTGGTTACCGCCGCTTGTGAACGCCCTCCCGTATGGATAATACCGCAGCACATGGGCGGGATACTGCGTGTCGCCATAGCTGTCCCAACCTAACCGTGCCGCCTGCATGGTGGAAAACTCCACCGCATTGGCATAGGAATAGCCGCCATAGTTGGTCTTAGCCCACGAGATATAGCCGTTGCCGAAATTGTAACCCTGCAAGGCAAGTTTGATATGCTCCATATCAATCGGATTTTCCACCTCAGCAGAGATGAGGGCAGCCTTTAATTCCTGCACCCCGCACTCAATAGAATATTCTGGGTCTTTAATGCCATTCGGCTCATGGGGATACCTTGTGTTAAAGCTGCCTTCAGCCGCCTGCATGGGGTCAAGCCCACAACCGCCAGACTCCTGCATCATCACCGCCTTGATAAGCTCCACATATAAAATGTCAAGACCTAATGTACAAAAAATATGATATAAAAATGTACAATTAGTCTGTCTGTTTTAAGTGATCTTTTAACCTGTATGATTTTCCTGATATTGGTATTACATGTGCATGATGTAGA
>NZ_VUMT01000051.1 GCF_009696045.1 Velocimicrobium porci | reverse complement strand
AATTAATTTTTAAATCTACAATGATGCTGCTTTTTAAAATCATACTGTTTACCTCCATGGTAACAGTATAGCATCTGTACATTTTTATTTTGGATTTTTTGTACATATATATTGTACCATTTATACCTATGTACGAGCGAATCAGGCACGCCGCGAAGATGGACAGCCCCAGGAGGTGATGAATAGGACTGTTCCGAGCGATCCACGTCAGCCTGATACCCGAAAGTGGCATTTCAGGGCGCGATGACTGCATAGGGGTTAAAGATACTTCCTCACGGCCTCCTAAAGACTTGGGGGGAACTCTGCGGCGCACGAGTAAAACGACGCTGTGGAGTTATGACAGCCGCGCCAGCGGAGACCGGAATGTCCCCATCGCCAGGGGTGCGTGGCAAATGTGGCGAGTAAATTTTTCAAAGTCAGATACCATGCGCTGGCAGCTTCGGTTGCCAGCGCATTCATGTGATTTTGAAAGCAACAACCACATCTTTGACAGAAAGGGGGACCACCTATGGAAAAATTGATTTCGCGGAAAGAGGCTGCCAAATTACTGGGGATTAGCATTGCCACTTTGGATGCAGCTCGAAACAGTGGGCTAATTTCCTATGTTCAGTATGTGCAAAATGGTTGCGTGTACTTTACAGATGCTGGCCTTCAGGAGTATATCGCAAAATGCACCCATCGTGCAAAGCCAGTGGAAAAAAGCGCTACATACCGCAAGCTGCGAAGTGTCCGAGCTTGAGCTGTTCCGTATCCTTGCTGGAACCTAATATGTCTGATAAAACAAAGGTACAGCGCTGGACATTATTCTTAGGAGGTGACGGAATTGGCAAAAAGAAAAAGGGCAATTCCTCAATATGGTACGGTCGTGCTTAACGGCATTGAATATTATAGAACCAGAGTCGAAGATTCGGATGGAAACAGAGTGGCGCTTTATGCAAAGACGCCCGAAAAGCTTTATGACAAGGAACTGGAGGCGTTAGAGCAGATTGACAGTACTACGTTTCGTCGAAGATCGCCTACGGTTGCTGAGTACTGTGAGAAGTGGCTACTGATGCAGTCCGTCCATGTTCGGGCCACCACCTTGACAGATTATACCTCTAAGGTGCGGCGGCACATTATTGGAGGGCTGGGAGACAAGAGAATGGCTGATGTATCCCTGGATGACATCCAACTTGCCCTCGTACCTGTTTCCAAGAAGTCGGCTTCGGTTTATAAGTCTGTGGTGATTCTCTGCAAGTCCATTTTCCGGGCGGCCAAGGAGAGCCATGTGATTGACGAGGACCCGACCATATACCTGGATGCAAAGGGAGGAGTTCCCCAGGAAGAAAGACAGGCATTGACGGATGAACAGGTTGAGCGGCTTTTGGACACGATCCGGGATTTGCCGCCCTATGTATTTGTGATGATCGGTTTATATGCCGGTCTGCGCCGGGAAGAAATCCTGGCGCTGCAATGGGATTCTGTGTATCTGGATGCAGAGGCTCCGTACTTAACGGTACGGCGGGCATGGCACACAGAACATAACAGGCCGGTCATTCTTACCGAGCTAAAGACCAAAGCGGCACAAAGAAACATTCCTCTCCCGGTCTGTCTGGTTGAATGTCTGAAAGATGCAAAGAAAAAATCCACTTCGGATTATGTGATTGCCAATCGGGACGGTGATCCGCTATCCTATACACAGTTTAAGCGGCTGTGGCAGTATATTGTGACGCGGACTGCAAAGCCGAGAATGGCCAGAAAACTTGTGGACGGAAAGTATGTAAAATATATGCTTTACCCGAAACTTGGAGAAAAAGCCAGGAATAACGGCCATGTGGTATATAGCCTGGATTTTGAAGTGACACCGCATCAGCTGCGGCACACCTACATCACCAATCTGATTCATTCTTCGGTGGACCCCAAAACGGTACAATATTTGGCGGGCCATGAAAGCAGCAAAATCACGATGGACATTTACGCAAAGGTCAAATACAACAGGCCGGATGATCTTGTCAAAGCAATGGGCTGTGCCTTTGACTTATGGGACGCTGTGTAAGTTCCGAACAATTCAGAAAATGAAGTAAGAGCGAGACAAGGATGTCTCGCTCTTAGTTTTTCCTTGGCCGTATCTTTGATTCAATTTGAAATCTCTGATAAAAAGGAGGTGTAGATACATCACCACGCGAGAAAGGAAATTAATTATGGCAAAGAAGAAAAAAAACATACCTCAATATGGAACCGTCACACGAAAGGGTGTCCTGTATTACAGAACCCGGATTCTGGACGCAGACGGCAAGCAGGTGAGCTTGTATGGGACTACCTGCGAGGAACTGTACGATAAAGAGCAGGAGGCGAGACGCCAGGTAGCGGAGATCATCTTCCACCGGGAGCATCCTACTGTGGCCGAGTATTGTGAGAAGTGGCTGTTGATGCAATCCGCAAAAGTGTCGCCGGCTACACTGAAGGGCTACGCCTCCAATATGAAGAACTACATTATCAAGCCTTTGGGAGATATGTATATGGAGGAAGTAACAGCGGATGATATTCGTCTGGCGCTGATCCCATTGTCCAATAAGTCCGAGAGCCTGCACAATACGGTGAATATGCTCCTCAAGTGCATTTTTTACTCGGCAGAGCGGAGCCAGTTGCTGGAATACAATCCGTGTGAGGGGATTTCGGCAAAAGGAGGGAAACCGACCCAAAAGAAAGATTCGCTGACAGACCAGCAGGTGGAAGTGCTGCTGGAAACCGTCAAAGGACTTCCGCCGTATCTGTTTACCATGATCGGCTTATATGCCGGTCTGCGCCGAGAAGAAGCTCTCGCCTTGCAATGGGATTGTGTGTTCCTCGATGCACCCACTCCATATATCTCTGTGCGGCGCGCATGGCGATCAGAGCATAACAGACCGGTTATCTCTACAACGCTTAAGACGAAAGCAGCAAGAAGGGATATTCCCATTCCCAAATGCCTTGTGAATTGTCTGCGGGAAGCCAAGGCTGCCTCCAAATCGGAATATGTGATTGCCGATAGTGAGGGACAGCCCTTGTCATATTCGCAGTTCAAACGTGTCTGGCAGTACATCGTTGTTCGGTCTACCAAGGAGCGTACCTATTATAAGTATGTGAACGGACAGAGCATCAAGTACACTGTTCAGCCGAGTCTGGGAGGACATCAGAAAAACAATCCCAACATTGTGTATAGCCTGGACTTCGATGTGACACCGCACCTGCTGCGGCATACCTACATCACCAATCTTCTGTATGCAGGTGTTGACCCCAAGACGGTCCAGTACCTTGCCGGACATGAGAACAGCAAGACAACTATGGACATCTATGCAAGAGTAAAGTATAATAAACCAGAACAGCTATTCGATGTAGTAAATTCTGCATTTCATCAAGCTGTCCCCTCGTAAAAGTGGCCTGTTTTTTGGGTTAAGGAATAGGACAACCGAGGGGCCGAGGCTCAAAAAAGCCCGGAATATCAAGGAAAATCATCGCTCAGACGATTGAAATATGGTCTTAAAGCAGCTCGTCGTGCACCACAGTTCTCAAAGAGATAATAAATGCTGCTTGCGAGCATTTTTATCGAATGGACGAGAAAGTTTACTTTCGAGTTGTCAAAACGTTAATATTTATGAGATTAGAAGCTCTAGAAAACTTGTATTTTCTAGAGCTTTTTTTACTTTATAGGAAAGTTCGACTTTCGTTAAACGCTTGGATGAAAATAGCCCGCACAAAGGCGGGCATGGGAAATAGACGACACTGTTTAGAAGATATAAAAACCTTCTACACCAGCCTCAT
>NZ_VUMT01000050.1 GCF_009696045.1 Velocimicrobium porci | reverse complement strand
AAGATAAATAGCACAAAAACAAAAATATAGTACATATCGATGCAAACGAGCAAACAGCCACAGAGCCTATGAACACAGGCTTTGCGGCTGTTTTGTCTTTTGTTAACTGTCAAAGATGGGATTATATGATATATAATAAGATATGTCAAGAAAAAAATTAGAAAAGAACAAAATACAGACAAAAAACAAAAAAAATGGGGATTGATAGGAAAGAAAATAGATTGTATAATAAAGTCAGAAAATAGTTACAGTTTCAGAAAAAAAGAAATATTGGCTGAAAATATGAAAAATTGACAATAACGTAAAAATTGTCTTTTGCCAAGCAAGACAGGGAGATAGACGACACATAAGATATGGAGGAATTGTTATGAAAATGAAAAAAATAAGTACAAAAATGTTATGCGTTTTAATTCCAACGATTATTCTTGTTATGGGTGCATTCGTAGTATTAACTCTGATTAGTATTGATCGAGTTATAAATGAACAAGTACAAGAAAAAATGAATACGGAAATGCTGGCAGAAAAAACACAGATGTCAGAGCAATTTTCTACTGTGGAGTGGATGGCAGGAACACTGGCCAAGACTGTGTCTAATAGTTATAAAACGACAAGCTTAAAACAATATGAAAAAATGCTCGACAGTATGATTAGCGATAATGACATGGTATTAGGAAGTGGTTTATGGTTCGAGCCTTATGTATATAATAAAAAGGAAAAATATATAGGACCATATGTGTATAAAGATGGAGATAAAAATGCAGTAACTTATGACTATAGTAACAGTGATTATGATTATTTCAGCCAAGATTACTACATAAAAGGAAAAGAATGTGAGAAGCTGGCATTTATAACAGACCCTTATTATGATGAAACTTTAGATACGGTTATGGCAACTTGTGTTTCACCGATGAAGACCGAAACTGGAAAGTTTATAGGTGTTGTTACTGTTGATATTGAACTGACTCAGATTCAGGAAAGTGTAAATCAGGTAAAAATAGGAACAACAGGTTCTGCAATGCTTCTTAATAGAGAAGGACAATATTTAAGTTGTAAAGACAGCAGTAAAATTATGAAAACTTCTATTCAGGAAGATTCCAATGCCTCTCTCGCAGAGTTGGGAAAAGCAGCAATTGAAAAAAAGGATGGGAATGGAACATATACAGAGGATGGAAAAGAATATGTTGTGTATTACAGTAATTGGGAAAAATTAGGATGGACAATATTACTTCAGATTCAAAAGGATGAATTAAGAGGGTCAATAACGAGAGCGATACGGTTTTTAATTGCAATTGCAGTTGCGGGGCTTGCTGTTTGCACATTTGTTATTTTATGGCAAGTACAAAAAATTTCAAAACAGATAAAAAATGTCCAACAGTTTGCAATTTCGCTTTCAGCCGGTGATTTTACGATAGAAGAATTACAGGTTCGCTCCGCGGATGAGCTTGGTGTCATGGGGAATTCTTTAAATACGATGTATTCGAATAATAAAACAGTCATTCAAAAAATATCGAATCATGCAGAAAGTTTAGATAAAGAAAGCAACCAGTTGAGTGTTTCTTCAGGCGAATTAAAATCTCAGTTTGACAGTGTTGAACAGATTATGAGAGATGTAAATGAGGATATGTTATCGAACAGCGCAGCAACGGAAGAAGTTAATGCGTCGGTGGAAGAGGCAAATGCATCGATTAATCTGTTAACAGAAGAAACCGTTCAGAGTACGAAAATGGTTGATGAGATTAAGAAGCGTGCAAAGAGAATTGAGGAAAAGAGTAATAATTCCTGTCAACGTGCCGATGAATTAACGAAGATATATGAAACTAACCTTTATCAAAGTATAGAAAATGCAAAAATTGTAGATTCGATTGGAGAATTGGCAGAAGTGATTTCGAGTATTGCAGAGCAGATTAATTTGTTGTCCCTGAATGCTTCGATAGAAGCTGCAAGAGCAGGTGAACAGGGAAAGGGATTTGCAGTAGTTGCTAGTGAAATCGGCAAATTGGCAAATGACACTTCTTCCACAGTAAATCAGATAAAAGATACAATTACAAAGGTCCAGGAATCCTTTAGCGGTTTAACAAATGATTCAAAGGAAATGCTTGCATTTGTATCAGAAACAGTAGCTCCAGACTACAAAGAATTTTTGGAAGTAGCTCAGCAATATGGCAGTGATGCGGAACAGATTGAGGAAATCTCAACTCAAATTGCTAAAATGACAAAGGATATTGAAATAATTGTAAATGAAGTAAGTCAGGCAATTGAGAATATAGCGGTTTCGTCTCAGAATACAGCTCAAAATAGCATACACGTAATGGATGCAGTTAA
Organism: Velocimicrobium porci; assembly: GCF_009696045.1. Classification (GTDB taxonomy): domain Bacteria; phylum Bacillota; class Clostridia; order Lachnospirales; family Lachnospiraceae; genus Velocimicrobium; species Velocimicrobium porci. The sequence goes on along the minus strand of NZ_VUMT01000050.1, from coordinate 1,702 downwards.
CAAAGCATCAGATATAATTGAAAGTGTATCAAAAATGTCGGAACATCAGGCTGACATTTCACTTGAATTAAATGAAGTAGTTAGTAATTTTAAATTATAAGTTAAACAGGAGCAATTAAAAAACTGGCATTGTTACAATATACCGAACTGGATATTGTAACAATGCCAGTTTTGCTTATAATATGATTTAACTACAACAAAAAACATATTATAAGTGAGGAGAAAGTTATGGAAGAAAATCGTTATCAACTAAATAAAGAATTGGCACAGATGTTAAAAGGCGGAGTTATTATGGATGTAACAACACCAGAGCAGGCAAGAATTGCAGAAGAGGCAGGTGCATGTGCGGTTATGGCATTAGAAAGAATTCCGGCAGATATCAGAGCAGCTGGTGGAGTGTCAAGAATGAGTGACCCGAAAATGATTAAAGGAATTCAAGAAGCGGTATCTATTCCAGTTATGGCAAAATGCAGAATCGGACATTTTGTGGAGGCACAGATACTTGAGGCAATTGAAATTGATTATATTGATGAAAGTGAAGTGTTATCACCTGCAGATGATGTATTTCATATTGATAAAACCCAATTTAAAGTACCATTTGTATGTGGAGCAAAGGACTTAGGAGAAGCATTAAGAAGAATTAGCGAAGGGGCGGCAATGATTCGAACAAAAGGAGAACCGGGGACAGGAGATGTTGTACAGGCGGTTCGGCATATGAGAAAGATGAATCAGGAAATTAGAAAATTGATTTCTATGAGAGAAGACGAATTATTTGAGGCTGCAAAACAGTTACAAGTGCCTTATGAGTTGGTGAAATATGTACATGAAAATGGTCGTCTGCCAGTTGTTAATTTTGCCGCAGGAGGTGTTGCGACACCGGCGGATGCTGCACTAATGATGCAACTGGGCGCGGAAGGCGTCTTTGTAGGTTCTGGAATATTTAAGTCCGGCAATCCTAAAAAACGTGCCGAGGCAATCGTAAAGGCAGTTACGAATTATGAAGATAAAGAAATGCTTGCACGATTATCAGAAGACTTAGGTGAGGCTATGGTTGGAATTAATGAACAAGAGATACAATTAATAATGGCAGAACGAGGAAAATAGTATGAGAATAGGAATATTGGCAGTACAAGGAGCATTTAAAGAGCATGCAAATATATTAGAAAAGCTTTCTGTGGAATCGTTTGAAATTCGAAAAAGACAAGATATTGAAAGAGATTGCGATGGTATCATACTACCCGGAGGAGAAAGCACTGTAATGGGAAAGTTAATAAAAGAGCTTGAAATCTTTGATGTGTTAAAAGAAAAAATAGAAAATAAGATTCCTGTATTTGGAACTTGCGCAGGAATGATACTTCTTGCATCACAGATTGAAGATAGCAAAACAGTTCATTTTGGAACACTTCCGGTAATCGTAAAAAGAAATGCTTATGGAAGACAGCTTGGAAGCTTTCGAACAGAACAAAAGATGGAAAATATCGGTGTAATTCCAATGGAATTTATAAGAGCTCCTTATGTAAAAGAAGTAAAAGACGGAGTAAAAGTTCTTGCAACTGTAGAACGTCACATTGTTGCAGTACAGTACGAAAACCAGCTTGCAACAGCATTTCATCCTGAACTTACAGGAAATACAAGCGTTCATGAATATTTTCTTGAAATAATAAAAAAGAGAAATAAGTTCATTAACAAGATATAAATAATA
>NZ_VUMT01000005.1 GCF_009696045.1 Velocimicrobium porci | reverse complement strand
TCTACATCATGCACATGTAATACCAATATCAGGAAAATCATACAGGTTAAAAGATCACTTAAAACAGACAGACTAATTGTACATTTTTATATCATATTTTTTGTACATTAGGTCTTGACATTTTATAGGCAGCCAATAAAAAAGTCACCATAGTAACAGCAAATAAAAGAGTAATCATTCGAATCAACTGATATCCTAACTTCATTTTTTATTCCATTTCCATTCATCAACATTATTTAAAACCGACCAGCCATGTCCATGCGGATGAATCTTTTGCTCCCCAATTTCCAACCCTTCCTTCAAGAAGTACAAATGATCTACATTACATAGCCAAATCCATGGAATATCTCCATCCTGTGTAATTCCCACTTCTCCATCCCATTGTGCCTTTTGCCACAACTCATAGGAATCTTCTAAAGAAGCATTCCACGCTTCATCCATATATTCATCCACTTTTTTATTGTAATACGGCGAATACTCTGCAAGCTTTGTATCTTTTGATGAATGGTAAATATTATAAAGTTCCATCGGAGTATGGGCACCCCAGCCCCAGACAAGACAGTCTGATAACGCTCGCTCATATGCCTTATCCCATCCAACCCCTTCTGTCTTTACCAAAATACCTAACTCTTTTAATTGATTTGCAAAATCCTCAGCTAAAGCCTGCCTTACAGAATCTTCCGGATTATACATAACTATAAATTCTGCCTTTATACCATTCTTTTCCCGAATCCCTGTTTTCCTCGTTTTCCAGCCGGCTTTTTCAAGAATTGATTTCGCTTCTTCCTTATTATAAGACACTTCTGCTTCCGAATTATACCATGGCATTTTATCACAAACACTATAAGTCGGCGTCCCATACCCGTTTAATACATGTGCTATCATTTCATCACGATTAATTCCAATATTAACAGCCTGACGAATTGCAAGGTCAGAAGTAACATCATTCCCAATTGTGGTTCCATTTTTTTCCTGTCTTGGAACCGCAGGCATGTTAATTCCTCTATTGTCAACAGAGGCTACTGCTGTTAACTGATACCCCTTTATTTTCTGTTCAGAATATAAAGCTGCTGTATGTACAAGGTCAGCCTGCCCACTCATTGCCATGGCAAGGGCTTCTGCTTCTTCCACAAATAAGACTGTAATCTTTTTTATCTCTGGTTCTCTACCATAATAATCTGGGTTTACCGTAAAAATAACTTGTTGACCTTTATCCCATTGCTTTAAGATATACCGTCCCGAACCAATAGGACTTTGTCCATAATTTTTATCATAAGCATGTTCTGGAACAATTCCCACAATTGCCATTGTATATGGCCAAATAGAAAATGGTTTTTCCATTTCAAACTCTACCGTGTAATCATCAACTGCCCTTGCTCTTTTTAACATTGTAAAATCATTTACCGTACTTAATTTTTTTATATTATTATAAGTAAATGCCACATCATCCGCAGTCAATTTTTGACCATCTGTAAATCTTACATCTTTTCTTATTTTAACATTCCAAGTAAGTCCATCATCACTGACCGAATAATCTGTAGCCAAATCTTTTTCAATTTTCAAATCTTTTGTTGTTACAAGCAATGTACTTTGAATCAATGGTTCATGAACATGTTCACCAGCACCCCACCCATATGCGGGATCAAATCCTGCCTCAGGCTCAGAAGTAACTGGCATAGTAACAATTACTTCGTCCTTTTGTTCTTTTAAGCTTTTATTCTTATTTTGAGTTTCTTGTTTTCCACAACTGCTAATAATAGCTCCCGCCAAAATAAAAATCCCTGTTAAAATAATCCATTGTCTTCGTTTCATTCTTTCAACCTTTCCCCTCTTTAATTTTTAACCTCTAAATCACGAATAAAATTCATTTTCAATTATATGAAACTATAGCTTGTCCCACAAGCCTAGTAGGGGGATATAATTCGTCTCCGACGCAGTGCGTTCCCGCCCGGAGGGCTTTTTAATTCATAGGACGCAATTTCCTATAAAGTAAAAAAACATTCTATATACCGGATAAATTTCCAGTACATAGAATGTCTTTCATACTTTAAAATCGCTATTGTTTTAATCATATATCGTTTTATTGTGCTCTGTCCATTACTTTAATCTTTATATTACAGTCTGTCACATAGTCATAGTTAATGTCTAACGAATAATCAATCGTTGCAATCATTCCTTCTTTTTGCTCAATAATAGAAATATTCGTTGTATAAAGACCAATTAACAAATTTCCAAATGGAGTCTGGTAATAAGTCATTGTTTTTTTATCTTTTTCAAATACCATATTGACATTTGCATATCCCTTTTTTGTAAGTTCAATATAGTCAGGAGAGATTTTCAAAAGATTTTTAGATACTCCACTTTCTGCCTCTCCATCTTCATGCATCTCTTCATATAAAATATAGTGTTTTCCATCTCTTTGATGATACTCACCGGGAGAAACAATTTCTATTGCCTCATCATCTCCGATTTCAGTCTGTAATCCAGAAATGGAAACTAGTACCTTTTTATTCATATACAACTCCTTAGTATTGCTCTATATTAATATCTTTCGTTTCCTGTACTTTACATGGAAGAATTGTATTTGCAAATCCCTTAAATTTCTCTGCTCCGTCACTTACAAAAAACAAATGCTCTTTTGTTTTTGCCGGCTCATGTAACAAATCATGTTCCATTAAAACTCTTCGCAAATACCGTGCCGTTTCATAAGCCGGATTTATCAGCTGAACATCATCACCAATAACCTTCTGCAATGTATGGCGAATCAATGGATAATGGGTACATCCAAGTACCAATGTATCAATTCCATGCCCTTTTAATTCACTAAAATACCGTTCTGCTATCTCAATTGTAACCGGATCATATAACAATCCTTCCTCTACTAATGGAACAAATAAAGGGCATGCTTTCGGAAATACCTGAATATTATCCTTCCATTGTTTCAAATAAGAAGTATAAATCCCACTATTAATTGTTCCTTCTGTTCCAATTACTCCAATTTTCCCATTTTTTGTTGCTTTTGCTGCCACTTTTGCTCCGGATTTAACAACTCCAATAATAGGAATATCATTTTCTGCTTTTATCGTTTCCAATGCAAAAGCAGTCGCTGTATTACACGCAATTACAATTGCTTTTACTTCTTTTGTACGCAAAAATTTTACAATCTGTCTGGAAAAACCGATAATTGTATCTTTCGACTTATTTCCATATGGAACTCTTGCCGTATCACCAAAATACACAATTTCTTCATTCGGCATCTGGTTCATAATTTCCCGTGCAACCGTAAGTCCGCCTACTCCCGAATCAAATACACCAATCGGAGCGTTGTTTGCCATTTCGATTCCCCCTATCGCGAAAAGGCTAACTGAATTAATTTGTCAACCAATTCTTTCTTTCCTAAGCCTTTTTCTTCCCAAAGCATTGGATACATACTAATGGACGTAAATCCTGGAAGTGTATTAATTTCATTAAATACAATTTCATTTGTTCCATTTTCTACAAAGAAATCGACTCTTGAAAGACCATATCCATCAACAGCCTTAAATATTTCTACTGCCGCCTTACCAATTTGTTCTGCAACACCCTCTGGAAGTTCTGGTGATATTACCGTTTTTGATTCTTGATTGTTATACTTTGCATCATAATCATAAAACTCTGCTGCTGCAAGAATCTCTCCAACACCAGTAGCTTTAGGCTCTGCTCCGCCTAATACCGCACATTCAATTTCTCTTCCAACAATCGTTTCTTCTACAAGAATCTTTCTGTCGTGTTCTGCAGCAAGCTTTAACGCATCGACTAACTGCTCTCTATTTTCAGCTTTTGATACACCCTTAGAGGACCCTGCATTGGAAGGCTTTACAAAAACCGGATAACTAAGCTTTTCTTCCACTCTGCCAATAACTGTATCCATATCAGTTAATTGATTTTTCAATACTGCAACGTAACTTGCCTGACGAATATGTAATGTATCAACAATCATTTTCGTATATAATTTATCCATAGATACTGCAGAAGCCAAAACACCACACCCTACATACGGAATCTTTGCAAGCTCTAATAATCCCTGAACAGTTCCATCTTCTCCATACATACCATGAAGTGCCGGAAATACTACATCAACAGATATCAGCTCTGTCTTTTTACCATTCTGCACTAAAATACCTTTTTGTGTTGCATCTGGAGAAATAACTGCTGTTTCTTTGCTTCCTTTCCATTTATCAGATTGAATTTCTTCGATTGAATTTACCTTTAACCATTTTCCCTCTTTTGTAATTCCAATCATGATTACATCATACTTATCTCTATCTATATTTGAAATAATTGTCGTTGCTGAAATGCAGGATACTTCATGTTCTGATGACTGTCCACCAAACAACACTGCTATTGTTTTCTTACTCATTATTTCATCCTTCCTTTCTCTTCCATTAAGGAATACTTTGTTTCACTAGTCTTAGTTATTGTAACCTTAATTCTTAAAATAATCAATAACCTTATTTTTTTTCCAATGACAGGAAGTGACAATAACTGAAAAAGCAATTACAATTCTTTTATCCACTCAAGCAATTTGAACTTATAAAAGTACTGCCCCTCTTGTTTTTCAATACTCTCATACTCTTGCTTTGTTAATACCTTTTTAAACGTTTCCTTATTTTCTTCCGTTATAACATCGTATGATTCATCTACATAACATAAGGTAGGAAACATAACACACCACCAATTTTTCCCCTCCGCTTTTCCAATCAGTATTCGAAAAGCCTCATATCGCCCGGCTGGAAATGTTAAATCTCCATATCTTTTTACCGGAAATGTAGTCATTCCTAACTCTGCATGACTTTGATAGGAATATCCTTCTTCTTTCATAACCTTATCTGCAAGTTTCTCCATATTCGTTTGATTATCTCTCAAAATTTTTCGTGCTTCTTCTATAGAAGAAACATTTTTAAGTTTAGGTCTCATCGCTTCCACTACCCTATCTTTTACTTTCAGCTTTAATTCTTGATCCTCTTTTGTATCGCTGTTCGCAATCACATGAAAACGAATAATATGCTCTGCAATTCCTTGTTGCATCTTTTGCTGACTCTCTACTTTGGTTTCTTCGCACGATTCATTCAAAAACATTTGGTTTTTTCCAAATATAATATTGCTAATTACAAAAATACCTGCAAATACAAAAATTAACTTTTCAATTCCATAATTCATGATATGTACCTCTTTTTGTTTTTTTATATTATCTGAATTATATCCAGTTATTTGGTAAGTATACAGTTTTTATGAAACTTAAAGATTTCTCTATTGCCCCTGTCATTTTTTCTATGTATAATAAAATCAGTTTTATTTTTTTAATGATATTAACAAACTATCGCAGGAGGTTTCTCTATGAATACAATCAGCCTAAACGCATATGCCAAGATTAATCTTGGACTTGATGTTGTAAGAAAAAGAGAAGATAATTATCACGAAGTCCGCATGGTTATGCAGACAATTCGTCTTTATGATAAAGTAATAATAGAGCCAATTGAAAAAAATGAGATTTGTATTGAAACGAACCTTTCGTTTCTTCCCACAAATGAAAACAATCTTGTGTATAAGGCTGCTGAACTTATCAAAGAAAAACACAATATAAAAACCGGACTTTCTATCACATTAGAAAAACATATTCCGGTTGCAGCCGGACTGGCAGGTGGCAGTTCTGATTGTGCCGCAACCTTAGTCGGACTTAACCGTTTGTTCAAATTAAATCTTTCTAAGCAAACTTTAATGGAATATGGTGTTACCTTAGGTGCTGATGTTCCTTACTGTATTATGCGTGGAACTGCATTATCTGAAGGAATTGGGGAAATACTCACTCCACTGCCACCTGTTCCCGACTGTTATATTTTAATTGCCAAACCATCTATTCATGTATCTACCAAATTTGTATATGAGAATTTAAAATTAAACCAGCTAAAAAAACATCCTGACATTGATGGTATGGTTTTAGCAATTCACGAAAAAAACCTTCACAAAATTGCAGAACGTATGGAAAATGTTTTGGAAACTGTAACAATTCCAGAATATCCGGTTATCGGTACTTTAAAAGATATAATGCTAAACTGTAATGCAATCAACGCCCTTATGAGCGGAAGCGGACCTACCGTATTTGGTTTGTTTGAAAAAAAGGAAGATGCAGACCGGGCATACCAGCAATGTAGAGAAGCAGACCCTTCCAATATGGTATTCTTAACAACTTTTTTCAATAAATAAAAGAATTTAGATAAACACTAAGAGAGGTCACTGTATAATCTCTATTTTTTACAGTAACCTCTCTCTTTTCTTTTAAATCTATTATTCCAATACTGTATCTACTGCTTTAATCAGTAATAATTTCTCTCCTTTTTTCACACGATCTGTTTCCAGATGATTCATTTCTTTTATGTCATCCACAGTTGTATAAAATTCTTTTGCAATTGTCCACAAGGTATCGCCATCATCCACGGTATAGGCAACCATACTTGGCAAATCCTTAATTTTCTCCATCAAAGAACCTTTGTTTTCAATTTCTGTTATGATTGACTCTTTCACTGTATTAAAAACAATCGTATCCAGATTAATCGAAGCTTTTACTTCAACTTCATCGCCGCTTACCATTAATGTGTTAAGCTGGTCAATTGATGCTCTCATATCATAGGTACTGTCTGGCATAATATCCTTTATCTCAACTAATTGAGAAAATGGGATCATTCCTTTCACTGCGCCAAGTGGTCGTCTATCCTCCTCTGCTATATAAAGCAGTTGTACTTCCAATATTCCTTCCACCATAATTCCATTTTCCACAATTTCTTTATTGTCTATTTTTATAAAACCACTTGCATTACATATTTGTAAAATTGGAGGCTGACCTTGTTCTAAAGTAATGCTTTCTAACAGACGCACTTTACTGTTATTCCTTAACAGCAAATTCTTATAAGAAGCTTCTTTTCGAATCGGCTCTAACTCCCAGTTTACCGAATACAAATCACTTAGTACTTCTAATTTCTCCTCCTCATATATTTTCATATCCAATTCTAAAACAACTTCCAAATCAAGAATTCGCTCTTCCCCATCATCATCCGGTTTTACTTGTAAATCCTTCGTTATAATATCCATATTGATATCAGATATCATATAGTCACTACAGCCGTCACACTCGACTGTTCCATTAATTGGAACCTGCATATCATAATATTCAATCTGCTCTTCCTGTGTATCACCTGTATATAATAAAAAGACTCTTAAATCCCCCTTTAAGGAAACTTGATTTTCTAACAATCTTGTATCCATATTTTGAAGTTCGAACTCAGAATATAGTATTTCTGCCACATTTGGTTTTCCAAGCGAAATTGCAATCTCATCTTTAATACGATATGTATCTTTTTTGGATAAAACCAATTCTGTTATATCAATTTCTTTATTTTGATATTCAACCTCATCATCATCTGAAACACCAATTGCCGCTTCTTCATCTGAAACATCTTCTGCTGCAAAATCCAGACTAATGATTGCTTTTACATTTATTTTTCTTGAATTGATAAGTGAGGTTGTCATATCATCAAGCTCCCACTCTACTCGTATATCATCCTCCTCACACGCTGAATCCATATTAACAATTTCCTCAAACGCCAGCACCCCCTTAATACTATGTACAGGATGTTCCTCATCCTCACTTAAATATAACACCGTAAAATCTAATCCGCCTTTTATCGAAAAACGCCCATTAGATGGAGTAATGTCCTGAATATGAACCGTCCCCTGCTCTTTAATAATTTTATCTATGTCTGGCTTTACATCAGGAACATTATAGTCATCATCTAATGTAAGCTGTACATTGCTTTTACATTTGATGCGATTCATATGAATATTTTTTTTAAGCAATTCCATTTTCGAAGCTCCTCCTTATTATTTACCGTACCAAAATACATCGGTTTATATACTATATTCTTAAAAATAAGAAGATATTCTCGTTTTAATTCATAGGACGTAATTTCCTATAAAGTAAAAAAATACTCTTTCATAACCTATTATGAAAGAGTATTTTTTGCTTCATATATTATTCATTGCATAACATCATTTGTACATCTTTTGTCAACACATCTGTGTAACTAAAAGAAACAGTCTGCGAAGATTCTTCTAATTCATTAATTACTTTAATGAGAAATATGCTTGGATATGTTTCCATTATAATGCCTTCTGTCACATCAATTTTATGTCTACCCTTATTAGCCATAATTTTCACTTTACTGCCAATATGATTGTTTACGGCTCTGCGAACTTGATTAACATTAACTTGCTTCATACACTCTGCCTCCGTTCAATTATTTGGCTGCCCCTCATTGTAAAGTATCAGCACTGCTTAATACTATACCACATGAGTAAAAAATTGTCAAAGAATTATCTGAAAATTCAAATATTTGTATGAAGTTGAATAAGAAATTCTGTACAGTTCTTTTTTATTTTGAGTCAGTTTTTACAGCATATTTTCATCACTTATAGTGCCACATTCCTATACAAAAAGGAATATTAACCAAAAGGAAGGATTATATTTAGTGCATATCGCCGAAATCCAGTTTTTTTGTTTTTTACACAATATCTAGTTTTCAACAACATTTTTCGTACAAAATCTAGCTTTTTCTACAAACGGTTTCCCTTCCTATTCGTATGTAACTTCTGCATCGATAGTTTGTATTTTTACTACAACATATGGAAAACTTGGCTTACTGCTAACCTTTTCCTCTTTGTCCGGTCCTAAAAGATTGGTCTTTAGGTGGATTCCATCTTCTTTCATGCAAAGATTTTCTACTTTAATACTATATCCACCTGTAGATTGTTCTCCATAACCAACAACCAGATACATATTATCACCTGATGTAAAGGTCATTTGAAATGCGTCATTTTTCTTTTCGTCAATAATCTCCTTCAGCTCATCCAGTATATTAATATCATCTACAACCGTAAACTCCATTTCTTTTCCCTGACCGGAATTGTCCGCTTTTTTAGAGCAACTAATCATAAAAAACATTCCTAAAAGACAAAGGACTATAATATATAATTTTCTCATATCATCCTCTTTTATCATTTTTTATATCTTATGATTTATTTGTGGATTTCATGACAATCAAAAAAACAATTCCAATCCTGCTTACATTAGCTGATCAACCATCTCTTGAATTGCATTCGAAAAATCGGCTGCCTTTTTGTCCGCATCCTCTAACGATTCTCCAACAATTCCAAAATAAAATTTAATCTTTGGCTCTGTTCCGGATGGTCTTACGCAAAGCCATGCCTGATCCGATAATTCATAATAAAGAACATTGGAATTAGGGAGTCCGGTAGCAGTTACTTCACCAGTTGTTAAGTTTTTAATTGTATCTAATTTATAATCTCTTGCCGCCAATACTTTATAACCGGCAACCTCTTTTGGTGTATTTTCTCTTAACGTACTCATAATAGCCTGAATCTTCTCAAGTCCTTCAATTCCACTTAAGCCAATCGCTTTAACACCATCTTTATAGTAACCATAACGTTCATAAAGTTCTATCATTGCATCCCAAAGAGTCATGCCCTTTGTTTTGTAATACGCTGCTGCTTCGCATAACGCCATAGTTGCAACAATCGCATCTTTATCTCTTGCATGAGTACCAATCAAACAACCATAGCTTTCCTCAAATCCAAATAAATACTCTCCTTTTCCAGACTGTTCAAATCCAAGAATTTTCTGTCCGATAAATTTAAAACCTGTCAATACTTCTATCAATTGAACTCCATAGTATTTTGCAATCGCCGCCGCCATATTAGAAGTAACAATTGTTTTAATTAAAGCCCCATCTGACGGAACGCTTCCATTTTTTTCTTTTCTCTGTCCAATTTCATAGTCAGCTAAAAGACAACCAGACATATTTCCTGTCAATGGAATATACTGTCCAGATCTTGTATCCTTTACATAAACACCAAGCCGATCAGCATCCGGATCCGTTGCAAGAACAAGATCTGCATCCTTCTCCTTTGCAAGCGAAAGTCCTAACTGGAACGCCTCCTCTGCTTCTGGATTTGGGTAACTTACTGTTGGGAACTCACCGTCCGGAAGTTCCTGTTGTGGTACAACATAAACCTGTTCAAATCCAATTTCTTTTAATATTCTTCTCACCGGTAAATTACCCGTTCCGTGAAGTGGAGTATATACAATCTTAAGCTCTTTTCCAACTTCTTTTATGCTGTCCCAATGGATAACTTGTTTTTTCAGTTCCTCCATATATTTATCATCAATTTCTGTTCCAATTACCTGATACAGCCCTTTTTCTTTTGCCTGCTCCACCGTCATCGTCTTAACAGTACTATAATCAGTAACAGCCTTTACTTCACTCATAATTCCACTGTCATGAGGAGGAGTTATCTGTGCACCATCTTCCCAATATACCTTATATCCATTATATTCCGGAGGATTATGGCTTGCCGTAATATTAATACCGGCTGCACAATGAAGCTCTCTTACAGCAAAAGACAATTCTGGTGTTGGACGAAGTGTTTCAAATATGTATGCTTTAATCCCATTTGCTGCAAGGCAAAGTGCTGCTTCCTCTGCAAATTCAGTAGACATACGTCTGGAATCATAAGCAATCGCAACGCCCTTCTCTTCCATTCCCTGTTTACAAATATAGTTTGCAAGCCCCTGAGTCGCTTTACGAACCGTATACACATTCATGCGATTTGTACCTGCACCAATAATCCCCCTAAGACCGGCAGTCCCAAATTCTAAATCCATATAAAAACGCTCTTTTATCTCGTTTTCATTTTCCCGTATACTCTCAAGTTCTTTCTTCGTAGCCTCATCAAAATAAGGATTTTGTAACCATTCCTCATAATTTTTCTTGTAATCCATAGATACTTCCTCCTATTCCTATTGTGTTTTTGTCATTTCCGGGAAATTCAATATTACATCCTCGCCGTCATCGACAACATCCACTGTATAGCTTCGCGTCGTATATCCCGTTTGACTTAATGTAATTGTATGTGTGCCAATTTCCTTTTTAAACGAAACCGGTACCGTTCCCTTTAATGTTCCATTTAAATAAACCTCTGCCCCTTTTGGAGCATCGATGGTTATCTTATGAGCATTGTCTGTCTTCTTTGTCCCCGATTGAGAGCTATTATCAGAAGAACTGTCATCTTTATCTTCAATTGAAGTAGAATGCTCGGAATCATTTTTAGAATCTTCACCCGACGAGTTATTATTACTGTCTGAATGATTGCCGGAGCTATTATTATTTGAGCTTCCAGAAGAAGCCGATGTCCCACTGTTCGATGAGGATTTATTATCTTTTACCTTGGCAGAACCTTCCGCCAGACTAATAATAATAGTCGAAGTAGACCCACCAATTGTCAAAATCCCTTCATAGTCCTCATAACCTGTCATCGTTACTTTAATTTCATATTTTCCATAATTAAGCTTAACCGGATCTTCATACTCCTTCAATTTTCCATTAATATATAAATCTGCACCTTTTGGATCAATCTGAAAATTCACATACCCGACCTTCGGTTCTTTTTTATGATATTGAGCCATATCCAGCGTAATCTCTTCATCACGCAATAAGGTAATATTTTTTTCGGCTTTTAAATCACCATTTTCTAATCTTACACAATAAGCCCCTTCCCTCGCTACAATCAGCATATTATCAACAATAGGAACTATAATTCCATAACCAACTTCAACTGTTCCACCAATAAAATCATTATAATTTTTTAACCGGATATAACCATGACCTTTTGTGACGCAAATAGAATATACTTTACTCCCAATCCCTCGCACAAGCAGTTGATCTTTTTGATTCAAATCAATGGAATCAATTAATTCTGTTCCCGATGAAATAATTAAATTCTCATCATATTGATAATTTTTTTCACCCAGCCGGATAATACGATTTGTTTTCTCCATTGTATATCGATCTACATTTGAATAATCCCATGAATCCTTATTAATATTCATCAACGTCATTTTTTTGCTTGTATTATAATAATAAGCATCAACAATCTGACCAATCTCCATCTGGTCCATTGTCAGACGTTTCTCATATCGATCCTTAATATCCGTAGCACTAGAATATAAAAATGTAATATCTCTTTTTTTATCAATATCAAATATTGTAATATTGTTTCTCTCCAAATCAATTTCCTTTATTACACCGGTCGATGTTGTATCATAAGGATTCTCTTTTCCTATGTTTTGTGCCGTAGAAAGTGAAGAAGGATTTACAACCTTCTTGCTTCCTCTGCTCTTTTGACATCCGGTAATACAAATTACAATAATGAAAAGTATTCCCAATTGGCAAAATAATCTTTTTCCTTTTCTTTCTTGTGTATTATACATAAATCTTCCTCTTTTTATCATGAATTGTCACTCTTTATGAATATTATAACCCAAAAATCTTTAAAAAGAAAGCGAAAACACCTTTTGTAAAAATAACGTTTTCTGCCATTCCTGCTCTCGTATTCCCTCCAATTTTTGAACGTTTTTATTCGCAGTCCAACATTTTTTGTTATTATAATAATGATTCACTATCTTCCAGTATTTCTCCGGATATGCTAATAAAAGTCCCAAAAGCTTCCATTGATACTCTGACAATTGACAAGCTTTTTGATATTCCTTAAGAATTCCCTCTCCAAGAGAAATCTTCCAATTGTTTTTTTCCATTACCTTTCTAAAAAAATAGTACAAATCTATAACTGGAGAATTATATTCTGCCCGATTAAAATTGACAACCGCTGTGCCATTCTTGATTCGCAAAATATTATGGTAGGTGTAACTTCCATGAATTACCTGTTGCTCCTGATACATACAATCTTCCAGAGAGTCCAAAGCCCACTCTGCTCTGGAATAAAACATATCAAAACAGTCCAGTATCGACACTTCAAATTCATTTTTTTTCTTTTTACCTCGAATATAGCTCTTTACTCTTCTCAGTTCTCTTGTATGCTTTTCCAGAGAGGTTCTTATATCCGTTGTCTTTGCTAAACTTCCTTCTTCCGATAAAGAATAGCTTTTTAAACATGTATGAAGGCGTCCTAAAGTCCTTGCGCCCTCCAAAACATCCTCTTTTTCTCTTGCATTACATTCTTCCCCCGAAAACCAATCCTTGACAATATAACGTTCTCCCTGTCCGTCTGCTGTTATCAACATTCCCTCCTTATTCTTCACGATCTTATCCACATAGCGGAAAGAACTTTCGGACAAATACGTTGTTAATTCATACTCTGCGATAATCTTCTTTTCCGAACTTTCAAGCCCTTTTAAAAGCTTAAGCCCCCGATTTGTATCAAGAAGAAATGCTCCTCTTGCACGGTTCATCGCTCGGACAGTAAAATCATAGCCTTGCAGTACTTCCGCAAATCTATCATTCAATGCAAAAAACCTCCCATCAATTTTATTTCACCTTTAATTTTATGAGAGGTCTTCTTGTTTCATTCATATGTTTCACAGACTTTATGGAATCAGCATGTACTTTCTTTTACACACTGCCAGAAGCTTTTCCTTTTCATTCATTTCAGGATGTTCTAAAACAACTTCCAACAGATAATTAAGTGCTTCTCCTATTTGTTTGCCACGTTCCAGCCCTGCGTCCATTAAGTCCTTACCATTAATTTTCAGTTCTTTTATCGTCAGACAATCGTTCTGTTCAAAGATTTTTTCACAACATTCTTCTACTAGTTCCAATCGTTCAATTTTTTCCTTTGCCTTATCCGGATTCTGGGCAAAAATATCCATACGCTGTACCCAAAACCAATATGGAATTAAATCTGTCCCAAGCTTACTTAACGCTCTTCGAACAGTTTTTTCTTTTGCATCAATCCGATAATCATGCCATTTTATCAAGCGGGTTACAAAATCAATCGTATAATTGTCAAATTTAAGTCTTTTTAAAATTTCTTTTGCTTTTTTTGCTCCCACTTCCTCATGTCCATAAAAGTGATCAATTCCATCATAATCTGTTTTTTTACATTCTGGCTTTCCAACATCATGAAGCAACATTGTCCAGACCAGAATTGAATGAAGCTTCTTATCATGCTGCCCGTTCTTATAGCACCATTCATTCATTGCACAAACCGATTGAACAACATGCTCACCGACCGAATAAATATGATGTGGATTATTTTGCTCCGTTTGCATCATAATGTCAAACTCGGGTAAAACAGCTTTTGTAATATTCGTTTCATAAGCTTCCTTCATTAACTCGGCATGATTGGAACGAAGCAATTTATCAAGCTCGACACGGATTCTCTCGGCACTGATTGATTTTAAATTTTCTGCTTTTTGTTTCATTGCAATCCTCGTATTTTCTTCAATTGAAAATCCTAATTGTCCCGCAAAACGAACGGCTCTTAAAATACGAAGAGCATCTTCATCGAAACGATCATTTGGATCACCTACGCAAGTAATTCTTTTTCGCTTAATATCCTCCATACCGCCAAAGCAGTCTACCAATCCATCTTTCTCATTATATGCCATTGCATTAATTGTAAAATCCCGCCTTCTCAAATCCTCTTTCAAGTTTGACGTAAATTCTACTGTTTTCGGATGTCGATTATCTTCATACTCGCCATCAATTCGATACGTAGTAACCTCAAACCCCTCTTTTTCCAGCATAACCGTAACAGTTCCATGTAAAATTCCGGTATCAATTGTCCTCACAAATAATTTTTTTACGTCCTCTGGTCTTGCTGACGTTGTAATATCCCAATCTTCCGGAACCCTTCCAAGCACTGTATCACGAACGCATCCTCCTACTGCATATGCTTCATATCCATGCTCAATTAATCTATTTATAATATATGCCACCTTTTCGGGAATTGTAATCTTCACTCTATATCGACACCTTTCCATTATTATTTCCGTTTTATCTTTATGCAAAAGGACTATTGCAAAACAACACTCCAAATCCAGATAAGTAGCCAAAACACCATACATACAACTATTTATACCAAATTTTAAAGTGCTATTTTACAACAGTCCTACATTACATTCTCATCACTAATCTATTTTGTATTATACACTGCTGTAATTTTTTTATTCTTTTCTCCTGCAAATACAATAAAACCATTCTCGGGAAGTGTAATTGTCTTCTTATTGGATATATAAGAATGTGTTAAACATTCAAAATCTTCATCATATACTGCAAAGGATGCCTTTGCAGGTATTGCAAACTTCACTTTTTTATTCGCTGAATTCTTACCAATCTTATACCACTTCGCCTGCCCATCTTTTCCAATTGTAACAGAAAATTTAGATTTTTCAGGTAAATCACCTATTCCATCTTCGGAAATCGCTGTATAACTTGCTGTATCTAAATATTCTACCTTGCCCTTTTTATAAAAGTCTAAATCCCTTAAATCTCTTCCATACATATTCGGAATCTGTTCCGTCGCAACTGCCAAATTGCCATTTACAATCTTTGCATCATTAATGTACCCTTCCAAGTCACTTGGAAGTGCAATTGAAAATACAATCTGACTATTATTATAGCAAATTGAAGAATACTTTTCACTTGTTACAAGATATAATTTATCATTTCGTTTTTCCCAGGCATCTTTAACCTTTTGCGACAATGGATTTTCCTCCACCTTCTGTGCCTGATAGCTGGCACTGTAAATCTGTCCGATTGTTGGCAATGTAGAATATCCTTCTGCCCATAAATAAGTCTTTCCATTTGCTTCTTTTACAAATGATAACACTGTTGTTCCTGCTTCATCCACAAATTTTCCGTCACCACAATAAGTATATTTTTGTCCAGTAACACCATAAACGTTCCTCAGGTCTAAAATTCCATCCTCTGTAATGGAAACCTTCAGCGTTCCACCAAAACAAGTATAATATCCACTATTTTCTTTTAAATCCGCTGGCATATGTACTTGAGCATTTACATAAGACGCGAATGAGCCTTCCGTTGGAAGACTGGAAATTTTCCCTTTTTCCTTCAAATAACGGAGTAAAATTCCCTGACCTAATACCTCATTCAAAGAACTGTTTCCATCTGCCGATAATACGGCTACTGCCATATTAAGCTCCGGTAATACAATCAAGCTTCCATGATAATATAAAGTATCTCCACCCTTCGCAAGTGCCTGTATTCCATATTCAGAAAACGGATATAACTCTACACTATCCCAGCCAAGACCATAATTTACAGTTTCTTTACTAGTCTTTTTCCACATTCCACGGTCACATTCCCGATTCATGGTAGCTTCTTTCGAAACTTCAGAAAGTATATTTTTATTTCCGTTATCCATATATGCCGTTGCAAGATGACATAAATCTTCTGCACTGGAATAAATACCTCCGGCTCCAATTGCATTGAAATTTTCTAATGGAACCGCCTCATCAATTCCTTCATAAGCGGTCGCCATCTTATTTTTGTCAAATTTATCCTGGGGAGTCTTTGTATTGGATAATTTTAATGGTTTACAAATATTCTTTTGGATATATTCTGTAAATGACTGATTTGTAACACGTTCAACTACAATCTCTGCCAATGTAAAACCATCATTACAATACACAGAATAAGCTCCCGGATCTGCTTTTAAACGTTGTTTTTTTAATATATTTAAAAACTCATCATGGTTAACAGTGTCTGAGTCATTAAATAGCAAGGCATTAGAAAAACTGCTTCCCATAAGTCCAGAAGAATGGTTCAAAAGCATACGGACTGTAATTTCCTTATATCTGCTATCTAGCATTTTAAAATCTTTGACATAATCCACTACCGGTTTGTCTAAGTCAATTTTACCTTCATCAACAAGCTGCATAATAGCTGTGGAAGCAAAAATTTTACTGATTGAACCAATGCCATACATAGAATCCTTTGTAGGCTTTTTCTCTTCTTTTATATTTGCAAAACCTGACTGACCGGATAATGTTATTTCTCCATTGTCTATCAAAGCATACTGTACACTATATTCTCCATAAAGTGCACTAAATACATCGGCTTTCGTTTCTGCAAAACCTTCCGCACTATTAACATCTGCTATACTTGCCTTTCCAATTTTCTTCTTTCTTGTCTTTTCATAATCACTAATCTGCTGTTCTGTGACAGGATACCATTCTTTTTTATCAAGCTGCTTTAAATATGGAACAGTCGCTGTATTACTTTCGGTTCCAATTCCAATCTTAGCAACCTCTGCTGCCCTGGCTGGTACCGAAACTGTACAAAGCATTGTAACAGCCATTAATAAACTCAACCTTTTCTTCCAATTCATTTTTCTCATATAAATGCCCTTACCCTTTCATGAACTACTCATTACCTAAAGCTAACGCAATACTTGTTTTCTCCATTATATTCTATTTTTTCCAATGCCTCAATAATTATTTTCTAATTCGTTCTTTAATTTTTTATGATAAAAAATCGCAAAGCTAATTGTCGTTACAATTGCCGCTGTTGCATCGGCAATCGGTTCCGCCATTAATACACCTTTTACTTTATCTTCCATAAAGCAAGGAAGGATATAAACGAGAGGGACCAGTAAAATAACCTTACGCAATAACGCCATAACGAGCGAAATCTTCGCTTGTCCCAATGCCATAAATGTATTCTGACATCCTATCTGAAGTCCAAATATTGTCATTCCTATCATAAAAATCCGCAATGCCCAAGTTGTAAACTCTAAAATTTCTCCCTGTTTAATAAAAATAAATGCAAACTGCCTTGAGAATATCATAATTGAACCTGCCAATAAAATAGAACCGATAAGACAAGAAGTAATTATTAACCGAAATGCTTTCTTCACACGTGCAAGATTTTTAGCACCATAATTATAACTGATAATTGGTGCAGCACCCTGAGCAAGTCCGCCAAGAGGTCCGGAAATAAATGTAGTAAGACTATACATAATAGTCAGACCTCCTAACGCTGTATTTCCACCAAATCTTAACATCTGTGTATTAAAAGAAATCTGCACCAGACTCTCCGTTGCCTGCATAATAAACGGTGAAATTCCCAATGCCATAATAGAGCCGACTATTTTAATATTTGGCTTCAAATACTTTTTTCTGATCTTCAAAATGCTCTTTTTCCCAAATAAAAAATTCAATGCCCAAAGGCAGGAAACTCCTTGAGATAGAATTGTTGCAAGTGCTGCACCACTAACCCCCATATGAAATAAAAAGATGAAGATTGGATCTAATATAATATTCAAAATAGCACCAATTAATACCGTACACATTCCAATTTTTGAAAACCCCTGACATGTTATATACGAGTTCATTCCCATTGTAAGCTGGACAAAAATCGTTCCAACTGCATAGATTGTAAGATAACTTTCTGCATATTTAAATGTCTGATTACTCGCACCAAATAAATATAAAATCGGTTCTCTAAAAACAAGTGTCAGTATAGTCAGTGCAAAACCAACAATAATAAGCATCATAAAGCTATTTGTCATAATTTCCTCAGCTTTATCATTTCGCTTCTCACCCATTTTAATTGCACTAAGCGGTGCACCTCCACTGCCAAGTAACTGGGCAAACGCTGCAACTATAGTAATCATTGGGAAACATACTCCCAAAGCCGCCATAGCAAGTGCCCCATCTTCCAGTCGTCCTATATAAATTCGGTCTACCATATTATATAGAAGATTAACAATCTGAGAAATAATCATCGGCACGGCTAAGCTAAATACAAGCTTACCAATACGCTCAGTTCCCAAATCATGTTGTCCCATTTTGTTCATTCCTTTCCATTACTTTAAATTCATAATACAAGAAAAGAGAACTTACAACACAGAAGCTCCCTTTTCTCTTTTATAATAACTTACCAATATATTTTTTTATTTCATTCTCTCTTTCCATTACACTGGGACACACACAATAGCCTATTAATAAGCTTTGCCCCAATAAACCATTGCCTTTGCAGGTTTACCACAGCATACACAAGTGTCTGCCAGATGTTCCTGTTCAAATGGCATACAGCGGGAAGTTGCTCCTGTCTCTTCTTTAATTTTATTTTCACAGGCTTCATCGCCGCACCACATTGATTTTACAAAACCTTGTTCTTTTTCTATAATTTTGCAAAATTCTTCATATGTTTTTGCAACCTTTGTATGTTTTTCACGATGTTCTCTTGCACGTTCTAACATTTCTTTCTGCATTGTTTCTAAAATCTCAGCAACTTTAATTTCAACCTCGTCTAGTGAAACAATTGTTTTTTCTCTTGTATCACGGCGAACAACAACACATTGGTTTTTCTCAATATCTTTTGGTCCTAACTCAATACGTACCGGAATTCCTCTCATTTCCTGTTCACTAAACTTCCATCCCGGGCTCTTATCAGAATCATCGACCTTTACGCGGAAGTTGGAAACTAAAGTTTTTCTCAATTCTTCGGCCTTTTCAAGAACGCCTTCCTTCTTCTGCATAATTGGAATAATCATAACCTGAGTTGGTGCAATTCTAGGTGGAAGTACAAGACCGGAATTATCACCATGTACCATAATAACAGCACCAATTAAACGAGTTGTCATACCCCAGGAAGTCTGATGTACATGCTGTAATTTATTTTCTTTATCTGTATATTGAATACCAAACGCCTTAGCAAATCCATCTCCGAAGTTATGGCTTGTACCAGATTGAAGTGCCTTTCCATCATGCATTAATGCTTCAATTGTATAAGTAGCTTCTGCACCGGCAAATTTTTCTTTGTCTGTTTTACGTCCTTTAATAACAGGCATAGCAAGAACTTCTTCGCAAAAGTCGGCATAAATATTTAACATTAACTCGGTACGTTCTTTCGCCTCTTCCGCTGTTGCATGTGCTGTGTGACCCTCCTGCCACAAAAACTCTCTGGAACGTAAGAAAGGTCTTGTTTCCTTTTCCCAGCGGACAACCGAACACCATTGATTGTATAATTTAGGAAGATCACGATAGGATTCAATCTCATTTGCATAAAAGTCACAGAACAAAGTTTCTGAAGTAGGTCTTACACATAAACGTTCCTGTAACTGATTTAAACCACCATGCGTAACCCAGGCAACTTCAGGTGCAAATCCTTCTACATGATCTTTTTCTTTTTCAAGTAAACTTTCAGGAATAAACATAGGCATATAAACATTTTCTACGCCTGTTTCCTTAAAGCGTTTGTCTAATTCTTTCTGAATATTTTCCCAGATTGCATAACCTGCCGGTTTAATTACCATACAGCCTTTTACACTGGAATAGTCAATTAACTCTGCTTTTTTAACAACATCTGTGTACCATTGTGCGAAATCTTCTTCCATAGAAGTAATCGCTTCGACTAATTTTTTTTCTTTTGCCATCTGACATTCTCCTTTTCTTGGCTATCTAAAAATTTGTTGATTTGAGAAAAACAGGATTTTTCATTTTGGCAAGAACAAAGTGGGCAAGTCCACCTCAACTCCCTGTATCCCTCACTCATGAGGGACTTGCTCCACTTTGCGTGCCAGATGCGTGTTGCATGCTTTTTGCAACAATACTCCTTTCGCATCTGTGCACATCCTCACGGAGCGTTTTTGCTTTATAGGAGACGAAGTTTCCTATAAAGTAAAAAAATCCTTTCTTTTTCTCATCCGCAAGGGACCGAAAAGAAAAGACTTCGGCGGTACCACCCTTATTAACTGTACTTACAGTTCTCTCAAAAATACTCTATTATTAACAAACTATCCATAAAGTATTTTTTCTCTGTTAACGCCAGAATACGTCGCAGTTTTCTGCGAAGCTCCAAGGTAGGTTCTTCCGCCTGCTTATAAGAATTCACACCAGCCATTCTCTCTCTGAATAAACAAATCAGGAATACTATTCCTTTTCTACGCCATATAGATTTGATTCTATGACGGAAAAACCTATTTGTCAAGCTTAAAACAATAAAATTTCCATCAGACAGGACAGATTCTACTCATCTTTTATAATTTTTCCATCTTTAATCTGAATAATTCTCTCTGCCTTTTTCGCAAGTTCCATGTCATGAGTTACCATAATAATGGTTAAGCCTTTTTTATGTAAATCCTGTAATAACTCCATTACCATTTTACTATTTTCTTCATCCAGATTACCGGTTGGCTCATCTGCTAACAGTACACTTGGTTCATTTGCAATCGCTCTTGCAATTGCAACTCTTTGCTGTTCTCCTCCTGAAAGCTCGAATGGTCTGTTTTTTGCCTTTTCTTCCAGACCGACTGCCTTTAGCAATTCCAATGCCCGTTGTTTTCGTTCCTTTTTTCCAACTTTGGCATATCCTAAAGGAAGCGCTACATTTTCTTCCGCACTCATTTCCGCAACCAGATAAAATCCCTGAAAAACAAATCCTATTTTCTTATTTCGAAATTGAGCCAGCGAACTTCCTCTTAATTGATTGACACAAATGTCATCAAACAAATAACTTCCTTCTGTTGCTGTATCCATTCCGCCTAAAATATTTAACAGCGTACTTTTTCCACAGCCGGAGCGACCGATAACGGCAACAAATTCTCCTTTTTTAATTTCAAAACTGACTTGCTCTAAAGCCTTTGTTTCCACCACACCAGAATTATAAACTTTTGATATATTTTCCATTTTTATCATAATCAGCAACTCCCTCCCTTCAATAACTCACAGACTGCTTTTTTTCGAATTAATATTTGAAATATGATTCCACTTACTGCAAATGCCAAAACAAATCCTATTCCAATCATAATTAATACAACCTTCCAGTCAAGCATAAATCCCAATTGGGATATTTTGTTCTGAATAATCGGGAAACACAAAAGATCAAGTATAATTGAAGTCATAATTAATAAAACACTTTGAATAAATAATTCAAAAAATACTGTATTTTTTGACGCTCCAATCGCCATTTTTACTCCAATTGAATACTCTTCTTCTGCTACCTTACCTGCAATAATAAATATAAAACTGATAATTCCAAATAACAGTACAAAAAATCCTAATAAAAGATTTTGAATCATGACTTTTCCGGCACTGTCAAAAAAAATCTTTTGTCCTTTGGCTGCCGGCATAACAGAAAGAAGATTGATTTTTGCATTTGCCTTGATTTTAGCCCTTAATTCATCTATTTTAACTGGTCTTTTTGTATGTAAAAGTGCTTTATACTGTATTGGGCTCGGATTATTTTCTAAAAAGATGTTTAAACTGTTATATGGTGCAATTAGTTCCCCATAAATTTTAGGATCCCTTATCATGCCAATTACCTTAAAACCTGTTCCATTTATCTTTACGATATCCCCAACTCTGACTCCTTTTTGCCACAGGACACCATCTTTTCTTAAAAGGCAGACTTTCATTCCTTTTTCTTCTTGCTCTCTGTTAAACATTTTACCTTCCATAAGAGTATAATTTTCAAGCTCAAAGTAAGAAAGCGTAGCGCCTGCAACAGATCCTGCCATATCCTGACCTTTCCAACTGACAACACCTTTATAGTAAGAAAAGTATCCATATTGATCTATATCCGTTAAAAATTTCATTCTCTGATCCATTATTTCTTTTTTTGCAAACGAAGAGAAATATTCCAATATAATTGTCGAATCCGTATCTGTAAATTTTGTCACTTTTATATTTTCTATGATATCATTTGCCATGGCAAACGCCGACAACGGAAATATCATACCAATTGCAATCGACACTATTACAACAATACTGATTGTTTTCTGATAAAAAACTCTTAAAAATGCATTTTTAATATTAAGTAAAATTCCATTCATAGTTTTCTCCCTTTTATCTTTATCGAAGCAAATACTTCGATCCCCTAAGAACCTATAATTCCTTTAATACCTGCGCCGGAGCAAGTTTTCTCATCTCAAATGTAGAAAATACGGCAATTAAAAATGCACCTATTGCCATTATAAGAATTACAACCGGTATACTTACAATGTGAAAGGTATTTTTTCCATTGCCATATCTTCAATAAAAGGAATCACAAAGACCGATGCAAGCAGACCAATTCCACCCCCTGTTTCAAAAACAGTTAAAATTTCTGCAAATAATTCCCAAAACATTCTTTTAATAGTAGATCCATACGAAATTCCTATTGCAATAGAATGTCTTCTCTGATGCAAAAGTAACGTCATAACACCAATCATACCTGCCATAACAATCAGCAGGATGCAAACAGAGGCGTAAAAATATTTTTCAATACGAAACGAAGCATTGTTTATTCTCTCTTCCAGATTCATATACTTCTTTGGCACAGTGTAAATATAAATACCCTTATGTGCTTTTGTTAGATCAATTAATAATGCAGGAACTTTATTTACTTCGGAATTATTATTTTTATATTTTATTTTTAACATCGCACACCCTCTTATATCTGATTTTACTTTTTTCAAATATTCAAGCGGTAAAAATGCACAATCTGCAACCTTATAGTCATCATATTCTGTCGCATATTCAGACGGGTGCTTGATTTTCTCTACTCCTTTTTTGTTTTCTATTCTCTTAGGCACAAATCTTCCAAACCCATCTATAGATACGGTTCCATCTTCATTTATCTCAAAATATTCTCCCTCCATTACAATCAATTCTTTTCCCTGTTTTTTTCTTTCTGCAATTTTTTCAACTATCGAATACGTATTTTCCCCCATATAAATAAAATTATTATTGGAATCCATCTGACTTCCAAATATCTCAAAATACATCGGTTTATCCATCATAAAACAAGAAAAACAGAATAGATTTTCTGAATCAAAAGCATACGAAATCCTATCTTCATATGCATACGTAATTTCTAAATCTTTCTTATACTTTTTTTTCAATTTTTTATAATCCGAATAAGTTATCGCCTCTTCCAGTTCTTCATCTGCCCCCTGATTCATTATCGTATTACTATACGAAACTGTCATCTCTTTTCCCACACGTTCTGATTTCAACTCTTCCGTTTTTTCAATCCAGCCTATAAATACATTAATACAGCTTATAAAAATTAATACGCCAATTGCAATTTCCAAAACAAAAACAAAATAAAGCTTTTTGTGGTATTGTAATTGTTTTTTTACCCGTTCAATAAAGTACCCCATATACCTTCTCCTTTTTTCTTTTATAGGAATTTTCCTCAATTTTTATACAGATTTCATATAATTCAAGTTCCAATCATGCTTAACTAAATCACCTTCCGTACCTGTGTCGGAACAAACTTCTTCATCCCAAGTATAGAAAATATAATTAAGAAATGCACCTATTTTGATTTATAAAAAATAGAAAATTCAAATTTTATCCTTTTTTTCATATATTATAACAGATTCTTTTTTCGTCAAGAATAATTACTCTATTTCCACTTTATAAAACAATTTTTTACAAGAATAGATAAAAATATACCGCAAAAGGACATACCAAAAAATAATCTTTGGTATGTCCTTTTGTAAATTAACCCCCACTTTACTATTCCAACTCAAACTGCCCCACCAGCTGTTCCAGCATCTGTACTTGTGCTGACAACTCTTCTGATGCCCCTGCACTTTCCTCCGCAATATCGGAGTTATTTTTAACAACGGTAGAGATTTGATCTACCTCATTTTGAATTGCAACTAGTTTATTTGCCTGTTCATTGGACTCTTTCGTAATTTTTTCAATTAAAACAGCAACTTCGTCCGAACTTGCTACCACACTCTTCAGTGCTTCTTCCGTAACTCTTGCCATCTCTTCACCATTAGCAACCGCTTCCAATGTTTGTGCAATTAAGGCATTTGTTTCTTTTACCGCTTCCGCTGATTTATTAGCAAGCTCACGTACCTGATCTGCAACAACCGCAAACCCTTTTCCGGCTTCTCCCGCTCTCGCTGCCTCAATTGCGGCGTTCATAGATAGCATATTTGTCTGAGAGGCAATCTCTTCAATTGTTTGGATAATGCGACTTGTTTCTTTTGATTGTTCACTAATCACATTAATGGCCTTTGTCATCTGATTCATTTTATCACAACTTGCTAAAATTTCCTGACCAACACCATTTACCTTTTCATTCGCCTCACCTGCATGCTCCGCATTATTGTTAATAATTTCTGAAATGTCTTTTATTGTATTTGCCAATCTGTCAACAGATTCCGTCTGTTCAACTGCTCCCTCAGCTAAAACCTGTCCATTATCTGCAACCTGCTCTGATCCATTCGCAATCCGCTCCGATGATTCATAAATTGAAGTAAGTGCCTTTGTTAATGAACTTGAAATTCCAAGCATCGCTTCTTTAATCTTTGCAAACTCTCCTGAATAATCGTGCTGAAGCTCAAAAACAAGTTTTCCTTCTGCAATCGTTCCTAACGTTACTGCAATTTCATTAATATATGCAATATAATTTTGCAACTGAGCAACTGTTTTTTCTAAAGATTCCACTACAACCCCAATTTCATTATCTGATTTTATATCTATCTTAACATCGAGATTTCCATCCGCTATTTCTTTCGTAGTTAAAGCAAGTTTTTCTAAAGGTTTTACAATACTACGACTCATAAAGCGATAAACCAAATAGGTTGATATGAAAATAAAGAAAATACAACCGATTAAAAGATTTCTTCCTAAGGCATTCGTTTCTTTCATTAATTCTTTTCTATTAACTGCAGTTACAATATACCAATCACTTTCCGGAACCTCCGAGTACCATACCATATATTTTGTTTTACCATCTTTATAGGAACCTGTTCCGTTTTTCTTCTCTAAGATTTGTTTACCTAATTCAGCAAGGGAACTGTTTTGTTCTTCTGTTATATTTTGCTTTAATAATTTTTCACTGTCTTCATCTGCAATATATACACCTTTTGCTGAAATTAAAAATGCCCTTCCTCCTTCAATCTCAAGGGAAGTTATCATTTTTTGAAGTTCCGTCAAATCAATGTCTGTAGTAGCAACACCCATAAAATTTCCTGCGCCATTGTAAAATGGTGCTGAGGCTGTAACCATTGAAATTTTTGCAAATTCATCATAATATGGTTCGGACCAGACTACACTTTCTTTAATATCCATCGCATTTTTATACCAGTCCTGATCCGTATAAAGGACACCATCTCCTAAAGAATAGTTGTCAAAATAGGTAACTTTTCCATTTTCCCTCATGCAATAAGGAGAAAAATATTGTTTATTCTTATAAGCATTTTCTCCATACCAGATTCCACCGCCAAACGTTTCGTCATTTGTGCCAACAGATGACGTTAAAAGTTTCCCATAATCTTCTTCTGTCATATGAGAACCTAAAGATTCTACCGTTCTCGCAATTGTTTCTACTACCTTTCGGTTATTCGAGAGCGACTTTTGAATCTTTTCTGTCACACTTGAAAGACAAAACTCCATCTCACTGTTACTCGTCGTTAAAATTGTTTTTCGTGCTGTCATATATCCTAGTAATGATATAACTAAAACCGCAATAGAAATTGTAGGCACAACAATCAAAAGTGCCATCTTTTTAATAGATTGTTTTTTCATTCGTATTCAACCTCACTTTATTTGCTTTTTCTTTCCTCGTTTTATAGTAATCCCATTCTCTATAAACCCTCTATCTTTTTTATCGCACCTCCTTTTCTTCATTCAAAAATTCATCAATAAAATACCTTGGCCTATGTTTTGACTCCAAATAAACTTTCCCTATATATTCTCCAATTACCCCTATACTTAATAATTGAAGTCCGCCAATCGCCCAAACCGAAACTGCAACACTCGACCAGCCAGGAACCGTATTTCCTAAAAAGTATTGAGCAAAAATATAAATTAACATAATAATACTAATTAGAAAAACGATAACCCCAACTGATGTCACAATTCTTATTGGTTTTATAGAAAGAGAAGTTATTCCCTCTATTGCAAACGAAATCATTTTTTTTAATGAATATTTGCTTTTCCCTGCAAATCGTTCTTTCCGCTCATAAGCTACAGTTGTAGCCGGAAAACCAATCATCGGAACTAACCCACGTAAAAATAAATTTACCTCTTTATATTCCTTTAAAGCCTGCACCGCCCGCTTACTCATCAGACGATACTCTGCATGATTATAAACAATCTCTCCACCAAGATGCTCTAATACACGATAAAAAAGCTTTGCCGTTACCCGTTTAAACACATGGTCACTTGCCCGATTATTTCGAACTCCATAGACTACATCATACCCCTCCAAATACTGCAATATCATGTCTTCAAGGACTCCAATATCATCCTGTAAATCAGCATCCATCGTTACAACGATATCTGCCAGGTCCGCTACTGTAAACACCCCGGCGAATAGGGCATTCTGATGTCCCCAATTGCGCGACAGATTCAATCCACTGATTCTTTTATTTTGTTCATGAAATTTTTTTATCATATGCCATGTACGGTCAGAAGAGCCATCATTCACATATAAAATCTTACTATGCTCACTAATCAATCCTTCCCCAATTAGCAAATCATATCGGTTATTTAGCTGATTTGTTGTTTCTTCTAATACAAGTTCTTCATTATAACAGGGAATTACAACATAAAGTATATTCGCCATTTCTAAGTCCTCTTTTCCTTCTTTTATCTTAACATACAAAATCTGTCGATTCAACTTTGTTTTTCTACCTTTACCCTTTTAAAGCAAAAAAATATTTTATTACATTTCGCCAAAACACTTTATGACAATTGTAACTAGCAACTAATGCAAAATCCGATTATTATAGAACTAGAACGAAAGGAGGTTTCATAAATGACTCGAAATAATAACAATTTTCTATGGGGACTGCTTTTTATCGTATTAGGCATTGGTTTTGCAGGCAACGCGTTTGACTTATGGCATTTTTCCATCTTTTTCCCCGGCTGGTGGACTTTATTTTTAATCATTCCATGTGGTATCTCAATTATACAAAATGGATTTCAAACCGGTTCCATAATCGGTTTCGTAAGCGGTGTTATGCTTTTATTGTCCTGTCAGGGATTTGTCAGCACACGCCTAATTGGTCAACTAATCATTCCCGTTATATTAATTATTGCAGGTTTGGGAATTATTTTTTCTAATTCATCCAAAAAAACAATATCAATCAAATCCTCTGACTTCCAAAAAAAAAATTCAGAACACTTGACTGATTATACTGCAACCTTCTCGTCCCAAAGCATATCATTGGATAACCAGATTTTCACAGGAGCTTCAATCAATGCTATTTTTGGTTCTGTCACACTACGATTAGACAATGCCATTATTAATGAAGATGTAGTAATTAACAGCAATGCCACTTTCGGAGGAATTGAAATTTATCTTCCGGCTTATGTAAATGTGAAAGTTTCCAGCACACCAATTTTTGGTGGTGTAACAAACCGCCGTCATGGCATTGTTAATTCGGATGCACCTACCGTGTATATTAACGCAACTTGTATGTTTGGAGGTGTAGAAATACGATGAACCAAAAACAAAAAATAATCAAATATATCGCGACTGCTCTTGCACTTTTTCTAGCTTTTTCAATTATAGCAGGAGTTGTTGGGATGATTACATTTTTTGCAGGATTCTCGAGACCTCAAAAAAATAATGGCAACAATACATCAACTCCAATTACTGGGAATAGGCATAATCATGGGCATGAAGATTATTATGACACAGATGACGACTATGATGAAGAAGATTATGAAGATTATGAGGAGGAGGACTTTGACGAAATGAAAAATTTATCTACAACTAGTTTTTCCAATACCTTTTCTGATATAAAAAAACTTGAGGTTGAAAGCTTTGTCTATCAAGTCATTATTCAATATGGCAATGTATCAAAAGTAACCGTAGACTGCCAAAATGTACTTGAGGATTATACTGCAAAAGTAAGAAATAATACTCTGATTCTTTCGGGCAAATATTCGTCTTATAACAATTGGGGAAAAGAAGGGCTCTCTACACTCCTGGGAATTTTAAATGGAAAATCTCCTAATACCGACAGAAAAGTTATCATTACAATCCCTGATAATACTACTTTAGACTCCTGTTCCATTGATTCCGGTACCGGAAATGTAAGTCTAAGTAATCTTGCAACAAAAAAACTTGAGATAAACAATGGAATCGGATCTGTCACAGGAAAATACATCACAGCGGATTATGCCGATCTTGAATGTGGAACCGGTGCAGTAAAATTAAAACATGTAACATTTAACAAAACGGATTTAGAATCCGGAACAGGCTCCACAACAATCAGTGGCACGCTTAATGGAGAAACGGATATCGAAAGTGGTATTGGCTCTGTTAAATTAGAACTCACCGGCTCCCTGGATGACTACAATTTTGACATAGAAAAGGGTCTTGGAAGTCTAAAAGTAAATGGTGCCTCTTATAAAGAATTCAATACAAACAATCCTAGTGTTTCCAATTCCATTGAAATAAGTGGTGGCATGGGTTCTATACAGATTGACTTTCAACACAACTCTTAATGATTATATAGGCAATGGGACCAAGAATAAAACCTAAAATTCCAAACAGCTTTACACCAACATACATCGAAATTAAGCTGAAAATCGGTTTTATTCCTGTCCCTTTTCCTATTGTTTTAGCTTCAATCACTTCCCTTATAATTTGGCAAAGTACATAAAGAGTAAATAAAACTGCTGCCTGATACCAGTTACCACGAAGCAGTGAAAGAACACACCATGGAATTAAAATCAGCCCGCATCCCAGAGCCGGAAATGCATCAAATACACTAATTCCTAACCCAATCAAAAATGAATTTCTCTTTCCCATTAAAAAAAATCCAAGCATACATACAAATGCATCTGCTCCCATAATAAACAGCTGCGCCTTACCATAAGCTGCTCCGACCTGACCAAGTTTTCCAAGCAATGGCTTCCCAAATTGATAAAATATAGATTCCTCAAATATAATTTTTAAATCATCCATATCTTTGATAATGAAATAAGCTCCCAGTAAAATTAAAAATAAAATCCAGCATGCACCAAACACTTTTGCAATCCCCTGAATCGTTTCTGTTGAAAAGAAAGAACCAAAACCAGTTTTTATCTGTTCAACACCTTTAGAAATATGAGAATAAATAAAACCATTTGAACTTCCACTCTTCAAACCAAACATTGTGTCACATCGGTCGCATAATCCATCTACCTCTGTAAGTATAATCTGTTGATACCTTGGCATATTTTTTATCATATCCTTTGTTTGATAAAATAATTGCTGAATCAAAACAAAAAAAACAAGCCCCACAATTCCGGTTATACCCCCGATTAAAAGACTTCCACTGACCCCTCCTGAAATATGAAAATTTTTTTTCAGCTTAGCAGCCACAGGATAAACTAATTTTGCCAAAAAATAAGAAAAAATAAAAGGAACCACTAATGGTAAAATATATCGAAAGCTCAGATATACCGCACCTATGGTTCCTATTAAAAAAAGTAACTGTTTATACTCGGAACGATTCAAATGCCTCACCTCATATTTACTTATACTATGATGTTGGGGTCAAAAGATATTTTGCCCTTGATATCTACGGATGACTACGTACTTTGTGCTCCCGTCATGCTATACAATTATTATAAGCATATAAAGATATATTATACTGGCATTTTTCTTCCATAAAAGTTAAAAATAATTAAATGGTTCTCTTTGTGGCAAATATTCGAAAGAAATGTTCTTGTTTGTCTTCGGATGATTGAATTCTAAGTAGCAGGAAGCAAGTCCAATCTGTCTCCATTCCTTTTCCTTTATCGACTCTTTATTATACTTACTGTCCCCCCAAATACCCGCAAGATGTTCTTTCATCTGAACACGAATCTGGTGGTGACGTCCTGTTAGCAATTCGATTTCTACTAACGAACATCCTTCTTTTACGGCTTTTACCGTATAATAAAGTTCTGCCCTCTTTGCATTTTTATTTTCTTTATCTGTAATAGATGACAAATTGGTTCTTCCATTCTTCACCAGATAATCCGTTAGTAATTCTTTTTGATTCCCCAATTTCTCAGGCAATTCCTTCGTCACCACCGCTAAATATCTCTTATGAAACTGTCCCTGTTGTATCTGACTGCTAAGCTGTTTTGCAGCAAATTTGGTTTTTGCAAAAACCATAACTCCCTCAACTGGTCTGTCTAAACGATGTACCACACCAATAAATGGCTGTTCCTTCTGTTCTCCTGACTCATAGACATAATTTTTCAGACGGTTTACCATATCAAAATCAGAAGTTTTGTCACTCTGAGACGGTACTCCTGCCGGCTTTATACATACAATAATATGAGCATCCTCATATAAAATCTTTATTTGCATATTCATGCCACCCACATCTTCCTTTCATTTCGTTTATTTCCAAATTGTCATACCTTAAATCGGTATCCGACTCCCCATATCGTTTCGATGTATTGTGGCTTTGATGTATTTACTTCTATTTTTTCCCTAATTTTTTTAATATGAACCGTTACCGTTGCAATATCTCCAATTGATTCCATATCCCATATTTCCTGAAATAACTCTTCTTTTGTAAAAACATGGTTTGGATTTTCCGCTAAAAAAGTAAGTAAGTCAAACTCTTTCGTTGTAAATACTTTTTCCTCACCATTCACATACACCCTTCTAGCCGTTTTATCAATTTTAATTCCACGAATCTCAATAATATCATTTTCTTTCATTCCAGAACCAACCAAACGCGCATATCTTGCCATATGAGCCTTCACTCTCGCCACAAGCTCACTAGGGCTGAATGGTTTTGTCATATAGTCATCTGCTCCCAGCCCAAGTCCACGAATCTTATCAATATCATCCTTTTTCGCAGAAACCATGATAATAGGTGTATTTTTCTCTTCTCGAATCTTTTTACAAATTTCAAATCCATCGACATTTGGAAGCATCAAGTCTAAAATGATTAAATTAAACTCCTCACCTAAAGCTCTATTCAATCCCATATCACCTTTTGTTTCAATTACTACATCAAACCCACTTAACTCTAAATAGTCTTTTTCTAATTCTGCAATTGCCTCTTCATCTTCTATTATTAATATTTTACTCATAATTCAAATCCTCCTTTTTCTCACAATCACATTTCCTAAGTGTAAAATAAATACTCGTCCCAACATTCTCCTTTCCTGAAGCCCAGATTTTTCCCCCATGTCCCTCTATAATCTTTTTCGAAATAGAAAGTCCAAGACCGGTACCTCCTTGTGAAGAATTTCTGGAAGCATCGGTTCGATAAAATCGGTCAAAAATAAATGGAATTTCATTTTCTGCAATTCCTTTTCCATTGTCCTCAAATTCAACCTGAACATGTTCTCTTCCATCTCGAATTCTAATATTTATCAATCCTTTTTTCTTATCAAGATATTTAACAGAATTGCCAATGATGTTATTCACAACACGCTTCAATTGTTCCACATCAATCCACACCTGCTGATTTTTATCCACATAATTAAAATAACCAATATCTATATTTTTCATTTCTAAATCCAGTGTCAGCTCATTTATACAATCACTAAAATAATCGTCTAAATTAACACAGACAAAATTATAAGGCACTGCATTGCAATCAATTTTGGAATAAAATGATAATTCATCTACTAATACAGTCATATCATTCGCTTTATTATAAATCGTTCTTAGATATTTATCCAATTTCTCAGGCGTATCGGCTACTCCGTCCATAATTCCCTCTGCATATCCCTTAATTGCTGTCAGCGGAGTCTTAAGGTCATGTGAAATATTACTCATAAGCTCCCTTGAATCCTCTTCATACTGAATTCTTGATTCAATCAATTCCTTAAGACGAATACGCATATTTTCAAAATCTTTACATAAATCTCCAATCTCGTCCTCTTTTTCAACTTTAACACTATTATTTAAGTTTCCCTCACTCATTTGTCTTGCAGCACACTGTAACGTTTTCAGCGGTCTTATAATCCCCTGATAAATCCATAAAATCAATATGGATGCCGTAAAACAAATAATTAAAATAAATGCAACTACAATTTGAACTGCCAATGCCCTGATTTGCGGAAGAATCGTATCAACCTCGGTTACTACAAACGCACTTCCTTGTGCTCCATCTTTATAAATAAAATCCTGTTGCTTGACTAATGCCGGATTATCACCACTGACATAGAATCCTCCATCAATTTCTGAACTATCTGCTCCGTATTCCGGAAGCTTTTCTTTAATCTGTTTAAATTCTTCATAATTGCCAACATAAACATATTCTTTCTCTTTTCTTATTATAAGGAAGGAAAACTTTGTCTTCAATTCTTTATTAATCGAATCCATATACTCCTGATTTTCAATTTTTTCAGGATGTCTAAGCACAGTTGTCTGAAGGCGATTACAAATACTTCTTGTCAACCGATTTAACACCTGCAATGGATTCACCAAAATCTGAATCGTATCGGTTTCCAGATTATAAGACTGTTGTATCTCATTCATATGATAATTCATAAGTGCACTACCGGCAGCACAAATTAAAATAATCGGAACCGTAATTACAATCAAAAAACTAATAACCAGACGTTGTCTTATCTTCATATCAATTCCAGCCACAAGCATCTATGCAAAAATTACTTGTTTTCTATCCTTTCCCGTATTTTCGATTTTCACACCCTTTATCAGCCTTTCATACAGTATACCATAATCTATCCTTTAAATGTACGAAAACAACTGGAAAGAATCTAAAGTTTTTATGAAAATTTTTTTCTAAAAAAAGGGTTGACTAATAGTATAAAACATAGTATCCTAATGACACAAGTTAACATAGTTATTGAATTATTATTTCTCTTATTCCGAGTGGTGGAGAGTTAAGGCTCTGTGAAACCACGGCAACCCCAGAACGGAAGGTGCCAATCTAAGCGAGTAATCGAACAATAAGAGGATTTGGTATCGCATAATCAAGTCCATCTTAGATGGACTTTCTTTATTATATAGGAAATTTCTTTCAATTCCTTATATAGTAAAAAGCCCTCCGGGCAAGGACGCACTGTGACGGAAAGGTACATTATATTGCCAAAACAAACCGTCACAGGCGGAGAATCCCGTCTTGTAGGATTTTCTCTTGTGGTTCTGCAACCAGTTTTCTTTATAGGAGAAATAATAAGAAACGAAGGAGGACCATATAAAATGGAAAAATTATTATTTACATCAGAGTCAGTTACCGAAGGACATCCTGATAAAATTTGTGATCAGATTTCCGATGCAGTATTAGATGCATTATTAGAACAAGACCCTATGAGCCGTGTTGCATGTGAAACAGCAATCACAACCGGTCTTGTATTAGTTATGGGTGAAGTAACAACACAAGGATATGTTGACATTCAAAAAATCGTTCGTGATACAATTCGCGAAATCGGCTATGATTCTTCTGATAAAGGCTTCGATGCAAACACATGCGGTGTTATTGTGGCTTTAGATGAACAGTCTGCTGATATTGCAATGGGTGTTAATAAAGCATTAGAAGCAAAAGAAAATCAGATGTCCGACAGCGATATTGAAGCAATTGGAGCCGGTGACCAAGGTATGATGTTTGGTTTCGCTTCCAATGAAACAGAAGAATACCTTCCTTATCCAATCGCCTTAGCACACAAGTTAACACGTAAATTAACAGAAGTTCGTAAAAATGGTACTTTAGGATACCTACGTCCTGATGGAAAATCACAGGTTACTGTTGAATATGACGAAAATGGTAAACCTGTACATATCAACGCAGTCGTAATTTCTACCCAACACGCTGCTGAGATTACACAGGAACAAATTCATGAAGATATCAAAAAGTATGTAATTGATGCTGTCTTACCTGCTGAATTGGTAAACGAAAATACAAAATATTTTATCAACCCAACTGGTCGTTTCGTTATTGGCGGACCAAATGGTGACAGTGGTCTGACAGGTCGAAAAATTATTGTTGACACTTATGGTGGATATGCACGTCATGGTGGTGGTGCTTTCTCTGGTAAAGACTGCACAAAAGTTGACCGTTCTGCAGCATATGCGGCTCGTTATGTAGCGAAAAATATTGTTGCTGCAGGTTTGGCCGATAAATGTGAAATCCAACTTTCCTACGCAATCGGTGTTGCACACCCAACTTCGATCATGGTTGATACATTCGGAACAGGTAAATTAAAAGATGACGAACTTGTAGCCATTATTCGTGATAACTTTGATCTTCGTCCTGCCGGAATTATCAAAATGTTAGATTTAAGAAGACCTATCTACAAACAAACAGCAGCTTACGGACACTTTGGAAGAACTGATTTAAATCTTCCTTGGGAAGCACTTGACAAAGTTGATATTTTAAAAAAATACTTATAAAATAGTAAAACAAAAATCGGAGATATTTTAATTGTTCCTGACAACTACAAAATATCTCCGATACTTTTTTATTCTATAACTTCTCATTTTAAAAAAAACATATATTACAGTTTTTTCTCCTGCACACCAAACAAATTCGCTGCCAGCAACTGCTTATGTAAAATGGCAGCAATCGCAAATGCTCCAAGCACACTAATAATGTCTTTTAATAAAAATGGTAATGATACCAGTAAAAACGATTGTTTCAATCCAACACCCGTTAAAATTGCAAATCCAACCACTCCCAAAATATGGTCAATCGCCAATCCAGCTATTCCAACCAAACTTGCCAGACATTTATTTTTCATACTTTGTGCCGCCCCACATAACAATGCCATTATAATGAATCCCCATATAAAACCTCCGGTCTTACCTAATAGAATTGCTATACCACCTTGAAAGCCTGCAAAAACCGGTGCACCAACCATTCCTAAAAGTACATATGCAAAAACTGCAATAGTTCCAAGCTTCCATCCTAAAACAGCTCCACATAACGCAACACCAAATGTCTGTAACGTAATTGGTACCCCACTTGGCAATGGAATACTAATCTGCGACATTACTGCCAATACTGCTGTAAGCATTCCTGTTAAAACTACATCCCTTGTGTTCATTTTTTTCTCTCTCATCTCTTCACATCCCCATTTCTCACCTAAAATGCTTGTACATTCCAGTGTTTCTTTTACAATTTTCTTCTACATTTCCTAATTTCTTTCAATCGTAGTATACTCATTCCTATTCCAATTGTCAACTATATTTTTAAAAAAGTTTACAATTAATAAATTGTTTTATTATCAAAACAATAAAATAATAAAGAAGTTGTTACAAAAAATCATTTTGCGACAACCTCTTTACCACATAAGTTTACAATTTTTCTAAGCTCTGTTCAATATCTGCAATAATATCCTCTACATTCTCCAAGCCAACAGATACACGAATCAGACCAGGATTAACGCCTGCTGCAATTAACTGTTCGTCTGTCAACTGTCGATGTGTTGCGCTCGCCGGATGTAAAACACAAGTGCGAATATCTGCAACATGAACCTCATTCGAAGCTAATTTCAGACCATCCATAAATCTAACAGCGTTTTCCTTTCCGCCTTTAATTACAATTGATATCACTCCACAACTTCCTTTTGGAAGATACTTTTTTGCTCTTTGATAATATTCATCTTCTGGAAGAGCAGAATACTTAACTTCTTCAATTTTATCCGACTGTTGAAAATACTTTGCAACTTTCAGTGCATTTTCACAATAACGTTCCATCCGAATTGGGAGTGTTTCAAGCCCCAGATTCAACAGAAATGCCGAATGTGCTGCAGGATAACAGCCAAAGTCTCTCATTAGTTGCATTCTTGCTTTTACAATATAAGCCTGTTTTCCAAAATCTCGGGCGTAAATTACTCCGTGATAAGATTCATCCGGTTCTGTAAATTCCGGAAACTTTCCATTCTCCCAATCAAAATTACCACTGTCAACAATAACACCTCCAACTTGCAGAGCATGTCCGTCCATATATTTTGTTGTTGAGTGAATTACAATGTCTGCTCCAAATTGAAATGGCTTGCACAATACAGGTGTAGCAAATGTATTATCTATAATAAGAGGAACACCATTCTTATGTGCAATAGCAGCTAACTTTTCGATATCTAAAACAGCAAGTGCCGGATTCGCTAAAGTTTCGCCAAACACTGCTTTTGTATTTTCCTTAAATTTACTTTGAATCTCTTCCTCAGATGCTTCTGCATCTACAAAAATACACTCGATTCCAAAACGTTTTAAAGTAACGGCAAATAAATTAACAGTTCCTCCATAAATCGTTGATGTACTAATAAAACTATCCCCTGCTGAACAAAGATTCAAAATTGAAAGTAACGATGCCGCCTGCCCGGAAGATGTACACATTGCACCAACTCCACCTTCCAAATCAGCAATTTTCTTTTCCACACATTCAACTGTAGGATTCGAAAAACGAGAATACATATGTGCCGTAGGCATATCAAACAATTCTCCTATGTGCTCCGTAGAGTCAAATGTATAAGTTGTACTTTGAACAATCGGCATAACCCTAGGCGCTCCATTTTCAGGTGTATAACCGGAATGTAAACACTTTGTTTCGTCTTTCATTTCAACTCAATCCCCCTTATTGTTTTTTATTTATTATAGAAGTTCTTATTTCTTTTCGCAATATAAATATTCAACAAATCACACCAAATTCACTTTCTATTACCTAATCTTATTAACCAATCTAAATTAGTGCATTTGTCTAACCATTTAAAACAAAAGGACATGCGTCCCTGTTATTTAACACAATTTTTTCAAAAAAATACCCATATGAGTTTGCTATATTGTCCAAAATATGCTATAATACAAATTCACAATGAGTAAAATCATTTGTGAATCATTTATCTTTAAAAAGAAAGAGAGGAAAAGCGAATGCAACTAACAAAAAAAATGAAAAAAACATTATCTTTATTGCTAGTCCTTGCATTAGTTTTCGGTATGATTAATGTACCTGTAAACAACGCAAAGGCTGCAACGGGGGACGTAACTATTACACTTCTTGAAACAACCGATATCCATGGACATCTGGTTGAGACTCCAAGTAAAGAAAAGTCTTCTTTCCAGTACAGAATGGCTTATATGGCTAAGTTATTTAATGATTACAAAGCAAAAGGCGATACTATTATTTTAAATGGTGGAGATACTTTTCAGGGAACTCCTCTATCTAACCTTTCTTATGGAAAATATTTAATTCAGACTTTAGATGCTATGAAATTTGATGCTTCTGCAGTTGGTAACCATGAATTTGACTGGGGCATTGAAAAAGTTACTACAAAAAATGCTACATTGGCAAACAGCAATATTCCAATGCTCGCTTCCAATATCTTTGTTAAAAGCACAGGCAAATTAGTAGATTTTGCAAAACCTTATACAATTGTTGAAAGAAGTGGCAAAAAAATCGCTATTATCGGTTGGGCAGATGAATATTCTGTAGATATTATGGCTGAAAGAATCGCTCCTTACACAATTAGCGAAGATGCTTCTATCGTTAATAAACTCGCAAAAGAGTTAAAAACATCAAAAGAAGCGGATGCAGTTATCGTATTAGCTCACGATGACGCTCAGGAATGTGTTGAAAAATTCGAAGCAGGATACATTGATGCTGTATTTGGCGGTCACTCCCACCAAATCAAAGTAGGTGTAGGCAGCAATGGTATTCCTTATGGTCAGGGATACAAAGAAGCAAGAGGATTTGCAAAAGCAACAATGACAATTTCTGCTGATAATAAAGTAACTGTAACTACACCAGAATTTGTTGATATTAATGCAGACCCTA
The DNA here is from genome assembly GCF_009696045.1 of Velocimicrobium porci. Classification (GTDB taxonomy): domain Bacteria; phylum Bacillota; class Clostridia; order Lachnospirales; family Lachnospiraceae; genus Velocimicrobium; species Velocimicrobium porci. Next base: position 122,938 of record NZ_VUMT01000005.1, on the reverse strand, counting down.
CAAAATTAGTATGTACAGATGCAAACAAAACTGATTTTGATACAACAATCATTAATATTTCTAATACTGCAGTAGATGAAGTTGCACCATTACTTAATAAAGAAATTGCAGACTTACCTGTAGCTTTAACAAGAGATTTAATCGAAGGTTCTCTAACATCCGTAATGGGTAACTGGATTACAGATATGATGCGTTATGATGAAGGTGTAGACTTTGCATTCTGCAATGATGGTGGTATCCGTACTAACTTTGACGCAAAAAAACTTACAGTAAACGACATTTATACAGTGGCTCCATTCGGTAACTTAATCTATAAAATTGAAATGAAAGGTAGTCAGATTGTTAAATTATTAGAACAAGTTGTCGGAAATGACTCTTCCAACATGCAGATGTCTGGTCTTACTGCAAAATATGATTTAAGTCTTCCAGAGGACCAACAAGTATTTGATGTTCGTTTAGCAGACGGAACTCCAATCCAAATGGATAAAGTATATACATTAGTAACAAATCAATACCTTGCAACAGGTGGTAATAAATATACTGCATTCGTTACAGACGTTGTATCTTCTGTAAATACAAATGTAGCAGATAATGAATCTTTAATCGAAAAAGTTACTAAATTAGGAAAAGAAGGACCTTTAAAAGTTGATGCAGCTGCCCGTTTTACAGAAGGCACAAAACCTGTAACAGTTCCAACAACAGCTAAGAAAAAAACAATTTACAAAGGTCAGTCCTTTAACGTAAATATCAAATCTCTTGCAGATGATGCAAAAGTTACATACACATCCAGCAATAAAAAAGTTGCTACTGTGACAAGCAAAGGTAAAGTTACTGCTAAAAAAGCCGGTACTGCTACTATCACTGCAAAAGTTACACAAAACAACACAACTTACAAATTACAGTTAAAAGTTACTGTTAAGAACCCTGTCGTAAAGATGACAGCTTCTACAAAACAATTAAAAGTTGGTAAAACATATACTTTTAAAGCAAAAGCTTATGGCCTAAATGGTACTGTTAAATGGTCATCCAGCAACAAAAAAGTAGCTTCTATCACAAGCAAAGGTAAAGTTACTGCTAAAAAAGCCGGTACTACTACAATTAAAGCAACTGTAAACGGAAAATCAGTTTCTTGCAAATTAACAGTAAAGGCTAAATAAACAGAACTAACATTTATATAGCAAAAAAGAATCCCATCAACAACTTCAATTGTTATTGATGGGACTCTTTTTATTCTTATCTTACGAGGAAGCTATCGGTTTCTTCCTTCAGCGATTTTGCAATTGTTTCATTTCGATTCATCTCATTATGAATATCACTCACATCTTCAACTAATGTTGTTACATTAGTTGCTGCACTCATAACGCCACGACTTCCTTCATCTACAGATCTGGCAATTCCATCCATCCGTTTTGCAATTGCATCCATTATATTTGCAAGATCATCATTTTTCCTTGCAAATCCATCCATCGTTTGATTTAGATGTGCCGCATCCTCATTATACTTTTTACCAACCTCAACAAAGTTATCATAATCTGTAAGAATTGTTTCATTAATATAAGAAACCATAGATTTTGAATTTTCAATCAGTTCATCAAACGCCCTTACAATTTCACTATTTAGCTGCTGTATATTACTTGCCGCCTCCTTACTTGAATCCGCAAGTTCACGAATCTGATCCGCTACAACAGCAAATCCTCTTCCTGCTTCTCCAGCCCTGGCTGCCTCGATAGAAGCATTTAACGAAAGTAAATTAGTCTGACCGGAAATAGCAAGAATATCTTCTGTAAGATTACTGATTTCTGCAATACTTTTACTATTTTCAATTGCCACCTCAAGATTTTGTACAATCTCGGTAACAACTTGGTTTGTGCTCTCTTTTGTTTCTAATGCAGAGGCTTCCATCTCACCCGCCCGAATCTTCATTTCTTTCGAGTAAGCAACCATATTCTCAGCTTCTTTTGCCATGCTACCAACTTCATCATTCGCACTTTCTGTATCAGAATTAATATCAACGGCAACTCTTGAAACTTCCTCCATAGAAGCTGCAAGCTCTTCCATTACAGCAGAAATATCACTACTACTGTCATTCGCTCTTACAATTTTATTCATAACATTTTCAATGATACTGTCCAACTCACCTGCATTATATGTAACTTTTCCAATAATTTTTTCAAGCGTATCAATAAACTTATTAATATTAAAAGCAACTCTTCCAATTTCATCGTATTTCCTTATCGGAACCCGTATTGATAAATCGCCTCGATTTTGTTGAATACTTTCAATAATTTCATTTAGCTTCGTTTCTAACTTTTTAAGTGGATTAATAATGCATCTGTTTACATTAAAAATTGCAAGAATCAACCATGCAATTGTAACGATTCCAAGACCAATCGCTACCCTAATTGAATTCTTTAGAATATCGTCCTGTTCTTTTGTTACAGATTTAATCATACTATCATTGGCAGTAACTAATTCTCCTATTGCAGTGCTGATTGTTTCATTTGCCTTTTTATTTGATTCAATCGCTTTTCCAAATGCCTGCATATCCTTGGAATTCGCGGCGGCTGTAGCAATTTGTACATTTGCAAATAACTCATCAAGACCAGAGCGCAAAGAAGCAAGATTCTCCTTTTGCCCCTGTTCTGCATTTTTTTCTGCCTCATCCAAATAATAATAAGCATTTTCTTCATAAAGCTTGAAATTATCAAGACAGCTCTTTTTTTCTTCTTCATCTGTAGTATCGCGTAATACATAAACAAGCTTTTGTGTTTTTTCACTTATACTAGTAATTTCATCAAAATCAATCAGATTTCGAATTCCAATCTCTGAGATTTTTTCGGACCGTTCTTTTGTCCTGCCCAAATTATAAGCAGAAGACACGCCAAGTACAATCGTAAAAAGTCCAAAGACAAGAAAAACCACTAGTAAACGTACTTTTACAGAAATATTTTTTCTGTTTTTCATTTTCATTCCTCCTAATTTTAAAACAAGTAACTAAATAAATTCTACATTTTAAGTATAACACATTTTTTCGCTTTTTAAATAGTTTTTTCAGAAAAACTTTACAAAACGCGAAAAAAGGAAGATAAACGAACTAAGTCATCTATCTTCCTTTTTCTATAATTTTATCAACAATATCAAATATAACGTTAAATTGATTTATACCAAAATTTTTCCCATATAATACTCGTCAATGTATTTTCCATTTACAAATAAAGATTTTTTTCGAATTCCCTCAATAAAAAATCCTTTTTTTTCATATAAACGTACCGCCTGTGTATTATGACATATAACCGTCAATTCAAGCCTTACAATCCCAGCCCTTCTCGCCCACTGTTCCATCTGCTCAGACATCGCACTTCCAATTCCCTGATGGCGATAATCCTCCAATATTCCTATAGTTATAGATACCGAATGTCGGCTTCGATTAAATTCTCCTCGGGCAGCACCCAAAAAACCTATAATTTTTGCTTCTTCTAAGGCAACCAGCAATAAGTTATCTTTTTTCTCACAAATACGGATTGCTGTTAAAATATTGTCCAATTCCGGCGGATGTTCTCCTACCTCATATGTCATTAATTCCGTCTGCTTATCCAACTTCAATAACATCTCAAGAAATTCTTTTGCGTCTTCTTCTTTTATTGGTCTAATTTCCATTTTTCTACCCATGCTATCGCAAGTCAGCGATATTGCCCCATAAAACAAGTTGAAAGAAAGGGCAACGCATATATCCTTTCCTTTCATAATTCTTTCAACCCAATCCCATCGCTCAATGTAATAAAAAATATTTCCCCTTTCTCCTCCCAATACCTTAGGTGTTTATTATATTATTTTCTTGATATTTTTTCAATAACATTTGCCTATTCTCCAAATGAATTTTCAAAAAATAAGAGCACTGAAAAACAAAATTCTTATAATTGTCATAAAAATTTTATTTTTTAGTGCTCTTATCCTAATACTTATTTCAAAACTCTACAAATCAATTATTGCTTATTTACTTCAAGAAAACCATTAATCTGAATTACCAAATCATCCACATTAATTCCATGTACCATACATGCCTCTTCCAAACTTTCAGCTTGGGCAGATGGACATCCTAAACAGTGCATGCCCGCCTGCATAAGAATAGGCGCTACCTCTCTATGATTTGCAATAATTTCACCAATTAATGTTTCTTTTGTTATCTCAGCCATTACAATGCCTCCTTTATTATAAATCGAGCTGTATTTTCTTTCATTTCAATACCCTGTTATTATAAAATATCCCTAAAATTACGTCAAGTACATTAGCCTCTTATTATTTTTTATTTCTTTTAACTTGTTAATGACATCTTGGAATGCTGTATGTTCCAAAGTTTTGCATATTCTTTTTCTTTGGCTAATAATTCATAATGAGTCCCCTGCTCGACAATTTTCCCATGTTTTAATACATAAATGATATCCGCTTCACAAACCGTTTCTAGCTTATGAGCTACCATAAGTATAGTGCGATTTTCCTTCGCTTCATAAACTGCTCTCTGTACCATTTTTTCTGATTCATTATCCAATGCAGCTGTTGCCTCATCTAACAACATAATTGGAGCTTTTCGGAGAAAACTTCTTGCAATTGCAATTCTTTGTTTTTGTCCCCCTGACAGTCCCCTGCCTGCTTCTGACACTTCGTAATCCAAACCGTTTTTTAGATTACAAATAAATTCATCAGCATATGCCTCTTTTAATGCCTGTTCCATTTCGTCTTCTGTAACCATTTCATTCGCATTTCCAATTTTAAGATTCTCTTTTATCGATGTATCAAATAGCGGAGTCGACTGCTCTACATAAGAAAAACATTTTCTCCATTCTTTTAACCCTACTTCCTCAATTGATTGATTGTATAACTTTATATTTCCTTTCTGCGGTATATATAATCCTAACAATAATTGAAAAATTGATGTCTTTCCACTCCCACTTTCTCCAACAAATGCCACTGTACAACCATGTGGAATTGAAAATGTAAGATTTTCTAAAACCGGAATTCCATTTTTATAGGAAAATGTCACATCATTAAACTCAATTGCAGGCATATTTTCACCAATCTCCATATCCTTTAATGTAAAATTCTTCTCCTGTTCACAATCAATCAACTCAAAAATGCGATAAAGCGAGGGAAGCCTTTCCGCATATACAGAAGCAATACTTATTATTCCATTGACCAACTGAGTAATCTGATCAGATAAAGGAATTGCCAACATAATTTGGCTAAAACGAATCACTCCTATTTCCGATAGATACGCACCTAAAATAAGAATACCTGCAACATTAAAAAAATCTCCTAATGTAAGACTGACTTTTCTTATCCCATATAATTTTCCGTATGAAATATTTTGATTCATTAACGTTTCGCTTAATTGACTCATTTTCTTCATTTGACTTTCTTTTAAGCAAAATACTCTTATTTCCTTTGATCCCACTATCATTTCAGAAAAAGCTGATACTATTTTTGACTTTTGACCTTGAATTTTCTCTTTTATTCGAACCGTTCTTTTTAAAACCGGTTTTATAATAAATAACTGCATACAAGAACATGCAATACAATAAATCCCAATTTTGATATCAATAGATGAAACCACAAATAAAGAAAGAATCCCCGAAATAATTGGATTAATATACCACAGATTTATATAATTTCCAATTAAATCAACCGCTTTATTTATATCGTCATTTAATCGTACTAATACATCACTATTTTTTAATTCCTCTGTATTCGCCTCATTTCCATTGGTCCAATTAAAAAGTAAATCCTCTTTCAATTTCGTTTTTGCATATTCTTCACCATAGGCAACTCCAACCGGTGCAAATCCACTTATGATCGAAAACAAAAAAACAAATAAGAGATAGGAAACCGTATCCTTCAAAATATTATTCGCATCTGGTAATTCGCTTATCCTGATAATATTTTGAAGCATTACTCCAATTGTGCTAAATATCAAAAAAGTTGATATACCTCCAATAACTACACTAATTAAAACAATTGTAATTCTTCCTTTTTCATAAGATAACAATCTTTGATATAATGATAAATCTTTTTTCCATTTTCTATTTATACTGAACATTTTTTACCCCCTCTTACTCCTGCCCTATTTTCTCATATAACTTTCTATAATAACTATTAAAAGCCATTAGCTCATTATGCGTTCCTTGTTCTACGATTCTTCCCTGTTTCATTACATAAATACAATCCGCATTTTTAACTGTATCTAAACGATGAGCAGCAGAAATTCTAGTTTGATCTGGAAAGTTTTTTTCAATTGCTATCTGCAAGTTTTTTTCAGTTTCCGCATCCAAAGCAGATGTTGCCTCATCTAGTAAAAAAATAGAAGCATCTTTTAGTAATGCTCGCGCAATCATAACACGTTGAAGTTGTCCTCCACTTAAAGCACTTCCACGTTCTCCCACCTGAGTTTCAATCCCATTTGCAAGATTGCCCATAAAAGCATTAATTTGTGCACTTTCACAAACTAATCTAAAACTCTCTTCATCAATTTTCCCATTTTTCCCCATCAATATATTATTTTTTATAGTATCAGCAAACAAAAATCCTTTTTGCGAAACTATTGATAACTCTGTAAGTATTTGACTTAAGTTCATATCCTTATAAGAACTGCCTGCTCTTTTTATTTCTCCCTTTGTTGGAATAAAAAAACCTGCAAGTAAATTCAATATTGTAGACTTCCCACAACCGCTTTTTCCTACAAATGCAATTTTTTCCCCTTTATTTATCTTAAAAGAAACATCTTTCAAAATCCATTTATCTTCCTCTGTATTGGCAGAATCATAAGAAAACCATACATGTTCAAATGATACTAAGCTACCATCTTTATCCCCTGAATCATATACAATTTTCTTGTTTTCTTCTTCAACCGGAACGTCCAATACCTCTGATAAACGTTTTACTGAAGCGTATGTACTTCTATATTTTGTAAAAACAGTTGCATAATGTAACAAATCAATCATTGACGTATTTGCTAAAAAATAAATTGTCATAAATTCTTCAAGTGTAATTTCCTTATTTGATAAAAAAACTAATCCAATAAAACATAGCGTCAAAATAGGTAAAATACCACAAATTAGTCCTAATGTCTGAATGGGTGCAGAAATTATCTGTTCATGTATTGCTGATTTATACTCTTCATCCATCCTCTTTTGATACCATTTTCTCACCAACGACGAGGCGTTAAATATCTTTATTGTCTTTTTTTGCGATAAAATATCTTGCGCCAAAACATTTGAATAACTTACTTTTTCTTTCTTTTTATATGCAACTTTCTCAACAGGTTTACTAAGAAAAAATTGCAAGACAACTATAATTGCCACCATTCCTAAATAAATCAAGGTCAAACGCACATTTAAATAAAACATAACAAAACTAAATAATAATATTTTTGTAGTTTGAAATAACATCTGTGGCAAAATACCAGTTAATAGCTGGGTTGTATGCTCAACCTCCAGTTGAAAACGGCTGATTAAATCTCCTGTTTTTTGTTTTTCTAACCACCTTATATCTGCACGATTAATTATCTCAGAGCATTTCATTTGCAGAGTCCTCATTGTATGTGACTCGTAGCAGCTTTGAATATATACATAAAAATATTCAAACAATATTTGCAAAACATAGAGGATGGCAAGTAAACAGGTTATTTTAATTATTCCATTTCTGTTAATCTCTACTATATTGTTTGTAAATTTTCCAAGTAAATTTGATAAAACAATAGCTAAAATAGTAAGTAAAACTGCAATTAGCTCTAATAAGAAAGAATACTTTTTTCGCTTTACTTCCAATCCCTTTATCGCTTTTCTCATAATCTCCTCCCTTTTTTGTTATTTCTAACTAAGTCACCAACCACCACTTCAAGTGGTGGTTTGATATTAGCCCTCCTAAGGGCTATGTTACTGCTCGCCCCGAAGGGCGGTGTCGCAAGCATTAATACTGGTCCGCTTACAATGCGGTACCTTTTGAATCTTCTTTTCTAGACTCTTCTGCTTGCTCCTTTATATACTTTTGTACAGCTTCATCCGTAATATTTCCATTTTGTATGTGATAAACTTTTATTGTCCATTTGGACCGCCTCCTATTTTTGAGATTGTCTTGCGACACCATTCTCATTTTAACATAGGAGGCTTTTTTATGGCATCCTCTACGTTTCCACTTACTCTATTCTCCCCAGCATAGCTGGGGGATTAGACTTTTCATTTATTTTTAACCCTTATACCGTAAATAATTTTACCCACATTATTTTTCCTCATCCATACACCCTCCGATTTCATTATAAATATACACCACCTACATTATAAACTAAAAAACAAAGAACTAAAATACTTTTTTCCTTTTTTGTTATTATCTTAAAATGAAAAAGTAAATTCCACTTCTCCTAAGACAAGTAGAATTAAGTCGTGCATTTTTATACCTAAGTGGAATTAAGTCTTTCACACATTTACAATATATGGTAGACTCCTATCAACGTTATGACAGCGTAGATAGGAGAATCATTATGTCAAACAGTATTCCAAGGAACCAAAAACATCTTACTTTACATAACAGACAGTACATTGAGAACTCTTTCGATCAAGGTCTTTCATTTAGAGAGATTGCTAAGTTCTTATGCAAAAATCCAACCACTATTTCAAAAGAAATACGCTTACATCGAATGGATGACATTCATCCCAAAAGGATATTTAACAATCCACACAACTTTTGTACAAAACGCTTCAAATGCCGTAAAACTAATGCATTCAATAAGCTTTTTATTTGTGACACCAAATGCGCGTCATGTATGAAATGTAATCAAGTCTGCAAGGATTTTGTAAAAGAAGAATGCAGTCGTCTGAACAGGGCACCTTATGTTTGTAATGGTTGCGATAAACAAAAAAGTCATTGTACGGTTCCTCATAAATACACCTATAACGCTAAGTTTGCACAACGAAAATAGGAAGAACTTCGGTCTTCTTCACGCCAGGGAGTTAATCTAACTAGACAAGAAGCACTAGCAATGAATCCCATAATTGTCCCATTAATAAAACAAGGTCAATCACCTTACGTTATTGCAAACAATCATCCAGAATTGAATGTGATCGTCAAAGGGCTCTACAACTATATCAATCAGCAAGTCCTTCTTGTTCGGGATATTGACTTAAAACGAAAAGTCAAGTTTAACCCCCGCAAAACTACCAAAAAAGGGATTGTGGACCGCAAGGCATTTATAGGCAGAACTTATGCCGGTTTCCAAACACTTAAACATGCTAAGTTTATAGAAATGGATACGGTTATTTCTACCAAAGGTTCTAACAAGTGCATACTCTTCTTCGAATGATACTTCCGAAAGGAACTGTTTTTGAGCATCTTACCCAATGGGACGTTCGAAAATGTGTGACCATATCAATTCATATCCTAGAGAGAAACTCGGAGGAATGACACCATATATGCTTGCTTTAGAAAAATATGCTCCGGACCTTGCAGCTCAAATATATTGAGCCTGACACTGTAAACCTTACACCTTCGCTTTTAAAATAATGCGACAAGTGTAGTCACCATATTTTTGCAAATCGCTGTCAAAACAGAAATTTCACAAAAACTGTACCTAGCCTGTGGAATTTACTCTTTCATACGGAATTTGGTTTTACAAGTCAGCTTTTGTTATTCTTTTATCAAAATATTAATTGGTATTATAGTTTTAATCATAATTTTCTACTTATTTTGTTATATATTTTCACTTGTATTATGACGCTTTTTATATTAAAATAAAGCTTATCAAGTAAGAAGGAGGAAAATAATTATGGCACATACAATTACTGATGCTTGTGTAAGCTGTGGAACATGTGAAGCTGAATGTCCAGTAGGCGCTATCTCTGAAGGAGATGGAAAATACGAAATCGACGCAGATGCTTGCTTAGATTGTGGCGCTTGTGCTGCTGCATGTCCAACAGGTGCAATCGAAGGTTAATTACATACAAAGGACTATCATAAACTCTAAGTTTACGATAGTCCTTTTGTATGTTTATACTTATAATGCTAGCTGATACCTACGGATGACTACGCACTTTGTGCAAGCACAATCGCATTTTAGACTTTTGACACTTACATTATAATATTATTTTTTTTCATATTAGAAAGAATCTGTGTTTTAATCTCTTTCACTTTCTTAAACTGATCAAAAAAGTCCAACTTTTCCTGCTGTTCTTTTGTCAGCTTCTCACCTGATGGCAATACATAGAAAGAAAAACATTCTGCAAAATCTTCTGCACAGCTTGTAGATGCATATGTATCAATAAATTGATTACTATGTCTAAAATAAAATAATTGACTACTTGTATTAATATCTCTGTCAATTGCAAAATCCTTCCAATACTTATTGTAGAATTGATTTAGATAAGAATTTTTCTTCGTTATCATGGAAGGTTCTCTATAAAGATCAAAGTCATCGATCATAGAATCTTCATCCATATTTTCATTTGCATAAGTAACTTGTGTATCATTCAAAGACAGATAATGCCCATATTCATGAATTACTGTATTTGCAAACTCAACTTTATCATCCATATCAGCCGGATCAATGCTGATTTTCCATGTTTTCCCTTTTTCGTCTATATTCTGCACAAATGCAAGAACACCATACTTGCCATCTGTTGAAATATCAAACTCTTTAAAGTTCTTTAACATAGAATCCGGAATAATCTTTCTTAATTCCTTCCATGCCTGTTTATATTTTGTAATCTGCTTTTTGGTCAGTTTTTTAATCCCTGTACCGGTTGGGTCCTGATACTTTAATGTCATATTAGAAGTATTAATTGTAAACTGTGCCACAGTTCCATTATCTGCTGTAAAAATATTAAGTAATACAGCCTCCGCTTTTAGCTCTTTATATTTCGAAAGAATTTCATAAATATCATCCGCGGTCTGTTCAATATCTCCATCCGTTTTAATATAGTTTTCATATAATTTTTTTACTTTCTGGTAATCCTTTTTTGATAAAACAGATTTGAGATTTTCAATAATTGGGTTTTGAACAGAAGGAGTTTGAACATAAGCATCTTCTAATTCTTCTGCTATTTTTTTTGCATCTGGAAAATATTTTATTGTCAATTGATTTAAATAGTCATTTAAACGAGTCATATATATGTTTTCTAGCTTACTTGGATTGTATACTTTTTCTTCTCGGCGCATTTTTTCAAGGCTCACAATTTTAGCAAGCATATCATATGCTTTTTTACGTTCCTCCGCAGATACTTTCTTGTCCAAAGTCCCCAAAAGGCTTGTTAATCTTTGATTTACATTTTCTTCTGTTAATCCGGGAACAAGATATCCTACATTTCTTTGAATGTCAAAATTTTTATCCGTTGTGCTTTGAACATATAACTGCGTACTTTCAGCCTTTGCCCTTTGTGGAAGTATTCCCCCTGCTAACGATATAATTGTCAGTGCTGTTACTGCTGTTTTTATTAAAATTTTTTTTCTTTCTAAATACATCTACTCGCTCCTTCTATTTTTTAATTTCTTTTATAATTTTTAATTACAGTTTGTTATTATAGCGCAATTAATCCTTAATTTTCTTAAAAAACATTAAAGACTACCTTAATTTTCCTTATCTTATAAGGATCTTACTAATAAAACCATTTTATATGCAAAACTACCATGCAGTTAAAACACCCTGCATGGTAGTTCCAATCACTTTTATTTTATAATCTCTTTAATAATTCTTCACGCTCAGCTTCAAATCCTGGTTTTCCAAGCAGTGCAAACATATTTCGTTTATAACTTTCAACCCCCGGCTGATTAAATGGATTAACTCCAAGCATATAGCCACTTACGCCACAGGCGAACTCAAAGAAATAGAATAACTGACCTAAGCTATATTCGGATTGATCTGGAATTTTTATAAGAAGGTTTGGAACGTCACCATCCGTATGCGCAAGTAATGTACCTTTCATTGCACTTTTATTAATAAAATCCATATCTTTTCCAGCAAGATAATTAAGACCATCTAAGTCTACTGCCTCTTCTTCAATCACAATGTCACAAACCGGCTTTTCCAATTCCAGAACGGTTTCAAACATAATTCTAGAACCATCCTGAATAAATTGCCCCATCGAATGAAGATCTGTTGTCAAGTCAACTGCAGCCGGGAAAATACCTTTTTTATCCTTTCCTTCACTCTCGCCATACAATTGTTTCCACCACTCTCCAATATAGTGGAAAGAAGGCTCATAATTGGCAAAAATCTCTACTTCTTTTCCCTTCCGATTTAAAATATTACGAATTGCTGCATATTTCAAAGCATCATTTTCTTCAAAAGAACGATTCAGACACATGTCCCTCATCGTGGCAGCACCATCCATTAATGCCTTAATATCAGCCCCACTTACAGCAATAGGAAGTAAACCGACCGCTGTCAATACAGAAAAACGTCCGCCTACATCATCCGGAACAACAAATGTTTCATATCCTTCTTCGGTTGCAAGATTTTTTAATGCTCCCTTCGCTTTATCTGTTGTTGCATAAATTCTTTTTGCCGCTTCCTCTTTTCCATATTTTTTCTCTAACAAGTTCTTAAATACACGGAATGCAATCGCCGGCTCCGTTGTAGTACCTGACTTACTAATTACATTAACAGAAAAATCACGTTCTCCAATTACCTCAATTAAATGGCTTAAATATGTACTGCTGATACTATTTCCTGCATAATAAATCTCCGGCGTTTTACGAATCTCTTTCGATACACGGTTGTAAAAACTATGTCTTAAAAAACTCACTGCTGCTCTCGCTCCAAGATAAGAGCCGCCAATTCCGATTACAACCAAAACTTCAGAGTCATTTTTTATCTTATCTGCTGCCTTTTGAATTCGTTCAAATTCTTCTTTGTCATAATTAACGGGTAAATCAATCCATCCCAGGAAATCATGACCTGCCCCGGTTTTCTCTACTAAAGTTTTTTTAGCAGATTCTGCACTTGTTTGTATCATGCTCAGCTCATCATCTGCAATAAACCTGCTCGCAAGCGAATAATCAAATACTACATTTTTATCCATAACCCATTGCTCCTTTTCATATTTATTTCTCTTACTTTTAATCATTCTTATTTTATCAAAAGGAGCTTTTTTTCGCAATATTTATTTATGCCAAATACTCCCTCAGGACTTCTTCTAAAATCCGTTCCTTTTCTGCATCCGATTCTGCCTCTATTGTCTTAATTGCCTCGTCAGACTCATCTTCCGAATCTTCTGTTTTATTAAAATAAGCATTTCGATATTGCTCTAATTCTTCCGGACTAAAATATTCATTTTCCAGTTTTGCCTTTAAATAATTTTCCAGGTAGTCACTTATATTAGTCGCTAAAATATCTTTCTTTTTATTTAAATCTAACATAACTTGAAAAGCTATCAACATAGTTGACACACTAATCCCCAACCCCAATGTGAATAAAATCATATCTTTTCCACAATCATAATAGTACCCTAAAAACGTGAAAATTATAGTAATTGCAAGACAGGCTGCAATAGCTTGTCCACATATTCTCTCCCATGTGTATAACAATATCCCACAAAATTTATGCCTATAAACATATTTATCCACAAAACTATCCACATTATGCACACCAATTTTTAATTTGTAACAAGTTTCAAAGCGAAGACACATCGACTTCATTAACTTATGTTTTGAATTTCCCATATCTGCTGAAGCTTTTATTAATCTTCTGTATAACAAGCTGCTTAAAAGCGACGATAAAACCCCAATCGTGCCAAGCACCGTCATTGCATAAACCATTACATCATTTTTTACCAATTCTTTAAAAATGTCATATATCATTTTCCTTTCCCCTCTTTCCAAGATTTGTCATACAATATAGCACAAGATTTATTATTTTTAAAGGTTTTTAGCAAAAAAATCGTTAGACAAAAACCTACATTTTTTATAAAAACAAGATTCATTTTTTTATTAAATGAAAAAAATCATCCGAAAAATCAAGGAACGATATCATCGAATTATTTGTCGAACCCTTAAAACTTTTATTCAAAATTCGAAAAATCAATAGCATGATGTTGGGGTCAAAGTCATGCTTTTTCATGCTAGCATGAAAAGCATGACCTTTTGACCCTGGTATCATAGCATTGAAAAAAAATACCGGATAGTATAAAATGAGGATACGCATAAAATAGAAAAAGAAAGGATTGAATTACTATGACTTATAAAACAAAAGGAGTATGTTCAAGAGAAATCCATTTTGAATTAGATGGTGATACAGTGAAATCAGTAGAATTTGTTGGAGGCTGTGCCGGCAATACTGCAGGAATCGCAAATTTAGTCTGTGGCATGAAAGTAGAAGATGTAATTAAACGTCTAGAGGGTGTACAATGTGGATTTAAAGGCACTTCATGTCCTGACCAGCTTGCAAAAGCATTAAAAGAAACATTGGAGGCTTAGTAACATGAAGCGAATCGTCTTAACCGGCGGTGGAACTGCCGGACACGTTACACCAAATATAGCCCTTCTTCCACGACTTCGAGAAGAAGGTTACGAAGTACATTATATCGGTTCCTATGATGGAATTGAACGAAAATTAATTGAAGAACTTGATATTCCTTACTATGGAATATCTTCTGGAAAACTTAGAAGATATTTTGACCCCAAAAATTTCAGCGACCCATTTAAAGTAATAAAAGGCTATAGAGAAGCATCCTCGCTTCTAAAAAAATTAAAACCAAATGTTGTATTTTCAAAAGGCGGTTTTGTATCAGTTCCTGTCGTTCTAGCCGCAAAACGCAGAAGAATTCCTACAATTATCCATGAGTCAGATATGACCCCGGGACTTGCAAATAAAATTTGTATTCCGTGTGCTACAAAAATATGTGCGAACTTTCCAGAAACGTTAAAGAACTTACCCCAGGAAAAGGCTGTTTTAACAGGCTCTCCTATCCGACAAGAGTTATTTTTAGGCAGCAAAGAACAAGGCTTGAAGTTTTGCGGATTTTCAAGTGAAAAACCTGTTCTTTTAATAATTGGAGGCAGTCTTGGCTCTGCCGTTGTAAACGAAGCAGTTCGTGGAATTCTACCTGAACTTTTAAAACAGTTCCAGGTCATTCATCTATGTGGAAAAGATAAACTGGACCCTTCCCTAAATAATACAAAGGGCTATGTTCAATTTGAATACATAAAGCAGGAATTATGCGATTTATTCGCAGCATCAGATATTATTATTTCAAGAGCCGGTGCAAATGCGATTTGCGAAATTCTTGCTCTTCGCAAACCAAATATTCTTGTTCCATTATCTGCTGCCGCAAGCCGCGGTGATCAGATTTTGAATGCAAAATCCTTTAAAAAGCAAGGATTCAGCTATCTGCTTCCTGAAGAAAATCTATCAAAAGAGGCACTACTGGAAGCTGTTAACTCTGTCTATAAGAATAAAGATAATTATATCGAAGCAATGAAAAAAAGTCCTCTTAGTAATTCAATTGAAACTATCGTAGAACTTATTAATTCATCTGCTAAATAATCATTTAATAGAAAAGGGCTGTTACAATCTGAGTTTTTCAAACTTCCATCTTGCAACAGTCCCTTCTCTATAATTCTGTCTTTTCCAAATCCCCTGTTTTTTTACAAACTGGAATTATTCAAGTATGCTTCTTGTTCTTTTGTAAGTACATCTAATTCTTTTCCCAAGAAATGTAATTTTCTTCTTGCAACATCCATATCAACTTCTTTTGGCACAACAATTAATTTTTCATTCAAAGAATCTGCATGCTCAACAAGATATTTTGCACTTAATGCCTGAATTGCAAAGCTCATATCCATAATCTCTGCCGGATGTCCATCTCCTGCTGCAAGGTTCACAAGCCTTCCTTCTGCTAATACGAAAATCCATTGTCCGGTTGGAAGCTTATAGCCCATAATATTCTTTCTTTGCTCTCTTGTTTCAACAGCAATTTCTCTCAATCTGGCCATATCAATTTCACAGTCAAAATGACCTGCGTTACAAAGAATTGCTCCATCTTTCATTTCTTTAAAATCTTCTTCATCAATAACCTTGTTACATCCTGTTACTGTTACAAAGAAATCTCCAACCTTTGCTGCTTCCTTCATTGGCATCACTTCAAAACCATCCATGACCGCTTCAATTGCTTTCACTGGATTTATCTCTGTTACAATTACTTTCGCACCTAAGCCTTTTGCACGCATTGCAACACCTTTTCCACACCAACCATAGCCGGCAACTACTACAATTTTACCTGCTACGATAAGATTTGTTGTACGGTTAATTCCATCCCATACAGACTGTCCCGTTCCATAACGATTATCAAAAAGATGCTTACAATCCGCATTATTTACCATTACCATAGGGAATTTTAACTCCCCAGCTTTATCCATTGCCATCAATCGGATAATACCCGTTGTTGTTTCTTCACAACCACCGATTACATTTGGAATTAAATCCGTAAATTCCGTATGCATCATGTGTACTAAGTCCCCGCCATCATCAATAATAATATTAGGTCCCGGCTCTAATACTTTACGGATATGATTATTATATTCTTCTGGTGTTGCGTTATACCATGCATGTACTTCTAATCCCGCTTCCACTAACGCAGCTGCAACGTCATCCTGTGTTGATAATGGATTCGAACCCGTTATATACATTTCTGCACCACCTGCCGCCAATACCTTGCAAAGATACGCTGTCTTCGCTTCTAAGTGTACAGATAGTGCGATTTTCTTTCCTGTAAATGGCTTTGTCTTAGCAAATTCTTCTTCTAATGTGCGAAGAAGATCACAGTTTCTTTTTACCCATTCAATTTTTCGTTCACCTAAGCTTGCTAAGCTAATATCCCTGATTTCACTATTCATCTTCTTTCCTCCTATTATGGTACTAAATTTTAATATACTTTATTTTCCAAACCCATTTTTTTCAAAATCTGATCCATTTCAAAATAAATTCTTTCTTCATCCATTGTTAATACGTTGCGATTTTCCATTGTAATTGTTCCATCAATAATTACCGTTTCTACCTCTGAACCATTTGCTGAATATGCTAAACCGGCAATCAAATTGTTTTTCGGCATAAATGATGGAGTTCTTAAGTTGATAATTGCAAGGTCTGCCTTTTTTCCCACTTCAATTGAACCGATTTGCTGCTCCAGTCCAAGCGCTTTCGCACCATTTATTGTTGCAATCTGAATGGCTTCCTTCGCACTAATACATTGTGGTACTTTTGCTACACCTTTATGAATTAATGAAAGCAAATTCATCTCATGGAACATATTAAGAGAATTATTACTTGCAGCACCATCCGTTCCAAGGCACACATTGATTCCTTTTTCTAACATTTTAGCAACCGGCGCAAATCCATTTCCTAATTTCATATTACTTGCCGGGTTTGTTACAACACTTACATTTTTTTCTTTTAATATATCTAAATCCCCATCATTTACATTAACACAGTGAGCAGCAATTGCCGGAACATCAAATAAACCACAACGCTCGGCCAGTTCAATTGGTGTACAGTGATATTTTTCTGCACAGCCTTCCATCTCTGACAAACTTTCTGCAAGATGAATATGGATTCCCATCTTTTCTTTCTTCGCTTCGGATGCAACAATTTTTAAATATTCCTCATCACATGTATATGGAGCATGCGGTCCTAAAAAGAAGTTTAAACGGTCACAATCTTTAAACGCTTCCCTTTCTTCATAAGCTTCATTTAATCGGATTCTTCCTGCTTCATCATTTCCGCTTCCTACCAGACCACGGCAAATAACCGCACGCATTCCGGATTCTTTCACGGCTCTTGTTGTCTGATGAATGTTCATCTGCATATCATTAAAACAAGTTGTTCCACTCTTCATCATTTCTAAAATTGCAAGATTAGCACCCCAATAAGCATCTTCACTGCTCATTTTTTGTTCCAATGGATCAATCGTTCCAAACAGCCAATCCATAAAGGATAAATCATCGGCAACATTCCTTAAAAAAGCCATATAGGAATGTGTATGAGCATTAATCATACCCGGGATGGCAAAGCGATCCGTTCCATCTATAACCTTGTCCTCTGAAAAAGTATCCGGTCTTTCACCAATTGCTTTGATAATACGGTCTTCGATATAAATATTATCTCTCTTTACAACCGGTCCTTTCTCTGTATATAAAAGCATTTGTATATTTTTTAATAAAATTCCCATTTGATGAACATCCTTTCTTTTTTCTGTTACTGTTAATTATACAATAGGCAATATTTTCTTGCAACCGAAAGCAGCTTTTTGGTAGTTTCGACGAATTCTAGTGACATAGTTTCTATAATTTGGTATAATGGAATTACCACAAAAGAATTAAAAATCTAATCTAAAAGAGGGAATCAATATGAAATCAACAAAAAACCGACAGAAGAATCAATCTTCAAATGTTTCAAAAAAAAGGACTGGTTCTATAAAAGTCCGACTTGTAGGAACAATTGTTCCAATTATTATTCTTTCCATTGTTGTTATCCTATCATGGACTTATTCAAAATCTGAGCAGATTATCTCAGAGAATGCTGAGCAGCTGCTCACTGCTTCTACAAAAGAGCAGGCTGCAAGCGTCGGAAGCTGGGCAAAAGAAAATCTATCGGTATTTAAAACAGTTAAAAAAACTTTAGAACACGCTAACTTTACAAAGAAACAAGAATTAAGTTATTTATCAAAATTCTTAGATGAATATGAAAGCTTTCCACTTGGAATCTATATCGGTTCAAAAGATGGAGAATTTTTAGATGCCTCTGGCTGGGTACCGGACAAAGATTACGTTGTAGCAGAAACCGACTGGTACAAAGAAGGGGTTACTCATAAAGATGTAACTTATGGAGCTGCTTATCTTGATAACAATACCGGAGATTATATCTTTAGTGCCACAGCCCTTTTAGACGATGGTTCCGGCAAGGATAGAGTTATGGCTGCCGATGTATCGTTAAAATCTGCCAGTGAGATTGTTACAAGCAGTAACTCCATGGAATATTCCAAATCCTTACTTGTAGAAAAATCAAGTAATACAATTTTAGCTTCCGATAATGAAGAATTTCGTGCAAATGTATTAGATACAAGTAATTCCGATGAGTTATTAGCCGGAATCGCCTCTAAAATTTCGTCTCAAAATTACGAACCTGCATTAATTCATGGATATATGGTGTCAATGCAACCTATCGATGGAACAGACTGGCTGCTTATTTCCTATATCCAAAAAGCAACCGTATTATCAAAATTAACACAATTAAGAACTTATATTGTTATATTAGCAATCATTACAATTTTAATTTTAGCTTTCGTAACCATACGTGTTATTCATTATATAACAAAACCAATTAAATCATTAACTAACACGATTGTTGCTATGACTCAGGGAGACTTTACCCCTGAAGTTCAAGTAAATGGTAATGACGAAATTACTCTAATGTCCGAAAGCATTAAAAACTTTATCGAAGTTATGCGAAACACCATTACTGATATAATCTCAGTTTCTGAACAATTGAGTTCACAGTCTAAAAATAGTACATCTGTATCAGAGTCATTGAAAACTTCAGCAATTACTCAGGCTGACTCAATGAATAATCTGAATACTATTGTAGATGAGTTAGGTCGTGCTGTAGAAGAAATTGCAGAAAGTGCTACTTCATTAGCAATTGTAGTATCAGAAACCGGTGAAGATGGTACGCGGGTAAATGCAAAAATGCAGGAAACGGTTTCTGTCACAGAACAGGGAAGAGCTGATATGAATCATGTAGGTGAAGCTATGCAGACAATTGAAACCTCAATGAATGCTTTAGAAACGGCAATTAATAAAGTTGGCGAGTCTGCAAAAGAAATCACAAATATTGTAGAACTAATTGGAAATATTTCAGAAGAAACAAACCTTTTATCATTGAATGCCTCCATTGAAGCTGCAAGAGCAGGCGAGGCTGGTCGCGGATTCTCAATTGTAGCAAGTGAAATAGGAAAACTGGCTGCAACAAGCTCTGATGCTGTACAAAACATTTCAGGTTTAATCAATGAAATCAGTTCCTTAATTACTGACACGGTACAGCAGACGCAAAACAGCGTTCACAACATTAAAGAGAGCAGTCTGTTAATCCATACTGCATGCGACACCTTTGATACAATTTACAATACCATCAATGAAACAAACAGCATTGTAAAAGACATGATACAAAAAGTACAAAAAGTTGATGACGTAGCTTCTTCTGTTGCAGCAATCACAGAAGAACAAGCTGCAAGTGCTAACGAAATCATGACTGCTTCAAATGTTATGCTAGAACAGGCTTCGAACATAACAAATAACAGTGAACTTGTTGCAAAGGAAGCCAACGAACTATACAATACATCTGAAAAACTTTCTTCCGAAGTTGAAATCTTTAAAGTAAAATAAATATAATCACTTATGAGGGGATAACTTGCTATGAATACACTTAAAAAATTTTTAGATCGTATTTTTATTGACGGTCTAAGCGGTATGGCGTTAGGGCTATTTGCCACATTGATTATCGGAACGATTATTCAGCAAATCGCCTCCCTATTGGGAGGTTCAATTGGAAATTTATTGTTTGTAGTTGGAAAATTAGCTGCCTCTGTAACTGGTGCCGGAATCGGTTGCGGTGTTGCTTATAAACTAAAAGCAAGTCCGTTAACATTGATTTCCGCTACAACAACAGGTATGATTGGTGCTTTTGCAGGAAAACTTCTCGCCGGTTCGGTCTTAGTCGATGGCGTTGTTTCCTATGCAGGTCCTGGAGAACCACTAGGTGCCTTTATCGCAGCTTACATTGGAATTGAGGCTGGCAATTTAGTTGCAGGAAAAACAAAAGTTGATATCTTAATAACTCCACTTGTATCAATTCTTGCCGGCTCAGCTGCTGGATTGTGGGCGGGACCTCCAATCTCTTCCATTATGAACGAGCTTGGAACAATTATTAATTGGGCAACCATGCAACATAAATTTGTAATGGGTATTGTTGTATCCGTATTAATGGGTATGATTCTTACACTACCAATCAGCTCTGCTGCCCTTGGTATTGTATTAAACTTATCAGGACTTGCAGCGGGTGCTGCTACAATTGGGTGCTGCGCCAATATGATCGGATTCGCCGTTGCCAGCTATCGTGAAAACCGCTTTGGTGGTCTTCTTGCTCAGGGTATTGGAACAAGTATGTTGCAAGTACCAAATATTATGAAAAAACCTATTATCTGGCTACCTGCCATAATCGCAAGCGCAATTCTTGGTCCTATCTCAACCTGCGTATTGGGAATGACCAATAATGCTGCCGGTTCGGGTATGGGAACTTCCGGGTTGGTCGGACAAATTATGACCTACCAGACAATGGCAAAGACAAGAGGTCAGGCAGTGACAATTATTTTAATTTTATTTATGCACTTCATTCTTCCAGGCATATTAGCCTGGGTAAGTTCAGAATTTATGCGAAAAATCGGCTGGATTAAAAATGGTGATATGAAACTGGAGCTCTAATCTCCTATTTCTATTATTTTACATATATTCTCTTTATATCACGCCTATAATATGTTATGATAAATAAAAAGATTTTAATTTACTGAGAAAGAGAGCTGAGTAGTTTGTTCCGTTTATGGGGAAAAATATGGCATGAAAATCATTTAATAAAAGATATTGTTATCTGCAACGATGACATTAAATTAAATCGTACCAAAAAAATATTTGACAGTATAGAAAAAATCTGCTATGAATTTGACTTATCCCAGCCAATCTGGCTTGACTCTACCATTGAAGAATTTAAACGACATGATAAAACCAGATTCACACAAGACAATTTTATTGAACGAATTGAATTTGACTTCTTAGAAATCGAAGTAATCGAAGAAGATTAAATTTTGATATGATAATTATAAAGCAGACAGTTTATCTATTTAAACTGTCTGCTTTATAATTTAATTTATTATTTTCCTTTCTTAAAAAACCCCTTCCTCTTTTTCTCTGATTTCACTTTTGCATTTGCTTCTGTTGTTGCTGCAACTTCTTGCCGGTTTTTCTGTATCTCACGAATCACTTCGTCTAACCTGCGAAATCTTTCATCCTCTCTCTCCTCTCTATCGCGAGCAAGATAATCCATTTCCTTCACTACATGTTCGGCAACGCTGCTTCCAACTGCAGTTGACAGCTCCTGATTATTTTCCCTGATTGCCTGTCCAATCAGCTCACTCATAATAAGCCGAAACTGAGCCATACGGTCAGCCGCCTCTACCTCTGTTTTCTGTTGCTCCTTGTGTGTAACCAGACTTGCCTCCTGTTTACTCTCCTGATTCCCCTCAACAACCTCAAATCGGCGTTCGACAGGCCGGTCTTTCTTTTCACCGTCCATCATTGCATCAACTTCCATTTTTATTGCCCGAAGCTGATATCCTTTATCCTTTAATGTCTTCACCATCTTTAGTATTTCAATATCCTTTTCTCTATAGTACCGATGCCCCATCTCATTTCTTGGTATTTTAAGTTCCAGTTCTTCTTCCCAATATCTTAATACATGAGGTTCTACAGCAACGCGTTTTGCCGCATCTGAAATTATGTATCGCGTTTCGCTCATATAACTTTCCTCCTATAGATTTGTTTATGGATTTGTTTTGTTTACATTCTACATTAATACAATATAACAACAAATATTGTCATTGCAACAAGAACTTATCGACCGATTATACCCCGAAATTCTTTCGTTTTCCGTAAACTGACAACATTCTATCCGAGTCTTTTTTTTCCGTTGTTTTTTGCTCCTTTTATTTACAGAAAAAAAGTGATATACTTAAAAATATTATTTTACTTTAAGCAGAAAGGAATTCATTTTATGTGGGAACCTGACAAGAATTTGGATATAGACTACACAATGGAAAACAAAAATCTTCCAAAACCAGAAAAGGATATAAGTGACTATTTTAGTCCTGTAAATACCGCTATTATTATTCTCAATGTCCTAATTTTTTTATATGTAGATTTGACTCATTCTTCGCTTAATTCCGAATGGATGCTTCAATGTGGTGCAATGTATGTTCCGAATATCCTTGAAAAACACGAATATTACCGTATTATTACAAGTATGTTTCTTCACTTTGGTATATGGCATCTTGCGGGAAATATGCTCGTTCTATGGTTTATCGGAGGTACTTTAGAACCTCTTATCGGAAAAATTAAATATTTCATTGTCTATCTTCTTTCAGGAATTCTTGCAGGTATTATCTCTATCAGTTATAATGTAGTAACAGGTGATTTTCCGATCTCCGCTGGTGCTTCGGGTGCCATCTTTGGAGTGACAGGAGCTTTGCTTTTTGTTGTTTTAATTCATAAAGGACATATAGAAGGTTTAACCAAAAAACAAATGTTTTTATTTGTTTTTTTAAGTTTATTCAGTGGTGTTTCCGATCAGGGAATCGACAATATGGCTCATTTTGGCGGTTTTTTTATTGGCCTTCTATTAGCAGCTCTTCTTTACCGTAAACCAAAAAAATAAATGTTTTATTTAACTATAAAAAGAGAGGACAGGTGAATACAACCTATGATGACAATTAATATTTATTACGGCGGCCGCGGATTGATTGAAGACCCCACAATATATGTAATAAATAAATTAACAGAAGTACTGAAAGAATTAAGAGTTGTCGTAAATCGTTACAATCTTTTTGAGGAAAAGCACAGTATTTCTACTTTAACACGTACATTAAAAGACTGTAACGGTATTATTTTGGCAACTACCGTTGAATGGCTTGGTATTGGTGGACTTATGCAGCAATTTTT
Source organism: Velocimicrobium porci (assembly GCF_009696045.1). Lineage (GTDB taxonomy): Bacteria > Bacillota > Clostridia > Lachnospirales > Lachnospiraceae > Velocimicrobium > Velocimicrobium porci. The sequence continues at coordinate 99,145 of NZ_VUMT01000005.1, read as the reverse complement.
AGACGACTGCTGGCTATATGCCGATAAAGAGCATTTAAGTAAACTCTATATGATGCCTGTCGTTACTTCAAGCACATATGGGGAAAAAGATGCTTCTTATTTACTTACAAAGTCATGGGATATGCTGGGTGGAATTTCTTGTACCGGAATCAGCGCATATGTAGAAAATCATGTAGAATTTGAAACAAATCCGGATTATATGTTTATAATTGAAAAAAAGGCAGAATCGCTTTATCGGACAATCAGTCAAAAAAAGCTCACTCTTCCAAGTAGTTCACAAGTACTAAAACAAAATGTACTTCGTAAAAATACTTTAGAATTGACACCTCAGGAAAGTGAACAACTCTCCATTTACGTTTCTGATGACACTTATGTCAAGAAACAAAAAGAAGATATAGAAGAACTGACCCAATTATTCAAAGAAATGTTAGGTGATACAGAGGCCGATTCCAGTCAGGAATTATTAAACCATATTAAATCCAAATTTGATACAAATTCTGAAATAACCGCCAGTTATTCAATTTTCTTGACTGATATTGATAAAACAATTGTAATAGAGGCAAATGCGTCAAATTTAAAATGCTATTATGGCCAAAAAAATGACGCTGATGTTATTGCCAAAACAACACTAGAAGTTTTTCAAAATATCCTTGATGGGGAATTGACATTTCAAAAAGCTTTTATGTCTGGCGTATTAACTGCTAAAGGTAACTTCAAAACCCTTAGAGCTTTTGATTCTATCTTCCAGCTCTCCTAAACTGGAAGATAGATTGAAAAAGAGGTTTCTTTTTCAGTAGATTGCATTGTTATCGTACCATTATGAGCACAAACTATCTTGTAAGCGATTTGAAGTCCCATTCCACCAAAAGATAGCTTATTTGAAACAAAAGGTATAAAAAGGGGTTCCTGCTCCGTTTCTACAAGCGGGCGACCATTATTGGAAATCTCTATCTTAATATATTCTCGTTTATTTCCATCGAACTCCAGCCTGACGATTTCTGTTGGAAGGTCCACATGAATATAATCTCCCGCCTCTGTTGCTTCAAAGGCATTCTTAATTATATTAGTTAGTACCTGACGCATCTTAACTTTATCACAAGCATACATAAGCAGGCAATCCAATGGATTATCTAACTGATCAATCTTAATACTAATCTCTTTTTCCATTGCAACCACTTCGAAACTTTTCACTGTATTTTCAATTAATTCTAATAGATTAATTGGTCTTATTTGAAGTTTTGCACAATAATTATAATTTGAAAAATTATGTAGTAACTCAGAAAGACTGGTAATATCATTTTTCAGCTGAGTCCAATACTTAATGTTGTGAACCTCCGGATATCGGCTATCAATAAGCTGTGCGGTACTGTCAATTAATGTTAATGGATTTCCAAATTCATGTGTCACTTTGAGTAACAGTATGTTATTTTCCTCTCTAAGTCTTGTAACATACTTTGCAAACACCTCGTTTTCATTACATAACTGATCCAATTCGCAAATCTCGTCATAAGTAAACATGTATCTTCCTCCTTTTTGTTTTTTCTTGTTTACATTCTATAGTTTACCAATATGTTACAAGGTCAACAAGTTATTTTCATTTTCATAAATCGACTTATTCCGCATCAAATTCACATATAATGACAGGCGTTTACACATCTTTACACATACTGACACAAAATCAATTGATTTGAATGAAAAAAATTTTTATGGTATGATTGAAAAAAGCAAAATAAACCATACTAACTTATTAGGAGGAACAAAAATGAGTGATTCAAATTGTATTTTTTGTAAAATTGCAGCAGGTGAAATACCATCTAAGACCCTATATGAAGATGATAGCTTTCGTGTTATCTTAGATATATCACCTGCATCAAAGGGACATGCCATCATACTTCCCAAAAAACATGCTGCCAATGTATATGAGCTATCAGAAGAAGATGCATCAAAAATTTTTGTTGTAGCAAAGAAGGTTGCCACCGCAATGCAAAAGGTATTACAGTGTGATGGCATGAATATTTTGCAGAATAATGGGGAAGTTGCAGGGCAAAGTGTTTTTCATCTTCATGTCCATTTAATCCCTCGTTATAAAGACGATAAGCTAACAATTAAATGGACACCGGGAACAGCAGAAGATGTACTTGCTGATAACCTAATAGAGGCGATAAAAAGAGAAATTAAATAGCAATTTTTCTAAGATTAGAAAAGGAGACTGCCATGGCAGTTGTACCGACCCCCAAAAGTTAGACCTAAAAATCTAACGATTGGAGGTCGGTATTTTTATGTCCAAATATTCTTACGAATTCAAAAAGAAAGTCTCGTTACAGCTTACTTAAATGGTGCAGGTAGTTATTCTTACCTTGCTAAAACATATGGAGTGCTTTCACATAATAACATTGAGAAATGGGTTCATAATTATCAGACATTTTATAATGAAGGTTTGAAGCGTTCTATTGTAGAATTATATTTATCAAGCAAAATCTCTTATCCAGATTTAGCTCTACAAAAAGGCAACACCAACCCGAGGATGTCAAGTCATTGCTACTTTTTTCTATCCTAATACTTCAATATTTATCCCTACTTTTGCAAATAAAAATTGTAACAATACATGCATTTGTGTATCCGGATTGTCATAATACCTGTTTTCTTTCGGCGTTTTGTTCGCCTCTTTACTCTGATTATCCTCTGATATTTTTTTACCCCTTTGAATTGCACTCTTTATATCTGATAATCCGATTTGATTGACCATCTCCGTTACCCTTTTTTCTCTTTTTATATTTGCATCTGCAGCCAAACCATAAACTTGTCGAAGTTTATCAGCATAAGCATCCTGATTTTCTACGACCCCAAAATAATCTTCTTTATGAAGAATCAACCACAAATCAAAACAATAGTTTGAATATCCTAGTTCAATCTTATTTTCCTTTGCCAAATCTATTGCTTCTTCATATTTTTCTTTTTTTCCATCATAGTCAAAAACAGATACTTTATTTTCCTTACCAATAGATTTTTGAACGGTTCGTTCTACAACACATTTAGGATCTCCACCATATGGTTCCGCATAATCAAACACCAAATCATGTGTTCTTTCTTCAACACAATTCACTAATTCTGCTACTTTATCAAAATATATCCTTTCCTGATTCTTTCCCTCACAACCAATAATGCAAAGAAATTGTGGTCTTCGTATTTTATTGCTCTTTGGACGATTCAACATTATTCGCCTCTCTTTCCAGTATATGCTTAAATGCAATTTCCAAATCCATATGTGGCAATGCTCCATATTTTCCATTTAAGTAATTTTTCAATATTCTTTCTTCCGGGCGTAATTTGTAGTCAGCTAAAGAATATATCTCACTCACCATATCATTCTTTCTCTTTTCAACCATTACAATTTGGTCATGTCTGAGCAATTCACCATCTAAATATATTGGATTATGCGTATTGAAAATTAACTGAGCATTATTTTTGTTGGTATCTTTATTATTAAAAACTCTTATCAACGATACAACAATTTCAAAATGCAATGAAGCATCCATTTCATCCAGAACAATCACCCCTCCATTATCTAAAACATCTATAAATGGTTGTAACAATCTAATCAAATGAATAGTTCCTCTTGATTCCATTAGTTCTGAATCTACAATCATCGATATCGCATATTTTTTTTGTGGTTGTTCATCTTTTCTTAACGGTACTTGATACATCGAGCACATGGATAATTCATCATTATCTGTTTCTGTCATAAAGCCAATCTTTTGATTTCCAAACTCAGCTATATTCATAACTTCTTTAACTGAAGCGCTTTCAAAGATATTTCTACGAATATCTTTATCTGGTTTATTATTAAATATCGTCTTTAAATCTCTTTGTCTAAAATTCATGTCATTTGCGTTCATAATAACATTGAATTTTTCAAACCATAAATTGAAATCTTCAAAATAACTTTTATCAAATAAATTGCTAATTGCACCCGCTACAACTAGCTTTTGTCTATCCAATGTCTGATTCAATTTGTCAATCAAACGTTCTGAAAAATCCACATCATCTTTATTAATATAACCTTTTTTTACTAATTTCCTTACATCCACATGTATTTTATTTTCATTATCTCGTGAAAAAAATAAATCATCATTGACAAAAAAAATCTCTTCTTCGATTTTATATACATCAATATCCGTAAACTTTATTCCATATCTATAAATATTATTTTGAGTAGAAAACGTAATTTCTAAAGAAACCGGATCATACCAACTTGTATCTCTGATAAAAGACAACATGCTTTTATATGGTTCCAGTTCTTTGCAATTTAAGGTGCCTTTTATAACCATTTTTTTTAATATGTCCATTGCCAACACAATGTTGGATTTTCCACATGCATTTGCTCCATAAATTACAGTCATTGGTAATACTCTTAACTTATTATCATTTACACTTTTATCTATCACATAGTCATTATGCGTTTTTTGTTTACTTGAAAGCATTGTAAAAAAAGTCTCTTCTTTAAACGACCTGAAATTTTCCATTTTAAAGTTTAACAACATTTTTTTTGCGTCTCCTTTCTATTTCTTTATATAATTATACATCATAATTGCCAGTTATCAACAGTTTTATTGTTATTATATGTTGATTTATTGCTATTTATACTCCATCTCCACTCTTCCATCATCATACAGGTAGTGCCAAAAACTACCTGTTTTTTATTGTGTTAAATCCTTTAAAACCCTGAGTTTTCGGAGGTTTGCAAATAAAAAGAGCATTTACCTCCCATTTTTGATATAATGTCCTCGACCAAAATTCCAAAATAGCAGAAAGGATAAATGCTCATGGACATTATACTTTATTTGTTTCAACTAATTCAATGCTAACATAAACAAATCTGCTGGCTTTTAAATTTTATCTGTAGATACATCCCTCTCAAATAGTGGGCTTTTGATGATTCCCATTCTCCCAAATATCAAAAATTCAAGATTGATAAACTCCCAAAGATGATCCATGTAGCTCCTAGCAGAATACATAGACGTTTTAACGCACATATACAATCTAAGCTTAATTTCTTATCGTAAGGTTACTTTCATAAAAAGTTAGAAAAGGAGACTGCCATGGCAGTCTCCTTCTCCTTTTATCTTTAGAATGCAAACTAACAAATTATAAAATCTTATTTTACAGTAATTTTAACTTTCTTTACTAACTTACTTCCATCTGTTGTCTTTACTGTAATTGTACATGTTCCTTTACCTTTTGCAGTTACTTTACCTTTTGAATTAACTGTTGCAACATTCTTCTTAGAAGAAGTAAATGTTACTTTTTTTGTATCAGCTAATGCTGGTTTTAAAGTAGCTTTAATTGTGAAGGATGCACCTTTTTTCAAAGTTTTCTTTGTAACATTTGTTTTCAAAGAAGTAGCTTTTTTTGTTAATGTATAAGTTTTTCCTAATGTCTTACTGAAAATTGCATTTGAAGCATAACGATAATCATCTTGTTGATGAGCTTTATTTGTTAATGTGTTAGCAAATACAGTAAGATCAAGTTTACCCTTCTTATATTCAATTGCTTGAACAGAGTTTTTGTATTTCTTTAAGCTGCTTGCCATCATAAATCCTTCTAATGGATCATCATTTGTAGTCTTAATTAATACCTTTGCTCCTTCTGGAACCTTTGTAATAGATCCACCGCCGTAGCCATACATAATGTTATCTTTATCCATTACATATTTGTCTGTTACCATACTGGAATCAACGTATTTAACTGTTGTTAAAGCATCTTCAATCCAATATGGATGACCAATGTAGTAATCAAATCCAGATGTAATAAGATCTTTTTTAACATTTTCTAATGTATCTACACCCGCACAAATATATGGTGTACCAGCTTTGATTGCTTTTGTTTCTTCTTCATTGATTGGTTCATTACCAATAATTACATCTGCTTTGCTTAAATCATGTGTAATTTCAAATCCAAGTTGTTTACCATATGCAAAGAAGTCCCAATTGTATTCCGGATTATCAAGGTTTCTGTAGTTTCTCAAACCAAATGGTGTTCCATCACTCTTAGTGATAAATTCACCTTTATCACCAGGAATATATAATGTTGTTTTTGCAAGTACTTTTGCTTTTGGAACAGTTGTTGTTCCTTTTGCAATTAATACAAAGTCATCTTTTACTTTTAAGTAGTTTTCATAAGATGTAACAAAATCACCTTTGTTTGCACCAGATGTAATGTATCCAACTTTTGCTTTTTTGTTAAGTAATGTATTAACTGCTTTTACGGCAGCAACACTGTTGTTAGAAATAATAACAGCAGCATTTTTGCTTCCTGTAAATGTAGTTTTTCCTTCTAATGCTTTTGTAACCTGTGTTAATGCACTATCAGCAAAAGCACCTTTCTTTGTAATAACATCACAGTCAAATCCTCTACATTGACTAAATGCAGTAATTGGTTCAGAATATAAGTCTGTCCATCCTGTGATTAATACACCATCATACAATGCACCATTTGCTACATTTCTCTTAGCCTGATGCATATTTACAACATAAGAACCTTTCTTATATGTTGTATTTCCAACTTTAACATCTTTGTTTAATTTATGTAACTTAACACCATTACGAAGTAAGAATTCTCCCATTTCGTAAGCAGCATCTGTATTCTTCTGATATTTAGCATCCAATGGAATTACATAATATTCAGGGAAGAAGTTATCATTTTCTTTGTATTTTGGACGGAATGCATCAGCTTCTGCACCTTGGTTATCATAAATATCTACATACCATGGTCTGTTTGCATCATCATCAATGTTCTCAATACCTCTTCTGTATCCTTCTAACTGATTTAAGAAGAATTCATCTTTATGATCTGCTACATATTTACCTTGACCAATTAAACCATATGTTAATGCTTTTGTTGCTTCTTCATTTCCTTTTGGAACTTCGATTGTAAATGCAACTGTTCCATGAAGCAAAGAATATTGTGGTGTATAACTTGTGGACATATCATCCCAAGGAGATACCCAGCAAGGTTTTCCATTTTCGTCTTCTGTCATGTAATCACGAAGTGGCATTGCATAACTATTGAAAGAATCATTATTTGCAATTGCTACATTACCAAATGCTTCTCCTGCATGAATACCATTTTTAGCAAATAAATCATATTCGATATTTGGTTCATGTGTTGGAGAACATGGCTCAATTTGGAAACCACTAACAAATCCGTGTAACTCAATAAATGTAGCCGGATTCCAGCTTGCAATCATTCTTGCCATATTTTGAGTTTCAACCTGTGTCTGGAACATGTTATCACGGTTCAAGTCAAAACCATTACCATTTTGTCTTGTATTTACTGTTCTGGCATCCGCATTTTCTTCTGGAACAACAATGAAAAATACATTCTTTAATAAATCTTTTACATTTAATTTTATTGTTTCAATTTTATAGTATTTTTCTAAATCAACTTTTCCTGAAGCTTCATTACCGTCACGGATAAAGCCAATTCCTGTTGGCCAATCTTTAATTAAAGAAGACCAGTGAGTCTTGCGTTCTTTCATTTCTTTTTCAAATTGAGCTTTACCGGCTGCTGTAAATCCTGTAGCCATTTTATACTCAATTACGCCATTATTCTGATCACTCTTAAGTAATTTCCAAATAAACTGCATAGGAGCATCCGCACCTGGATTTTCATCAGCATGAACGTTACTATAAAGTACTGGAATCTTATAATCTAAAGTACCAGCTTTAATCTGTTTGATTAATGTTGCTGGATCTGTTTCAGCTTTTTGTTTTAAATTCTGGTAATCTGTAAGAGTCTGTTTGCTATCTGAAATTATAATGTATGGCATATCATAACCATTTGTAGTTTTACCCATACTTCTTACTTCAGCATAAATATCGCTGTTCTTTGCTGCATAAGCCTCAGCTTCATTTAACTGAGTCTGGAATTCAGCATTTAAACAATAAGAATCATAAGGATTAACACGTACTGTTGTTTGTCCTAATACATTTCCAGATTTGTCCTCACATTTTAATTGATAATCCCCTACATAATCAAGAATTGTGCTACGGATGTAACGTGGTCTGCTGTCAATACCATCTGCACCAAATAAGTATTTATTCTTTAATGTAAGCTTTAATACATACTTTCCATCCTTTTCTACTGCTTCTGTCTGGGCTGTGAATAATGCAGTATCTTTATCAAATACTTTCCATTCGTCTAATTTTCCACCTAAAAACTGATATGGATAAGCTTTTGTATCCTGAATCCCCTTAGTTCTGGAAAGTGACCATGTCACTTCTTTCGCAAGCTGTTCTGCCTGCTCTTTTGTTGTGTTGTCTGCTAATGTTACGATAGATTCAAATGTACGTTCATCAGTCATGGAGATTTTGTCTTCTCCATTATCACTTACGTTTTCAAAAGTAAGTGCTGTTGTTGCGGCCTTTACTTCTTTTGATGTAGAAGCTGCTACACTTGGATTAATCATAGTTACCATTAGAACGATTGCCATTAAAATAGCATAAGATGATTGTCTTTTTTTCGTTTTTCTCATAACTACCTCCTAATAATACATTCCTTTCATTTTTTTCATGATTTATGCATTTTATTGCATTATTACACCCACTACTAAGATACCATTTTCAAAAGAAAATTGCAAGAAAATTTTAATACTTTTTTAAAACTTTTCTGTCTATATTATAATTATACGAATAAATATAAGCAATTTTACTGTATATACACTAGTTTATTTTTCCCTGTTTTTTCCTTTCTTTTCAGTTTTTTTCATTTTCAGCCAAAAAACGAGCTTTTGAAAAAATTACATAAAACAGATTGTTAAAATTTTATTAATATTTGGTATGTATATACACTAAAATCCTCCAATTTTTATGAGTTAATATGAATATTTTTCCATCTGTATACATACAAATATTCTTATGACTTTTCTATTATCCCCTTTTTTGACTTCCTAAAACACCTATGTTTTTTACAAAATTTCCACAATTCTTTATCTTTGCAAATTTACTAATCTTTTTTCATTTTTCTAATTTAAATTTTCGATTCTGCTTTTTTCCTTGATAATATTATCACAATAATTTAAACAAATACTAAAATTATAATAATACTAATTTTTTTTACTATATCAAAAGAAAACTATAATTTCCAAATTTCCTCCTGATACTGCCGGATTGTTCTATCGGAAGAAAAGAACCCTGATTTTGCAATGTTAACAAGCATTTTCCTTGCCCACTGTCTACGATTTTCATAATCTGCAAATGCCTGATCTTTAACACGAATGTATTCTTTTAAATCAAGCAGTGTCATAAACCAATCCTTTGTCACAATCTCCCTATGAAGTCTTGCCAAATGATCGTAATCGCCTGCTTCAATCATCTCCGGACTAAGCAAAAATCCAACCAGACGGGCAATTTCTCTGTCATTCTTTATATAATCCATAGAACGGTAATCCGCATTCTTATAATGTTCTATTACACTTTCTGAAGATTCTCCAAAAATATAAATATTTTCATTACCTACTAAATTAGCAATTTCCACATTAGCCCCATCCATTGTACCTAACGTTACAGCTCCATTTAGCATAAACTTCATATTTCCAGTTCCGGATGCCTCTTTTGATGCAAGAGAAATCTGCTCGGATATATCACAGGCAGGGAATAATTTTTCCCCTGCAGTCACGTTATAGTTCTCCACCATAACTACTTTAATGTAAGGAGAAACTTCCGGATCCTGATTAATTAATTTTTGCAAGCATAAAATAGCATGAATAATTTCTTTTGCAATAACATAGGCAGGTGCGGCTTTTGCTCCAAAAATAAATGTAATCGGAGTTGTTGGCTTTTTTCCTTCCTTTATTTCTAAATATTTATGAATAATATAAAGCACGTTTAACTGTTGACGTTTATATTCATGAAGCCGCTTGACCTGAATATCATAAATCGAATCTTCATTTACATCTTCTCCTGTATTTTCCTTTAAAAATTCCTTTAATGTAATTTTTGCTTTTTTCTTTATGTTCAACAGTTCTTCTAATACTTCCTGATTATCGGTATATTTCATCAATTGCTCTAATTCATCTGCATCCCTTTTAAAACCATCTCCAATAAGCTGTTCAATATAGGAAGACAATTCAGGATTACTGTGAATCAGCCAACGTCGAAATGTAATTCCATTTGTTTTGTTATTAAACTTTTCCGGATACAACTTATAAAAATGATTTAACTCACTGTTTTTCAAAATATCTGTGTGTAATGCAGCCACACCATTTACACTAAAGCAGTAATGAATATCCATATGTGCCATGTGTACAAGGTTCTGCTCATCAATAATCGCAACGGATGGATCCTTATAAACCGCCTTTACACGCTTATCCAACTCACGGATAATTGGAAGCAGATGTGGCACTACCTCCTCCAAATAATCAACCGGCCATTTTTCTAATGCTTCTGCTAAAATTGTATGATTTGTATAAGCACATGTTTTCTTTACAACTTCAATTGCTTCCTCTGTTGTCAATCCCTCTTTTGTCAATAAACGTATAAGCTCTGGTATTACCATACTTGGATGAGTATCATTAATTTGAATTACTACATATTCCGGAAGTGTTCTAAGGTCTTCACAACCACGCTCCTTTGCTTCCTCTATTGCAAGCTGGGCACCATTGCTTACCATAAAATACTGCTGATAAATACGAAGCAGTTGCCCTTGTTTTGTACTATCGTCCGGGTAAATAAATAATGTTAAGTTTCTTTTAATATCTTCTTGATCAAATTGGATTCCATCACTGACAATCGTTTCATCAACCGTCTCCACATCAAATAAATGCAATTTTACCGATTTGCTGTTATAGCCGCTGACATCAATATCATATAATGTGGATTTTAAAGTAAAATCTTTAAATGGAACTTCATAAGAGCGATTCACCACCTTATCTTCCCAACAGCAGTCTGTAATCCAGTTATTAGGAATTTCTTTTTGTAAGCCATCTTCAAAAACCTGTTTAAAAAGACCTAAATGATAATTTAACGTAACGCCGGCACCATTCATTCCCAAAGTAGCAATTGAGTCAATAAAGCACGCGGCAAGGCGACCCAAACCACCATTTCCAAGAGATGGCTCTAACTCCATCTCCTCAAGGTCAGATAGACATTTTCCATTTTCTTTTAAAACTTGCTTTACTTCATCATAAATACCTAAGTTAATTAAATTATTTGATAATAATTTACCAATCAAAAATTCAGCCGAGATATAATAAACCTTTTTTTTGCCTTCATTATACCCCTTACCATTTAACTGTTCTTTCACAAGCTTTAATAACGCCCCATAAATTTCTTCATTTGAGCTTTCCTTTATTTCATTTCCTAATAACTCTTCTAATCGTTCCGCAACCATATTTGACCTCCAATATCCGCTTTCCATTCTCAGCTTTTTTATTACCTTATCTACTCTCTTCCAAATACTCCTACCAGTTTAGCAAGACTTTTTACATGCTCTTCCGTAAACTGACCTTTTTTCATTCGCCATCTCCAGTTCGCACCTAATGTCCCCGGAAGATTCATCCTCGCTTTATTGTCAAGATGCAATATATCCTGCATTTGGAAGATAGCCGTATCTGCTATACTTGCATATGCAAGGCGGATAATCGCATCTGGAATATCTTTCTTTCTCTTTATATTTAAATAGCTATAAAGATAGTTTAGTTCTTCTTTCTTTTGTTTTTCAAAAAAACCAACTAATGTTTCATTATCATGTGTGCCACCATAAACAATACAATTGCTTGTTTTATAATTGTGAGGAAGGTTATCATTCTCTGCATTTCCATCAAATCCAAATTCTAAAATCTTCATGCCCGGCCATCCTGTCTTTTTAATCAGACGACGAACGCTTGGCACAACAAGTCCTAAATCCTCTGCAATAATTTCACTATCCCCAATGGATTCTTTAATTGCATCCGTGAGCTTTGCACCCGGACCTTGCCTCCATTTTCCAACCTGAGCAGTCGGACAGGAAACCGGAATGCTATAATAACGCACAACTCCAATAAAATGGTCGATTCGAATAATATCATATAATTCTGCATTCGTCTTCATGCGTTCTCTCCACCAGCAAAAATTTTCTTCCTCCATTGCTTTCCAGTCATATAACGGATTTCCCCATCTTTGACCAGTATCAGAAAAAGCATCCGGTGGAACACCCGCCACATTTATCGGATTTTTTCTTTCATCTAACTCAAACAACCGTCCATGCACCCATACATCGGCACTGTCCATTGCTACATATAATGGGATATCTCCAATAATTTTTACCCCTCTCATATTCGCATACTGCTTTAGTTTCTTCCACTGTTCATGAAATTTATATTGGCAGAACTTCCAAAAATCAATTTCGTCCTTTAATTCTTTCTGGTATTTTGCAACCGCTTCGGGTTCCCTATTTCGAATTGATTCTTCCCATAAAGACCATTCCTGATTATCAAATGTACATTTTACCGCCATATATAAACTATAATCATCTAGCCAATAAGTATTTTGGGCACAAAATTCTTTGTATTCTTCTATATCCTTATGATTGCTTCGCTCAAATGCCTTTCGTAAAACTTTGAAACGATTCTGGTAAATTGTTGCATAATCAATATCACTCTCATTTTCTCCCCAATTATATGCCAAAACTTCATTTTTTTCCAGTAAACCCTCATCAATTAAAATGTCCAAATCAATAAAATAAGGATTTCCAGAAAAAGCAGAAAATGACTGGTATGGACTATCTCCATAACTGGTAGGTCCAACCGGAAGAACCTGCCAATATTTTTGCTTTGCCTCTACCAACTGGTCAACAAAGCGGTAAGCCTCTTCTCCAAAAGTTCCGATTCCATAAGGAGATGGCAGACTGCTGATTGGGAGCAGAATTCCTGCACCTCTTCTTTTTAGTTTTAATTCTTTTTTCATAGATTTCTCCTGCTTCTTTCTATCTTTAAAATTAACGTTGTTCTGAAAATACTAAAACTTTATTTTCGAAAACTTTCGAAATATTTGTTTTTATTGTATCATTTCACCCTAATATTGTCAATAAAATATTTATTTATCGCATATCAAAAAATCAAAGAAAATCCACAAATCTATTTGACATGAATTTTTTCTAATACTATACTGTTACATAGAATACGACTAGGAGGTAAATATGGCAACAATTAAAGATATTGCAGAACGTCTGGGCGTTGCTGTCAGCACAGTTTCAAAGGGATTAAATGGTGCAAGTGACATCAGTGATGAAATGCGTCAACTGGTTCTCGATACAGCTGTAGAAATGGGCTATACCTCTAAAAAAATGAGAAGTCAGGAACAAAAGAAAGTATGTATTTTTGTCGAAAATATGGATTATGAAAATATCGACCAATTTGGTTATGATATTATAACCGGTTTTAAAAAAGCAGCTGCAAGAAAACGCTGGGATGTATCGGTTATTCCGGCAAATTTAACACTCCAGACAGAAGAAAATTTTGATACTTATATGTTAAAACATGGTTACTCTGGTGCATTTTTAATTGGTTTTGCATTACACGAAGACTGGTTAAAGCAACTAACCAAAACAAGTTTCCCAACAGTTTTACTTGATAATTATATTAGCAACCATGCCCACACCGGTTATGTTGGAACCGACAGCTTCGAGGGAATTCAAAGTGCCGTTTGTCATTTAGCTTCTCTTGGTCATACCCGGATTGCCTTTTTGAATGGTTCAAAAAATTCGATGGTTTCAAATCAAAGATACCAGGCATTTGTCCAAAGTATGTCTGCCTGTGGTTTAGAACCTCAAAATGAACTAATCGAATATGGTTACTATGTACCAGATTGTGCAAAACATTATGTTCCCACATTCTTAGAACATGGAGCGACTGCAATCATGTGTGCCAGTGATTTAATTGCAACTGGCGTAATAAATGAACTTAACCGTAGAGGACTTCACGTGCCGGAGGATGTCAGCGTAGTAGGATTTGATGACCTTCCAATTGCTTCCCAACTTAATCCTTCGCTTTCGACCATTCGGCAGGATCGAACTGATCTTGGAAAAAGTGCAGTCTTTCTATTAGATGGTTTACTGAATAACGTTGCAATCAGCAAAATATTACTTCGGGCAAAATTTATCGAACGCAATTCGACCGGACCGGTAAGAAAAAAATAAGGTAAAACAAAGCGGGCTGGAAATAATAGCTATTACTATCGTTCCTAACCCGCTTTGTTTTATTATTATTCTTATTGGCATGATAATCTATCCATACCAGCTAATGCTTTCCCTTTATGCCTTAAATCCTCTTGTGGCTTCATCCACATTAATTGAAACTTCCTCCAGTGAATTTCTTCCATAAGTAAGTCCGGCATAAAGTTTCTGTGTATTCTGCATAACAGCGGCAGACTGGTCTTCTTTTGCTACCTCTTCAAAACCAACCCGAAGTTTTTCAATTACTGAAGTCACAGAATCCAAAAGCTTTGGTTCTTTTTGAAAGAAAGCTTCCACTACCCGCCGATTCGAATATGTATAAAGCTGCATTAAATCCTTTGAAATCGGGTATTGGTAATCCAAAGATCCCATTAATTCATTGAGTAACTTTTGCACTCGCTTCAATTCCGTTTCGTATACAACGTGATTTGCTTCCTGAAATGCTTGTTTTGCACATTCTATACTCTCTAAAATCAAATCATACGTAATAACAACAAGTTCGCTTCGATTCGCCTGTGTAATTCTTGCTGTGTACATCTGCAGTTTTTCCCGCTCCATACTCATCTGCTCCATTCTTCTTACAAGTACAAACTACACCTTGCATTTTTATAGAAAGTTATTATGATGTTGGGGTCAAAGCATATTTGGACCCCTGATACCTGCGGATGACTACGCACTTTGTGCTCCCGTCATCCTAAAAACATTCGAAATCCGCCCTGTTCGGTCTACTTTCTCATGTTTTTGCGGGTCTCAAAGTCATGCTTTTTCATGCTGGCATGAAAAGCATGACCTTTTGACCCTGGTATTTTATTATTGTAGTAGTGACAAAATTGTCTGTGGGCGCTGGTTTGCCTGTGCGAGCATAGAAACACCTGCTTGAGATAATACATTTTGCTGTGTATATGTTGCCATTTCCTCTGCCATATCTACGTCTTCAATACGTGATAATGCCTCTGTTAAATTTTCACTGGAAACATCTAAATTTGCAATTGCATGCTCCATACGATTTTCATAAGCACCCAGTTTTGCTCGGATACTTGAGACTTTATTAATCGCAGAATCTAATAAAGTAATTGCCTTTGATGCTCCTTTTTCCGATAATGTATTCAAATTCTCAATTCCTAATGTTTTTGGAGATACTTCAGGAATGCTTAAATCGACAACCTGTCCTTCATTGGCACCAATCTGTAACGTCATTGGACCCGCATCCAAGATTGATATTTTAATTGGATTTGCACCAGCACCACCTGGAGCAGCCGGTGCATAGTCATCTGCAATTTCTACTTTCATTTCAAACCCATCGCTATCTGAAATTACAACAATGTTACCATCTGCATGAACAGTCGTTGTCGCTGTATATTCAGGTTTTGTTGTATCAATTGAAACTTCGGCATCTTTACCTGCTGCCTCTGTTTTTTGATTTATATGTAAATAATTTGCTAGTGCATTATCACAATAAATCTCTAATTTTTCATTTTTACCGGCTTCTAAAGAAGAAAAGGTTATACTGGTAGCTGCAACTGATACAGCAGCCCCAACCTTCTCTGCCGTACTGCGAATTCTCGCAACAATTTCATCTTTTGTTGAATTAGCAGGAATTGTCACGCTTTCTCCATTAATTATAAATTGAGTTTCAACTGCCGGTCCAGTTGCATTCAATGCACCCGTTCCGGAGATAGAAGCTTTCTCTCCTTTTTTTGTAACCGTAATATTATACTCCTTGGATGGAACATTATCGGATGCAGAAAGCAATTTCACCTGTGTATTTGTTGAATAAGATTTTCTATCTACATTTCCATTTAACAAAGTCTTTGTATTGAATTCTGTATCATCTGAGATACGTTGAATCTCCTGTAAAAGCTGGTCAATTTCTTTTTGAATTGCTTCTCTGTCTTCAGCGGTATTTGTTCCATTGGCCGCCTGTACAGATAGTTCTCTTGCTCTTTGAAGCATTGCTTCTACTTCTGTCAACGCACCTTCCGCAGTCTGAATAACTGAAATTCCGTCAGAAGCATTTCTGGAAGCCTGCTCCAATCCTGCTATCTGGGTTTTCATTTTTTGGGAAATTGCCATACCCGCGGAATCGTCAGCTGCATGGTTAATACGATAACCGGAAGAAAGTCTTTCAAGACTCTTGTCTAATGCTTTATTTGTTGTCTTTAAATGTCCGTTTGCAATTAATGCGGAAATGTTATGATTAATCTTCATGTTCTCACCTGTTTCCTCTCTGAATTAATTTAGTTCTGCTGCCTTAAAGTTCTGTACAAAAACTTTCGCAACCTGATATAACAGCTTTGTATCTGTTCGTCCAGATGAATCTAATTGCTGATGCTTTATATGTTTTATTGCCTTTTCATCTGTCCCCACTGATAATTGTTTTACTTCCAAACCTAAGTTTTTCAGCTCACCTGTCATCGGCTCCAGGCATCCTTTTATAGTTTCTGTTCCTTCCATGGTTTCACACAAGATAAATCCTTTTATCATATTTTCCTTTGCAGTAACTTCCGCTTCCACTCTGCCAAAACGCTCTGAATCCATTCCAATCTGCACTTTTCCACTTTCCTTTGTGCCATTTACGATTGTAAGTTTTATATTTGTTATTGTATCTTCGCTTACACGGATTGGAATTTCATAATGCTCTTGTCTGCTAAGCATTCCCGTAAGGCGTATTCCTGCACCAAGTATTTTTAAAGTCGCAAGTTCACTGCTTGAAATTTCTGTTTTTTCATATCCTTTATTCAGAATCTTTTCTGCCTTCTCTTCCAATGCTTCATAAGCTTCTTCTAACTGTTCCCTACTATCTGCCACTTCCGCTAAAGCATCACAACTCTCTTTCAAAGATTCTTTTTCACTCTCAGAAATTGTATCGGCTTTCTTTTGCAATTCCTTAAATATATTTTTATTTCCTGTGTAGTACTCACCAGCTGCCATAATATTTTGAATTGTAGCCGGAATATTAAATTTATCTAAGAAATCAATTGCCTCTTCACCACCCTGCAATGTTTCTCTCAATGCTTCTGTTACTTGCTGACGATAGGCTTCTTCGATTTTTTTATCCCCTTCAGCTAATTCTAATTTATCCTTTAGCACATCCAATGGCTGATTTAAGAGCTCGGTTATATTTCCATCGCTTATCTCCATAAGCTTTGATGGCGTTATTGTTTCCATGATTTGTTCCATTACTTGCTTCATATAATCCATTGTATACTTGGCGGAGCTTACATCACTTTTTGGATTTTGGCTTTGAACGTTTTCTCTATCTGTTTCATATGCAGAACTAATTTGCTCTGTTATTGTTTCTTTCGCAAATGTAAGACTTTCCAGCCCGCCAAAGGAGTCATCCACTTCCGTATCAATTCCTTTTCCCTTCATTGTTCGAACTGCCGTAAGAAGATTGTTCATCGTAAGTTCCCCACCGGCATTCACAACCGACCCGATTGCCGCACCGTTTGTCTGTTCTACATTATTCAACAGTCGATAGATTCCTATATAGCTCCTTCTTTCCTCTTCCGTGATTCCATTTTCTTTTTCTAATTTCCATAAATAAGTACTATACTTTTCTTCCTTTGATATACCTAGCTCATCCCGAATTTGTTGTATTTGATTATTTAATTCATCAATTGGCATATTTAATGGATTAATGCCCCGTTTAATCAGCTCAACTGTTACGGCCGGATGAAGCTTTTCCATCAATGTACTTACCTTAGAATCATATGCCTTCATTTCCATAACAGAATCTTTTGTAATCTCCATTTGATTATAACCAAGTATTTTTACTGCACGTTGATTGTCCTTCGTGGTTTCTATATCTAGCTCTGTTAAAATAGAATCAACCGTTTGAAATGCCCTCTCGATAGAATCCCCTAAATCTTTTCGCGGTGCAGTCATCATAGTTTCATACGCTGTGCCCGCCTTATCAAAAGAAGATTTCAATTCCGTCGCAATTTCATGTATTGTATCAATTGTTTGGATTATTCCTTGTTTTGCAACTGTTCCAATAAAATAAATTGGTGCTTGTTTTATATCATTAACTTTCTCTGCTGTTTCTCGCAATAATGCTACATTTGCGTCATTTTCTGTTGCGCCAGCTTCTTGAAGCAGATTTTTATAAAACTGATCTTCGATATTTCTTAGCCCTTCGACTATATCCTGTAATTTAGAAGTATCAATCCGTATTCCATTTGCAGCTAATCTCTGACTTGATTCCAATGTTAATTTCAGACGAATCTCCTGTAATTGACGATAAGCTGTGATTTCTTCCCTTGTCGTTCCCATATTTTCTAAAATAGAATCGTCCAAAACAACTTGCTTTTGGAAATTATTTTGTGCCTCTTTTAAATTTGGAAGTGTCAAATCTTTTCCAGCTTTTAGTGTTTCTCTGACAGCTTCTTTCGAAATAGTTGAAAAGTCCTCTACTGCGGTCTGAAGTTTTCCATCTATGTAAGAATCTAAACTAGCTTCTTCCGGATTTTTGCCCTGACTCATTGCTTCAATTATTTTATCAAAAGCAAGCTCGCCTGTCATATTATTTCTTATATCAGAAAGACTTTTGTATTGCTCTAATGTTTTTCCTGTAATTGGAAGCTCATGTTCAAACAGCCATTTTGCATCTTCCATATTTTCCTTGTTTACAGAAAGCTGATTGGATTCCAGCACACCTTCCACCTGTCCTTTAATTGCCTGCCAGGTTTCTTCCGCAAATGTCGCCTTAACTGTGCCAGAATAACTGCTATGATAAATATTACTAATTGTTGGTTCTAATTGCTGTTGAATCATATATGCCATACCGGAATCCGATAAATGGTTTGCCGTTTGAGCCATACTCATGCCTTTTATAAGCTTCTCAATATTCTCATCTGTTAATGGAATATCAGATTCAATTAACTTTTTTGCAAGGTTCTTAGCATTAGAATCGGAAATTTTATTCGAAACAGCAATCTTCTCAATTTCTTTTTTCCACTGCTCTTGATTTTCTATTCGCATATCTAAATTTTCAGACCGGAATTCTTTGTTCTGCTTAATACGCTCCAATGCCCTCGCTAATCTTCCTGCTTCGAATGCTTCAAGTGAAAAACCTTCTTTCCATATCGCTTCACAGTCCTCTTCCGTTATTTGATTCGCAGAGTCTTTTGAATCCTCTTTATTCTTATTATTCAATTGCTGGTCATAAATTCTCTCGAAACGGTCTGCATAAGTACCGGAATCAATCTGTATTAAAGTAGAATAAATAACGGATTTCGACCTGCCTGACGGATTATCTCCAACTTCCCTTAAAGCAATTCTATTCTTTGTTATATCCATTATCTGGAATTTTCTTACCTGTCCTTCTTTTGCATCAGGGACAGATTGTTTCGCTGTTTTTATCTCTGTTCCCTTAAAGTCAATAGAAACTTTGTCAGATACTTCAGAAATAACGCCTTCAATGATATCTCCTTTTTTTCCTATAGATAAAATATCACTGGATTTTTTCTCGTAGCTACTGACTGTTTCCTTTGAACCGGAAGCATTTATATTTGTAATATTCATAACATTCACGCTCCATTTTCTCTCATTCTTGTGTAAACTCCCATTGGCGAAAGCCGGCCAAATTGCGGTCGTCCTATTTCAAAAACCTATATTTTATTTCGACAAATTATAGGTCAGACTTTAATCTTAAAACTATACAATCGGAGCGTTTTTACTTTATAGGGGACGAAGTTTCCTATAAAGCAGAAAAGAACCCCTCACACTCTACGCTTATCTGCTAAATATAAGGGATTCTTTTTCATTTCATTTATTTACTTTTTAATACGGTTGCATCATCCAGTACAATTGTAAATGGTCCATCGTTAACAAGAGAAACTTTCATATCAGCTCCGAATTCACCATGCTCTACGGCGCCCATTTTCTGTCTGCATAACGCTAAAACATATTCGTAAAGTTCTTCTGCCATTGCAGGAGGTGCGGCGTTGATAAAGCTTGGTCGATTTCCTTTTTTACAATCTGCATATAAGGTAAATTGTGAAATCACCAAAAGCTCACCAGAAACGTCTTGCAGTGATAAATTCGTTTTACCATTTTCATCTTCAAAAATACGCATTTTTGTTATTTTATCTATAAACTTTTCTGCAATTTCTTTCGTATCATTTTCGCCAACGCCAACTAGTAAAAGAAGACCTTTTCCTATCCTGCCTTTTACCTTTCCTTCAATTGACACAGACGCTTCGGTTACTCTCTGAATTACTATTTTCATACCTGACTCCTTTTCTATCTGCTACACTAAAAACAATACTGCCATTGATATCATAATCTGTATAATTGCAAAACGGAATACTGTCTGTGTATTCGACCATCCTTTTACTTTTCTTACATGATCATGAATCGGAGTTCTAACATTAGTAAGAATTCTAATTTTTAGAAACCGGAGTAACGATACTTTAATCAGACCAAGTCCACCATCAATAATTAAAACAAGAGCAAATAGGAGATATAAAAATGGACTGTTTGTCTTTAAAATTGCAATGCTGATAAATAACCCCATTGCCCTTGAACCGGCATCTCCCATCATCATTTTACTTGGTGTTGCATTAAACCATAAATATCCTAAAATACATACAATAAATAATAGAATGATAAACCGGAAATCAGAATCGATTTTTCTTATTGTATCAAAAGCATAGATACTGGATAGAGTGATAACTGTAATTGTACCTGAAAGTCCATCGACCCCATCAGAACAATTTGTAACGTTAATTGATACCCATACCAAAATAACCGCTAAAACTCCAAATAAAATCGGATTTAAAGTTACTTCTGATTTAGTAAATATAAGATAAATTGTGCTGGAATTAAAGTTTAAGAATGTGATTGCCACCATAATCGCAATAGCAAAATCCAACAAGCCTTTTTTCAATTCTCCCCATGGCGTTCTGGCACAGTCATCCAAAAATCCTGTCAGCATGGCAGCCAGTGTTAAAATAACATAAATAATTACTTCATTTCCCATTTTTCCAAAAAGTATTGTCGAAACGGCAAACACTAAAATGAAAATAAATCCGGCACCTCTTGGTTTACCAGCCGATTTCTTTCCATCATGAGCAAAATCTCTTCCCAAATCCTTTGGCAAAAAACCACTCATTGTCTTTAAAAAAATGCAAGTTAAAAGGAATGCAAAAAAAACACCTCCAAATGCTAAAAGTTTCATTTCCATTCCGTTGCACATATACTGTATCATTTGTTTCTGTTTTCCTTTCTATATATTTCTTAATGAACTCTTCTCATTATATAGCAAAGATAAGGAAAAATCCATTCCCTTTGAAGGAAAAATTATATTTGTTTCTTTTTTTCATGTTTTCTCTGTCTTGTCATTTGTCTTTACATATGCTATGATTGGTTTATTATTGCTTAAAGGAGGTCTGTTATATGTATGAAGAGCCTGATGTCACCATCGTTGGTACTGGTGTAGCCGGATTATTTTGTGCTTTATCTCTACCCAAGCAGTTACATATTCAGATGATAACAAAAGAAGCTGTAGAAAACAGCGATTCATTTCTTGCCCAAGGCGGTATATCCACTCTAAAAAATAAAGAAGATTTTAATTCCTACTATGTGGATACTATGAAAGCAGGTCATTACGAAAATAATCCCGAATCGGTCAAAGTAATGATTTCTTCCTCGCCTGCTATTATTTCTGATTTAATTTCCTTTGGAGTTGAATTTACAAAAAAAAATAACGATTTTTCCTACACAAGAGAAGGCGGACATTCCACGTTTCGAATTCTTCATCATGATGATATCACAGGAAAAGAAATTACTTCAAAGCTCTTATCGGCTGTTCGCAAACTTCCAAATGTCGATATAGCAGAATATACCTGTATGGTTGATTTAATAGAAAAAGAAAATTGTTGCAAAGGTATCATTGTAAAAGAAAAAGACGGAAAAGAGAAACTCTTATTTTCAAAAGCCGTTGTTCTTGCTACCGGTGGCTTAGGCGGATTATTTGAACATTCAACTAATTTTTCTCACCTTACCGGCGATAGTATCGCTCTATCCCTTCGGCACCATATTGAACTAGAAAATATTAACTATATTCAAATACATCCAACAACACTTTACTCCAAAACCCCCGGAAGAAGCTTTCTTATTTCTGAATCCGTCAGAGGAGAAGGTGCAATCCTTTTAAATCCAAACAAGAAACGCTTTGTCGATGAATTATTACCACGAGATATCGTTACTTCTGCTATTAAAAATGAAATGGCAAGATACCACACAGATTATGTCTATCTTTCCTTAACTCATATGAGCAAATCCCAATTGGAAAAACGTTTTCCAAATATCTACAAGCGTTGTCTGGAAGAAGGGTATCGGCTAGAAAAAGAACCCATCCCTATTACTCCGGCACAACATTATTTTATGGGTGGCGTAAAAATTGATTTGAACGGAAACACTTCAATGAAACAACTCTATGCAGTCGGTGAAACTGCCTGCAATGGTGTTCATGGGGCAAACCGTCTTGCCAGCAATTCTTTGCTAGAAAGTCTTGTCTTTGCAAAACGGACAGCCCGGGATATTGAAAATCATATTTCCTCATTTTCCTACCCTAGACTGAATTTATCAGTGCAAGAAAAAAATGACCTTTTATTTTTACCCGCCCAATCTGACTGGGAAAAGGAAAACAAAAAGCTAATATTAGAAGAAATTAAACGAAAGGACTATGAATTTTATGATAAATGGTGTAACTATGAAAATCAATGTGGATGAGTGTCTTTTAAATGCTCTCAAAGAAGATATTACAAGTGAAGATGTAACAACGAATGCGATTATGCCGGAAGCCAAACAGGGAAAAGCAGAACTTATCTGTAAAGAAAGCGGAATAATCGCAGGGCTTCCTGTTTTTACAAGAGTTTTTGAATTATTAGATTCAAGGGCTCATTTTGATACCTCTATAAAAGACGGTGACTCAGTAACAAAGGGACAAGTTATCGGAACCATTCATGGTGACGTCCGGGCATTATTATCAGGCGAACGAACTGCACTAAATTATTTACAAAGAATGAGCGGTATTGCTACTTTGACTCACTCTATGGTAATGGAATTAAAGGGCACGTCTGCTACACTGCTCGATACAAGAAAAACCACACCAAATATGCGCCCATTTGAAAAATATGCGGTTACAATAGGTGGCGGAAAGAATCATCGATATAATTTATCGGATGGTATTTTAATTAAGGATAATCATATTGATGCCGCCGGCAGTATAAAAAGAGCAGTTGAACTGGCAAGAGATTATGCCCCATTCGTCCGCAAAATCGAAGTAGAAGTAGAATCGCTTTCTATGTTGGAAGAGGCTTTAGAAGCAGAAGCGGATATTATTATGCTTGATAATATGGATACAGAAACAATGAAAGCGGCTGTCAAGAAAGTCAGGGACAAGGCATTGCAAATTAACAAAAAAATATTAACCGAATGTTCCGGTAATGTCACAAAAGAACGTTTAAAAGAAATTGCCACCACTGGTGTAGATTATATTTCCTGCGGGGCAATTACCCATTCTGCTCCAATTATGGACATTTCATTAAAAAATTTAACAGTAGTATAATTTAGTCTGTTACGCTATAATTGGGTGTAAGGGAATTCGCCAAAATCATAAGCTTAAAATTTATATCTTATTTTAAGTTTTGCAATTGCCCGAATAATCACAAGACGAAAGGAGAACCGTTATGACTGGTGAAACACGCAGAACTAAGATTATTGAACTTCTTAGTAACTCTTCATGTCCATTAGCCGGAGATAAACTGGCAGAACAACTTGGGGTTAGCAGACAAGTAATTGTACAAGATATTGCACTACTTAGAGCAGCCAATTATATGATTATGTCTACTAATCGAGGTTATTTAATGTATCCTCAACATACTTCCAGCTATTCAAGAATATTCACGGTTTCCCATACAACTGACCAAATAGCTGATGAACTATACACAATTATAGACTGTGGCGGTCATGTCAGAAATGTTATTATTGAACACAATATATATGGAAGCATTACCGCAAGCCTTAACCTGTCTTCCAGACGCGATGTGGATGCTTTCATTGATAAATTGAAAAGCTCAAACTCTGCTCCGCTTAAAGAATTAAGTAATAATATCCATTCTCATACTGTAGATGCCGATAACAATGAAACATTGGATCTTATTGAGCAATCTTTAGTTCAAAAAGGATATTTTATTTCGTAATTATAAATTATACTTTTTGTTTGAAGCCAGACAATATCTATGCTACTATAAACTTATAGAGATTGGGGAACTTATTTTTAGGAGGAGGATTCTTATGAATTATACGAAGGAAGTACATAAAACTAAGAGCAGTAACGGAGAAACAAATATTACCTATTATATTTATAAACCGCTAAAGGAGCCAAGGGCAATCATACAGATCTCACATGGCATGTGTGAATATTTAGAACGTTATGAAGAATTTATTGATTTTTTAACTGCAAATCAAATTCTTGTATGTGGAAATGATCATTTGGGACATAAAAACAGCGTAACGTCCAAAGATAAACTTGGATATTTTGCCCCAAAAGATGGCTGGAAATATCTTGTCAAAGATTTAGCAAAAATAACTTATATAATGAAAGATACCTATCCAAACCTGCCCTATTTTTTAATCGGTCATAGTATGGGTTCTTTTATTGCAAGATTATATATCAGTCAATTCAGCTCATTTGTTGATGGAGTAATCATTTGTGGTACAGCAGGAAGCAATCCTCTTATTGGCTTTGCATCTTTGTTGACTTCTTTTGTTTATAAAGTAAAAGGTGAGTTCCATCGAAGCACTTTTATTAATAAGTTAATGTTTGGTTCTTATAATAAAAGATACAAAAATGTACGAACACCTTCCGACTGGATTACAAAAGATGAGGCAATTGTTGATAAATATGTGAACGATGAATACTGTACATTCATTTTTACAGCTTCTGCATTTCGCGATCTAGTAAAATTGTTGAAAATAGTTTCTTCAGACGCTTGGTATAATGCTGTTCCTCAAAATCTTCCTATTTTTTTAATTAGTGGAGATATGGATCCTGTCGGTAATTACGGAAAGGGCATCTTAGAGGTTGAACGCAGGCTAAAAGAAAGAAGCTTAAACGATTTAACAACAAAATTATATAAAGATGACAGGCACGAAATTTTAAATGAACTTGACAGACAAACTGTTTATCAGGATATTCTAAACTGGATTAACGATAGAATATAAAACAAAAATAAGGTTAATCGATTCCTCATTACTTCCAGATGGTAATGACCAAATTGATTAACCTTATTTTTCTAAGTTACCCTCTCACGTTCCCCAACGTAATAATACATCTTCTCCTCTACTATCCTAACGACTTCTTTATAATAACACGATTTGTGATATTTGTCAATATTTTCTCGTCTTTTTTTAATAAATTAGTCAACTTGATTATCCCATATCCATAATTTTTCTTTCCTATTCAACATAATCATAACAAAATACAGTTGCACTTAGCGGTAATAGTGTATATTCTATAAACCATTCTTTTTCTTTATCCTCTTTCACCCCGGCTTCTACTACTTTCACTATATTTTTCCCGATTCCCCCGTATTCTTCACTTTCTGAATTCAATAAAATCGTATAAGTTCCCTTGCATGGTACCTTTACATTATAGTCAACATATGTAACCGGTGTAAAATTACAAACAAATAACAGTTGTTCTTTTTTCGAATCCCCTCGTCGAACAAACGCAACTACACTTCGCTCTGCATCCTCACAACTCATCCATTCAAATCCAATTTCTTCTGAATCATTATAAAAAAACGCTGGATATTTTCTATATAATTGATTTAAGTTCTGGACAAACTGTCTCATTTTCTCATGTCTAGTTTTACCAAGCAAATCCCAATCCAATCCTCGTTTCACATTCCATTCACTGCATTGAGCAAACTCCTGCCCCATAAATAAAAGTTTTTTTCCCGGATGTCCGTACATAAACGTATAGGTAAGTCGAAGACTGGCATATTTTTCTTCCTCGGTACCTGGCATTTTTTCTATCATTGAACCTTTTCCATGCACAACCTCATCATGAGAAAGTGGCTGAATAAAATTCTCATGATATGCATAAGCAATGCTAAATATAAGTTTATTATGGTTATATTTTCTAAAATATGGGTCTAATTTTATATATTCTAAAAAATCATTCATCCATCCCATATTCCATTTAAACAAAAATCCAAGTCCAGCGTCTTGAACCGGTGCCGTAACACCAGGCCATGCTGTTGATTCTTCCGCAATCAAAATTGCACTCGGACACCGCTCTTCCAACACCTGACTCAATTGACGAAACAATTGAACTGCTTCTAAATTTTCCTTTCCCCCAAATTGATTTGGCAGCCACTGTCCACTTTCTTTTCCATAATCAAGATATAACATTGACGCCACCGCATCGACCCTTAAACCATCAATATGATACTTTTCAATCCAAAACAAGGCATTTGCAATTAAAAAATTAGCTACTTCCCTTCTACCATAGTCAAAAATTAAAGTCCCCCAATGAGGATGTTC
The DNA here is from genome assembly GCF_009696045.1 of Velocimicrobium porci. GTDB lineage: Bacteria > Bacillota > Clostridia > Lachnospirales > Lachnospiraceae > Velocimicrobium > Velocimicrobium porci. The sequence continues at coordinate 72,376 of NZ_VUMT01000005.1, read as the reverse complement.
GCCTCTTCTAGGATCCGGATGTTCATATAATGGTTCTCCATCAAACAATGCCAGTCCAAATTCATCTTTCGGAAAATGTGCCGGAACCCAGTCTAATAACACGCCAATTCCCTTCTGATGCAAATAATCTACAAAATACATAAAATCCTCGGGCATCCCATACCGCCTGGTTGGTGCATAATATCCTGTTACCTGATAACCCCATGACCCGTCAAACGGATGCTCCGCAATCCCAATCAATTCAATATGAGTATATCCCATTTCAAGTATATAATCAGATATCATTGGAGCCAGCTCCCGATAAGAAAAAAATCCATCTTCCGTTCCATCAAACTTCTTTTTCCACGAACCAATGTGCATTTCATAAATCGACATTGGTTCCCTCAAGCGACAGCTTCGGTTCCTCCCCTCCTGCTGTTTTCTCCACTCTGAATCATTCCACTCATAACTATTTAAATCGACAATAACAGAAGCATTTCTTGGACGCAATTCACTACAGTTTGCATATGGATCACTTTTATATAAAATAGTGTCTTTATTGGTTGTAATTTGATATTTATAGATACCTCCTATATCTGCACCGGGAATAAATAATTCAAATATAGCAGAGTGTCGACTTTTTCGCATATAGTGTAACCGTCCATCCCACATATTAAATGACCCTGCTACACCAACTGCTTTTGCATGTGGTGCCCAAACTGCAAAATAGATTCCCTTTACACCATCTATTGTCATTGGATGTGCTCCCAGCTTGTTAAATATCTGATAATGCGTACCTTCTGCAAATAAATATTCATCCAACTCACCAATATTCGATTCATATTGATAAGAATCCTCTACATCTACAATATCATTCTCTCCATACTTAACTCTAAAATAATACTTCTGATAGATTCTCTTTTCTTTATATATTCCAAAAAAGCCATTTTCTATAGATAAGCATTCCATTTCCTCTTGTGTATTTGTCTGTTTATCAACTAGAAAAACCTGTTTCGCCATTGGCCGGTAAACAAATATCATTTGACTTCCATCGCTATTAATATGAGAACCAAGTATACTTTCCGGATGCTCCAACTCTCCCCTGATTAATTTAAAATACTCTTCTTTTTCCAGCCACTTAGTTAACGCCCTCTGCATATTTTCCACCTCTATTTTGTAATATAAACAATTTCACCTCTATTTCCCGGAATAGTAAGTTCCAATTGATTGCCTTTTATAATCGCCTGATTTTCTGGGTTCAAAAGACACACGGCTTTTCTTCCATCAAATGGCATTGGAATCGTCATATTCGACACATTATCATCATTATTAACAGCTATTATCATACAGCTATTATCCAGGCAACGGGCAAATGCAAATTGGCGATTTGTCAATAGCAGTTCTTTATAAACACCATCTGTTAGTTCTAAATAATCTTGTTTTAACTGACCCAGTTTTATAATCAATTCCAAAATATCCTTATGAGGAAACTCTTTATAATTCCATTCCATTATTCCATTATTTTCAAATAGCTGTGCATAAGTCCGCAAATCAATACACGGTCTTAAATTGTCATCGGAATTTTGCTCCTTAACACCTTCAATTGAAAATTCCGAACCATAATAAATTGAAGGAATTCCATAAAGTGTATACAATAAAATCGTAACAGGATACAAATGCTCTTTATTATTTAATTTACTATAAATTCGAGCCACATCATGATTATCAACAAATGTATAAAGTCTTGTATCTCTGCATATATCAAGTAAACGTTTCACACTATGAGCAATTTCAAAATAATTGTGGTCATTATGCCCCGAATAAAGTCCCTTGTGCAATTCATAATTTGTAACACTATGAAGCATCTCTTGATTTGCCCAACGACTATAGTCACCATGAATCACTTCGCCAAGCAGCCAAAAGTCTTCCTTCACTTCATCTGCAACTTTACGCAGCCCTTTCATAAAATCAAAATCCAATACATCAGCTGCATCTAATCGAATACCATCAATATCAAATTCCGTAACCCAAAAGCGTACAACATCATAAAGATATTCCTTAACTTCGGGATTTCTCTGGTTCAACTTTGCAAGTAGGTTATAACCACCCCAATTTTCATAACTAAACCCATCATTATATTCTGTATTTCCATTAAAATTTACGTTACAATACCAGTTAACATATGCTGACCGTTCCCTGTGTTCACGTAAATCTTTAAAAGCAAAAAACTCTCTTCCGGTATGATTAAACACTCCATCGACAACAACATGCAAGCCTGCTTTATGACATTTCTGAACATATTTTCTAAAATCCTCATTCGTTCCCAGCCTGCAATCGACCTTTTTATAATCTGTCGTTTCATACCCATGACCCACAGATTCAAATAATGGTCCAATATAGATAGCTGTGCATCCAAGCTTCTTAATATGAGGAATCCATTCTTCTAACTTATCAAAATGAACCTCTTTTATTCCTGTATTTTGTTTCGATGTTCCACACAATCCAAGTGGATAAATGTGATAGAATACAGCTTGTTCATACCATGTTGCCATAATAACTTCCTCCAATCTATTATTGTCTTGCAAAAGTATCGTTATATTATATATCTTATTATTTCTTGTCCTTTATATACAAAATACGCCTGCAAAACGAACAAAACCTCATCTTACAGGCGCATATCATAATACCTTTTATCTTACTGTTCTATAGCCAGCTTTTTAAATGCATTACGGAAAACTTCAGATGCTCTCACTAATTCATCAATAGAAGCTCTCTCATTTGGCTCATGCTCAGTCATAACACTATCCGGGAAACAAGCTCCAAATGCAACACAGTTATCAAATGCTCTTGCATAAGTTGCTCCAGCTGAAATAGTTGGTTCTGATGTTGTATCACCTGTAACCTCTTGATAAGATTCCATTAACGCATGAACTAATTTGCTTTCTAATGGAACATGTATTGGTGCAAGCCAATCAAACAACTCAACTGTTAATCCATATTTTTCCGCCTTTTTCTGCATTAAATCCATAACCGTATCTTTCTTTAAGCTTACCGGTAAGCGTAAATCAACACTCAATACTACACCATTCTCATCTGCCTGCATCTTGCTAAAGCATACTGTAACAGGACCGGTAAAATCAGATAAATCTTCATCCGTAAATCCTTCAAAACGATATTGTTCTTCAAACGCATCTAAAATAAATGAAATTGTATTGTCTTTATAACCTGCTTTTTCTAATGCACGAATCAAATGTAAGTTGGCACTGACACCTTCCCATGGATGTCTTGCATGTGCTGTAAGACCTGTAGCAGTAATTGTATCATTTTCAACATGATAAGCAAATCCAAGTTCTTTTAATGCCTCTTCAATTTTTTCATCGTATGCACATTGAGCAGTTGCTGATACCGCATTAAAGCTATCTCCACCAACATAGTTATATACTGATTTCTCATTTCCTTTAATCAAAACTTGTAATAAGCCTTTTTCTGCATAAGTTAAAGGGAATTCAGAATCTGGAGAAAATCCCATTGCCGGTGCTTCTTCTCTCTTTGTATATTCTGCAATCGAACGCCAAAGAGTTTCTTCATCCAAACCAAAGATAAAACGTACCCTTTTCTTTAATTCATAACCTTCATCTAACAGAGATTTAAGACCATACACTGCAGCCATCATAGCTCCTTTATCGTCTTGAGACCCCCTACCACAAAGATGACCATCTTTTACAATTGGGTCAAATGGATCATGATCCCATCCATCTTCTTTTCTGGCATTTACAACATCCAAATGACCTAAGACACCAATCATTTCACCTTCGCCGATTTCTGCATAACCATATGCTCCATCTTCTGCCTTAAATGTGCGGAAGCCCAAATCTTTCATAATTTCTAATGCTTTATCCAGACACTTATCAATTGGCTCTCCAAATAAATATTTATCACTTTCCTGATATACCGATGGAATTCTCATCAATTCACTTATTTTTTCAATCATTTCATCACGATATTTTTCCATTTTTTTACCCATGCATATCGCAAGCCGTCTTGCGATACTGCCCAGCTGTATAAACAAAACTAATGCAAGGCAGCCAGCAATTTCCTTTCTCACTTTTTTCTATAATATTTTTTATTTATCTCTTTTATATTTGAATATAAAATTGTTGACCCTTTCCCGTTATTGGAATAATACGCTTTCTATAACTTTCTGATTCTTTTCTTGTTAATAATTTCCAGATGATTGAATAATCTTCCCAGCAATGCATAGGAAACACATACCTAACATCTATCTTTCTCATAAAATAATCAAATCCCCACCAATAACAACTCTCTTGCCTTGGATCGAGAGGTAAAAATGCTACATCTATAGAACGTCCTGTTATTTTCTCAATCTCATTAGCAAAACATTTCTCCATCGTCTTCGACTCTTCCTCCGATTCTCCTTCCCAGGTCCACCAATTTAAATCCCCTGCATGATAAATCACTTTATCTTCACAGGTTACAACAAAAGCTACTCCCTGATCCGTAGATGTCAACGTGTCGATTGTCATACCTTCCAATTTAACTTGCTCATTTCCTCTAACATATTGAATCTTATCAAAAGCTTCCTTGGGTATATTTTTTTTAATCATATACGTCTGATTCATCTTCGCATCTTTTGAAATAAAAAAACGGATATTAGGATATATATGCACCAAATCAAAAATTTTATGATTAAAGTGGTCATGATGTTTATGACTCACAAACACTGTAACCATTTTTTCTTTATTTTCACATTCTGGAATCTCACCTTTAAAATAGTCAAAAAGAATACAATGTCTCTCCAGCTCTAAAAAAAATCCACTATGTTCGATATAATTTACTATCATAGTTTCAAAACCTCTTTTAAACAATTTGGGAAATGATATAATAACAACATCGTCAAAAGAAACTTAGTCTAATTTAAGATTTGCTAATAATGTCCCTAATCCTGTCGAAGCCTCTTCACCGGAATTATACTCAATTGGTGCTTCCTCTACTTCTTCAAGCACATCTTCTTTTTCCTCTACTGCTTTCATACTAAGACTAATTTTTCCATCTTTCACATCAATAATTTTAACCTTTACTTCTTCTCCCATTTTTACAACTTCATTTGGAGATTTAATATGCTTTCCACATATCTGGGAAATATGAACAAGCCCCGTTAAGCCTTCTCCAATATTGACAAAACAGCCATATGGCATGATCTTCTCAATAGCACCTGTTGTCACAAGACCTTTCTGCAATTTCGAGATTTTACTATTACGATCTTGTTCTTCTTTTTTTCTGGCAACCTCTTTACCAGATAAAACTAATCGACGCTTATCCTCTTCCACCGTAATGATAGTTGTTTCTATTGTCTTACCAATCCATTTTTCCAGATTTTCAACATAAGATAACGCAAGCTGTGAAGCAGGAATAAACGCTCTTATCCCTTCCAAATAAGTAATCATACCTCCATTTACAGCCTCAGCAAGCTTCACTGTAAATACTTGATGTTCTTCCATTGCCCGTTCTAACTTGTCCCATGCCAAAACATCATCTGCCTGCTTCTTCGATAAAAGAATATTTCCATATCCATCATCTTCTTTTATAATCATAGCCTCTATCAAATCCCCTGTCTGGATGTCTGCTTTAATAGAAAATCTAGGATCATTACTCAACTCTTCCAATGGAATAATACCTTCTGTAAAATATCCCAAATCTACTACTACTTCTGTGTCAGAAACCCCTATTACAGTTCCTTTTATAATATCTCCTTCTTGAATTTTTTTAAAAGAACGATTAATCTCATTCTCAAACTCTTCCATAGAAGGAATAATTTCTTTTTCCTCTTCCATCTCACTACTCCTTATTCAAAATCTCCTCTTAATCAAATTCAACCAGCCCAAACAATCAATTCCATCGTTTTCATAAATAAATTATACCATTATACCAAAGATTCTTGCAATGATAATTTAATCATCAACAATCGTCCCATAAGTTTCCTTTGGAATCTTATGACAAGATTCCAGTACGGCTTCCCTTAGTCCTTCTTCTTCCTCTTCTAATGTATGTTTTTTAACTGCCTCATTTAACGATAACATCTTTTTGTCTAAATAAGACACTATCTTAGAACATTCCTTTAATTCTTTTTGAATACCTTCCGGTGCGTTCCCTTCAAATTTATAATAAATCTTATGTTCTAAACTTGCCCAAAAATCCATCGCAATTGTCCGAATCTGTATCTCAACTTTTGTATTTACAACCTCATTCAATAAAAAAATAGGAACAGCTACAATCATATGATAGCTCATATATCCGTTTTGCTTTGGCTGTGTAATATAATCTTTGACCTTTAATACTTGTACGTCATTTTGTCTTGCAATTGCATCAGCAATTCGATAGATATCCGATGTGAAAGAACATATAATTCGAATTCCTGCAACATCATTTATATATTTTACAATATTCTCAACTGTCAGCTCTCTTTCACTATGACGAATCTTCTTAGCAATACTCTCAGGTGATTTGATTCTTGAAGTAACATGCTCAATCGGATTATACTGATGCGTTGTTTTAAATTCATCACTTAATATATCTATTTTTGTATTAATTTCTTTCAATGCAGCATTATAAAGTAACAAAGCATATTTCCATTCTTCTGCCTCGTCATAAAACATTGGTAATTGCATACTTGTTCACCCTTCTTTCGTAAAATCACTTAGGAAAAGCTAAATAATTTTTGTCCTAAATTATTATATCACAAAAATTTTAACTTTTGGCGAAAACAATCTTAACAAATCATAAAATAAATAGTAAATTATTTAGAAAGAAATTTATACTTTATATCAGCTAAAGCAATTTCATCGTTTATCATTATTTTTTTGCTTTGATTTGGCTTTATCCGACAACCATTAATAAATGTGCCATTTGTAGAACCTAAGTCTGTAATATAAAAACCTCTTGTATTTTTATCAATTCGGGCATGGTATCTGCTAATGCTATGTGCCATTATTCTAGCATCAACTTTTTCTTTTATCTTCCCAATAAAAAAAGGGAATTCTTCAATTAAAATTTCTTGATATAAATCAGAGTTAATTGGTATCAGGTAAAATTCTGTTTCTTCTGTCGATGAAAGCACAACTGTTTCTTCCTCTTCCTCCCAATAAACCTCTTGTTCTTTCTCCCCATGTGATTCACATTGCAATTTTTTTATTTTATGTTTTTCCTGAAGAATCCAGTTCAATAAACCAACTTCCAAAACACCAACTGCACCAAACAGTATTACTAACTTAATAAGGTATAGCTCGCCCGTTTCTCTGTTGAATAAATACCCGCTTATTCCTGCAACAATAAGAATTATCAGACATATAATGACAGAACAAACAAAAGTAATCCACACCCACATTGGATATTTTTCTTTGTTTTCCTCTTTCGACTGCCACAATGAGTCTTCTTTTATCTCCTCATTAATTCCGCTCTTTTCCTGCTCAAATGTCCTCACACCGTTTTCTTCACTATAAAACTGATCCGTTTTCTTCCCCTCATTTGTTTGATACTGCTCTCTTTTCTCTTTGTCCCACTCTTTATTTCTATCCCAACAAAAGCACTCGGAATCACCCAAAATCTCCGAGAATTTTTGATAAGTAAATTCTTGCTTACTAATTTTATATAAACTATACACCATTACAACCGCTTCTTTATCTTCATAATCAATATAATCAAGAATATACTCTATCACATCAACAATTTGTTCTTTTATATTTTTCTTATAATTATGGCAATAGCAAAAATAAAATTCTTGTTTTTCATAATTGATAAAAATAGTTTCCGGTGTAAAAACAAAATCATCTTCGTTTAAAAGAAACTTCTTACTCTCTTCTACTTGTTTTAAAATAGAATGAAATAAATTCTTTACTATTTGCTTTCCTAACAAATTTTTCTCTACAAACTCTTTGATTGATTGCAGACCTGTAATATCATAACAATAGCTGACCTCCTCATTCAACTGTTGCACTTTCAACGGTAGTACATACGGCACAGCTTTCTGAAGAATCATTTGCATGCTATAATGCTCTCCTTCTTCCGCCTTTCCATTTAAAAGCAAATAGTTCTTATGAAAGTCCTTTTTATACTCCATCCTTCTCCCCTCTTATTCTACCTTTTCTTACTTATTTCATTTTCACTCTGTTTCCTCGAATTTACTTCAAAACGATACTTTGATTTATCTCATCAAATCTTTTATCCGTTCTATTTTTTTCTGCTCATATTCTAATTGCTTATCGATAACCTTATCTTCTGTTTCATCCTCTAATAAACTCTCTTTAAACCTTAATAATTCAGTCGGATTGTATAAGACCATTCGCAAACTTCGTTTAAACTCCAGCCTTATCGACTTTAACCATTGTTCCAAATAAACAATCGAACATCTTCCTTTCATTGTTATTTTCTCTTTTATAAAAATAACACCTTTTTCATTGCTCTCACTTTCTTTTCTAAGTAGAAAAAAACCTTGGTCAAATAAAAAGTGCTTATCTTCCCACTTATACCCCATTTTTCTTACATATATTTCCTGCTCTGTCGCCCGAAGCGTTTGATACAATCCCGTTTCTGCCCTCACTTTATCATGTACATAAAATACTACATAGAAAAGCGAAAAAATAATACTTAAAATAATGGGAAGAATTAATGCTGCCTCTACTGTAAAACTTCCTTTTATTTTTGTCTTTCTTTTTTTAATCCAATATTCTTTCCGTGTTTTCAACCTTACATTCCTGTCTTTCTAATTCAACCTCTTATTTTTTGTTATAGAAATCGATTAAAAAATATTTCAGCAACAAAACTTGCCCAAACAAATGGAATAAAGGGCAATGCAGTTTTTCTTCCTATTTTTTTTGTTGTTAACAACACCAAGCTGGTTAGACCCGTTATACATAAACTGCTTATAAGTAAAATAATATTTTCAATCGTTCCAAGTCCAATTCCTGTAAGTACAAACAAAATACCATCACCAATTCCTATCTGCTGATTCGTCACAATACTTATTAAAACCAATACAATTCCTACTGACATGCCACCCAAGCAATCCCACCAGACCTTATTTCCTTCAAAAATCTGAATTATAAGAAGTAAATTAGCACCAATTGCTCCAAAGCACAACGTAATACGTGGAATTTCCCTATATTTCAAATCAAACCACCCGCAAATACTTAATAAACAAAAAATAAAATAATATTTCATTTTACCTTCTCTCTCTATCCACATCGTTTACAACAATTCCAATCTTTTACCTTTTGCAAGCTAATCCCTATAATTGTTCTCTTTAGTCCTGAACATTGTAGTGAGGTATGATATCTGTCACCATCTAATGCAATAAATACAATATCCTGTTTCTTTTGTCTTTTTCCACAACGCTCACAACTTTTATATTTTCCCCCTTCAATATTTCTAGCCTGCTCTATTGCATCAAACAAAATAGGTTTTATGGATAATTTTAAGTGACTACAATTTTTGTTTTTATGATAAACTCCTCCCGTTTCCGTTATATATACAATAACATCATTTTTTTCTTTTTCCGTTTCCACCCCATCACCACTATTGTTCTTCATATTCTTCCCTATAAATAATCTGGTTTTCAATGTCTGCTTTGCAGAAATGGATGAAACCTTAAAAACGAAAACCGGTATCCGAATTTTATATACTGCGGATATTACTATCTCTTCTTCTTTTATTCCCGAACGCTCACAAATAAGTCTTATTCCTAATCTTCCGCCTTTTATACAAGACGAATTTAAAGAATTAAGGCTCAAATTCTTTTGAAACTCTACTTGTAATGTTGGTTTATTTATTTCCCTTACCGTTCCATACTTCGATAAAAATCTACCTGTCTGCAACAAGCTTTCTCCGACAATTGTCTGAACCGATAAAATAAGAAAGAAATAAATAAAAAACATAATTGCAAAAAAGAAAATTGGAAGTACAAAAGAAGCTTCAACCGTCATGGAACCTCGATAATCTTTTGTTCTCATAGTTTTCCTTCTTTCTAAGGCGAGGATAAACAGAGACATCCTTTCGGAAAATTAAGGGATATTCTGTGTTGAGAGTGCTTCTTTGTAACTATAGTTTTTTATAGGAATCGAAAGGATGTCCCTGTTTATCCCCGCCTCTTTTTTCTTCAATAACATTGTGTCTTTGATTCTTCTATTGTCCAACCAGAATTATCACACTTTATAAAGTTGACCACAAAAGGCAACTGCAAAAATTTTGGTGCTAAATAATATTTTTCAATTGCACAAAATCCATAAACACAAGAAGAAAATTTAAAATTTTCATCATAGCGAATACGCATATTGTCTTCAATCTCGTCCATTGTCCGTTCCAGTCTTGCTTTATACTTTGTAAAATTTATTAAAAATCCCAAATATGACTGGTAATCGGACAAAATCATCTTTTTTCCTTTTGGAATCTCTTTTATTTTTTTGTGTACGAATTTTTTATTAAATCTCAAAAGTTCTTCATACTTCATCATAAATGAAGCCTTATCTTTCCATAACGCTATTTGTTTTCCCGCCAACAATCCACCTGCATCAATAATTGCTTCTTCTACTGCCCATACTAATAAAATCAACTGCTTCGTAAACTGAACAAGAGGTTCCATACATGTAAATCCCACTATTCCCTGTGCCGTTATATAAGCTTTTGTTGACGCCTGCTTGTCAGTAAATAAATAATAGTAATTAAAGATAACTCTCATTAAAAGTAATCGCATAACTACCGTTTCCAAGTTGTCCCAATCGCTCTTTTTACCTCCGACTATATATTCTTGCTCATAATCTAAAATTGTTTCTTTTTCATTTTTATCTATCGTATCTATCTTTTTCTTTGCTTTTTTTGTTCTTTCACCTGCTTTATGAAAATTGTTAAAATGGGATTTGATATACTTTGATAAACAAATTGAATCCAGTTTTTCTTCTACCAGCTGCTTCAACCATTGTTCTCCATTAAATATTTTGTTAAATTCATTTATGCTCCCTAAATCACTAAAATTATTCATTTTGCAATCAGTTGTTGGATTGTCTGTGTCGTATTGTTTTTCCTTTTTAGAAATTAAATTAGTATCTTCAATTACATATGGCAAGACCCCTTTTTTCATATCACTTGGTATACTTTTTATTGGATTTTTTTCTTTTTTCTTTATAAAACCTTTATAGTCAAAAGCTAATTCCTTTACATGATATTTGCTTATTATATTTTTTACTTCAGCCACTAGGCGCAGATTATCTTTAATTTCTTGCTCTCCATCTCCCCATGTTACGCTTCCTATCACCTGTGCCTGCTGTAAAATTTTTTTATTTTCAATTAAATAGGGCTTTATATTCCAAATATTATTTTTAATTCTTGACAGTTCCCCACTCTCATTACTAATGCAATTCATTTCTTTTTCCATAGAGCTCTGAAACTCAAGTGGAAGTTTTTCTCGTTCTTGATTATAAACATTCTTCCACTGCTTCATAAGTTTCGTTTTTTCTTGTTCTTCTTTTTCTAAGTCAGAATATAATTTTTCAATCTGCTCTATTATGTTAATAATTTCTTTTATCTTTGTTACTAATTTATTTTGTTCCGCATTTTTATGTATTAATTTGTTAGGAAAATCCAGTTTGCTCAATCGGATAAAAGTTTCTTCTTTTCTTTTGTCATTCTGTTCCATTTTTTCATTTTCTTTTGCCTCCCGTTCTCTGCGCTTTTCATCTAAATTGCGTAATTCCTTCTCCATATTTTCAAGCAATACAATTGGATTTATATAATATGACTTTAATAGTTGCCATATCTCATCATTTGATATACCGACATTTCTTTTCGTTGGTACATCAGGACAGATCTGTTTGACAAAATCCGGCTGTGCTTTAAGCTTTCCGCTCCAAGAACGTTCTATACCATTTTTTCCAACAAAAATCCCATCAATTGCTCCGATAATCTGAAGAATCTTTTTATTATATTCCCCCATTTTCTTTTCTGCTTTTAACTGTTCATGAATCACCTTCATCGTATGATTCATCGTAGAAAAATCTTGAAAAAATTTCTGTTCCTTTATCGTTTCATTTTCCAACAAATGATATTTCATGTATTCTGTAACTTCTTTTCCAAAGACAGCTCCATCTTTACTATCTGCATAAATAAAATCTCCTATTTCTGTTTCTAATTTTTCCAACCCAAGCATATTAAGCTTCAAAAAATTTTGTTCCTGATTCTCCATTTCCAAAGAAAATTTTTCACACTGGTCAAGAATAGGAATTAATTTTTTCTTCATAAGTTCTTCCGAATCCTCGCCCTCCAGAAAAAAAACATGGTAATCTTCCCATAAAGGTCTGCAATATTCCGAAAAAATGTAATTCATAGAATTGTCCAATATCCGAGAGGCTTTTCCCTTTGCTACATCAATTCGTGCGGACTCTAATAATGTACCGATTAGAGATAGCATCAGTATAAGAACAATGCTCAAAAAAACCGTAACTTCTCCACACAAAAATTGCTGTTTTGTAAGAGTATACACATTCTGCACCAACTTTCTGTGAATTTTACTATGAAATAATAGATTTTTTATCTTCACCAATCTTTTTAAATGCTTCATCAACCAATGCCTTTACTTGCTTTTTAAATATTAATACAAGTGCAACTAATACTGCCAAAATTAACACGATTTCTACAACACCAACTCCATCTTCTTCATTCCAAAATTCTTTCCACTGATTCATCCATGTGCCTCCTTTTTTTATAAACTATTTTGCATTTCTCTTCTATAGCATAATTAAAATGTCATAAAGACAGGTACGATAATTATTGCTAATACAATTATCAACATAATTAGCATAGGAATTAAAAGTTTTGTACCTGCTTCTTCTCCTAATGTCTTTACCATCTCCTTTCGCTCTTCATATGCACTATAAGCTTCTATCTCTAGTAAATTAATTAAATCTCTGCTTCCCTTTTTTCCATTTTGGGATAATAATGTCATTAATTTGCGATAAGACATTATCTGAATTCTTTCTCCCATCCGTTCTAATGCTTCTGCCTCTGACAGTCCATTCTGCATCTCATAATAGGTTACTGCAATCTCCTCATAGCCATAATTTCTTTTTCCCTTTTTTCCTTTTTGTTCATATTGTTCTGCTATTTTTTGAAATACTCCACGAATTGTCATCCCTGCACTCAACAAGATTGCAATCTGGTTCATAATTTCCGGATATTCTATTTTTAATTGCTGATTACGCCTTTTTTCCGCTCGTTTTAACTCTTCTTTTGCACCTTCAAAAATTATAAAAGCTATTAAAACTGGTATAAAAACAAACAATTTGCAATCAAGCTTTGGTTCTGAATATATCATTTTTCTTCCATCTATTTGCTTTGGAAGTGAAACCATCTTATTCGTTCGTTCTTCCTCGGCTAATTGAATTGCCCGTCTTAATTTGTACCGAAAATCTTCCTTTATTGATAAGTCAGGCGGATATACGTAAATCATTAAAAGGTAGGATGCCTCATATTTTTTATATAAAAAAGTCACCGTAATTGTAACCAGCTCTTTAGTTTTTAAGTTAAAATTATTTACTTCTCCTTCTGAGGATACAACTGCTTCTTTGTCTGTATGCCACTGCAATTGTAAAAAAGAATTCTCAACCCGCTCCGCAAAAAACAAATTACTTTTAACTTTCTCAAATGATTGATTATTGTTTAAAATCGTTTGATTCACGTATTGTTTTCCTTTTTCTACTTCTCTTTTAAATTCTTCATAGTTATATTCTCTAGGCGATATTTCAAATGTAATCTGTTCTTCTTCAATTGCTTCATCCTCTGGTTTTATCAAAAGCGTTACTTGTTTGTCCGCTTCTCCATATGGTGGGCGTTCAATTTTATTTTTATAACAAAGTTCTTTCTGTCTTCCAGAAAAAAGAATCAAAAAGCTAAATAGAATTCCTCCCAGACAACACAGTATAGCGCGAAATGCCTGTCTTTTTAAAAATCGCTGAAACACCTCCGTTGGATCATCTAAAGGACTCAGTTTTTGCAGCTTTTGTCTTAAATAATTTATTCTTTTTTCCACTCCGCCACCATCCTTTATAGACTAATTTCCACTATCCGTATAGATAATAGATAAGCACTGATATACAATAACAAAAGCACACTCATGATTCCGATACCAACTATATTGTGATATAAGACTCCCATAATATCTTTTGAAAATAGCTTCATATAGATAATAATTCCTGCCGGAACACTACTCATTATTTTTACTTCTAATTTTTTTGCGGCCGTCATTGTTGCAATTTGTCTTTTCACTTCAATTCGATCTCCAATGTTTCTAGCCGTATGTGAAATCACCTGTATCATATCACCTCCTGTTCTTTTTGATATTGCAACTACTTCTGCAAATGTTTCAATATCCTCTACTTTACTGCGTTTCGCAAAATCAGTAAGTACAGATTCAACCGTCTGATTCATCTTTAGTTCATATATTATTCGTTTCAACTCTTTCATCATACGATTATTGTCAGAATACAAAGGCTTTAAATCCAAAAGCGCTTCTTCAAAACTGCTTTCTAATGAATATCCCGCATTTAGTGCTCCTGCCATAGCAGTTAAAACTTCCCGAAACTGTAAATTTAACTCCCATTGCTCCCGTTTTAAATCCTGCTCTTTTTTCTTTTTTACATATACAAAAACAAAGGGTGAAAATAATATAACTGCAATCACACTTTCATAAAAAAGATACGCTAAAGAACATACTAGTAAAATCCCTATAAAGAAATGCCTGCCTTCACAATTTTTTGAAGATTTTGAAGCTGGTTCCCTGTCGCTTCTAATCTGCCTTGTACCCGTCCATCTTTTTCTCCATCTTCTTTGAATTGAAATAATGTGTTTTCGATATATTCTCCCTCTTCCCATCCTAATACCTCACTAATCTCCAATACCTTTCTGGTCTTGTCCCTGATTCTTCCAAGATGTACTATAATATCTATGGCAGAAGCAATTTGCTTTCCAATTGCAATGAAAGGCATCTCTTGATATGCTAATATTAAAAGTGATAATCTCATAAGCATATCTTGTGCGGAATTCGCATGCCCGGTAGAAATACTTCCATCGTGACCGCTTGACATCGCATGAATCAAATTCCATGCAGCAGTCCCATCTCTTATTTCGCCAATTACAATTCGATCTGGTCGCAAAATAAAAAAGAGAGGGAAACGCTTGTCATTTCTTCTCTCTTTTTTATAATAAAGTCAATGTTTTTCTATTTCTTTTTCGACGCACTCTACTATAAATTGCGTCATACTCATACCTCTTTTTTTAGCTTCATTCCTATATTTTTCTTTTAGCCCTTTTTTCACCCTCAGACGTATATCATCTGTCTTTTCCTTTATATGCTTCATGCTTGCCCTTTTTTGGGCTTCTGTGTATGGCATTTTATCACCTCGCTATCCACTATATAATATCACACCTAGCTATATGTCCACTATATAAAATGTGCACAAAATATGTTCTCTATATCTGTACAGTTTCACTATTGCATATATGTCCACTATATATTACAATAAAGTTACAAGATCAAACAACCAAAAGAAAGCGAGTGAACATCATGAAAGCAAATCTCAAAAATATAAGGACGGTTACATATGGATACGAAAATTATTAATGGGGGGTATAACAAAATGAAAGAGGTAATTAAAAAGATAAAAGAATTGCAAGAGGAAAGAAATAGAAATCTTGGAGTGAAAGGAAGTAGGCATTTTGACACGATTGGTCTTCGCCGCTTGTGTCCGGACGAATCTGAAAGTTATTCCATTGGCAGTTATTGCAGGAATTCCTACGATTGGAATATAGAATATGATTGTTCTTCATATGATATTGCAGAATACGATATAGATGAAGAACCAGTAGAATTGAGTGGTGTGTGTACAATTGATACATATATTGATCTCGGCTTTGACGATGAGGATGAAATTAAAGAAAAATTAGAAATAGCCGCAAAGAAAGTCTATAGGTACGGGAGTGATTGTGACACATATGCCGTTATATGTGGCGATATGCCACGAGGCGGCAACGATGAGGATGAAATAATTATCAGCAATGCTTTTGTTGTTGATTTTTTGTAAATTTTTCTTATAAACAAAAAGCCTTGAAGTACATCTCCAAGGCTTTTAAACAATACACGAATCCTATATGGATTCGACTTTTTATTTTTATATATTTGTTTCAATCCACAACTTTCGTTGACAACATCATTATATATCAACGAACTAAAAATGTCAACTCAAATTTATTCCAAATACCGACTACTACAATATCCAACAATTACTTTTCCGGCAACACACTTTCCTTTGACTTTATACCAAATTTCTTTGTTTCCATCTAATAACTCTACTTTTGTTCCTTTTGTAAATGTCCCTAATACTTGTCCATTTATAGACGCTGTTTTTCGGCATAATAAGCCACTATTTGCCGTAACTGTAAGATAAGTTGTCTTATGCGTTTTTGATGGCTCTTTCGCACCGCTAGAGGCTAGAAACAGCTTTCGTTCTGCTTCTCTTCTTCTAGCAAGACCAGCAAGGACCTTTCCACCGGCTTTATTCCATTTTAAGAATTCTTCCGCCGCCCCTTTATAGTCTTTCTGATTCAGTTTTCTTAACAGTGTACTTTTTCTTAATGCACTAGATCCGCAGTTATAAGAAAACGATACCAGTGCATCAAACTGGTTTTGATTGATTGGAACTTTTACAATAGCACTTACCGCCTTTTCAAATTGTTCCAGGTCTTTCTTTAACAACTGCTCTGCTTTCTGCTTATTTATCTTCATGCCACTGCAAATTTGCTTTCCGTCTACTTTTCCAGTCGTACCATAGCCGATTGTCCAAACACCAGCAGGGCATTTATATGCAGTTAAATAACACCCCTCAAATTGTTTGATTAAATTGATTCCTGTTTGACTTATTTTCATACTATCATTCCTTTCCATCAAAAAAGACACTCCGAAGAGTGCCGAATCTACTTGTAAAATTTATTTTCTTGTGTTATAGTTAAATTAGAAACGGGAAAACCGCCCACAAAGTGGTTGACCTCAATATTGGGTTTAAAATAACTACCCTGTCCGGTCAAGACAAAGGGTAGTTATTTTTTATTTATGCTTGTTTCTACTTTCTATGTAGGCAAGCAGTGCTAGAACGAAAGTTCCAAATGTCAACATCAAATAGATTGCTTCAAATGTTGTCATATGCACCACCTCCCATCTTTTGTGTGATGAGAGGTCAAACTACCCTGTACACGGTTATCCCTTGTATTCTATTGTAGCATGGTTATTTCTTCCAGGCAATTATTTCTTAATATTTCTTACTGCTTCATATGTCCCAGTCGAAGCGAGTCCACTCGCTAATCCACCTAATAGTATTTCAGGTGTAAAATTCTTATTCAGCCATACGTTCAAAATAACTCCCATTACAGCCATGATAAGCGGTATGTATTTGTTTGGAATAAATTCCAGGCTAGTTTTGATAATATATCCAATTGCCATACAAATAGCCATAACAACCACCACTACATAATCATTTAGTAATTCCATTTTATTCACCCTCTCTCTAAATCTTCGATTCTGTGGTTAATAACCTTTATCTTTTCTTCTTGCAATGCAGTCGATTCTTCTAAACGAAAAGTTCGCTCTACAACACTGTTATGTTTGTCCACCTTCTTCTCTAGTTCCCCTATACGATAAGTGATAAGGCTTATCAATTCCTTACTCTGATAACGGTTGTTGATGACACAAACTAATAATGTAACTCCTGCTGAGATTCCTGCTGCTATAATTGTTTCCATCTTCCATTTCCTTTCTTTTTAAACTAAAAAAGAACCAAACAATTACTCTGCCGGCTCTTCTAAAAGACTGTATACGACTTCCTGTAGATTTTGCAACTTTGGTACCTGTTCTTTTTTGTAGGTACCTTTTTTGATTAGATCCACCCAAATTCGAACTACAATACTATTCTTATTGAACATCTGCTTCACCTTCTTCCTTTTCTTCATTTGCTGGTTGTGTCTGTGATAATGACATAGTTAGTTCTGCCACCGCCTGTTCCATTCCAGTTTGTAATTCTTTGATTTGATTTACTACTTTATCCGTCTGTTCTACCGCCTTGTTCGAATCCATACTTGCCTGTAAGGCTTGGGTTTCTGCTCTTGTCAATCTCTGTTCTGTTGGGTCTTTCTCCTGGATCAACTCAATTTTCTTAGATCCATCTCCTAATAGTGTTATTCCGGCATAGCATACAAATCCGTACTTACTACCTAAGGTTGTTCCCGATTCTGTTTGCAGTTCGATAATATTCAGATTACTCTTGTTACTGAATATTCTATGTAATTCCTCCGCTGTCTTCTCGGTTGTGGTTTCCAAAACTAATGTCCCGTTCTGGATTTCTACTGCTTTGCATGTTAAGGTTGTGTTGTCTAATAATTTAATTTTTGTCATGGTTTTTCTTCCTTTCTACATTCTATTTACACACATATATAATTACACTCGATGCAATAACAAGTACTCGTATCTTCGGAAGGTAGACCGCCTTCAAGCTTGATTATTCCATCCTTTAATGTCCTTATTTCAAATATTTTATCTCCAAAACTTAAACAATGAATTTCATTGCTTAGTGGAATATATGGTAATTCACATATTATTCCTCCGGGTGTTCCTGTTCCTCCTTTTAGCAAGAAATTAATGTGAACCAAATTTCCTGTTCTTCCGATTACTCCATAAGTTGAATCACCCCAAAATTCAAAGCCATTTTGTAACTGTAGAACTTCTTGAGGTTTCAGAACTTCTCTGTCATCACTTGTCATGATACGTGTCCATTTCGATACTAGGTCATCGTGCTGCGTTCGAATATAGAATCCTTTTTTATCATATCCGTTTGGATATATATCTTTGGATTCGCTGTAATAAGCTTGTATCGCAATTTGCGTACATCTTTTAGCTTCTCCATATGTAATTGCATTATAATGATAACATCTATGGTCTCCTGGAAGTGGGTCATACTCTCCTTGAACGCTTCCGAAAATTCGATGATAGGTTATTCTTCCTTTCCACATATCAGATGGGAATTTGGTAAAATGTTCTAAAGCTTGTGCACCGAGTGCTTCGTTAATCTTATCATTTAGTTTCTTTCCCTGTACCGCATCTAGTGCAGCAACCCCAGCAATTTCTGTTTCTAGGTTGTTTGCTAATTCATAACCGCCTGGATTGCGGTTAAAATGAATATTGACTGGCATTTTCTCACCCCTTTCTAATAGATTTCTGCATCTACTGTACCAGAAACATAATATCCTATATCATTTTTCAATACAGCACTGGAAATTATTTTTGAAATACAGCTACAATTTGCTACAACTTCTTCATATGATGTAGTTGCTGTACTCCCAGCATTTTTTATTTCTAATTTTACAGTTGGCCAAAGTCGTTTTTCTACTTTAAACGGGATTGATGACAACCCACCATCTGCATATGGCAGAACAACATAAGAATCTATTTTTTCATAGTATCTCTGGCATTTTAACAATTCAGTTGCAGGGTCCGGTGGTACAAACGGGGTTGCTAGTGAACCGACTTCTAATTTCGCCCATTCAATCCACATAAAGTCCCCTTCTGCTGCCCCTCTATCTGTAATAATCGATACATATTCGGGCCTACAATCTGTAGCAGTTACTGTTATAATCTGCCAATCGGTAGTCTCTTTACTTTCCTTGGAATAAGACTTCGAACTACCAAATATTTCAATTCGGCACTGTAAGTCTGCTCTATCTTTTTTTATTTTCATAGATAAGGTATACGTGTGTGCAAACTTTTGATATTCAAATGGTTGCTTTACCCACATACAAGCTTCTTGAGTACTTAGATTCAAGAGCTTTGTATATACTTTTTTTTGCAGAGAAATACCATCTGGAATCATCCATCGGTCAACCGTATAACCACTAGAAGAGTAAGTATTCTCTCCTCTCTGATTAATTTGAAAGTCAGGATTAATCAACAGGTTAGGATTGCTAAGGCAAGCAATCTTTCCGTCCAAAATCATCCCTTGATAAGCGTCTAATGCTCCTACTCCTGCGTTCTCTGTCAGTAAGTGATTAATGAGTGGTATCGTAGCACCTCCGCCGGCACTCGGTACACTGGTATCTCCGATTAACACAAGTATCGGTATGTCAATTGCCGGCTTATGTTGTGCTTGCAGGATAATCGTGCCGGCTGTCTGCTCTGCATCCTCTATCTGTGCTGACTGGAGAGCCGTGTATTGTTCCGCTGTAATATTCTCTGCAGGCACAAGGGTTATGGTATTGTCTGCTGTTACTTCTTCCAGCTCGATTGTGTAGGTATAGGGTGCTGACTCGCCTGTCCAATTCGCGGCTAGGAGAATTACTGGGTTCTGTGTGGTTCGGTCGGCTTTTTTCCCTTCCAAAGCTGAAAAATTATCATTCAAAACAGCTACATCAACGATTTCATCTTCTTTAATTTCTCTAATTCTTCGCATCTATCACTACCTCTTTCACTTCACACCATTTATATTTATTTATTTTTTTCCATGTTGTCGATTTCATATCTCCCCATGTGTTGTATTTTAATTTTACTTGAATCGTCATATTTAGCGGAATAATAGCATCTAACATGCTTTTTACTTCTTTTAATTTTACTTTTTGAAATAGTTGTACATAACACGTGATATTTTCCGTGTCATGATCTATTTCCAAAATGTATCCATCTTCTCCACATAGAGAATCTAACTTATGCCTTAATCCACGTATTGTATAAGGCAGTTTTTGAAAGATTCTGCTTTTTACTCGAAATCTTCTTTCATCTAATGTATCTGTATCACTTTTATTTATTTTCAGAATTGCTTCCCATTTTTCCATCAACTCTTCCGTTGCTGTATCAATGGTCATATTGTTTTCTATTTTCTTTAATGCTACATTTAATTTTTCATCTCGTTTATCATTTAATTCGTAAATGATTTTTATTTCTTTTATGTTTTCGATTATTTTTGGTGCATTAAATGACATCAATCTCTCCCCTTGTTGGAACTTCGTTCCATTCTAGCTCTATATTTTCGTTGCTTCCGTTAATTTCAACAGAATTTATATCCATGATTCCATCTAATTTTGCCAAACATGCAATTATCTGGAAAACTCGTACAGTTAGTTTTTCTGAATTTTCCCACCCTTTCCTCACTTCTCCTAAATACCCATCTATCGCACTTTCTATATAACTTTTCATTCCTTCTTTTTCTGTTTCTTCTTGAAACTGAATTTTTGCTCTTATATTAAGCTTTTTTTCCTTTGCACTATACACAATTACCGAATGTGCAATCGGTGCAAAACCTTCCCCTTCTCCGTGATTTTCTTCTGGGTCTATAGCTGTCTGGACTCTCTGAATCAATTCATGAGAAGGGACGTTATAATTCGCATCCAAAATAGTCGCTGTTATGTATCCTGTTTCTTTTTCTCTTCTTTTTATTTTTACTGCTCCTACACCCTCAAAATCATGAAAAAACTTAATGTATTGGGAACGATTCCCGCCAAAATCTTTTACATCATAAGAATTAAGGATTTTTTTCCTTATTTCTTCGATTGATTCTGCATTTTCAGCCGGAATCAATAACTTTGTTATTTTTCCGCCTTGCCAATTTTCAATATAGTCAATGGGGGACAATTCCCCAAACATTGTATTGCCTATTGTTCCTGCGGTATCACATTTTAATTTATACGAATATCCTTCTATATTCTCTATAACCATATAATCAAGATCATTTCGTGTGAATCTAGTTCCTATTTCAATTTCCTGTTCAAAATCTGCCTGTAAAACCGCATTTGTTTCTTGTTTTATTTTGATTCCTCGCTCTTTTGCATAAGACAAAAGATGCTCTTCATCCATCGTTTCCGGTGTTAGATTTTCATATATGTACTCTAGGGCAATATAGACTTCTTCTAATTTCAACGCTTGTTTTGCACAAGCATTGTAAATTAGGCTTCCTTCTTGTGTGTTGATTCCGTCCGGCATATCATCCATCATTTCCGACATAATATTTTCATATGTCATATTTTCAAACATCTATATCCCCCTCTCCATAATCTGTAATAATACGAAAACGGAGTCTGACATTATCATCTATAACATCACACTCCACATCTTCAATTCCTGTTATATATTCATTGGTCGACAGGCACTCCGTTATAAGCCGTTCTGCTTCTGCATTGATATATTCTTGATTACACGAATGTTCTTCTATTAATGTTTCTAACTCATTCCCATAATCCCAGCTATATTGAAGATACCTATATCGCTCTGTATGTAATGCAAGCCATGCCCATGTCTTGATTGCTTCCAAACCTGTTACAACTTTTCCAGTTAATTGTCCGGTTTTGAAATCTATTTCGTACTCTTTTGGTTCGCTATCTTCCTTTTCAATTTCTTCTGTTTCTTCCTCTGTATCATCTATATCATACGGAAACATATCATTCCCTCCCAACTATCAAAAATTCAGTATCTGTTATCGGGTATAAGAATACAACGTCTCCTTTTTTCAATGGTTCAATGTATGTACTTCTATCTTCTCCATCTACGATTAAAACTCTCGAACATATTTTCTTTTTATATTCTACTGGAATCACTAGGTCGTCTTGTAGGTATTCCTGCTCTCCAATCTTGCAGGACGAGGAAGAAGTCATTACACCTTGTAGTAATCCATTGTTTTGTTTTTTTGCCGAATCTCGTATCATTAATACTAATTTTTCATATCCTGTCATTTCGCAATTCTCCTTCCCATCAACCAGTGTTGAACATAATAACTACCTGCCAAATTGCTAATTGTTACTGTTCCTGCACCAGAGCTGCAATGAATGAACTGATTATTACCCAAATAAATTCCTACATGGCTTACCCCATAAGAATAACCGCTATTGTAAGTATTTTTAAACATGACCAAATCGCCCGCTTTTAAGTTTGCTTTTTCTACTTTTGAGCCTTTTTTAACCTGTTCATTCGTTGTACGTCCGATGTTGATTCCTGCCGCCGTTTTGTAGACATATTGTGTAAAACCACTGCAATCTGATACACCGCCAGCCGGGTTACTTGCCCCCATTTTATATTTCACTTTTCCCTGAAACGATTTTGCTGTTTCAATGATTTTGTTGATTTTTTCATTATCTGTCTTTGTGTTTGAGCTACTTTTCTGTTCTTCCGTTTCTGTGTTAACCGAAACACTTTCCATCACATTTTTAAATGCCAGTTCAAGTGACATTTTATGAATCCCGTTTTCCCATGTATGGGTATCGGATGTTATCCAGAACCTCCCGGTTAACCCCGTTCCCTTATCCCGTATTTTTATACTTTTTCCAGAAGTAGCTTTTATATTTCCAAGTGCTTCAATTGAGGCACTTTGTTCAATTCCTTTTAACAGTGCTTCTGCTGCTGTTTTTGAATTGACACCTTTTTCCTTCGTTATCGTTTCTTGATAGATTCCATATTTTTTCACCCAATCGTCTTTTTTGATTACTCCAGTGCGTTTCCCTTTTTCATCAAAAATAACAACTTGGTTCACCATGGAATCCAATGTCTTGCTATAGCTACTTGATAAGATGCTCTCATCTTGACTCAGCAACACTCCACTCTCTGTTCCTTTTTCGATGACGCATAACCTTGTCCCGTCCATCGTAGGCATATATTTCTTTTTGGTCTGTTTACTGGCTTTCCTATACGCTCCTAATATGATGTTGTAATAAGCCTCTTCTCGTGGATAAAATTTAGGAATATTGATTTTTGTTTTCTCAATATCCCCCACTTTGATTCCTATTTCCTTGCAAACAGATCTTGTTATGTTCTCTGCCGATGTATTACGGAAATTTCGACTTGTCTTACTTTTTAATAGGTGATTCATGAAATCCATTGCTTTTATGGATGCTGAACCTTTTTCGCCTGTCCGTTCTATTGTTGTTATTTCACCTAGAAACACTCTTTTATTCCCGACATACAGACGTACAATATCACCTAATTTTATTTTCAGATTTTTAAAGTTTTTGTCGTGATGGTTGCTCGCAATAGAAAATTCTAATGTCCTTGAGCATTGTGTATCTGTGCCAGACCATGTTGCTGACATGACATATTCTGTTATCCATGTTTCTCCCAGTTTTATTTTCAAATCTTAATCACCAGCTTTTGTCCGATTTTTAATTTGTTCGGATTGCTTCCAATCACTTGTTTGTTTTGATTGTAAATCGCTCGCCAATTATCACTCTTTCCGGTTTCTCTTTTTGCGATATTCCATAAGCAGTCCCCTTTTTTCACAACATATGTTTTTGTTTTCACTTCTTTTGATGGACGTTTTCCTTCATTTGTTGTTACTTTTTTTGTTGTTTTACTTTTCTTTTCTTTTTTCTTTGCTTTTTCTTTTATTTGTTTGTATTCTTTTAGCTCAATTGTAAAGTTTACGTCTTTTGAGCTGTCGTTTTCTCCGTAAACCAAGCTTTCGATTGTGCATGGAAAATGTATATTGGTGCCTGTAATCGTAATTGTTAGCACGCTCCCTTTCCATGATTCCAGTTTTTTAATGTATTCCCATGGCTTTTTTGTTACCTTATATTGGCAAAAGGAATAATTTTGGGCAGGAAAAAAGGATTGCAACGTTAAAGTTCGCAATCCTTTCTTTCCAATTAAATTTTTTTCCCCACCTGCTGTTGTCGTAATTGTTTCATTGTGTTGTGGACTTGTTACTTCGATTGATTGTGGTAGAACAGGAAACCGAAACCCTTTTCCGTTCTTTTTAAGCCATATCTGCAATCGTAACACCTCCTGTATTGTCTGATACTTCAAGAATTCTCTTTACAATTCTTTCAGCAATTCTGTCTATATCTGCATCTTCTCTCACCACGATTGTGTCTGCTAATTTTGCAATTGAAATAGAAGAGCCGCCTTGCTTTCTTCCTTCCTCTCTTGCCATTCTTAACGATTTGTCGTGTGGGTATACTCTTGAACCCTTTGGCAAGTCTACAATCTCTGCACCCCTATCGTGAATCATAGCGGTACCGCCCTGCCAGTTCGATGTTCCTTTGTATAACATTGGAATTGTAGGTACTTCAAAATGCAATTTTTTTCCACCAAGCCCCGGCACCCAATCTGGAATATCAATTCCCAGCTTATTAATACCTTTAATAGCTCCATTGACAAGTCCAATTACCGCATTAAGCGGTGTTTTGCACAATCCAACCAGTGCTTGAAATGTACCCTTGAAAATGTCTTTCACTCCGCCCCATGCTTTTTTCCAGTTTCCCGTAAAAACTCCTAAAACGAAGTCCGTAATACCTCCTAATGCTTTCATTACTCCAGAACCAATCTCTATAATTCCATTAATCAAACCACTTGCATAACCAATAATTGCAGAAAACGCAACCTTAAATCCGTTCACAAATGTATGCCCTATAAACGACAGTATTGGTTGTAATGTTTTTTTCATTTTTTTTGCGGATTTTCCAATATTGCCAAACATTTTTGATGCGGACTCTTTCATTCCCGCGATTCGTTCTTTTAGCTTATCCACATCAATCCCTGAATTTAAGAAAACATTTTTTATGGTTTGTCCTAAACTTTTTGCAGCCTTTTTTAATTTGTCCCAGTTCTTGTAAACCAATATTCCCCCTATTACAATTGCCGCTAAGACTGCAATCACAGAACCAGTAGGACCCAAAAACGTAAATAAAGCTTTTCCTACTGTTCCAAACATGCCCCCTAATTTTGCAAGTGGAGAAAATAATTTCATTGTCATTTTCCCAAATAATCCAAAACTTTTATTAAATGCTTTGAACGGCAAACTTAATAGCTTTGATTTTCCAACAAACGTTACTATTCCGGCTCCTGCTTTTTTAAGCGGAGATAGTAAAAAACTTACTCCTTTTCCTATCCCTTTCATCCCTTTGCTTAAAACACCAAACCCTTTCGGTGCCGGAATATGGATTGTTTTTAAAATCTGGGAAGCTTCTTTTGCTCTCCCTGATATTACAGGAAGTTTTCTTCCAAATTTTCCAAGTTTTTCTATACTCTTTCCGACACCATCTGTCAGTTTTCCAAAAGCGAAAATAGACGGACCTACCGCCGCTGCCATTAATCCTAACTTGATTATATGATCTTGCTGTTTCGGGCTTAACTTGTTGAACTTATCAGCCAAGTCCTGCAATTTTTCCACTGCTTTTTTCACATGAGGCGTCATCCTCTCCCCGAAAGACCTAGCAACGGCTTCTACGGTTGATTTTAGTATAGTTAATTGACCGATAAGATTATTATTGGCAATGTCATACATTTCCTTGGCTGCACCATTTGAGTTTCTTACTTCCTTTGTAAGTTTTTTAAAATCCTTATCCGAAGCATTGATAATAGCCAACCAACCAGACATTGCTTCTTTTCCCATAATTCTAGCGGCTGCTCCTGCCTGCTCCGCTTTGGACAGACCTTCTACTGCAATCTGTCCTTGTTTCATAGCAACTAGATTTCGTTTTTCCTCTTCGGTCATTTTTGCCAGTTCTTTTTTCTTATATTGGCTGCTTAACGCACTATTAAGTTGCCCCTCATCATAATCTTTGATGAGTTTCAAACCTTCACTCAATGCAGCCTTATTTCGTATTTCTTCTTCTGTCATTCCAGCAATTGCTTCTTTCGCAGAGTCTTTCGCTGCCTTCCCCAACAATGTTTCAATATTTTCTTGTTTTTCTGCATCTGACAGCGTTCCCATTTTATCTCTCAGCATTTTCATAACGCCCATTAATGACTTCATTTTTCCGCCCTTTTTTTCTATAGAGATGCCGAGCTTGTCCATCATAGCTTTTTGTTTGTCTGTTGGGTTTACTAGATTGACCATAGCCGCCCTTAGCTGTGTTCCTGCTTGGCTTCCCTTGATTCCGCTATTCGCCATTAATCCAATGGCTACAGCAGTATCCTCTATCGAATAACCTAATGAGCCGGCTACTGGAGCAACGTATTTGAATGTTTCTCCCATCATTCCAACGTCTGTATTAGCTCGTCTTGCAGTTTGAGCTAATACATCAACGAAGCGGTCTGTATTATTGACTTCTTTCTCTACCCCGTTTTTCATAACTTCGGATGTTTTATCTGCTTCTAATCCGAATGCTGTCATGGCATCTGTTACAATATCACTCGTTTTTGCCAAATCTTCCCCACTTGCACCGGCTAAGTACATAACACCCTCAATTCCGCCAAGCATTTGTTTTGTTTTCCACCCAGCCATTGCCATATAGGAAAAGGCATCTGCACTTTCTTTTGCTGAGAACTTTGTTTTCGCACCCATTTCTTGGGCTTTTGCAGAAAGTTTTTCTATTTGCTTTTCCGTGGCACCAGATATAGCTTGTACTTTCGACATTCCTTTTTCAAATTCTGCTGCCGTTTTGACCGCTCCAACACCCAGGGCAACAATTGGCATCGTAACACTTTTTGTAAGAGCAGAACCCACTTTTTGCATATTGCGTCCTATTTTCTGAACGTCTTTCCCTACCCTTTGTATCTGCCTACCACTGCGTTCTAGCTTGCCAATTGCGTTATTCATCGGGCGAGAGAATTGGTCTGTGAATCGAAGTGTAGCGTCTATGATTCTTGACACATCATTCCCCTCCCTCTAAGACATTGTTATATTCTTTCTCCTTATCCTCTAGCTCCTTTATCATGAATATTTTCATAATCATTTTTTCGTTTTGTCCCATGTTTGCATACTCAATGGGACGAATATTTTTGAAACGGAAAAGGAAGTACATAAGCTGTACTTCCCCGTCCGTTTCAATTAGTTTTTTATTGTTTCTTCCATTTCCTCATTGTCCTCTGATGATAAATTATAAATTTCATCAGAAATCATGTTCATTTCCTTCCCGAATAGTTTAATTGCTAATTCTTTTGGTGTTGCACAACCAAAATGTTTTAACATGTTTTCATCTTTTAAACTTGGATTTACCAGCCCTTCTACGATTGTTAACGCTTTTACATCAAATGCCTTATCGATATCAAAGTTTCCTTTTTTATCTATTTGTTCCCCAAGAAGATTGTTCATTCTTCTCGCCGGAATTTCTTGAATTGTAATTTCTACTGGATCGGACTCGCCCAAAATTTTTGCTAGTCTTTTTGATTTTATCGTTTTCTGCTCTAATTCCTCTGCCTTTTTTACATCTGCCTGTAATAACTTTTCAACTAAATTCATTCTTTTTCTCTCCTTCTCGATATGTAATTATTTTTATTAGATGCTTTCTATAATTTCCCAATCCTCAAATGAGAATGGAATGGATTCTTCTCCAATTTTTCTTGCTTCCCAGTTTGCAAGTGTTAGTTCGTCAAACGTGCAGCCTGTTAATTTAATTCGTTCCGTTCCCGCTGCGTCTGGGTCACTTAGCTTAGTAATAATGGTGGAAGTAGGTGTTTTCCCCTTTTTAAACGCATCTGATAATTTTTTAATGAAAAAAGAATCTACTTTATTCATTTTGATTGTCCCTTTTCCTTCCATTCCGATATTTTTATATCCTTTGGAACGCTTTCCTACCTGTACAACTTCCGCTTTTTCTACTGTTACTTTCGCTTCTAATCCTGTGATTTGTGCAATGTATTCGTTGTCAATCCATAATTCTCCATTGGAACCATTGATTGTTTGACTCGCTTCATAGTGTTTCATTTTTTTCCTCCTACACTTCTATTGGTAATGTTATTTCTTCCATTACGTCATAGATTTTAATTTTTGATTTTAAGAATACCTTTTCATCCGTCTCTGCTTTTTTTATTTCTTCTTCCGTCATTTCTGACGTATCAATTTTTATTGATTCTAGGTATTTTTTGGTTGCTTCGGTGTCAATCTCAATACTTGCTTGTGCAATGATTTCCTCTTTCATAAGCTCTGTATAGTAATCTTGTATTTCCGAAATCAGCAAACATTTATTGTCGAATGAGTTTGGCATTTTCCCGATGTATTTGTCTTGTATTGTCTTTTTTACTGATTCTGTAATCGCATCCATTGCTTCTACAATTTTTATTTTTTTAAATTGTCTTCCTTTTGTGTCTGTTTCTGTTGTCAAAGAATTTACACCCCTGACAACTTTTACTTTCTCTCCATCATGATATACGATTAATTTTCCTTCTCCGATTGCTTCGTTCATTTGTTCTTCCGATAAGCTCGTGCAGTCTGTTAATTCTTCTAACACTGCATAAGTGCAGGAGCTTTTTAGGTCAGTTCCTGCCAGCAATCCTGCAATTCTGGCACAATACTGTTCCGTTGTATAACTTACATCGTTTTTATACACTTTTTCTGTTGCGTAGTTGATAATGAACTCGCTATCTGCCACATAATTTGGAAGCACTGCCTTAAATATTTTTTTTCTTTTTCTTTGTTTTGCAATCCAATCTGCAATTACTTTTGCTTTCCCATCTGTTTCCACTGTTGGAACAGCTAGATACTGAAAACGTTGCACCTCCAACCAGTTTAATGCTTCCGTATAATCTTCTTCTGCTCCGATAAGGTAACAAATCGCTTTTTGTGGTCGTTTGTTGTTTCCCATTAATGCCAATTTGATTTGTTCTTTATTCGTTTCTGATAGGCTCAGCTTTTCTATCTCATCATCTGGTAATACCTCAAAATTCCTTTTCTGTTCCTCTTTCAATTCCTCTCTTAATATCAGTGCAACCGTTCCCTGCTCCTGTTTTTTTGTTTCTTTCACCGCTTTTTGTGCGAAAGTAATGTCAATGACCGGCATCCCGATTGTTCCCATTTTTTCACTCTCCTCCTGTAATTTCTACTGAACGCATTAACATGGCACGTTCTGTCTCTGGTTCAAATTCTAAAAAAGAGAAGTCGAACATTATTTGTAAAATATTGTTCGCTTCTCCTGTATACCCATAATGGTAATTTTCAATTTTTATATAACGTCCTTTTACTTTGATTGTCATGTCGCGTTTTCGTTTTTTATTATCTGTACAACGCAATAACTGACGGATTTCTTCTACTTTTTTTAGATTGTCTGTTTCATTTACCTTTTCTGCAAAGTAAGTAATATATACGGCATACTCTTTTTTTATTAAATTTGCCGTTGCATCCTGCTCTTTTTCCAGCCTCATATCAACAAAAAAAGAAGGTCTTTTACAGCCTTCCGAAACTTCAATCCCATAATATTTATAGCTTTCTGGCGGATACTTTGTTTTGAGCAGATCCAAAATAGCCTTTTTTAATTCAATTTCGCTTATCACAAATTGCACTCCTCTAATATTTCATCTACCATCTTTTTCATTTTTTCTGGAACAATTTCTTTATAATCTCCTCTTACTTTTTTTACGATAAGTCTTCCTGGAACAAATCCTTTATTTTTTCCTCCGTTTTTTCTACTCTTGCCTTTTCTCGTTTTCGGAAGAATAATTTCATGCCCATTTTCTATCAAATGAAAATGCGGAGCTTTTGCATAAAAATCCACTTCCATACCCATTCCATATCCATGAACTTTTTCAACTTTATATCCCTTTACAAGATTTCCACTTTTTTTATTTACTGCTTTATACGTTTCTTTTATTGTATCTTTTTTGAATTGTTTCCCTAGTACTTCTAAGGTTTCTTGTGCCTTATCGGGATATGCCTTTACCGCTTTTTGCAAATCATCTTTCAACTCTTCTAATCCGCTTAAGTCGATTTCAAAATCAGCCATGTTTCACCTTCTCTGTGCATTGCATTTCTAGTATCAAATCTGATTCTTCCACATTTATAACAGAATTAATTTCAAATATTTTCTCCTTATATTGAATTAACATATCTGATGTAATTCCTTTTATGTATCTCGTTGTGATTTTGTATACAACTTCCTCTTGCACTTTTTTAGCTTCCCAGTATTCTCTTCCTCTCAAAGGCTTAATTGTCGCCCATACCCTTTTATATGGTTTCAGTTCTTGTGTTGACTGCCCCATTTCATCTTCACTTTCTTGATATGATAATATCGTGATTCGTTTATTTAATTTTCCGATATTGATTCCCATAATTACTCCTTACAATAGGTTGACCGAATACATGTCCAAAATTAACATCACTGTTTTATTTAATTTTGTATTTTTGTAATCCAGGTACATGTTTCTATTGTCATACATGTCCCCTATTAATACTAATGCAGCTATTGTTATATCCTCATGTTCTTCTATCTCTGTTTCTGTTAATCCTGTATAGCTCTTCACAAGTTCGACTGCTGCCATTTTCATTACTTCTAATTCTTGTATTGTTTCCTCTTCCGGATCATCAAGTTTTAGATATGTACTTAGGTAATCCGTATTTATTTCACTAACTTTCATCTTTTTTTCCTTTTTTCGCTTTCTTTACAGGTTCTATATATCCAGCCTTTAGTAAGTCAGAAAAAAGGGCATCTTCTTTGATGTCCCTTTCTTCCCCTTCATACATGGAAATGCGACCTGAAAAGCTAATAAGTGCCTTTACCACCATGCCGCTTCATCTCCTATTCTGCTTTCATTTTTAAGGCTGAAATTTTTTGATTATTTTCAATTTTAGAATCCATTTCAAGCCATGCAACTACACCAATTGAATGTTGTGTTGCATATTTTTCTCGCAACACCTCTAAAGTTATGTCTTCTGTAACTTTAATTGCTAAACCTGTCATATCTCCGTAATATACAACTGTTTTTCCTGCCCCCATCTCTGGCATTGTATCAGTTGTATAAACATCCTTTCCGAGCAATGTGTAACCCCACTTAGAAGAAATATCTCGATTTAAGAGATAATTTCCGTCATTATCTTTTAATTTTCGGATTGCATTTCTTGTCTTTCGGTTCATGATCCAAATTGAACCATTTTGGAATGTATCTGGTACACTATCTTGTGTATCCATCAATTCATCAACTGTAATGGCAATCGCTGAATTGGCAGTTACAACTTGAGTTGCTTTCGAAAGTCCTTCTATTTTAGTTTCGGTACCTAACAATAATTCTTTTTCAATCCATTCTTTTGCCGATTCTGCCACTTTTTTGATGATAAAATTCATTAGGTCAAAATTGCTATTGTTGAGCAGTCTCTTTGAAATTTTTGTAAGTACTCCCGCCAAAAATCCTGTTAAAGAAATACTGGTTAATTTTCCACTTGTAGCTTCCAATTCTTGAAATTCATCCGCATATGACATTGTAATTTGTTGCGTTGATTCATCGTAGTAAGGAATTGTCAATGTTCCACCTACGTTATATCTTGTTGCCATCTCAAAAATCGGACAAATGTCTTTTACCCGTTCAATAATTTTATTTGCAATACTTGTAGGAATAACTGCCCCATTATCCCCAACTGTAAAATTACTGTCTGACCTTTCTTCTGTAACAATCCCCTTAATATAATCTGTAAATGCTCTTACTTCTTTTTCTTCTGGTTCAATGTTTTCTTTTTCTTTTGTTTTCTCTGGCTCTCCAATCTTTCTCGCCCGATTTTCTAATTCGATTGTTTTATCAATATTTTTGATTTTTTGTTCTAATTCATCGAATTGTGTAGCTTCTTCTTCTGAAATAGCTCGATTTTCTTGTTTTGCTTTTGCAATAATCTGCTCTAATTGTTCTTTTAATTCTGCTCGTTGTTCTGATAGAAGTTTTAATTCTGCTCTATATTCTGCTACTCTTCTTTGTCTGTTCATATTTTCCTCCATAAAAATAAGCACTCACTAAAGTGCCTTTAATCTCTTTTCATATTTTTCATAGTTTTTAGTTTCTAAATTTTCCGTGGTAGCTTGAAACTCTTCTCCTCTCTGTTCCTTTATGATTTCTTCTTCTGCTCGTTGTTCAATTGAGGTACCGACATAACAAGGATTCATTCTGGTATCAATAATTGATACTTCAAATAGTTCCAGTTCTGATACGCATCTTCTTGGTATTCCCTCGCTACGTTCTTCTATGGTATCTTCTTTTACATACATACCAAAAGACCAGCCTCTTAATTCGTTTTTTCTTGCTTTTTCAATTACTTCTGGGTCAGTTACTGTGCAAATCGCTCTCAAACCGATATTATCCTCTTTTAGCTTAAGATTTCCTTCTTTTGTAGAACCCAGTCTTTTGTTTTTATCATGATCCAACAGCAATTCTATATTTTCTGCTCGTTTCAACGCTCTTTCAAATGCTCTTGGTTCTATTTGCTCAACGCATTTCCCTCTTACCGTAATAATGGGGCGTGAATCACGTCCAACTGCATTTACGTAGCCATCAAGCAAAACACTGTCATTTCTAAGTTCAATCCTCATCGTTCTCACCACCTTTCAATGTTGTTTTTCCTAAATTTTCTTTTGCGTTTGTATTCGGTGTATATATTTCCTTAGTTTTTGGATTGTAAAGAACTGAGTCTAGTCCTAATTCAATCCAATCAATTCCTAATGGCTCTAAATCTTCTTTTTTACGAACCTCATCTGGTTGTAAAAAATGTGATTTAATTCCAATTTCATATGCTTTATATCTTTCTTCCACATCTCCTCTGCTAACTTCTTTTAGATCAAAGGCAAAATAATAACCCTCTGTCTTTTCTTTTTCAGTCAGAAGGTCACGATTTAACGAGTTGCTTATAATCTCAGTCAAAGGTTTTATACAATATTTTATAAAATTTTTATTATCTTCTTTTGTTGCATTACCCTTAATAATGGCATTTGGTATATTAAATAACATACTCATTTCTTTACTATTGCTTTCTTTGTTTTCGTTTAGCTGCATTTCTACCGATGTATTCGAAGATTCTTGGAACTTTAATCCATTATTTAGAATAACTACATTGTCTTCGTTATTTCGATACAAACGTTCCCACGCTTCTTTTAATTTATCCAATGCGTGTTGTGCTAAATTTTTTTCAGATAACAAAAAACCTTTTTTGTTTCCGCCTTTTTTTACGAGATTATTTTCATATCTCATTGATTCATAGGCGATACTAAAAGCGGTTGACTGCTCTTCTACCATACTAATTCCCTTTGCTCCATCTTTTGTATTACGAAGAATTTTGATAAAATCATAAGGTTCATACATAGAACCACGAACCAGTATTTTGTAATCTTTCCAGATTGGATTCATGATTTCTGTTGTACTTACCTCTTCTTCTCTTACATAATGCAGCGAAGCAACTTTGGTTCCGACTTTGTTGATATAGATATACGCTCCTTTGCCAAAAAAATAATCTTCTATCACCGCTTTCCAAAATTGCTTACCCGTCATAGTGTCTTTTGTGTCTTCATTTAACAGATATAACCTATTGTCTTGTTTGACCTCATTTACAACCTGTTTTCCCTCTTTTTCCTCTTTTTTATATAATCGTATTGGAATTGTTCCAATTATTTCACCAATTTTATTTACACTTGCATACACAGACGGAATCTGCAATGCTTTTTCTCGTGTCAAATTGTCATTTCCTAACAACGCATTTACAAACGCACTTTCTTCTTTTGATTCTTCTTTTGGCTCTGCTCTTTCCTCTTTTTTATGAAATAACAACATATATACCTTTCCTTTCTAACAGGTTTGGACAACAAAGTTGCTGCCATACAATAATTCTTGCTGTAATAGGCAAATTGCATTAATTAACGCTACAACCATGTCCACTTTCCCGGAACTTCTTTTTTTGTTTACGTATTTATTAAGATTTGTGTCTTCTGTGCATCTGGCGTTTTGAAAGTTAATTTCAAGCAATTTATTCGTGTCATAGCAAAAATCCTTTTTCAACACAAACTCTTTTAATAATTTCGTAGGCATGTGTAGTATAGAAGAGTGCTGTTTGATTTTTACGCACTCATATCCTGCTGCCTCTAATTTTTGAACAGTTGACATTGCATTGTAAGGATCGTATGCAATTTGAATAATTTCAACTCCATACTTGTTTTCTAGTTCCGTAATAAACTCTTCCACAAATGAATAATCTATTACTTCATCTCCACAGGCAAAACAATATCCCTCTTTTATCATTTGTTTATAGTTTACATTTTCTTTTTTTGATTTGATTGCAATTCTGTCTTCTGGGATAAATCCAAATACTTTCGCATAGATTTTTCCTTCCCATTCTGTTACCATCGCTAAGGCTGTATTATCTTCTGTCTGCGATAAGTCCAGCCCCAAAAACACTCTTTTCCCAATCCAAAACTGTAAATCCTCTTCTATTCTGCATTCCTTTACTTTCGCAATATCAATATATCCTTCTGTCCCCAATCCGATATATTTGATGTTGTTGTGCTTACATAGATAATTTTCTCGTTTATTTTCATATAAAATTGCAAGCTCCCTTTTTTCTACTACTTTTTCAAACATTCTTTGATTATTTACTGTAACAGGATTGCTTTGATAAATAACCAAATCCTCTGTTTGCCATAAATCATCTTTTAAAAATTCATCATCCGGTTCATAAAGTAGAGCAAAATAACGACTACTTAAATTCGAAACTCCATCTAATATTTTTTTTGCTCGGTCAATTTCATCAATCATCACATTGTTGTCATTTGGGTATTGGGTAGAAATAATAATACCTAATCCTGATAATAATGTAATCTGCGACGACCTCATGGCTTCCACTGGGTATTCATCTAACGCTCCTGCTTCATCTGCTAAAAAAGCATGTGCTAACTTTCCATCCATTCCATCATTGGAATAAGCAAGCGGTGTATATTCGCTATCTGTGATTTTGCATATGATTTGACTACGCAAAATCTTAAATTCATCCACCAAAATAGGGCTTGATTTTATAATTTTTCGAATTGCCATTTTAAGTTCAGACGATAATTTAAGGTCTGGAGCAACACTAAAAAATCTTGAAAAAATTGGCTCGGTAAGCATTAAAATAATAAAAATAACAGCGGAATTGAAGGTCTTATAATTCTTTCTGGCAATCTCCAATAATGCTGTTTCGTAATATCTTATATCTAAATTTTCATCATTTTTTAATTTTGTACACATGGTTGCTGTAATTAGAAACCACGCATAATCTTCTAAACCTTCATAAATAGAGCATTTTAAATCAGGATGGATCATTAGTTTTAATATTTTGCATATTTTTTTATATGCCTTTTCATCAATATAAGCCTCGGCATCTTTCCCATCTGCAATTTTTATCCATGCTTCTGCTTGTTTTTTTACATATTTTCCAACCTTTCTATTTTGTGGATTGATACACCACATAGCATATTGATACGCTTTGCTTTCTTTAATCATCTGCCAACGCCTTTAGTAATGGATTTTCTTCACTCTCTACTTTTTTTGGAATACAACGAAGAGCCGACGCAATTGTCATTACACACTCCTTTTCTATTTCTAGCAACATTTTTCTTTTGGATTGCAAATCTTTATCCAATTTTTCTATTTTCGCAACTAATTTCGTAAATTCTTTCGTGAATTGTAAAAGATAATCCGCTTTGCTTTCTGGGTCGTCTATTTCTGCACTGATATCAGACCAGGTCTGCTTTAGTTCCTTTACAAGTGCAACCAGGTACTCCCTTTCTGTTTCTAACCCGTCACATTCTGCCTGTAAAACGCAATATCTGTTAATGATAGGTTCATATAGTGCATCGTTTTTTTCAATATTGGAAAGGATTTTGTTAATCCTTAAAAATTCTTTATGGGCGACTATATTATTTTTCGTCTTCGCCCGTTCTTTAAATGCAGCACCGCTCGTTAATGACTTTTCTCCTTTTTCTCTTAGTTCCAGCTCTTTTTTTGTCCGGTGTGATTTTTTTTCTGCCTTGAGTACTGCATATGGTTTTGGCGGTGTTGGCATTACATTCACTTCCTTTCATTGTTTAAAAGCTGATGTGGGAATATTTTATGAATGAAGGGGGCCAGTCGGTGTTAAAAGCTCTACATTTTTTAGGTATAAAAAGTAGGGGGGTATATTTCAAATCTTCTTTTTATTTTAAATTCTATTTGTTTTTTTCTATTCCTTCCTTGACTAATGTTATGCTATCTATTCCTGTGCCTCTCTCTGCTTCTTGTTCTGCTGCCATGTCCAGCAATACCTTCTTCGATATTCTCCCATCTTCTGCCATTTCATGATGTGTACGACACAGAGTGATAAGGTTTTCATTCTCTAATCTCTTATCAAAGTCTTCATGCAAAGCGATGATATGATGAACTGATTGCTCATTGCTATTATATTTTCGTTCTGTTCCATCTAAGTTTCGTATACATGCTTGACACAAATACAAATCCCTTCCTTTAATTTCTTCTGCCTTCTTTCGCCATCTGTTTGTCCATCGAAATTTGTCGTACTTACTCTTGTTTTTTTTATTTCGTTTTTTTATAGCCTCGTTTTTTTCCGGGCAATTTTTTTTAGAATCATGCACTTTTTTACAATATGCACACATTTTCAGCATCTTTTTTCTCCTTTTTTGTAAACAAAAAGCACGAGTTGTCTACTCGTGCTATGTTAATCTCTTATATTACTGCTGCCAATTCCGATAATGCTTCCTTGTATTTTTTTCTTGCTGTTTTTTCGTCCATGAACAGTTCTGCTGCCAACTGTTTCCATGTCATACCATTTATACAGCGTAATCTTAGAATCTGTCTTTTTTCAGATTCCCTGGCATTAGAAACTATTTCCTCTGCTTCTCTTCTTTCTTTATATAACAAAGCTATCGTTCCTTTTATTTGGTCTTCTAGCTCTACTTTTTTAATAGCTCTATCCGATACGTTATCTTTTGTTTTTGTACCAGACGGCAATCCTGTTATTTTCCCGCCCTTAACATATGACTCCCCTTCTAATCTTTTCAATTCTTCTGTCATATATTTTATTTCGTTGTTTATTTGCTGTGTTGAACACAGCTTTTTTTCAATTTCTTTGCTTTCCATTTTCATCCCCCTGTTGTATTAATAAGGCAGAATAGGGATTTGAACCCTTTAGTCCTACTACTTCTGCCATAAGGTGCTTTGCACCTTTTTCTGAATATTACAGACTTAGTAATAGAATATTTTGTTCTATTAGTTATAGATATTCTATTACAAATATTATAATATCATATTACGAACGGGAAATGTTGGGTCACTTTTTTATTTTTTCCGCTCAATGGCACTTATTATTAACCATGAGCATAAAGCCGTCCACATAATATACAGATATGTAATGCTTTTTCTTTTCTCAATACTTGTATAATCGCTTTGTAATCCTTCTGGTACTTCTATTTTTGTCCTTGCCATTTTCTCTTGGAGTAAAGACGTCTTTTCTTCCCGGGAAAACCTCTTACTCCTTTCTACTAATTTCAGTTTATCGAATCAATTCTTCCATAATTCATCAAAATCATATCCACTCTCGATAAATCGTACAGTCTTTTTATGATTACAAGCATTGCCGAGGTATGTATAAATCTCCATCATTTCATCCTCTGTAAAACCGGTATCCATATAGTTGTTTATGCCATCAAGCATAAACTTTCTACACTTTATATTTCTCCATTCCTGGCTATATGGTTGCCCTTTACAAGCAGCTCTTGAAAACCACTCCAGCACCTTACAATCAATATCTTCCGGATATTCACAATCATCAAGCAAGAAATATTGATTACTCTTTACATGTGCAATGAATTCATTCCTCTCATTTATAAAGCTTCCCGGAAAAGATAGTAATAATGCTTCTTTTGCCTCTCGCATATCTTCATAATCTGGCTGACATTTTTTAGATTTGCACCGTATCTTGTCATTGTCAAATTCTGAATGATGGCATTTTTCACATTCAATTCTCTCCATTTGCTCTACCTCCTTAAACTTTCCAATCCAAAGCCTGTCCACACATAGGACAATACTTTGTTTTCTTCTCTTTTGGGATAGAATAATATCCATCCCCGTGATGGACTGAAAAGGTATAACCACAATCACATTTTGTATCAATCCATCGCTCTTCTTTTATCTTGTTTGGTATTTGTTTTGTTAGTGACGATATTGCAATTGTAAGTGCC
This sequence comes from Velocimicrobium porci, assembly GCF_009696045.1. Lineage (GTDB taxonomy): Bacteria > Bacillota > Clostridia > Lachnospirales > Lachnospiraceae > Velocimicrobium > Velocimicrobium porci. The sequence continues at coordinate 33,436 of NZ_VUMT01000005.1, read as the reverse complement.
TGCCCAAATTCACAATCAACATCATCAAAGCCACCTACGTATATTCCATCAACCTTTTTTTGCTGTTTTGGGATAGTTTTTCTTTAAGATTTCTATTGCTTCTTCTTGATTCATCATTATCTCCTCATACTGTTCTGGTAACGGTTTTTAATCATGTTCTGTAATTGTAATCGGTACAATTGATTCCGGAATATAATTTACTTGATATTTGTACTTGTTGACTTTCGCTCCACCCAAATCTTCAATAATATACATAGTATTTTCGTTCAATCCGACTATATGTCGCTTATATGTTCCATCTTCCATTTCAACTACCAAAGTAACCTGACTGTCAGACGAATCTTCTCTGCTGAAAGCACCAATCATTTCAAATTCGACCTTATCGGTCCTTGTGTTAATTACTGCAAATCTTCTTAAAACATTAAAGTTCTCAGCCTCTTGTTTCATGTTGTATGTAACTCTCTCTGATTCTGTACAGGCAGTAAGTGATAATATTAATATTCCGCTTATTAATCCTTTCAATAGTTTCTTATTTACCTTCATTTCTTTCCCTACCTTTCATTCATTTTTTCTAATTCCTAATTCCAGCCCTGTTTCTTCTTTCAGTGCTTCCCGAATGTCGTCCCATGTACAATAATCTTCTATCAAACATTCCGTCTTTAATATAAATCGATCTTGGAAACGTTCTAATCGTTTCTTTCCAAACTCAAATTCATCTCTTAAAACAGCAACTGACATCATTAGAATCGTATCAATTGTGTTATTTTTCATTCGCTCCACAAACTCATCTGCTGCCCTCTTTGGCACTCTTGAAGGCAAATTTGTGCAACCTCTATATCTACATTCTTCTTCTAATCCTTCTATTCCTTTTTCTTTTGCTATTTTTAATGCAAATGCCATTCCGTCATTCCTGCCCTGCATATATTTATCTGCCATTCGTTATTTCCTCCCTTTTTTCTTCTTTTATGATTACCCTACAATCTGGGCAATAACAATAATCTGCTTCTATTCCATATCCACATTCGGAACAACTATACATTATAAACTCAAGACCCTTTATTCTTTCTATACCGACAACTTCTGCTGTTGCCGTCTTTGCTATCCGTATTCTTCTCATGTTTCTCCTTTTCATATTCATAGGCTCTCGGAATCTCTAATCCTTGTGTGACACAAGCTCTATTAAAGTACGTCATTGACCATCGAATCTTAGTCGGAAGGCTCATGATTCCGAGAACCTATATTCTTTATTATTCCTTTACAACTGTTGTTTCTGCCCCTTGGACAGTAATCCAACCATGTTTTAATCTGGCTTCTGCTTCTTTCATCTGAATCAATTCTGGTGTAATCGACTCAGCAATCTTTTTATTTGCTTCTGCCTGTGCAACTGCTTTTGTCTTTTTGATTTCTGCTTCGTTTTTTGCTTTAATCAATTTTGTTTCTGCTTTCACTTTTATTTCTTCTTGTTCCGCTTCTGCTTGTTGTTTCTTTTGCAGAGCAGTTACCCTGTTGTCAATCGCTTTCTTTAGTTTTTTGTCTGGATGCACATCTACAATGGATGCGTCCATAACTTCGATACCAAAAGACTTCGAAAACTGTTCATTTAGATACTTTGTTATTTTGTCGTTAATTTCAGACCTATTCCCTGAATATATTTCCATCATGGAATAGTTTGTTGTGATTTCTGATACTTTTGATTTTAAGACAGCTTTTACACGATTGTTTACTATATCCTCGCCGTCCATTCCTTTGTATTTTTTATATGTATCAGTTAGTCTTTCCGGTTTGAACCGATAAGACATTTGAAAGCTAATTGCTATACTGGCATCATCTGCTGTCGATACCTTGAATGAATCATTCTCTTTGCTTCCTTCCCTTTTATCTTTGGTTAGTAAAAGTTGTTCATTTCCAATTGTGAACTCTTTTACTTTTTTTGTTGGCGATACCAAATGCCAACCTTGTGTTAAGGTTTCGTTCTGTACCCCACCATTCATGGAATATACTACCCCTTCATACCCTGTTGGAATTCTTTTGGCACAAAACGCTGCTGAAATCCCTCCAAGTAAAATAATTGCTCCTACTGCGATTGCTCCTACTGTTCCTTTGTTCATTGTTTTTTCTCCTTTTCTTTTTGATTTTTATTCATTTCATCTTTTGCTTTTGCCCAGCAATAGAACAATAATTGTCCTAATGGGAAAAAGACGAAAGATAATAAGAACCACATTAATGTCATAAATAATATAACTAGCAAAATAAATACTGGATTCATCATTTTTTCCTCTCTGTTTTTTCATTGTTTTCATTGTTAATCTCTTCCCATACTTGTTGTATGGTTTTTCCTGTTTCATGGACTATTTTGTTACATTTCCAATATTTTTCTAAAGTTTCTAAATTAGTAACCATTTTTTAATAACCTCTTTCCTGTTACTTATGGCAAATTAATCTTATCCAATCTCTCTTCTACTTCTTTCGGTATTTTTTTATCTCCTTGATTTTTATAGGCAATTACAATACATTGCATCACCCCTAAAAGATATCCTTGAATAGTTCCAGCTATTGTATACTCCTTTTTTTCTAATGCTTCCTCAAACTCTTTCATATGTTCATCAAAATACTGTAGCATTTCTTCTATTGCCTCATTTATCGTATTCTTCATTCTTCTTACTCCTTAAATTCAATATCCTGTTTCAGCAACTATTTTTTCATTTTCCTTTCCCCAGTGGCACTGCTGCCACTGGAACAAACTATAGTCATGGCATATTGTGAATAATCTATACAAAGTATCATCAAATACTTATGCCCTATTCTTTGCGTGTACTAGCATGCTCTTGACGAGCATTGACGTACACTTGATATATACTTGACGTTTCCTAACTCTCCATTCTTTTTTTTAGCAAATCCAATTTTGACATGGTTTTCTTTTTTAAAGGTTCTTTTTTCTCTTCCTTTAAAAAGTCTAATCCTTCCAATTTAGAAGCAGATTGTTGTCTGTTCCGCTTCCTTTCTTCGTAGATTTCTTTTGCAATATTACCCAATTTATTGATATGGGTAATCGGAAAATCCAATCCGCTTACTGCTATGAGTGTGCTTTTTCCGTTATAGCCCTCGTATATGTTTGATGGCTTTCCGGCTATCGCTATCACTTCCGATGGCTCTATATCCTTGTTATCATTGCCTGCATGAATGATGGCAATGTGTTCACATATTTTGTTTGCTTCTAATGGGGCGAAAATCCCATTTGTAAGCTTCTCTATCATTGTGTCTTTTTCCTTCGCAAGACTTAGAACTGTTGCCCCGTTGTCTTGCAACATTTCCATACGTTCTGATACGTCAAAGTTGTTCCTGCTGCCATAAGAATCGTTTGATAAAAACACATCCAGCATTTTGGCAAATGCTTTGTTTGTGTATTCATAATTATTTGTTTTGTCGTTATTTATGAAGAAGCTTGTCCCAGCTCCTTCTATCTCTTGCAGTTCCTGTACCGCTTGATAAGCATTACTATGCTTTATAATCGCTTCATCCGATGATGGTAACGCAATCACCGGACAAACAATCTTTCCTGCTTCCACAAGCAATTCTGTTATAACTGTTCCACACCCCGAACCAGTAGAGCCTCCTGCTCCAAAAATAGGTATAATGATTTCTTCTTGTAGCTCCTGTACAGAACTTAAAAAGCCTTCATTGGAAGCCAAGCACTCAATTGCACGCTCCCTATGTCCACCAAAACCATCAAAACCTTTTAAGTGATGTTTTGGCATGCCACCTAAGGCTCGTAAGTCCTGTTCGCTTCCATTTACTGCAATTCCTTTGTAGCCCATATCTACAAAGTTTTTTGCAATTTTCCCACCACAGCATCCTAGACCTAAGAATGCAACTTTATCTTTTAACATTTTTTCTTCTCCTTTTATTTTATTTTTATCCCTGTAATTTCTTCAAAGATATCTTTGTCAAAATTCGGAATATCCTTAATCACTTTCTTTTCCTTTTCGGTCAAATTGTCCCACCAAATTTGACCGCATTCCGACTCATCAAGCACTTTCAGGTAACCGCCTGTTGTCTTATATTCAGGGTTCTGTTCCTTTTCTTCATCCGTCATATCCTCTGAATAAATCCATTCAACAACATCCTTTTTTATCTTTTTCAACATGTATCTTGCATCACTATGTAACCAATCTCTATAAGTCCAATCAGAAGGTTTGTTGAATAACATAATATTCTGTTCTTCTGTCATAAAACATCCTGTATTGAAAGAAGATTTGTTGCAGTCCCCAGTGTTCCTGTTCCCAGTGTTCCAGTCCCCGGTGTTCCTGTACCCAGTGTTGCGGTCCCCAGTGTTGTAGTCCCCGGTGTTCCAGTCCCCAGTGTTCCTGTTCCCAGTGTTCCTGTACCCAGTGTTCCTGTTCCCAGTGTTCCAGTCCCCGGTGTTCCAGTCCCCGGTGTTCCAGTCCCCGGTGTTCCAGTCCCCAGTGTTCCTGTTCCCAGTGTTCCTGTACCCAGTGTTCCTGTTCCCAGTGTTCCAGTCCCCGGTGTTGCGGTCCCCAGTGTTGTAGTCCCCAGTGTTGCAGTCCCCAGTGTTGTAGTCCCCAGTGTTGTAGTCCCCAGTGTTGTAGTCCCCAGTGTTGTAGTCCCCAGTGTTGCAGTCCCCAGTGTTGCAGCGACCTGTGCAATTCTTTCCCGTATTCACGATACGCAACACTTCATCCCAAGGAATTTCACGCACGATTTCCAGTTTATCGGTACAGGACTTGTCCCCTTCTTTCAAAACCGTACCGTATGCAATGACTTCTGCAACCTTGTTGTTGCTGTCAAAATCGTAATAATTGAAGCAATCAGCAGCATTTTCGCAAAAGTGCATACCATGTTCACAAACTTCAAGTTTTCCTTCTTCCTCAAAATTTCCAGGACAATTATACTGTTTTCCTCTACATGTCCAGTCTTGGTTAAAAACTTTGTATCCTTTCATTTCCTATCTCCTTTCGATACTCAAGTGCCCTATAGCCTATATTATTTTTTTACCTACTTCCGTTATGTAGAAGGTATCTGCGTGGTTATCTATCACGCCTTTTTTTATGTATCCAAGCTCAATTAGCTTTTTTATTCTTTTGTACACATTAGTTCTTACTCCTAATGCGTACTCATTTTCTGACATTATTTCTGTTATGGTCATGGACCTATAACAATCTGTCATATTCAATCTATCTAACGTTATTAAGATTAGATAGTCTAAGCGGTTAATCTTATATTTTGTTACAATCCCTTTTTTCATCATTCGTTGCCCTCCACGATAGGGATTGGATTCCCTGTTTGTTCGATGTATTTTTTAATTGGTTTTATTATTTCATTCCAATCTTTCAGTAATTTTTTTATTTCGCTTACTTGTTTCCAACTTCATTCCATATTCTTTTCCCTTCCAGTATTCTTTTTAATTCCTTGTCGTATTTCTTGTTATATTTTTCTACTGTTACTTGATGCACCCCTAACAAGTTGTACATCCGTTTCCAGTCCGATAGATTCGCCGGCGATTGCCCTGTTGCTCTCTTCCAGTCCCGTTGCTTCCATTGCTCTAGCAATCTTCTATTGAGCGTTCCTTGAATGTAAGGGCAATCAACATAGATTGTTATATGGCATGGCTTATTGAGCCGTTCTATGGCTTTTACGCACGTTTTTAGTAACAGTGCGTTTTTTGTTCCTTCTAATTCCACAGTTTCCATTCTTGTATGAATCTGCCCGTTGCTTTTTATGTATTCTAAGAAAGCAATTGCCTTTCCATATCCTTCTGGATTTCCATGGAAACTAGCTAATATGTATATGGATATATCCACAATTTTCCCTCGCTTTATTCTCTCTTCGTCCAGTAATTACTAGACGAAGAAGTTTTTATATCCTTGTCCACATTATCCACAATCTGGACAAGGATATAACGTTGATATTCCCTCCCCGTCCATCTATCAATCCCATTCTCCACTGTATCAAGGTCTACGTAGTATCCTTTTGGTGGTCTTGGGTCTGCAAGCCATCTATCTGCTTTTACTATTTTTGTCTTTGGTTTTGGACGCTCCAAGTTTCGACTACAAGAGTAGCGTTGCTTGTGAGCCTTGTCCTTTTTTTCGCGAAATGTCTTAGACGTTTCTTTTATGAGGTATTCCGCCAAATCCTTATACTGTCCGTTGGTATTCATAACAACGAACTTCGGATTGCCGTAATGCCACAAATCTCTTACTAATTTCGGAACATTCAATCCATCTATGTTATTAATCACTAGATGGTGATGAATTGCTGTATTCTTATATTCTGTTACATGAATATACTTAAGTGACGCTTCTACTTTCCGGTATGCTTTTCTCATTTCTTTCAAGAATGTTTTCACCTGTTTTTTTGCTTCCTCTGGATCTGGTCTCATTTTTTTGTAGTAGGTTAGTATCAAGTGAAAATCTCCATCTTGAAAGTTTGCATTTATCACTACTGTAAGTTTACGTTCCGCGTTAATCTGATTTATTTTCTCCATCTCTTCTGGAGTTGGAGTTTTTTTTGCCCCTTTTTCTTTTACCCCTGTACGCTTACTGGTGCTTTTATGTACCAGTATCGTTTTCCCCGCTTTTATTTCCGTTTTAAAATACATTTTTTCTTTCCTCTGTTCCTAAAGTTACTCTGTTCCTAAAGTTAATAGTTTGAACAAGCCTTATACGGCTTATTTTCGCCGTTTTTAACTTGTTGCAAAATCCTGTAATCCCCTCAAAAAAGGTTCAAAAAAATTGACGTCAATCCTTAGGCATGGTATAATAATTCCATGTCGAATTACTTCGTCAAATCTAAAACATAATAATAGCTTAAAGAAGTATATTGTACTTCTTCTTTTCCCCTTCCTGTACCGGTAATGCAGGAAGGGGTTTTTTCTATTCTTCTATTTCTACAGAAATAGTTTTTCCTATCATGAGTCGTTCTTCCAATTCTTTTCCGGAAAGACTTTGGTCTTTTGACCAATCAAAGTTTTTTACTATTACCGATTTGTATTTTTGAGCATATTGAATCAGATGTGCTGGTAATGTTCCTACAACTAATCTACCTTCAACATCACTCTTATTCACCTTTTCGTATGGTGTTGAATTTGCGAACATATGTTCTAACAATTCTCTAGTTCCTGTATGGGTAGAAACAATTACTACCTCATCCTCTCGTGTTATATCCTCTTCAATATGTACAGTAACTTTATTGACTTCCAAATCGGCATCTAATATTTCTTGTGCCTTATTAAAACGACTTCCGAAAGGTATTACTGGAGCATAATACTCTTCGTAACCCCTCTCTATCATTAATGATGGTGAGTCAGTTGCTAATATAATCGTATCCCCCTGTACGCTACAATGTTTTTCCAAGTCCTTAAACGCTTGGAATCCGTATACCTTTACATCATTTTCTTTTAATAATTGATTTAATTTCATTTATTTCTCTTTCTCCCCTTATCCCTGGGGGCTAGGTATTTATTTAAAAATCTTATATTTGAATTAAATTGGAATGTAAGTTTCTTCCCCAAAATGGAGATATGCTTATGCACTCTCTAACTGCGGCTGAATCACTTCAAAATGATGATTATATTGAGGTGTATTCAGATAACTTATATCAAAATACATTAAATATAGTAAAAAACACTATAATTTCAGATGATATTATTATTTGGTTTAAACTTACTCAAAAAGGTTTAGATTTCGCTAGGACTAACTTCGAGTAAAATTTGATAATTTGCAGTTGTTGGATTGATTGAAATTTCTTTCACTGTACCAGAAAAATCTTTTAAATCCATATTTTTTAATCTTTCCAACAACTCCTTGTTTATTTTTTGAATGATTTCCTTATCATTCTTATTTTTCTCTCTTCCATCTGCAATAATTTTTACGATATCCATCTCTATCCCTCCTTATCCTTAGGCTGTTTGTCTGGGGGGGGTACAAGAATCTTTCTCCCCCTATCCCTGGGGATAGGTATTTATTTAAAAATTTCTGGATTATCATCTGTGAATATATCATAATCCATACTTTCTGTTCTTATTGTGATTTTATATTTCTCATCACGATATTTTTCTTTGTTTTGATTGAAGATAATCTCTATTATTTCTCCAATCATTACTGCTACTTCCCCAGCAGCGTTGGAAGCTTGAAAAATTAAAAACCCATAATCAGTTTTCCTTATTTTGTTAAACTTCAACCAACATCTTTTGGTTTCAATTGAACCGTTTTTTATTTGCGTTATCTTTTTTATCATTTCTTCCATTTTCTTCTCCTATGCTTGTGCTTGTTGTTTTTTTAACGCTTCTTGGTATCTGCGTTCTATTTCTGCTCCCTTGTGTTTAAGTAGTACTTCCGTCCACTTTGTTTCTATATTTGGTGTTCGTATCTCTAAGATACGATTTACTTGTTTTTGTTTTCTTGGCATTTTTTCACCTCTTCTTATTTTCTTTATGTTGTTTTTTCTAATATCTCTTCTGCTGCCTTTTTTGCTTTTTGCTTTTCTTCTGCTTGCTGACTTGCAAGCAGGATATTTCCGTTCGACATCCATAAATTTCTCTTTTCATTTGAGATATTCATGTATATAAAAGCGATTTTTTCTAGTTCTTCCTGTTTTATGCTCATTCTATCATCTCCTTTGCTATAATCTTTATTAGCTTAGCTATACTTTAACATAGCTTTGCTATGTTGTCAATACATTTTCTATAGCTTAGCTATATTTTTTTATTGACACCTAGTGCTACTATTGCTATAATTCAAAAAAAGGAGGGATAAATAATGGTTGATGAAACTATAGGTGAACGTATCAAGAAAATTATTGATACGTTAGGCATTACAAAAACCTCGTTCGCAAAAAAAATGAAGATTAGTCAGCCTTATGTTAGTCAATTAATATCTGGCGATAGACTCCCCAGCGAAAGATTGCTGGAATATATCTGCCAGAAATTTGATGTAAACGAACTTTGGCTTCGTACCGGAAACGGAGATATGTTTAATGAAACTCCTGAAAACGATATTGTAGCAAAATCAGCTATTTTATTAGGAGAGCGTGACCCTCTATTCGAAGCATTTGTTGAGGTTTATGGAAAATTAACCAATACTAATCGGGAAGTTCTTCTTGAATTCGGTTTGAAGTATTTGGAAGAGCTTAAAAAGAGAGTTGATGAAAAAGAGAGTTAAACCTCTCTTTTTTATTTACGTTTCACTCCTAATATGCTATATTAGTAATAGGGTGTATCCCTAATTAATCATATGGGAGGGTTTTCATTGTGAAATTATTTAGAAAACGTAAGAACAAATTTACTATATGCCTTAGAGATATTATATGTATTATTTTTACTAGTATTTGTGCATTTTTTTCGTCAACCTCATTCCTTGATTTTATTTTAAAATCCGTCATTGGTTCTATTATTTTTCTTTTTGTTATTGATTTCTTTTATTCAGAGAAATCTGACACAAAAGGGGAAAGTCTTTCTACTCAAAAACCAAATGTCCCAGCTGAAACCGAATCAGAAAAAATTATTAAAAAATATAAATTTAATGTAGTTGGTGTAACACATAAATGTAAACTTGACAAAAGCACCAAACGGCAAGAAATTCTCGAAACTTGTTTGGCAGGAGAAAAACTAAGAGTTGAAAAGTTTTTGTATCAAGGAAAGCCTGCTTACCTTTTAGTGGTTGATGGATGGTGCAAATATGATATAGGCTGTGTTCCTGCTTATATAGCAGAAGAAATTGGTGATAATTATGCGTTTCATAAAAGGGTTGCATATATAGAAGAAATTGGTGATTTTGAAAATGATAAAAATAAAACTATAATATATGCAAAAGTATCATTACATATATTAGACAGTTCATCACCTCAATACGATGAATGTATTGTTTAACGATAAAAAGAGAGTCAGTGAACTCTCTTTTTTTGTGGAAATTTTTTTGCAAACGAAAGTACTGCAACTAAATAATAGAGGTCTTGGCTTTCGGTTATTATTTGTATGATTTCTTTTTTAATTTTTTTATCCATTTTATCCTCCCGTATACTCTTGGGAGAAAATTACTTTCATTTTTTATTTTGTTTTCTCCCATACACTTTAACAATTCAATTACTGCCTCTTTTTCCCATTATATGCTTACCTCCCTTTCCTTTATTTTTATATATCTTACCACATATTCCTAATAATTCCATACTTTACCACTATTTGTCCTCATATAAGGACAAATATAAAAAGTTATTTCTTTTTATTTGAAAATTTACTATAATAAAGGTTTACGCTTTTTTCACTATAGTACAAATCTTCCATATATACTCCCAATGCTTCGCAAATTCTTTCTAATTCATCCAGTTTTGGCGATTTTTTTCCCGTTTCAATTTCTTGTATTCGATTTCTGGAAATTCCTGTACGTTCTTGTAATTCCCTTAAACTTATATACTTGTTTCCCATTGTTTCTCTAGCCTGATAAATATATATTTCCATTTTAGCCTCCTGTATAATAGGATAATAAAAAATAATGTATATGTCTTGCGGTATCTTTTCCCATTTTTGTATTATTTCCCCTTGACTTATGCGTATTAAATGTGTATAATATAAGTATAAGGAGGAGTAAAATGAAGCAACGAGAATTGATAAAAAAACTTCAAAGTGTCGGTTTTGAATTTTATAGACACGGCTCAAAGCATGATATCTATATAAGAGGGAATGATTTAGAAGAAATCCCAAGACACAAAGAAGTAAATGAACAACTTGCAAAACACATACTTAGGAAATGGGGCTTATAACAGCCCCTGGTCCTAAATAATATAGATAGAAAAAGGAGTGTTATTTATGAAATATGTATACCCTGTTATTTTTACGCAAACTGCTGATTGTGTTCTAGTGGATGTTCCTGTTTTGGATATCCAAACAGAAGGAACCGATATGGCTGATGCTATCTCTATGGCAAGGGACAGCATTGGTCTAAAAGGAATTACCCTTGAAGACCAAGGACTAGAAATACCTAAACCAACAAAAGATATAAAAAAAGAAAGTAATTTTTCCAGCGAAGGTGATTCCCTAGTTTCTTTCGTTGATATTGATTTTTCTGATTATCGTCGTATGATTGATAATCGAACAGTCAGAAAAAATGTAACATTGCCAAGCTGGCTGAACTATAAAGCCGAGCAGGCAAATGTCAATTTTTCAAAAATTCTCCAAGATGGTCTTATTAGTTATCTTGGCTTGGAACAACATCATTAAATTGTTTGCAGATTATTATTTACCGCCCCTCTGTGGGCGGTTCTTTTAAGAAAGGAGTCAAATATGTCACATATTGCAATCTACACTAGGAAATCTGTATATTCTGACAAATCTGATTCTGTCGAAGCACAATATAAGTTGTGCGTTGACTATGCAAAAACTCACTATGAGGTAGAATCTATTGTAGAATATACAGATGAGGGATACACTGGAGCAAATATAAATCGTCCAGCTTTTACAGCATTGCTAGAAGATATCAAAGAACAGAAAATTGATGTTCTTATTTGTTATAAAATCGACCGGATCAGCAGGGATGTGAAAGATTTTTCTAATACATTTGATTTTTTGCAAAAGCACAATGTTGCTTTCGTTTCGCTCAAGGAACAAATTGACACTTCTACCCCATTAGGTCGGGCAATGATGTATATAAGTTCTGTTTTCGCTCAGATGGAGCGGGAAACCATTGCAGAACGTGTCAAGGACAACATGATTGAACTTGCCAAAAGTGGAAAATGGGCTGGTGGTAATCCGCCCATAGGATATAAACGAAAAAAGATTCTTATTGATGGAAAGGAGCATACCACCATCGAAAAGGATGAGGAAACTTATCCGTTTTACAAGATGGTCTGTGAGGTCTTTTTAAATAATGATATAAGTCTCAGTGGAATGGAAGCATATTTTAAACGACATAATATAAAGTCGTATAATGGATTCTTCTTTTCCATTACACAGATTTATAACATATTATCAAATCCGCACTATGTAGCTGCGGATAAGGAAACATATAAATTTTTCGCAGACAAAGGCTGTATTATGGCTGTTCCTATAGAAAAATTCGATGGTACACATGGTCTAATTGTGTATGGTCGAACCAAGGGCGGCAAAAAAAGTCCTCATAAAAATAACAATCCTGAAAATTGGTATGTATCCGTAGGACTTCACGAACCTTTGATTGATTCTAAGACGTGGCTTGAAATACAAGCTAAATTTACGCACAATTTAGCTTACAAAAAACGCAAGCATAGTCCTGGGCTTCTCACTGGTATTGTACGGTGTTCCTGTGGGTGCATGATGTCGTACAAATATAAGTACGATAAAGATTTGCAGAAAGAGTACAAACACTATTACTGCAATAAAAGGATCCGGCAGGGAAAAGAATATTGTCAAGTTGGTTACGTTCAAACACATTTACTCGATAACATCGTCTTGGATACATTGAAAGAAATTTCACTGGACAAAAATCTTATCAAGAAATATATCCCACAAAAGGAAGCACCTATTAATGCACGGAGCAAAAAAAATATCGAAAAAGATATTTTTGTAACCAACCAAGAAATTGAAAACTTAACCAACATTTTGGTCAGCAATCAAGATTCAACTGCTGCCAAATATATCGTCAAGAAAATAGAGGAATTGGATAAGCAGCTTGCTTCTTTCAATTATGAGTTAAGGGAGGTTACTGCGAGTGACAGAAAGCAGAAACAGGAAGAGCTTAATATTGACCTTAAATATGAGGTAATATGCAATATGGTTTCGAAATTAGAAGCCATGACAGATGAAGAGGTCAATACTATGTTGAAAGATATAATCAAAGAATGTGTATACGATGGAGAAAATCTGAAAATCGTTTTATAGATTTTCTCTATATTATTTTGACACCTTCTGGGCGCATCCGGAATGCTGCCTTTATTAATTCACCAATTTGCACTTCATTTTTTCCTTCCACATTCGCATTTCTTACTTCTAAACTAACCAGATTTTCTATCGCATTAAGATTCAGCTCTGCAGAATCTTCTATTGTAATAACTCTCTCTTCTTTTGGAATATAATTAGATAAAACATTTAGAAATGTTGTTTTTCCCGAACCAGTGCCTCCACTGATAAAGATATTGTAACGGCTAATAACAAGTTTTCTTAAAAATTCAGCTGCTTCGCCTGTAATAGATTGATAACGAATTAAATCCTCCATTGATATTGGCTTTGATGGAAACTTACGAATCGTTAAAATGGGACCATTAACTGCTACCGGTGGCAATACGACATGGATTCTTGAACCATCCTCCAATCTTGCATCGACAATTGGATGTGCTTCATTTACGCTTCGATTCGCCTTTGATACAATTTGCTGAATAATGTCTTCCAGACGCTCTTTTGACTCAAATTTTCTATTCCATGGATACAAACATCCCTTTTTCTCAATAAAAATATGCTCTGGTCCATTAATCATAATTTCTGTTATTTCATCATCGTCTAAAAGCTCCTGCAATATGTCAAACCGTCTTAAGCTGTTAAATAATTCTTTTCTTAACGTCTGCTTATCTTCTAAAGAAATATATTCTCTTCTTCCGGCTTCCGTTATCACTTCATCTAAAACAGCATATACTTGCTGATCATCTATTTGTTTCGAAAAACTTAACTTTTTTACTATTTCTTTTTTTAGCAGTTCTTTTCGCTCATCCATTCGCTCTCGATAACGTTCCATACCCACTGCCCCATTTTCGTTTTAAGCATCCGCTCAATTCTAAAATCTCCTTTATTAACTTCTTCGTCATATGGAAGTTTAATACTCTGTTTTCTCAGTTCCAAATCTCCATAACCATCGAGTTTCCAATTTTCTCTTAAATATATTTCTTTCCGAAAAACAGAAGTAGCTCTCCACTCGGGAATATATATTTTATCCATTTTAGAAAGCAAATAGATACTCGCAAAATTCCATATTCCCAAGTCAAATAAAACCGTCTCATATCGTGTCTGACTCTCTAACTGCTCCATCATATAATCAAGATCAGACTCTTCTACTCTATACCAATCGCCATAATAATCCGGTGAATGAATACAGTCGAGTTCTCCAATATGGGTCACAAGCTTCTGAAAATCAAAGTCTGTTGTTTTTTCTTTTAAAAAATATAATAGTTCAGAAAAACTGCCTCCGCCTCTTTCTGATTTTGAAAAACTCTTAACGGCTTCTAAGCCAATATATAGCGTCCTCTTTCTCTTAGCACTGGCCTGACCATAAGCGAGAGAAAACATAGTTTTTCCACTCCCACCAAACGGAGAACAGACTGCTATATATTTTATTCTTTGTTTTGCGTTTTTCTCTTCCTTTTTAACACCCGTTTCATCCCATAATTGAATTAACTGTTGTTTTACATTGTCCATCGACTGATATTTATAAATTGCCTGACTCTCACCATTCTTTTCTTCTAGATTTTCTGTCAGCAAAATCACTTTTCTTACCTTTTCCCTTTGCCATTCTTCAAGAAAAATGCCGGAACTTATAAGCAATACATCTCCTTCATGTGTATTTAAATGCTCATTCAATACCTGCAAATTCGTAAATGTTCTGACTTCAAATATAAAGTTTGGCAGTTCATTAAAATAATTCATAAATCTTATGGCATAATCTGTTTCTTTTTCATATAAAATTAAAGTACCCTTTCTCAATTTTTCATCTCCTAATTTTTTAATCTATACTCTCTGCCATACCTTTAAATAACATAGAATATAGCCTGCTAAAATGGATAATGTGAATGGTATAACTGCACTGTAACCATCTGCGTCTTTCTTATAATATGGAATCGGTTCAAACAAAATCTGTTTCACTGAATTCTGTCTTGAAATAAATGACATGAAATAAGACAAACGATATCGAAAATCTTTACGTCTTATAAAATGAATTATAGATAATAATGCACCACAGAATAGTGCAAGAATCATATGGCGAATAACAAAATGCGGACCATATAAACCGCCTATTACAGAAAATAACTTAATATCTCCTGCACCTATTACTTTATACCGAAACAACAACCATAGCAAAAGAATCGGTAAAATCATTCCTGATAACCAAAATAGGATTTTCTCAAACGATTGGTAAGAACGAGAATTTATAAAAAAGAAAAGCCCAAAACTAAAACCAATTATAATATATAAATTCTTCACCTTAAAACTCCTCAAATCACTAACAGTTGCAGCAATAAGAAGTCCAATTGTCATGATTTCCTTTACACAATCTCCCCCTTTTTTATTATTGTTTTCTTATCTTGTTGTGAGATTAATCTTATCATACCCACCCCTTACCCGTCAATCCACTTAAATTCACAAGATTTTTTATAATTTTTATACACAAGTCACAAGACTAAAAACCTGCTTTTCATTGTTCTTTACATTCTACCGAATATACTAACTGCATAGAGAAGAAAATAACCAGGCATTCCAAGCATCCCCAATACAGTAAGAGTAACAGCATTTAATCCTACTCCTCCTATTCCTGCTGCCATTAAAATTTTGTTTGCTCCCCAAACACCTATAATTCCAAATATAATACGCTCTATCACACTTAGCAATTCTTCGAATAATTTCACCCTTTATCTCCACCTCCTCTTCCTAAATAAATACCTTACTGCTTTTCTGCCTTGTCTCGTCCTACTGTATTTATTTAATGTATATTCAGACCCTATAAAAATATGTCTTAAAAATTTTATTTTTAAGATTACTTATGAATAGTTTTATTTTTTCCAGTCTATACTAGTAATAGCACCAATATATGGAAGGAAGGTATTAACGTGTTTCGTAAACAAAAAACCCCGTTAGAACTCCGTCATGAACTTTTACAAGAGGAAATAAAAAAAACAAAATTAGCATTAGACTCTGCATATTCAAACTTTGAAAACGTAATTGATCCAGATTTAATTGACTGTTACATTTATGAAGTGAATGCGTTTCAAAGAAGATATGTTTTTCTATTAAAACAGGCAGAAAAATTAAAAGCTATGATGCAGGGATAAAAAACAAAAATGTCTTCGCGCAATTCACTAATCTATCAGTTCATGCACGAAGACATTTTTTATTCTATTACGTTTCGTTTTTCTCCATTTTGAAATGCTTCTATATTTTTATATACTTCTTCCATCAATCGTTCACGTGCTTCGACACTTGCCCATGCGATATGTGGCGTAATAATTAACTTTTCTCTATTATTTACCTTTAAAAGCGAATTTTCTGAAGTCATCGGTTCTTTACATAACACATCAAGTCCGGCTCCTGCAATCAAGTTTTCATTCAACGCTCTTGCCAAATCCTCTTCTACAACAATGTGACCACGTCCCAAATTCAAAAAATACGCACTCGGCTTCATTTTCTGAAATGCTTCATATCCAAACAACCCTTTTGTATTCTCATTTAAAGGTGCATGCACAGAAACGACATCGCTACGCCCAAGTAATTCATCAAATTCTACTTGTAAAAAATCTTGATTTTTATTTTTCCCTGAAGTCGAGTAATAAATCACATCAGCTCCAAATGCCTGTGCCATAGCAGCAACACCACGACCGATTTCTCCCAGCCCCACAATTCCCCATGTCATACTCTGCAAGTCATGGAAGCATCTGTCTAAATGAGTAAACAAATTGGACTCCGCATATTGACCTGATTTTACATAATTATCATAGTAAGCTAAATGCTCCATCAAATAAAAATAAAGGGCAAACGTATGCTGAACTACCGTTGGGGTGGAATAACCTTTTACATTTGTAACTGCAATTTTTTTCTCTCTTGTATATATATAATCAATATTATTTGTTCCGGTTGCTGTTACACAAATAAGCTTTACTGTTGTTTTATCTCCCAATGTCTTTTGATTCATCGGAAGCTTATTTACAACTACAACATCAGCTCCTGTTACTCTTTCTGCAATCTCGTCCTCTTTGCTTGTTTCATAAAAAACAACCTTACCTAATTTATTAAATTTAGATAAATTAATATCATCACCTAATGTCTTTGTTTCTAAAAATACGATTTTCACAATTATTCCTTCCTCTTTTTTATGCTTCGGTTGCTTCGAAACCTAAGTCATCTAATTCCTCAATTGCTGTTTTTACACAATGTTCACAGCCATCAATTGTAACTGTTTTGCTTTCTAATGATACGTCAAATTTCAAGTCAGCAGCCGTTAATGCTTTTGTTATTCTTTCTACACACTTTTCACAGTGCATATCTGGTACATTTAATGTTGTCATAAAAAATCCTCCTACTTCATTAATTTTTGTAATGTTTTTAATAACTCATCTACCACTTCATCTTTGCCTTCTCTTATATCATCAACTACACACGTTTTAATATGATTAGAAAGCAACACTTTATTAAAACCATTCAGTGCAGATTGAATCGCCGATACCTGTGTCAAAATATCTACACAATAAGCTTCCTTTTCGACCATTCCTTTTACGCCTCTTACCTGACCTTCAATACGATTTAACCGGTTAATTAAATCTTTATATTCTTTTTCGTTTCGATGTTTGATTCGATTACATTCACATTCCATCGAATCCCTCCTATAATTTCTTTCTTCGAAGCCGTAACGCATTTGTCACAACGCACACAGAGCTTAACGACATTGCAAATCCACCAATCATCGGACTTAATAAAGTTCCATTTACAAGATATAAAGCACCTGCAGCAATTGGAATTCCGATTGCATTATAGAAAAATGCCCAAAACAAATTTTGTTTAATATTCCGAATTGTGAGCTTACTAAGATGAATTGCTTTCGCAGCATCCTGTAAATCCGACTTCATCAAAACAATATCTCCTGACTCAATTGCAACATCACTTCCGCTTCCAATTGCCACCCCTACATCCGCCTGTACTAAAGCAGGAGCATCGTTGATTCCATCTCCTACCATCATAACGCTTCTTCCCTCTTTTTGCAAACCTGCAATTACATTTGCTTTATCTTCAGGCAACACTTCGGAAATCACTTCATCAGCTTCTACCTGAGTTCCAATATAATTTGCAGCTAACTTATTATCTCCTGTCAGTATATATACCTTCGTTCCATATTTTTTCATATCAGAGATTGCCCTCTTACTCGTTTCTTTTATTGTATCTGCAACACTTACAATACCTTCCACTGTTTCATTTACTGCAATGTACATTGGTGTTTGTCCTTGTTTTGCCAATCGAAATCCTTCCTCTTGATAAGCGTCAATTGTAATTTGTCTGCTTTCCATCAATTTTAAATTCCCAATTAAAACATCTCTTATAACACTTTTATCCGATTGTAATTGTAGTTTTGCCTCAACACCTAATCCCGTCAGACTTTTAAATGCTTCTATTTCATAAATTTTGTTGCTACATTTCTCCTTCTTCGCTTCTACAATTGCTCTTGCTAATGGATGCTCCGATAGACTTTCTGCTGCTGCCACGATTTCAAGTAAATCCTCTTCTGAATAATTTTTACTTATTATTTCTGTGACAACAGGCTTTCCCTTTGTAATCGTTCCTGTTTTATCAAGCACAACCGTATCTACTTTATGAACCGCTTCCAATGCTTCTCCTGACCGAATTAAAATGCCATTGCTGGCTCCTAACCCGGTTCCAACCATAATTGCTGTTGGAGTTGCAAGACCAAGTGCACATGGACAGGCAATTACTAATACAGAAACAAAAATTGTGAGTACAAATGATAAATCTTGTCCCGCAATTAACCAGATAATAGAAGCAATGACTGCAATCCCCATAACAGCAGGGACAAAAAAACCGGCTACCCTGTCTGCAATTTTGGAAATAGGTGCTTTTTTACCTTGAGCATCTTCAATTAATTTGATAATTTTTGCAAGAGTTGTATCTTCTCCGACTCTCGTAATCTCTACCTCTAAGCTCCCATTAAAATTAATACTTCCGCCAATTACTTCATCGTTTCTGTTTTTTTCTACCGGAATACTTTCGCCCGTTAACATTGATTCATCTACACTGCTTTCTCCTTTTATTACCTTTCCATCCAATGGAATTTTAGCTCCCGGCTTTATAATTACAATATCACCTTTTTTAAGTTCTTCCACCGGTATGGTCCGCTCTTCCCCGTTTACCCTGATAATCGCCTGATCAGGTGTCAATTCCATCAATGCCTTAATTGCACCTTTTGTTTTTTGTTTGCTATTTTTTTCTAAATATTTTCCTACCATAACCAGCGTTACAACAACTGCTGCTGATTCATAATAAAGCTGATGGGCATAGCTATGGTCAATAGGAATAAGAAATGTCATAATTAAACTATATACAAACGCGCTTGTTGTTCCAATTGCCACCAAAGAATCCATATTAGGATTCCCATGAAATAACGTTTTAAATCCTATTATATAGAAATTTTTCCCAAAATAAAGAATCGGAATTGTAAGTAATAACTGAATCAAAGCATAATTACTAGGAAAAACATTCATGCTGATAATTGCCGGAACCGGTAATTCAAATGGAAACATGTGTCCCATTGCCAAGTACAGCAAAGGTATCGTGAATATAATTGCTCCAATTAAACAATTTCTTGCTCCCTTTAATTGCAATTCTTCCTCATCCTCTTTTTCAACTTTCAATTCCTTTTGCCCCATCTTATCTTGATGAAACTCCTTAATTCCAAATCCCGCTTTCTCTACCTTTGCTTTAATCATATCAGGATTTACTTTTCTTTCATCATAAACAATTGTCATACGATTTGTTGTCAAATTGACATCACTACGGTCAACGCCATCCAGTTTTCTTGTAACACGCTCTACTGCGGCACTACAAGATGCACAAGTCATTCCTTCTATGATATAGACCTCTTCTTTCATAACTATCACCTCATTCTATTTTATACCCCTATGGGGTATATGGTAATCTCTTTTTATTTTTTTGTCAACCTCTTTTTAATTAATTTTATATTCTGTTTCTCCCAACCATGATAATATATATCTATATTTTCCCAAACTGTTCAAATTAAACCTCCATATAAAATCTGCTCCATCGTTATCCTCTAAATGCACAATTCTAATTCATAAGTTCCATAAAACACCAAAGTAAAAAGACCTGTTATACAAGATCTTTCCTCTGTATAACAGGTCTTTTCTGGTTAAATTTCTGCAAATCCTTTTTTAAATTACCCTCAATAAGTGTTCCTAACTGAATAACTATTTCCTCTGGTTCTTCCTTCAATCCTAACCGAATCCATTCTAATACAAGTCCAACAAACGCATACTTATAAAAATCTGCAATAAACTTTTTATCTTTCTCCGCCACACACATCCCTTCCGCCTCTTCTTCTATAACATGCTTTAATAAACCATATGTAGCATAATAAAGATACCGTTCCAACGTTTCTCTTGAAACAGAACGGTATACATTAAGCACTAATTTTTTATGCTCTTTTATATAACACAGCGTCTGCAAGAATCCTACCTTCCAAGTATTACATGTGCGATTCTCCTGCAAAGTTTTATTTGCCTCTTGTATGAATACCCAGCTAAGTAAATCAAATATATCTTGAAAATGATAATAAAATGTCTGTCTGTTAACTCCACATTCTTCAACAATATCTTTTACTGTAATCTTATCCAATGTTGTATGGAGCAATAATCTTTTGAGTGATTCACCCAACGCATCTTTTGTTGTTTTTCCCATAATTTTATCCCCTAGCAATATAACGATTTCATTATAACACAGGTAACTTTATATTTGCATCATTTTTCACTATAATTTGACAATTTTACAGTACTTGTTGCCGTGGAAATCAATTCTGGTTCTTCATTTCCATCTGCTGTTGTGATTGCTGTTTTATATTCTAAAATAATACCATTACTATCAAGAACCATTTCCAGCCGATAGTTTTGATAATTAATAGCCTGATACGTTTTTATTGAATCTTCTAAGCCATCTAAATATACCTGATCCGTAGTTTCATCTTCTTTGGCCCGCTTTAATTCTTTTTGAATCCCCTGAAGCCTATCTTGCTTTAAATGCTTTAAAAAACTCTCACTAAAATCAATCTGATACGTTACAGCCCCAGAATCCTGTATTTCTTTTTCTACCTTCCCAATATCTTCGACTTTCCATGTTATATTTAACAGTTCTTCTAATTCCGGCGGATATCCTACTGCATTTTCATTAATTGGAATCCATTCCTCCGTCCCATCTTCCCGCTTGCTCTTTTGATATTGAGTTCCAGCCTCCTGCTTTTGTTCCGTCCTTGGCGTTTCCTCATCCGCAATATATATTTTTCGAGTCCAGTCTACTTTCTTTTTCTCTTCTACCGCAAACGAACCACATACTCTCTGATTCGCATTTTTTGCATTTTTATCTCCATCCTTCAATTGATAAGTAAATTCAAACTCACCACTTTTTAGCTCAGAAGTTTTACTGCTTGCCGTCTTTATGGCATTTAGTGCTGATTCAATCTTTTGGTTACTGCATCCCGGAATGAATAACATACATAATACGCCTAACAGTAACAGCTTCAAAAACCTTCTTTTTCTCATCCAATGTTCCATTCTATCACACCACCTATCATTTAGCTGTTTATATCTACCAAAATAAGCCTTACAGCATGTTCTGTTGTAAGGCTGTTAATTTACCTCATTTTGTTCCTTTTAACTAATCTTCAGCTTTGCTTTTTGAATCTCTTTTTCGTCATCTACATCGACACGCTCAATAGAAGCTCCAAGTGCTTGTAGCTTTTCTTCAAAGCTTTCATATCCTCTTTGAATATACTGAATCTGATCTACATAAGTAAAACCATCAGCCACAAGTCCCGCTATAACCAAAGCTGCACCGGCACGCAAATCCGGAGCACTGACAATTGCTCCTTTAAATTCTTCTGTTCCATCAATAATGGCTGTATTTCCTTCTACTGTAATCGTAGCACCCATTCTCGCCAATTCATCAACATATTTAAAACGATTTTCAAATATACTTTCTGTTACAATACTTGTACCCTCGGATAATGCAAGCAAAGTAGCAATCTGTGGCTGCATATCAGTAGGAAAGCCCGGGTATGGAAGCGTTTTAACATGAGTACTTCCAAGTCTTTTTTTTGCAATGACACGAACGGCATCGTCAAATTCTTCTACCTCTGCACCAATTTCAACTAATTTTGCCGAAATTGCCTCTAAATGTTTCGGTATTACATTTTTTAACAAAACATCGCCTTTTGTTGCTGCTGCTGCAACCATAAAAGTTCCGGCTTCGATTTGGTCAGGCACAATTGAATATTCACTTCCATGAAGCTTGTCCGTACCTTTAATGCGGATCACGTCTGTTCCGGCTCCTTTTATATTAGCACCCATACTATTTAAAAAGTTAGCAACATCTACAATATGAGGCTCTTTTGCCGCATTTTCAATAATTGTCTTGCCTTCTGCCATACAGGAAGCCAGCATAATATTGATTGTCGCTCCAACACTGACAACATCCAGATAAATATGATTTCCAATCAGTTCATCTGCCTGTGCATCAATCATTCCCTGGTCAACCTTTACTGTTGCACCTAAAGCCTTAAATCCTTTGATATGCTGGTCAATTGGACGGCTTCCAATATTGCATCCGCCCGGAAGCGCAACTTGCGCTTTTTTATATTTACCAAGTAATGCACCTAACAAATAATAAGATGCTCTTATCTTACGGATATATTCATAATCAATATTAACAGAACCAATATTGCTTCCATTAATACGAACTACATGTCTGTTAACTCTCTCTATATGTGCACCTATGCCTTCCATAGCCTGCAATAGTACATTAATGTCCCTTACATCCGGTAAGTTATCTATGGTCACGGTTTCATCTGTCATAATTGCTGCAGCCAAAATACCAAGTGCTGCATTCTTTGCACCACCAATAGTCACTTCTCCAACTAATGGTTTTCCACCTTTAATGATATATTCTTCCATTAGACACCTCTATAATAATCTTCCTATTTCTCAATATTTATAATAAACAAATCAAACTATTTTCTTCAAATATTCTTCTTATATATTTCACACTAATGTGTTAAAATCTATACTTCGTAACATTATATCATAATATCGGGATTTTTGAAACTATTTTTTATTTTTTGCATGACCTCACCTATTTCCAAGCCATCTGTTTCCACCGTAATATGTGCATATTTTTCATACAGTGGACAACGTTCTTCATACAGATCTCTTAACGTCTGATTTTCTTTTAAAACGACGCCCCTCTTTTTAGGGTCACCAATTCGATTTGCAATTGAATCATAGCTAATCTTCAAATACACAATGACACATGTATTGTAAAAATGTTCCATTGCCTCTTTGCCGTAAATAACACTTCCACCAGTAGCTATTACCGCTTTTTCTGCTTCAATCAAACGATTTGCCTCATTTTCTATTTCAATAAATCGGTCAAGGCCCTCTTCTGCTATAATTTCCCTCAATAAACGTTCTTCTCTTTCTTGTATTACTAAATCCGAATCTATAAAATGGTAATTTAGTTCTTTTGCTAAAATAACACCAATTGTACTTTTCCCTGCTGCCGGCATTCCAATTAGGACAATATTCTTCATCCTTTGTTTCCTCTCTTTCGATTTTCAAAATAAATAAAGCAATCTATCGCATCTAAAATATCTTTAAAGACCTCTCTTGGTGCAACATCAATATATTTTTGCAGAATTTCTTTCTCACCTTTATGTCTGTATTTTCCGTAAAAAATGTCAAACAAATTATGCCCTCTGACATATATTTTGATAAGTTCCATATTATCTTTCAAATCCTGTTTGCTTTTTATCTGTACTCCGGTTTCTTCCATCATATGTTTTGTGCTTGCAAGCTTATAAAGATATTCTTTGTATTTTGCGTAAAGAATATTATAAAATTCTTCTTCATTTTTTACAATACCTATTTTCGCCATAACACTGGCATCTAAAAAATAATTTTCAAATGAATAATATTTTAAAATCAATACATTTCTTGGCATAACTCTCGGAAGATGACCAACATCTTCCTTTTCCCGTTGTTTATAATAACCACAAAGCTGCCGTTTTAACTGTTCAGGATTCTTACCATCTCCATCTCTTATCATCAAAAATTGGTCTTTTAAATAAAGTTGGTTAATATATTTTAAGTTCGCATAAGTTTTAATATTCGTACAACTATTTGTCGGAATAATTGAAATTCTTTGTAATTTTCCATCATCATCCAGAATTTCAGAATAATACTTTTCTAGCAATAACGGCAATCTGCTCTCGTCCTGTTTTCCTTCTACAATAAATACAAAGCTGACATTCATAAAATCATTTGCCGTATAACCTAAATCATCTAAAATTTCATCAATATCCGTTTCTTCTTTAATTGTTGTATAATATTCTTTATCCAAAACCACCTGGCGGATCTGCTTTGAAGAAAAGTTAACAATCATATTTGGTGAATGTGTTGAAAATATAACTTGATTTTTTCGTGAAAGCCGAAGCAAAATTTCACTCGCTGTTTTTTGAAGCTGGGGATGTAAATAAATTTCCGGATCTTCAATCATAATAATACAAGGTATCGTATTCTCTTCATCTACATAAGCTTCCAGCAAAGACAATGTATATATACTTCGAAGTCCTGCACTCAGTGTATTCATAGTACCAACCGTTTCTCTCTCCCTGTTATAAACCTTTGTTTCAATCTGAAACATGTGGTCAACATCAAAATTAACTTCAAATTTAATATCGCTTGACGGACTTCCATTGGCATGAAAATATCGATTCAGTTTATCTGAAAATTGATTGATATTCATATGAAATAGTTTGTATTCCAATAATCTTGTTGTTTCAAAAACAGTTAATTCTTCTGGCGATTTTTTATTAATTACTCCAATACAATTAAAACATCGATTGCATTTTCTCGTCTGGTCAAAGATGCAGACATTTTCTCTTAAGTTTGATAAAGAGGCTTTATCATAAAAACGAAATACTTCATTTTGAATAGAATCTAGGTTTCTTTGCTGATCAATATGATAGATTTTAGGAAATACCGCCCTTATATAGGGGTTATTCTTCTTGTATCCGTCATTATATTTCATATCTCCTGCCGGATTTACAATACAGGTAAATGCAAGCTCCCCATTCTGAAACGAAGGCAGCTTAATCATAAAGTCTTTTTTCCACAAATCAAATTTTTTATATTTACTTACAATCCCTTTTCGATGAAATAGAGCTAAATCCTCTTCATCGAAAAAAACCCGCATTTCAATAGAAATACTCTTTTCATCCGTTCTGTAATCCTTTTTTTCTATTTGATAGTCCCCTGATACAACCCGAATTGCATCAATGACTGCTGTTTTTCCTGTATTATTTTTTCCAACCAGAATAAGTGCATTTTCTACATCGCTAATCTCTAAATCACGAATTGACTTAAAATTTTTTATATGCAAATAACCTATCTTCATTTTCTTTTTCTACCCCTATTTTTTCTTGCTTTTTTTCTTTGTTTTTTTGCGAACAGAAAAACCGAATGTGCCTATTTTTCTTCCCAAATCAAAATACTCTCCATGAGAGTAAGCTAACAATTCTGCCTTATTTAAATCAAATTTTCCATTCTCATCCATATATGCCTTATCTGCATGGACTCCAACCACTTCAGCTAAAAACATATGATGCGAACCTAATTCTAAGATTTCCTTTACTTTACACTCGATGTTAACC
This sequence comes from Velocimicrobium porci, assembly GCF_009696045.1. Lineage (GTDB taxonomy): Bacteria > Bacillota > Clostridia > Lachnospirales > Lachnospiraceae > Velocimicrobium > Velocimicrobium porci. Next base: position 7,757 of record NZ_VUMT01000005.1, on the reverse strand, counting down.
GGTGCCTCTTCTATCCCAGGTGCAAAAATATGTTCCGATTTTGACGGTGTCAATTTCATCTCTTTAAATTTATCCGTATCTCTTCCTGAACGCACCCCACAAAAATCAGTCGCTTTTGCCAGTTCTTTCGTTGTAAGATTAATTACAAACTCTTTTGTATCTTTAATAATATCATAAGAATATCGTTCCGGTCTGACCGATATATATACCATCGCAGGATTTGTACACACTGTGCCTGTCCATGCAACTGTTATTATATTTGGTTTTTCCCCTATTCTCTGACAGCTTACCATTACTGCCGGAAGTGGATACAACATATTTCCCGGTTTCCATAATTCTTTACTCATTTTTTTAATTCCCTTCATTTTTTTGTACACATTTCCGATAATCTATATTATAATAGTTTAGAGGTGATTTTATGGCTAATTATGTTGATATTGAATCTGTAAGCTCCGGAATGGAAAATAAAGTAAGACAAGATTTAAAATTCCGTACCGGTAAATTTGTATGGCGTGTAAAATTTAATGTTCCTTTAGACCCAAAAACGGTTAATAATGTTAATTTATATGTAACCAGTGCAAATCAAAGTCCGCTTCTAACAGAAATTCGTTACGATACCTTGAATAATACAATCGAAATAGAACCTTTAGAAGCGTATGCCCAACATGAATCTTACATACTGAATATTACTACAGACGTAAAATCTAAGGGCGGTCAGAATCTAAAGGCTCCAGTCCGGTTACAATTTAAAATTGACTAAGCTTCTGCATCCTGTTGAAGGGTAAGCATAAGTGCAGGAATCAATTGTTTCTTTCTCGAAACAACACCTGCCAGTATTACTCCTTCTTCAGGATTTTCTACATGAAATGCCTGCATAACTGTTTCTTCTGCTTTTTCTCCATAATATAAAAGATCCGTTGATTCTTCCATAATATCCGTAAGCATAAAGAAAATCATTGACACTCCCTGGCTTTCAAAGCTTTTATCCATATAGCTTAATAGCTTTTCTTTAATTCCTTCTAATTCCTCTTTGTTCATAGAAGAAATCTGTCCTACCGCAAATGTCACATCACCTGCTGTAAATTTCTTGAAATCCTGATAGAAAATTTCCTCTGGCGATTTCCCACGAAGGTTGCTTCCGGCTGCAAACATTTCTCTTGCATAAGCTTCTACTTCAATACCTGCAATTTTTGCAAGCGCTTCTGCTGCTTCTTTGTCCACACTTGTACAAGTAGGGGAACGATACACTAATGTATCGGATATAATTGCAGAACAAAGTAAACCTGCAATATGTGGCTCAATTTCGATTTCATTTTCAATAAACATCTGATAAACTATCGTGGCAGTACATCCTAATGGCTGATTGCGGAAAAAGATTGGTGACATTGTCTGCAATCCACCTAGACGATGATGGTCGATAATTTCCTGAAGCTCTGTATCTTCAATTCCATCTACTGCCTGTGATCGTTCATTATGATCTACCAAAATCAACTTTTTCTTTTTCGCATCTAATAAATCACGACGTGAAATCATTCCAAGATACTTTCCGTCTAAATCAAGTACAGGAAAATCTCTGAATCGGTTTTTAGTCATAATTTCGCGAATTTCTTCGATAAAATCAGCCACTGTAAACATAATAATGCCATTCTTACACATGAAAAATTGAATTGGCATACTCTGGTTAATCAATCTTGCTGCTGTATACGTATCATATGGCGTCTTAATAATCGCACAACCTTTACTTTCTGCCATTTTAGAAATAGTATAAGATACCGTTGCTCCGTCACACACAATAATACATTGTGCTCCCATTTCGATTGCACAAAGCTGCGATTCATAACGGTTACCTAAAATTACAATATCTTTTTCTTCGATATAACTTTCCATCAAATCCGGATTTGCAGCCGCAATTAATACTTTTCCTTCACTTACAGTTGCAGTCAAATCACCGACCGGCATTTCACCATCTAGTGTTTCAATAATATTGGTATATGGCGTATTTGCAGCTGAAATAATTTTGTTGTCATATACTTCCATATATGACTTTGCAATATCTCCGATTGTAATAACACCCAGTATCTCTTTTTCTTTATTGATAATTGGTAATGTATGTGCCTGAATTGAACGCATGGATTCCCATGCTTTTTTTAATGAAATAGATCCATCAACACCCTCTGTACGACGGAACTCAACATCTCTTACCTGAGTTCTGACATCTGTTACATACGCCGGCTTAGGTACTTTAAAATAATTAAGAACAAATTCTGTTTCCGGATTTACCCCACCTGCTCTCTTAGGACGATAAATAGAACTATTCGTCATTTTATTTTTTAAATTTGCATACGCAATTGCCGAGCAGATTGAATCGGTATCTGGATTTCTATGTCCCACCACATATACTGATTTTGTTAAATCTTCTTCAGTCAACTTCTGTTCCTCCTATAATTTCAATTGATATTCTACTATACTTTTTAACTTACGATTTCTTGTCATTAGCCAGTCGATATTTTCTTCTGTATCCGTAAGAATAATAGTAACCATATTTTTATTGCGGTTCAAAAATTGATATAAGCTTTGAACCGACTCTAAAGACAACTTATATGCCTCTTCAATAAGCAGACAGCCTCCGGCTAACTTTTTCTGGTTATTCTGGAGTTTAATTCTGTTCAGTCGTTCTGCAGTAATTCTTGCAATTTGTGCCGTAGGAAGAATTCCTTGTCTTAATAGTTCTTTTGAAAGCTCTTTTGAAAGCTCTATAATTTTTTCTTTGTCTTCTCCGATTAATACAAAATGTGGTACTTGTCCTTTTTTCTTTGCTTCCGTCACCATATCAATTAAAATCTGCTCTTCTTCTGATACAGCATCCTCAATAACAGGTTGCAGTTCTTTTAATATCGAGTTGTCGGACTCTCCAAAGTTCTCTTTCTCATAATTATCATCCTCATAATCTTCATCTGGTTCAGGAGGATCTTCAAGAAAATCTTCTGGATTATAACCGTCCGAATCTTGTTCTTTTCTAATCTTATCAAGCATTTTTTGAACTTCTAACATTTTTTCTTTATAATGTTCTTCTTCGACAAAAGGCTTCTCCACGTATAGCTCTCTATTATCCGGCTGCACCGATTCTTCTTTTTTTTCAGACAAACCAGCTTCTTCGGCTTGTCGTTTTTTAATGTACTCAGTAAGATTACCTATCTTCTTTGTTTCATTAAAAGATTTTTCTTTTTCCCTCTTTAAGCGAATTTCTTCATAAAGTTCTTTTCTTCGCAGTTCCTCTTCTATCTTTCTTCTCTCGTTTTGTTCAGCAATTTCAGCTGCCATCTTAAGTTCAGCTGCCATATTTCTAGTCTTCTCAATTGCTTTCGTAGTGGAAATGTCTGCTCCATCTACATAATGCAGTTTCAAAAGCATGGCTTTCTCTACAATCATTCCCTCTCCGAACCACAAAATAATATCACTACATTCCCGGACACATTCCTCTTCCATGCCCTCTTTGTGATATAATTTAGCTAATTCATAAGCCCATTCTTCCATATAGTCTTCTTGTTTCAGCTCTTCCAAATATTTAATTAATGTTTTTCGGTCCGCACCTTTTGCCTTATCAATATAATAGCGAAGAATCAGCCGGTCACTACTTTTATCATCCAATTCCAAATACTCTTTATAAAATTCTTCTGCATCGTCTATATTATTGCACTTAACGGACAAATATATAAGCTGATAGATAACTCTTCTAGTCTGAATCCTGTCATAAAGTCGAAGGTAAATCTCTCTGGCATCTTCATAACGCTCAAATTTTTTAAATACTTCCGCAATTATATTTAAATCAGTAATTGTATTAATCTGTTCTATGTTTAATTCTTCAATAGTTTCCAAAGCTTTTTGATACTGCTTTTCACTTACAAGGCTACGCACTTGGGCACATTTCATCATATTGTTATATTTCCCCATGACTTACCCCCTGCTTTCTCAAGATTGTTGTCTACTTTCCATTGTAGTATGTAACCCGCATTTTTTCAATGAATTTTTTAATTAAACTTATTTGTTTCTTTATGCGTAGAAAAAAGGGAGTGTTATACAACACTCCCTTTATACTGCTATATATTCAATTATCATCTATATATTTTCTTCTTACCGCTATTCGGAGCTTTACCATAACTTTCCTGCTATCTATCTAAACTCTTCCTCGATAATTGCATTTATAATGTGGCAACCGTTCAATACCATAACCGTTTATTATGTACATCCCCGCTCTCTCCGAATAAATTGTATCACTATACATTGGATGTTTTTTGATTACTATTGATTAATACGAACCTTCGTAATTCCTACAGGACTATCGGTTACGCCACCAGTGTATTGAACTGTTATTATTTCTTCTTCTTTCGTTCCCATTGGAATCACCTCTTTCTTTTTTCTATAATCATATAATAGCAAAGCTCTTACGATTTGTCAATACTTTTTAATTATTTGTTTGTTGTTATCTGTCTTTTTATCTATTCTATGCACATTATTTTGTCTATTATTTATTTTTTAATTGAATAACTGTTTCTTATGACTCTTGATAATATGTAATTGTATCATAAAGAATCTGCGGAATCTCCGCTCCCTCTTTAATCAACATTCGCTCTCTAAGGTCTAATTCTTTTACCTTTAAAATTTTCTCTCTTTCATATCGCTCAAATGCAGCCACAAACATCGGCTGGTTCTGTAATCCTTCCCGAAGTTCTTTTGGAAATGGACAATACATAGCTAAAATACTTCTCGCAACTTTATTTAATCGAATCGCACCTTGTGACTCAAATTTTACCCACGCTTCGTAATCAATTACAAAAACTTCTCGAGAATTATTTCTTCCTTTTTGAATCTGAGCTTTTAATTTTTCCTTTTTCTCTTGTGTCAATTCTCGGTTTTTCCTGTAAAACTGCAGATAGTCCATATATTCACTTGTAAGGGATTTATATTTTATATTATTCCAAGCAGTCCCCATTGTACTCCTACATACTTCCCAACGAAATCTTCCAAATAGTTTAATTAAGTTATCGTCTAATTTACCCATATTAAAAATCGGAAAGAAAAATCGACCTCTACTATCCTTCTTTCTTCCACTGAATTCCTGCCACATTACAGCATTCGAACCGGCTATAGGAAATAGAATAATATCTGGATATACTTTTTTAATAACAAATTCCCGTTTTATACCTTTCTCTTCATTCGAATAAATGACTTCTCTACAAAAAATAGAGAAATCTATCATTTCCAGTCTGCGCACTCCTGCATTCACATTGTCAGGACATAACAAACTCTGTCCCATACTTCCGATAAAACAGTCTTCATGTAAAAACGGCACAAATGTACTAATCTGTCCGGAAAGCACTCGATTGTTATAAGCAAACATATTCCGAATTTCATATTGTAATTTCTTCAATCGGTCAGAAAGCATTGCTCCTGCCTGTTCCTCTGTGATTTCCTTTGTTTTTTTCAACGAACGCACATATTGTTCATAATCCATATCAAATTCACTTTTAGAAGGCATCTTCTTTTCTTCATATATTAAAGTAAGCCATTCTCTCATATCATATACATGACATGGTCCCTGCCCATCATTATAATAAGGGAGATTAACTAGTTCCATAAGCTGTTCCTTTGTTAACAGCCTTTCATCCAATAATCCATATCGTAAATACAAGTCCACTACAAAAGGTACATTTTTATCTTTGTATGCCTTCAAAAAGACTTTTTCGTATATTACATAATAATTCTTCGCAATCTGCTTTCTTAAATTTCGAACAGAATCATCCGCAGAAAGTTTATCATTTAATTCTCTAAACTGATTAATTAAAGAAATAAATTGTTCTGCCTCTTCTCCTTCAAGCTCTGCATATTTTACAATTTTAACAAGAGAATCCTTCAACTCTTTTATATCCACTTTCTGTGTTGCCGACGCTGTATTCTCTTCTTCTGCCGGTTTACCCGATACAATTAGCTCATAAATATTATCAAGCTTTTCCTCATCCAAATCCAACGAAACCGCTGCCCTCTTAAACATAACTGCTTTAATCTGTTTCAATTTATCTACTATATTTTCCGCCGCTTCTACTAACTCAGATGTATCTGTATCCTTGTCCTGTCTTGTATTAACAATTAAATTTCTTATTATATTAAGCAGAGATTCCGATGTATCACTGTAAAGTAATTCGATAAGATCTTTCACATAATCACTAATTTCACTACATTCATCCAATAACTGACATACCATTTCCGCCTGCTCATCAACATGATACAAACATATTGTATTTGTGCAGTAAAATGCCCGTTGAATATCCATTGGAAGAGAGGCACACTCCGCATAATATTCTGCTTTTTTAGTATTTACATCGTTCTTAAGCTGCATATTTGCAAATGCTTCAATTTCTGGAAGTTCAACAACAGAATACCCTCTCTGCATTCCGATTTTTTTATATTGCTCATAATGCACTTTTAACAGACGATATGCAGAAGTTGCACAATTAATAAGAATAGTTTCAATCGCTTTCAAATCTTTTATATATTTGCTGAGCGATATAACCATTAGACTTTTATACTCTTTCTTTGCAGAAAAAATATTTTCAATATGATCCGGATTATTCGCTGAAAATGTATAAATCGTTAAATCATCTACTGCCCTATAAGTTACTTCATAATTTCCCGAATATAAATCGCATACCCCTAAAAAGCTGCCGGCACCTGCGACAATCCTTACACCATTTCTTTCAATTAGCACCCGTCCCTTTAATACAAGAGATACACTTTCTACCATTTCTGTTTGTTTATAAATAACAGCACCTTTCGGAATCTGATTTACCGAATCCATATTAAGCTCTAATCCCATTTCCACTTCCTCCATTTCATCTAATGTAATCTATCCTAATTTTTTATTTTAGTATTTTCTTGATGTTGAGGTCAAAAGATATTTTGACCCCTGATACCTACGGATGACTACGGACCTTGGTATCATTTTCTTTTTATTATAAATGATTTTCTCATAAACATAAAGAGACTATTTGCTCATAAATACGAAAATCTTTTTTCATTGTTTCTATATTTTTATCTTACTACTCACAAAAATCTTAATTGTCAGCTAATATTTTCTACTTTTATGCAACCAAAGAACAAAGTGTCTTCGACACTTCAACTCCCCTGCCCCTCAATCTTGAGGAAATTTCGGGGTTTCTTTTTGTTAATTTTTCCTGCATAATAGGGTTATGAATATCTTACAAAGAATCTTTACCGACTATTATGAAGAAATTAAGTATACTCTTCATCCCAGAAAATCTGAAATGGAAAATATCGATAAGATGATCCACTGTGGTGATCCTTCCTTCGGTGGTGCCATGTATGGTTGCCCTCACTGTGCAAAGCTTAAATTTGTTCCTTTCCGTTGTCATAGCCGTTTCTGTCCTACCTGCGGAAACAAATATTCCATGGAACGCACTACCAGTATGTCCTTTAAACTGGTCAATGTTAGGCATCGACACTGCGTTTTTACCATTGATGAAAATCTCCGGGAGTTTTTTCTCAATGACCGTTCTCTGCTCCACTGTCTTTTTCACGCTGTTAACAGCGTTATTTCCCGTATGTTTTCTAAGATTATTAAGTTATACTTAAAAATGTACAATAAATATTAAATAAGAATGTACAAATGTTATGATATATGAGCTGAAGGAGGAGCTCATCATGATCATTAAAAATCAAATCATAACAGATATAATAATAAA
>NZ_VUMT01000049.1 GCF_009696045.1 Velocimicrobium porci | reverse complement strand
ATTGCATCACGCACATGTAATTCCTATATCAGGAAAATCATACAGATTAAAAGATCACTTAAAACAAACAGACTAATTGTACATTTTTATATCATATTTTTTGTACATTAGGTCTTGACATTTTATAGACGCCGATGCGCTGACCGCTGCATTTACCGAGTACACCAGCAAAAAGGTCAAGAAGGCCGAGAAAACGGAACGCCCGTCTGTGCTGGCAAAACTCAGTCAGTTCAAAGAGATGGTCAAAAATGCCGTGGTGGACCGCACCAAGCGAAAGGAGCTGGAACGATGAAAAAGCAGTTTGACATCAAAAAGCTCGTTTTGCTGAACCTGCCTTATCTTTTGATGGGGCTGTTTGCCACGAACTTCGGGGAAGCGTGGCGGCTGGCTCAGGGGGCAAATGCTTCGGAGAAATTCCTTTCCCTGTTTGCTGTCCTGCCTGGGGCGCTGCAAAGTTTCTGGCCCAGCTTGCACCCGTTGGATCTTTTGGTGGGGCTATGCTGCGGAGCTGGCCTGCGTCTGGCGGTGTACCTCAAAAGTAAAAACGCCAAGAAGTATCGGCATGGACTGGAGTATGGCTCTGCCCGTTGGGGAACCCGTGAGGATATTGCTCCCTACATCGACCCGGTATTTCAGAACAATGTGATTCTGACGAAAACCGAGAGCCTGACCATGAATAGCCGCCCCAAGGACCCCAAGACCGCCAGAAACAAAAATGTGCTGGTGATCGGCGGCTCCGGTTCCGGTAAGACCCGCTTCTGGCTCAAACCGAATCTGATGCAGATGCACAGTTCTTATGTGGTCACAGACCCCAAGGGCACCATCCTGGTGGAGTGCGGAAAAATGCTCCAAAGGGGCGCACCCAAGCTGAGGAAGGACGGAAAGCCCATGAAGGATAAGCACGGCAAGGTCATTTATGAGCCTTACCGCATCAAGGTCCTCAATACCATCAACTTCAAGAAGTCCATGCACTATAACCCCTTTGCCTACATCCACTCCGAAAAGGACATCCTGAAGCTGGTCACGACGCTGATCGCCAATACCAAAGGCGAAGGCAAAGCCGGAGACGATTTCTGGGTCAAGGCAGAAACCTTGCTGTACTGCGCGTTGATTGGGTATATCCACTATGAAGCTCCGGTGGAGGAGCAGAACTTTTCCACCCTTATCGAGATGATAAACAGTATGGAAGTTCGGGAGGATGACGAGGAATACAAAAACGCCGTTGACTTGATGTTCGATGAGCTGGAATCCCGTGATCCTCGCCACTTTGCCGTCCGGCAGTATAAGAAATATAAGCTGGCCGCCGGAAAAACAGCCAAGTCGATCCTGATTTCCTGTGGTGCGCGTCTTGCCGTGTTCGACATTGCAGAGCTGCGTGAGGTCACGGCTTATGATGAGCTGGAGCTGGACACTCTGGGAGACAGGAAAACTGCCCTGTTCCTCATCATGAGTGACACTGATGACAGCTTTAATTTCCTTATATCCATGTGTTATACCCAACTTTTCAACCTGCTCTGTGAAAAAGCCGACGATGTGTATGGCGGCAGGCTCCCGGTCCATGTGCGCTGTCTCATTGACGAGTGCGCCAACATCGGCCAGATCCCCAAGCTGGAAAAGCTGGTAGCAACCATCCGAAGCCGTGAGATCTCCGCCTGTCTGGTGTTGCAGGCGCAGAGTCAGCTCAAGGCAATCTATAAGGATAACGCAGATACCATCATCGGCAACATGGATACTTCCATCTTCCTGGGCGGTAAGGAGCCAACCACCCTCAAGGAGCTGGCTGCCGTGCTGGGCAAGGAAACCATCGACACCTACAACACCGGAGAGAGCCGTGGGCGTGAAACTTCCCACTCTCTCAACTATCAAAAATTGGGGAAAGAGCTGATGAGCCAGGATGAGCTTGCTGTTATGGATGGCGGCAAGTGTATCCTCCAACTGCGCGGTGTGCGTCCTTTCCTTTCGGATAAGTACGACATCACCAAGCACCCCAATTTCAAATACACAGCCGACGCAGACGAAAAGAACGCTTTTGACATTGAAGCGTTCCTGTCCGCAAGGTTGAAACTCAAGCCCAATGAGGTCTGCGATGTATATGAAGTAGACACAAAGGGCGCTTAAATCTGTTCCGCTTTTGAAAGGAGTGATCGTATCTACCCGCCTCAACCGCCCTTTTTGGGCCATTGGCGTACAAAGCGGACAATCGCAAGAAAAAATAATGAAAAAGGAGGACAGCCGGAATCATGCCCCCGGAAACCGGGCGGCAGATTGTTCCGGCTTTTGTATGCCTATGAAACATGACAAACCTATTTTTTAATCAGATTCCGGCTAACAAACTATATGGCATTTTTTGAACAGGCAATCACCGTTCTTCAGACCCTCGTTATCGCGCTCGGTGCCGGTCTCGGTATCTGGGGCGTTATCAACCTGCTGGAAGGTTACGGCAACGACAACCCTGGTGCAAAGTCCCAGGGCATGAAGCAGCTCATGGCCGGCGCTGGTGTAGCCGTGGTCGGCATGGTCCTTGTACCTCTGCTCTCCGGGCTGTTCTCTGTCTAAGCGTCCCTGCATGAAATCCTTGCCGCTCCCGCAGCTTTGCGGGGGCGGCGGAAAGGAGGTTGACACCGTATGGATTTCTTACTTGAAGCCCTGACAAATTGGCTGAAAGAAATGCTGGTGGGCGGTATTATGAGCAACCTTTCGGGGATGTTTGACAGCGTAAACCAACAGGTCGCGGATATATCCGTACAGGTAGGACAGACCCCACAGGGATGGAATGGCAGTATTTTCAGTATGATTGAGAATCTGTCAAACTCCATCATGGTGCCGATTGCAGGCGTAATCCTGGCTATCGTGATGACCGTAGACCTGATCCAGATGATCGCAGACAAGAACAACCTGCATGATGTGGACACCTGGATGATTTTTAAGTGGGTGTTCAAATCAGCCGCCGCCATCCTCATTGTCACAAACACATGGAATATTGTGATGGGCGTCTTTGATATGGCGCAGAGCGTGGTGGCACAGGCGGCAGGGATCATTGGTTCGGATGCGTCCATTGACATTTCCTCAGTTATGACCGATTTGGAACCGAGACTTATGGAAATGGATCTGGGACCGCTGTTCGGGCTGTGGTTCCAATCCCTCTTTATCGGCATTACCATGTGGGCGCTGTATATCTGTATCTTTATCGTCATTTATGGCCGTATGATCGAGATTTACCTTGTGACTTCGGTGGCTCCCGTTCCAATGGCTGCCATGATGGGCAAGGAATGGGGCGGTATGGGACAGAACTACCTCCGCTCCCTGCTGGCGCTGGGCTTTCAGGCGTTTCTCATCATCGTCTGCGTGGCAATTTATGCTGTGCTGGTGCAGAACATCGCTTTGGAAGATGACATCATCATGGCAATCTGGAGCTGCGTGGGCTACACCGTACTGCTGTGCTTTACGCTGTTCAAAACCGGCAGCCTCGCAAAATCAGTCTTTCAGGCGCATTAAAGGAGGGTTCTGTATGAAAAAATATCAAATCATTTATGCAGATCCGCCATGGAGTTACAAAGTATATTCCAAGAAAGGATTGGGACGCAGTGCAGAAAGTCACTATCCGACTATGTGTATTGAGGATATTTGTGCGCTGCCGGTAGGTGACCTGGCAGATAAAGATTGTGCTTTGTTCTTATGGGTCACGATTCCATGTTTACTGGAAGGGCTTTCTGTTCTGAGAGCATGGGGATTTACCTATAAGACAATCGGATTTGTCTGGGTAAAGCAGAATAAAAAGTCTGATAGTCTATTTTGGGGTATGGGATATTGGACGCGCTCCAATGTGGAGCTTTGTATCCTCGCAACGAAAGGGCATCCCAAGCGAGTGAACGCAGCTGTTCATCAGGTTATTGTCTCTCACATTGAAGAACATTCAAAAAAACCGCAGGAAGCCAGAGAACGCATTGTCTCATTGATGGGTGATCTCCCACGCATTGAACTGTTTGCTCGTCAATCCACACCCGGTTGGGATGTGTGGGGCAATGAGGTGGACAGCTCTATTTCATTCCCATAAATATAAATGTCAATACAAAAATGTACAAAAGTTCCAAAATAATAATGTACAACTTTTTTAATTTTCAGTCTGGATATGATCTTTAAGCCGATATGATTTTCCGGATATTGTAATTACATGTGCATGAT
>NZ_VUMT01000048.1 GCF_009696045.1 Velocimicrobium porci | reverse complement strand
TCACCTAATGAGTATGAAAAGAAATATTGGATAAAATTAAGACACTTGGAAATAAATGCGGCATAAGACAGAATATTGAGGTGAAAAGTTCACGTTTAACTTGTACTTTTTCTTGACATAGGACCAACTGCAATTTCATTAATCGTTGCTACAACGGAATCCAAAGATTTTAAGTTAACGTCAATAATATCGCCAACTTCGGTTGATTTTCCATCAATAACTTTAGAAGTCGTCTTTAATTCTTTCACCATCTCAATTAAGCTTTCTCTTAATTCTCCAACGGCATGAACCATCTTTCCGATTTCATCTTTTCTTCTACGATAACGTTGATGCATTTTGTCTTCTTCCGTATCTTGTAATTCAAAATCTTTCGTTTTTTCAATTTCTTTTGACATTTTGACAATCGGTCTTGCAATACTATTTCCTACTATTACTGAAATAATAGCAATGATAACAGCAACGCCTAATACTAAGTATCCAAAAGCACGTAATAATTGTTCTGTTTGCTGCGTGTATACCGACGCCGGAGTTACTAAAACAACTGTCCACCCATTCGTTTCCACCTTGCTGGTTTCTAAATATTTCTCTGCTCCATCGTAATCAGTAATTGCAACAAAATCGTCCATTCCTTTTTTATAATTGCCTTCTAATACTTCTGACAAATTCACTGATTTTTGTTCTGTTGCAGCAAATTCACTATTTGGATGTAAAATAAAATTCTCATTACTATCTAACACAAATACGTAAGAGCCATCGCTTGTATCTACCAGTTCATTTATTGTATCAAATAAACTTTGAATATTTAAGTCCATTCCAATTACACCAGCAAATTTTCCATTGATTTCAAATGGCTGAGCAATTGTAATAACCATTTCTCCTGTACCGGTGTCTAAATACGGACTTTGATATACTCTTGTATTTTGCTCTTTTACGTTTTTATACCAATCACGAGCTGTACAATCGTAGTCATCAGGAAGTTTATTTCCTGAACCATTAATCAGTAATTTACTCTCATATGCAACATAAATATCTGTAATCGAATCTTTTTCATCCCTTATTTGGGATAAATAACTAAAAGTCGTTTTGTTATCAGGACTATTTTTACTTTCCATAATAGCTTCTAAAGAATCTAATACAGAAGCCTCTCTTTCAAACCATCCTTCAATTTTAGTGCTATATAAAGATGTAGTCTGTTTATTGGCTTTATTATTGACCAATTCCATATCATTATAAGATAATTTTGCTGCAACCCCCAATGCACTAATTAAACATAACATTGAAACTCCTAAAAATATAAAAATGATTTTTGTCCTTATACTTTTCATATGAACGCCTCCTTTGGTATTTTGCCTTCTAATTTTGCCTTAAAAATTCAAGTATTTTCAGTTTCTTGTACTTATCCTATGTATACTTTTCATAATTACAATCCCCTGTAGCAATCCAAATACGCCCTCACTTAATAGCCGAAACCACCCTTCCCTATTTTAGGCTTTATACAATTTATCCCTTTTTCGCTTTAATTTGTTAATATAAGTTTACTAAATTTTCTTTCTTTTTTCAATATTTTTTTCAAAAAAAATATTTTTCCTTTCTTTTTTTCTAACTTTTTCCAGTGTTATTGCAATTTTTCTACAATTCATATATAATATATCTATTATAAATAAAATGAAAAAAGAGGTTTTATATGAAACGTGTCAAACAGATTGTATCTATAATTTGTGTAATCGGCTTGTTAAGTCTTTATATTATTACACTGATTAGTGCATTTTTTACTACACCGGCAACAGCTGGTCTTTTTAAGGCCTGCATTTTTTCTACAGTTGCTATTCCTGTTTTTTTATATGCTTATTTACTAATTTATCGCATATTAAAAAATAATAATCAAAATCATAAGGATAAAGAAGAAAATACAAGATAATTTTTCGAAAATAAAATGGTATCATGAATTAAATCGTGATACCATTTTATTTAGAAAATTTTATTAATTTCAGTTTCCAAAAATACAGTCCGTCAAAGTTTGATTTGTGTCTGTTAATCCCCCTCTGCCTCTTTTCGGATTTTTTCCATCCAGGCTTTTAGTTCTTTTTCATAGCCATTATCCGAAAGCTTATAAAAACTGCGTCCTACCAGTTCATCTGGAAGATATTGCTGTTTTACATAATGATTTTTATAGTCATGGGCATATTTGTACCCTATTCCATGACCAAGCTCTTTTGCACCACCATAGTGGGCATCCATAAGATAAGGAGGAATTTTTCCTGTTTTTTCATTTTTTACAGTATCCATCGCAGAAAAAATGGCATTTACCGCAGAATTACTTTTCGGTGCACATGCTACATAAGCCGCCGCCTGTGCCAAAATTATCTGAGCCTCCGGCATCCCAATCCGTTCCACCGCCATAGCAGCCGATGTAGCAACTACAATCGCATTTGGATCAGCATTGGATACATCTTCTGATGCACAAATCATAATTCTTCTTGCGATGAAGCGGACATCCTCTCCTGCGTATAACATTCTTGCAAGATAATAAATAGCAGCATCCGGGTCGGAACCACGCATACTTTTAATAAAAGCGGAAATTGTATCATAATGATTATCCCCATCTTTGTCGTACTGAAGAACTCTTTTTTGAATACATTCAGAAGCAACCTCCAATGTAATATGTATATTCCCGTCCTCACTTCGTTGTGTCGTTAAAATTCCAAGCTCAATCGCATTTAAAGCAGCTCTTGCATCTCCGTTTGACATATCTGCTAAAAATTCTAATGCCTCTTCTTCCAGTATTGCATGATAGGCTCCCATTCCCTTCTCTAAATCATTGACTGCCCGGGTCAAAAGAATCTTTATATCTTCTTTCGTAAGAGGTTTTAATTCAAAAACAATCGAACGTGAGATTAACGCCCGATTTACTTCAAAATAAGGATTTTCCGTTGTTGCACCAATTAATATAATTGTTCCATCTTCTACAAATGGAAGCAGGTAATCCTGCTGCCCCTTATTAAAACGATGAATTTCATCGATAAACAAAATCGTCTTTTTCCCAAACATGCCCAATGTATTTTTCGCCTGCTCAATAACCGCTTCCATATCTTTTTTCCCTGCAGACGTAGCATTAATCTGTACAAATTCTCCTTTGGTTGTATTAGCGATTACTCTCGCAAGCGTTGTCTTTCCCGTTCCCGGAGGACCATAAAAAATAATAGAACTTATTTTATCTGCCTGAATTGCACGATAAAGCAACTTATCTTTTCCTATAATATGCCTCTGTCCAACTACTTCCTCAAGGGAAGAGGGACGAAGTCGGCTTGCAAGTGGAGATTCCTTCTCCATTGTCGTATTTCTCATATATTCAAATAAATCCATATTACTCCTCCTATAGCTTTCTTTTAAAACGATAGCCGTTCCACTCTTTGAATTCCAATTTCTTCTATCATTTTAATTCCTTTGTTCCAATAAATCTCCTGTTCTAAATCATGATTGTCATGAGCATCATATCCTATGATACATTTACAATCATACTCTTTTGCAATTTCCCAAAATTTTTTTGCCGGATATCCAATGTACCCCCGCTTTTCACAATAGGGAAATCCAGATATATTGTATTCCAAAAGTATATTTTTCTCCTTAGCCTTCTTACATATTTCTTCCGATATTTTCTCACAGTAGCTGTCAAATTCAGGATAACACCGCATAAATAAGTCCGGATGGGCAACATAGGCAAACAGCCCCGATTCGATTCCTTTTAGTGTTGCATTTTTATATTTTTCTAAGTCTTCCGTTGTTTTTATACATTCACCATAGTATCCTTCATAATAGGAACTGTTTTCTGGATAAGCAAAATGGTTTCCAAAAATCAAATATTCAATCTCATCTGATTTTTTTAATTCGATTAACCAGTCTTTATATTCTTCAAAATATTCACATTCCAACCCCAAACAAATTCGGATTTTATCTCTATATTTTTCCTTTAATAAAAGGATAGAATCGACATAATCCCTATACTGACCCATTGTCATTCTTATTTTTGATGTAAATCCGTCTTCAAATGGCCATGGAACATGATCCGAAAAACCAAGTTCATCAAATCCTGCTAATATAGCACTTTTTACATACGATTCATCCGCGCCAACGGCATGTTTGCATCTTATTGTATGAGTATGATAATTTGTTTTCATTATACGACCTTCTAGTATAATAATGATGTAGTCAATTAAGACTACTTAATTAACAAGTTTCTATAAATCAGATAACAGAAGAAGGTGTTCTTCCTTCATCAGATGTTATCATAAATAATTATCATGTCTGACGGTTCC
>NZ_VUMT01000047.1 GCF_009696045.1 Velocimicrobium porci | reverse complement strand
AGACGACACAGGAGACAGAATGGAAGAGACAATCCAGTAAGGAACGGTCTTTCAGGAAAAAGTCACGAAGGTTTTCATCAATAGTGAAAACGCAGTGGCGGTGCTGTACGTTAACGAGCTTAAAGGACATACTGGTAGTACGTTCCATGGCATATTTATTGCCGCAGGTAGGACAGAACCGGCTGTGACAACGGAAAGGAACAAATTTAAGGTTTCCGCAGTGAGGGCAGCCATACATGGCACCGCCAAAAGAAGGATCACCACAGTGGATCATCTTATCGATATTTTCCATCTCAGTATCTCTGGGATGAAGAGTATACTTAATTTCTTCATAATAGTCGGTAAAGATTCTTTGTAAGATATTCATAACCCTATTATGCAGGAAAAATTAACAAAAAGAAACCCCTAAATTCCCTCAAGATTGAGGGCAGGGGAGTTGAAGTGTCGAAGACACTTTTTTATAACAAAAATATGCAAAGGTCATGGGAGGTACAGTGGAACTTATATATTTATACATAAAAAAATATGAAGAAGTTTTTGAAAATGTAGAATTTAATTTTTCGTCAAATTATATAGCTACAATGAAAAATAATCAGTTGCTTATTGAAAAAAACAAGAAATCAGTAAAAAAATACTATGGAGACAATATAAATAATGTAGTTATGTTTTTAGGGAAGAATGGAGTGGGAAAATCTACATTATTAGATATATTGGGAATGAATAGAAAAGACAGAATCTCTGATACATATCAAAGAAAATCAAGAAAAAGAGATATAAAATATTCATATTTTATTCTTTATCATTTATATGATGATTATTTTGGTTTTGAGTTTGTAGACTATAACTTTTTAAGTGGAAAGGATAGAATATCTAATATTGATATGCAAAATGAGAATGCAGAAAGTGCATTGTACAAATTGCCTATGGGAAACATTTTTAAATTAGAAAATGAAGTATTTAAATACTGTGACAATATCATGGTCCAGTGGTTGGGGAACCAGGATATTAGAAGCAAATTGGAATATGCTTATATTACTTCTGATAAATATAATAACAGGATTAGTAATAGGTATCGAGAATATTATGAGGATTACATGTTTGAAAGAAGATATTATCTGGAAGGAAGCAACTATGAACATTTGTACAAGTATTTTATTTACTTAAAAGATATAAATAATGAACTGTTACAAGAAAAAAATATTACGATAGAGAACAGTATAAAAATTGATGAGCATATGTTAGACTCTGATAAAAGCAGGGGGGATTATCTGCATCATAAAAAAAGAGAATTAGATGCTCAATTTGACTTAAAGAGCAATGTGCAAATTGAAATTGAAAAAAAGTTTAATAAAAAGAAAATTAAAAAAGATTCACGGAGCAAAAAAGAGATTTTTCTGGAAACCTTTTGTGCAGAAGCAATAGAATACTATTTTTTAGAACAATTTGTAGGATGGAGTGAAAATGAAGGGAAAAGAATTGATGTTAATAGAGCGGATATGAGTTTAGCTGATGTAGAGAGAGCTATAAGTGAATTGGATGAGAAGTTAAAAACAGAAGTCATAAATGGATTAACAGAAATTATGGATTTTCAAGAAGAGTATGCACTTTTGTTATATAAAATTCAAAATAGTCGGACAGAAAATGGAAAAATTGATTTGAAAGCTGTATTAGAATATACATTAAATAGGGTGGAAATTGCAGCAAGTGGTACAATAAATATTTTTGACAGACATGCAGTCACTGAAATTTTGAATTTGTTAGAAGAACTTCCAAAATCATATTTTGTCGGCAAGAGGTCAATAAGAATTAAATGTGAATCGGGAAAAATAAACGAAAAGATAATTGAGCTGTTAAGGAAATACGATTATTATTTCAAAATAAGAAATAATGAACAGGGGAGTAATCGTATTTCTAGAATATTAAGTGTTAGCTTTCCTAAGATGTCAGAGGGACAACGTGTCTTTTTAGACATTATTTCAAAAGCTATATCTGCAATTTATACCATACAGCCAGGTGATAGTTTAGTGCTGTTAATTGATGAGCCAGATAGAGCATTACATCCAGAATTAGCCAGAAGATTTTTAGCAACATTACTGGATAGTATCAATAAATGTCAGGATAGAAATATTCAGATTATATTGTCAAGTCATTCCCCTTTTATAGTTACGGATATACTACCTGAATATGTATATTCAATTGATACTGAAAATGGAAAAAGAAAAATCATAAATAATAAAGACACATATGCCACGAATATCTATTATTTATTAATGGATTCCTTTATGCTTGAAAATACATTTGGAGAATATTCATATAGGCAGTTAAAGAATATAGTACAAATTCTAAATGAAAAGGAAGAGATTGGGGAGGAAAAGCTGGAATGGATTAAAAATATTATTGATCGAGTGGGCGAAAAAACGATTAAAAAGAAAATTATGCAATTATATGAAAAAAAAGCCCATGATAAAAATAATTTGATAAATATGTTGTTGACGGAAAAAGATGAAAATAAATTATTAAAAGTCAGGGAAATATTAGAAAAAAATGATTAAGATACCTTTATCTGAAAGCCAAAAGAATAAAATAGAGAATATATATTGGGACTGGATTTGTAAATATCATATAGAAAAGTTAATAGAAACTATTAAAAATGACAAAACAATGAGAGAGTTAGTATTAAATGGAACAAAGGATTTGAAGGCTGCTATAAAAAAATTCCTTTTATCGGATTACAGTGAATTAGAAATTATAAAAGAACGTATTGATAAAATAAGAGAGAGTAATGCTTCTTTAAAAAAAAGCACGAAAGATTTTTTATTTGCAAGATATGTAAATTATAGAAACTCACAGGCAGCAAAAATTGTTAATATACTTGGAATGACAGTATGCCCATATTGCAATCAAAATCATATAAATGTAGTATATGAGAAAGAAAATAAAGTGCGATTCTGGGGAGATTTAGACCATTTTTACGATAAAAGCACATATCCGGAATTAGTAGTTTGTTTATATAATATGATTCCGGTTTGCAAGGTTTGTAATCAGCTGAAATCATCTCAAAAAGGAAAGCTTGTTAACCCGTATAATTGTAAAGTAAAGAGTAATATTAAGTTTAGGACAGAATTTGATGAAAAAGTAGATTTGGATTATTTACAGGGGAAATCACAAAACTTTCATATTACAATTGATAAATATGAAGCAACAGAGGAAGATTTGGAAGAAATAAAGTTATTTGATTTGGAAAACAGATATAAACAATTAAAACAGAATGCTCAGGAAATTATAATAAAATCAAGAGCATATGACAGCTTATATCAAAATCAATTAAAAAAAGAATTTGAATTAGATGATGAAGAAATTATGTCATATATTTTTGGTTATACAGATAATCATTTAAATCGAGTGTTGTCAAAGTTTAATTTGGATATTATGAACGAGTTTATAAATAATGATTAATTATGTTATGAGATAAATTTATATAAGCCATTTCCTGATATTTTATCAGAGCATCGTGGGTGAATTCTAGATTACTATTTCCAAGGGCAAATAAAGAACAAAAATAATTTTGCTAGATGATTTTGTGAAACTTATAGAAGAATAACTTTTTTGTTTATATTTTGAATATTATATCTATAATATAGTAACTTTGTTGGAGGGGACGCCCTACAAGAGGGCTACAACCTGTAGATGCAATAAGCCTTAAACAGTCTCATAAGGGAAGTTTAGGGGTTATTTTTTATTACATAGGCAATTTCTCAATGAATTGGTAGTCTGAACCAAAACCAAGGGAATTTTATTTTCCACATATTTATTCAAAAATAGCCAAAAAATAGGACTTGAAGTATTTGAAAATCATTTTATAATTAAAATTGATGTAAAACTTTTCCAAACTATAAAGTGTAATCTTTTAGAAAAGAAAAACATCGATGTTATCTGTAAATTTAAAAATTAACAAAAGAGGTGGAGAAAAGTGAATGTAACAGTGCGGTATGATGACAATCCTTATTGGGATATACAAGATATCTCAGTAATAGGTACTTTTAACAAATTCAATTGGGAAGAGGGGAAGATGAGAAAGGAGGGAAACAGTTGGATTTATGAAACAGAGTGTCCTCCAGGGGAGTATCGTTATAAATTGTTGGTTAATGGAGAAATACAACTGAATGACCCATATAATAATTTATTTGAACAAGATGGGGATGATACACTTTGGTCGCTCATTATGATTGATGAAGATGGGAGAAGATTATTTAATCCAAATCAATATACAGTTCATGTCAGTGACTATACGCTTTCACCATTAGTAACAGAAGGGGAGGTTGTAAAAAGTAAAAAGTATTATAACGTAGTAGCAGATAAAAAAGTAGTAGCAAGATTTCGCTTTCAGAATGTAACAGGGGTTCATGCTGTAACGGCAGCTTGGTATGCACCGGATGGAACATTATTTGAATATGCAGAAAATGCGTTATGTGCTGATAACGAACAAGAAGAGATTACATTATGGTTTTGGCTTGATACCCAAGAAGTAATGGGAGCCGGAGAGTATGGAACTTGGAGTTTGAAATTGTTTGTTGATGGAGAATACATATTAGAAGATTTGTTTACAATTGAGTCAATGAATCGTGTAATGAGAAGTCAACTGGTATAAGGGAGAAAAAATTATGAAAATTTCGAGAAATGTAGCACCTAAAACAAGGGTAGTATCAAGACCAGCACCGAAGCCAACACCAAAAGCAGTATCAAGACCAGCACCGAAGCCAACACCAAAAGCAGTATCAAGACCAGCACCGAAGCCAACATCAAAAGCAGTATCAAGACCAGCACCAAAGCCAACACCAAAAGCAGTATCAAGACCGGCACCGA
>NZ_VUMT01000046.1 GCF_009696045.1 Velocimicrobium porci | reverse complement strand
ATCACCTAATGAGTATGAAAAGAAATATTGGATAAAATTAAGACACTTGGAAATAAATGCGGCATAAGACAGAATATTGAGGTGAAAAGTTCACGTTTAACTTGTACTTTTTCTTGACATAGGACCATTGATTTCAACACCCCGCCCACCATCGGGGCGCTGGGAACAGCGGTCAGCCAGATCAACCAGCAGGTGCTGCGACAGATCGGCGTCACCGTCCGAAATGCAGAGCGTGAAGCCAACCAAGAAAGGAGCAAACAAGATGAACAATCCCATGACCTATATCCAGAACGGAGACTATCTGATTCCCGACCTGAAGCTGAGCCAGCAGCCGGAGAAACCCCTGGGCAAGTACGGAAGGATGAGGAAAACCTACCTGAAGGAACACCGTCCCATCCTCTACAACCAGATGTTGCTGAGCGAGAAGCTGTACCCGCACCTTCTGGAGATCGACGAGACCGCCCAGAACAGACTGGAGCAGATGATGCCCCAGCTGGCGAAGGAAGCGGGAGCCACCGAGGAACTGAAAGTCAGCGATCCCATGAAGTGGGTGGGGCTGATGAACACCTGCAAAGCCCAAGCCGAGGAAATCCTGATGGCGGAGCTTATCAACAGCTGACCCTAAACCTGTTCCTCTCCGAAGCAGAACAGATCCAATCCATAGATGAAGCAGAGAATGTAGCGCATACATCCTCTGCTTTTTCTTTTGCTCAAAATGACATCGACCATGTGCTGCGTTTGGGCGGCAATACAGACCGCCAGAGGGAGCGTGTGGTTGCAGCCTTTGAAAAGCAGAAAACCACCGCTGAGATTGCCGGGATACTGAAAACGCTGTACCACGGCGGCAACGGCCTTGGCAGTGTGAGCGCATGGTATGCCGAGGATGGTATCCATCTTTCCCACGGGAAGTCTGTCCGTTATGACAGGTCTGCTCAGGTTGTTTCCTGGGAGAGCGCCGCAGAGCGTATCGGGGAGCTTTTGGAGAGCGGCCAGTTTGCCTCCAATGTGGAACTTGCAGAAGCGGCAGGCTATGAACGCTCCCTCCTTGCCACAAAGTTCTGGAACCTATATCACGATCTCAGTGAGGACGCCAGAGAAGCCGGATATTTGTCCTGCCTGTCAGAGATCAAAGGCAATGGGTTCCCAGAGGAGACCCACCGCCTGACGGAGCAGCTGAGTGAACCGGCTTTTCGCCAGACTCTCAAGGAAGAATACGCTGCTTTCTGGACCGCCTATCAGCAGGACCGTGACCTGTTGCGTTTTCACTATCATAGGCCAAGGGAGATCTGGGAGAACCTGAAAGACCTTGATCTGCCACGCAGCACCTTTTCTTCGGACCTTTCCCAAGTGCCAACTGTCCAGCACTTCATTACCGAGGATGAGATCGACGCCGCCATGACCGGCGGCAGTAGTTTTGCCGGAGGAAAAGGCCGTATCTATGCGTTCTTCATGGAAAACCATACGGATAAGGAAAAAGTGAGATTCCTCAAAGACGAGTATGGCATTGGCGGACGCTCTCATGCACTGTCCGGCGCAACACACAGCGGTGAAGATCATGACGGGAAAGGGCTGCACTATAAAAAGCAGGACTGCCCGGATGTTCACTTGAACTGGGAAAATGTTGCCAAGCGCATTACCTCTCTTGTCCAGAAGGGCCGCTATCTTACCGAACAGGAACAGGCGCAGTATGACAAAATCCAGGCTGAAAAGGAACTGGCCGAAGAAGATGCCATCCAAGCCCAGCAGCCGGAGGTGGAGGAAGAAACTCCAAAGCCCACCCTTCGGGAGCAGTTTGAACAGTATAAGCCTGTGGTAACTGCCGCTATTTCCGAGGATGCCGCATACCGCAATGCCTGCGGTCATTCTGACCGTGAAAATGCTGTCATCGAGGGCAATGCTGCTGTGCGCCGTGCGGTCCTTGGTTCTAAGGATATGGAGCTGATCCGCCTTTATTCTGATATACCGGAGTTCCGCCAGCGTCTGCACCGGGAAGTGATCGACGAAACCTATCCAAAGCTCCATGAGCTTCTGCGCCCTCTTTCTCAGGAAGATATTGATACTGCCCTTTGTGCATGGAACGGCAATATCGAGAGTAAACACGCTGTCGTCCGCTATATGAAAGACCATGCAAGAGAGAAAGATACCGCTGCATGGCTGGCTCAGGAATACGGCGGCAGTAACAGCAACAGCCTGTTCATTACTCGTGCCGGAAGCCCGGAGGAAATGCAGCTGCCCTGGCCGAAGGTACAACGCAGGATTGCCCAGCTTATTCAGGAGGACCGGTTCTATACCGAAGAAGAACAGGACCGTTTTGACAACATCGACCCCATCGCCATCCGGGAAGCCCTGGAGGAAAAAGGGATCGTCAACGGCCAGATGGCAGACCCGGAAAAACTGGACAATGACCCGTTTATCCAACAGGTGATGTCAGATGCAGAGCAGATCGCAGCTGCCGAGACAGAGCAGACTTCCAAAGTTTCCATTTCCGATGAGGAATATGACGCCGTTCGCAGCCCCATTCCACAAAGAACCTCCTATGACCCTGCCGCCCCGGTCTATGCCGTGGGCGATACCGTGTATATCGAGGATGACGCCTATCGGATCACCGAGCTGCGGGATGACACCGTACAGCTTCTGCCCACCGGTATGGTGTATCCCATCTACCGGGCAGAGCGCAAAGAACAGTTCGAGCAGCTGCTTCGGGCAGATCGCCGCAATGCTTACTATACCGAGTTTCTTCCCATTGACCCGGACAAGGTAGATCAGGACTTGCGGGATGTATTGTCCCATGGACTGATGGATGAAGCAGATAAAAAACAGGTTTCCACGCTGCTGCAATCCGGCAGGAGTAACAGCGAGATCGCCTACTGGCTGAGCAGAGCCTATTCCGGTGAGATCGAGACGCTGAATCTGGAGACCGGCGATATTGCCGATTACCGTACCACGGCACAGGGCATGGAGCTGGAAGTCCTGGACGCAGAGGAAAAGCGTCTGGCTGTGCTGTATTTCCGTTGGGATGAAGTTGCGCCTTTGCTGCGCGGGATGTATGCCCGTCAGCTGGATGGCTTTGGACAGGAACAGCCCCAACCGTCTGCCGAATCCCCGGCCTTCCATTCCGAGACCGTGGCCGTCTATCCGGGCGATAAGAACAATCTGCCTTATGATGTGGTGGTGGAACGGCTGCATATCGAGGAGCCGGAGCCACCAGCCCCTGTGACAGAGCCGGAGAAAACCTTTGAGGAAGTGCTGGACGAACACCCGGTTTCCATTCAGGTCAATGGCCAGTGGCAGACCTTCCCCAATGCCAAAGCTGCCGAGGAAGCCTCCTATGAGGAATACAAGGCCAACCTGCGCCGCAATGCACAAAACTTCCGTATTACCGATGAGCATTTGGGCGAAGGCGGTCCGAAAGCCAAGTTCCAGGCAAATATCAATGCCATTCGTTTGCTGAAAGAGTTGGAAGCTGCCGGACAGCAGGCAAGCCCTGAACAGCAGGAGGTTCTTTCCCGCTATGTGGGCTGGGGCGGTCTTTCTGATGCTTTTGACCCGGAGAAGCCGGCATGGGCTTCCGAGTATGCCCGGCTGAAAGAGCTGCTGACCCCGGAGGAATATGTCGCCGCCAGAAGCTCCACCCTAAACGCCCATTACACCAGCCCTACGGTCATTCAGGCCATCTATGAAGCGGTGGGGCGCATGGGCTTTGAGACCGGAAATATTCTGGAGCCATCTATGGGTGTGGGTAATTTCTTCGGTATGCTGCCGGAGGAAATGCGAAACAGCCGTCTGTATGGCGTGGAGCTGGACCCGGTTTCCGGGCGCATCGCAAAGCAGCTCTATCCCAAGGCGGACATCACAGTAGGAGGCTTTGAGACCACTGACCGCCGTGACTTCTTTGACCTTGCCATCGGCAATGTACCTTTTGGTCAGTATCAGGTCAACGACAAAGCCTACAACAAGTTGAATTTCAGTATTCATAACTATTTTTTTGCCAAAGCACTGGACCAGGTGCGTCCCGGCGGTGTGGTAGCTTTTGTGACCTCTCGATATACCATGGACGCCAAGGATTCCACCGTGCGCCGATATCTTGCCCAGCGTGCTGAGCTGCTGGGAGCTATCCGTCTGCCTAATGACGCGTTCAAAAAGAATGCCGGTGCCGAGGTGGTATCGGACATCATCTTCTTCCAAAAGCGGGACCACCCGTTGGACATCGTGCCGGAATGGACCCAGACCGGACAGACGGAGGACGGGTTTACCATCAACCGGTATTTTATCGACCATCCGGAAATGGTGCTGGGCAGACAGGAGCCGGTAAGCACTGCACATGGTATGGACTACACCGTGAACCCCATCGAGGGACTGAAGCTTTCCGACCAGCTGCATGATGCTGTGAAGTACATTCATGGCACTTATCAGGAGGCAGAGCTGCCGGAGCTGGGCGAAGGCGAAGCCATTGACACCTTCATTCCTGCCGATCCTAATGTGAAGAACTATTCCTATGCCATTGTAGACGGGCAGGTGTACTACCGGGAAAACAGCCGCATGGTGCGCCCGGATCTCAACACCACCGCAGAAGCCCGCGTAAAAGGTCTTGTGGGACTGCGTGATTGTGTGCAGGAACTGATCGACCTTCAGATGGATGCAGCGGTTCCGGACAGCACCATTACCCAAAAGCAGGCGGAACTGAACAGCCTGTATGACAGCTTTTCTGAAAAATATGGCCTTATCAATGACCGTGCAAACCGACTGGCCTATGCAGATGATTCTTCCTATTACCTGCTCTGTGCGCTGGAAGTCATCGACGAGGACGGAAAGCTGGAACGCAAGGCGGATATGTTCACCAAACGGACCATCAAGCCCCATCAGGCGGTGGCTGTGGTGGATACAGCAAGCGAAGCACTGGCGGTGTCTATCTCGGAAAAAGCCTGCGTGAATATGAGCTATATGAGCCAGCTTACCGGAAAAACAAAAGAAGAACTGGCCGGAGAGCTGCAAGGCGTAATCTTCCGTGTACCGGGACAGTTGGAGAAAGACGGCACACCCCATTATGTGACTGCTGATGAATACCTTTCCGGCAATGTACGCCGCAAACTGCGTCAGGTATAAAATGTCAAGACCTAATGTACAAAAAATATGATATAAAAATGTACAATTAGTCTGTCTGTTTTAAGTGATCTTTTAACCTGTATGATTTTCCTGATATTGGTATTACATGTGCATGATGTAGA
>NZ_VUMT01000045.1 GCF_009696045.1 Velocimicrobium porci | reverse complement strand
AAAGATAAATAGCACAAAAACAAAAATATAGTACATATCGATGCAAACGAGCAAACAGCCACAGAGCCTATGAACACAGGCTTTGCGGCTGTTTTGTCTTTTGTTAACTGTCAAAGATGGGATTATACACTATTTCTGACGATTTGAGAAATTTCCTATAAAGGAACAAAGTGATATTTTGAATTTCCATGGATCACATGGATTTTATGAAGTTTTCATTTGCCTTTTCTACTTTCATTCTTGACATTATAAATGAAATAACAAGTGTAATGACTACCGGAAGCCATAAGTACATTATCTGTAACATACTGATAGCTGAATTTGGCTGTACAGCTAAAGTTCCTTTATATCCAGCAAGCTCTAATAACCATCCCTGAATAGCAACACCAAGTCCGCCACCAAGTTTCACACCTAATGATGTACAAGAATACATTGTTCCGTCTACACGTTTTCCTTTTGTAAGGTATGTATACTGAGAACACTCTGCGATTACGGCGTTCATATCTCCCTGCCATGGACCCATACCAAACGCTGCCACTCCTGTAAATAAAAACATTAATGGAAGATTTCCCATATACGCAGCTAATACTACTAATGCACGACCAAGTGTACCTAATGCATATCCATAAAAATTCAATTTGTACATTCCATTCCATTTTTGAACAAGAGATGGAGTAATAATAAGTGCAATAATAAGTGGAATATTGATTGCCCATGCAAAGTATGAGAAAAGATTTTCATTCCCCATTACATATTTCATGTAATAAGTACCAACACCAAGCATTGCTGAGTATAACTGCTGAAGAATATATGTTGCACAGATCATCATATAATATTTGTTAGCAACCAGTAATTTAGCAGCATCAATCAATGTATATTTTTCATTTTCAACTTTTACGCTGGTATCTCCGTCCTTTTCTCTAAGTTCTTCTTCAGGTAATTCTTTAATAGAAAATACGGAAAGTGAATTTGTGATAACACCAATAATTGCATATACAATAGCCACCATTCTCCATGCTTCAGCTCCACCGCCAAGTTTTGCTACAAAACCAATTGTTACAGCCTGGATTAATAAACTTGTTGAAAATGCAAAGATGAATCGGAATGAACCCATTTCCACACGTTCTTTATTGTTCTTAGTTATTAACGATGTAAGCGCTGAATATGCAATGTTATTTGCTGTATAGAATCCTGCGTTCAATAATGTATAGCAGATAAAAAACCATGCATACTGTGCTGTCTGTCCAAAGCTGGCTGGAATTGCAAAGATTCCTACAAGAGTAACTGCACATCCAAAGTATCCATAAAACATCCATGGTCTAGCTTTACCCATTTTACTTTTTGTTTTGTCAATCATGGAACCAAAGAACAAGTCTGTTACACCATCAAACAACTTTGATAAAGCAATCAGTGTTCCCACAATACCTGCATTCAGTCCAACAGTGTCTGTTAGATAGATCATTGCAAATGATGTAAGGAATGCATACACAACATTACCAGCAATGTCGCCTGATCCGTAGCCGACTTTGTTATACCATTTTAAATATTTCTTTTCGTTCATATCCTCGTTTTCTCCTTTGTCGTTTTCTCCTTTGTTCTTTATTTATATTTCTTGTATGGTATCAGCTTGATTCCGAATTCAAACTCTTTGCTGTCCAGTCTGTATTTTTCCAACAGGTCTGGTCCACAGCTGTTTGACCCAATACCACTTTGCGCATAATCAAGGCAAAGGATAGTATTGTCAGATGGCTGTAATTCAAAGTTATGTTTTTTTGCTGTCAGCTCTTCCTGTGTATACGCTGACACATTGAAACTAAACGATTTTTCGGCAAGCGCTTCTAATTTGCAATGAGCACTTTCTACGGTTACATAAGAGCAATCATAATGGCTGCCATTTTCCTGTGGTTTGATATAATCTTCATGTAAATCTTCGACATATCCACCATAGATTCCATGGCTGGAAGCTCTATGCTTATCACAGTAACTTTCCATCGGTCCCATTCCATAATACTGAACATAATCCATATTCTTATTCATAAACAAACGAAGTCCAAATCTCGGAAGCATTGGGAATTCCGGATGACGTTTTACTTTCATATTGAGACCAATAGCACCGTTTTCATCAATAATCCATGTCGTGTCCATATCTAAAATTCTTTGAACAGTATTTGCAACTAATGCCATATAACAATGGATATTCACTCTATTTTCGCTAATTTCTACGACAGTATCATACGCACGAGAATAAGCTTTATCATATTTTGCTCTATACCATTCCAGTTTAATGTACATATCATTATCTGTTGGTGCTCTCCAGATATTAACTTCCATCGGTTTTTCAATCTGATTAATTCCAGCATATTCTAATTTTGTAAACATACCGGTCTTTTTATCAAGCACATACTGGAATTGCTCTCCAAAAATGAATACAAACTCATCTGTTTCTTTTGTTAAAAGTGCCTTATTACTATCCCCAGACTCTTCCAGCTTCTGAATAACTTCCTGATTTCTATTATCTGCAGTTTCTAATTTCACTTCATCGAATCCAAGAAGGTGTCCTTCTGGAACTAATGCTACTTCTTTTGAAGAGTAATAATAAATTTCAAGGAAAGCATTTCCTTTTTCTGGAATTTTAATTTCTAATGAGGTCATTTCTGTGCATCCAGGTTTAATGGAAGGAGTCTCCAATGTTCCTTCTTCTACAACATGACCGTCACAAAGAACTTCATATTTCATCTGGATGTAGTCTTTCACATCTGTGAAATCTAGGTAGTTATGAAATGAAATATTTTTGGCTTTCTGATCAAACTCAGCAACTCTTAATGGACGATATACATTTTTATATTCTAGCAACCCTGTATGTGGTGTCCTGTCCGGATACACAAGTCCATCCATACAGAAATTACTGTCATGAACATCCTCGCCATGATCTCCGCCATAATAGTACATTTCTTGATTTTCTTCTGTATCACCTTTGTAAATAGCGTGGTCACACCATTCCCACACAAATCCGCCACACATGATTTCTTCTCTCTGGAATATCTGGAAATAATCCTCAAAATCCCCAGGACCATTACCCATTGAATGACAATACTCAATCAGAATAAACGGCTTGTCAGGATTACCTTCCAAATACTCATCAATCTCATTAAATGGAGGATACATTCTACTGAACATATCGAGATTAGAGAAGTCATATTTTTTCTTATCGCTGTGATATCTCGCACTTTCGAAATGAGTAAGTCTACTGTCATCAAATGATTTTGTCCACTTTAATGCTTCTTCAAAAGTACAACCATATGCACATTCATTACCCATAGACCAAATAACGATACATGGTCGATTCTTTTCTCTTTCCACACAAAGTTTTACTCTATCTACAGTTGCTTCAATGTATGCTGGATTATCAGAAATCGGTTCATTCCATCGTTTTGATTTATACTCAAATTCATCATTTGCAAAGTATATTTCTCCAGGACCGTGGCTTTCATTATCAGCTTCATCTACTACGAAAAATCCATATTCATCACATAACTGGTAGAAAAACGGTTGATTCGGATAATGGCTGGAACGAATCGCATTGAAATTATGCTGTTTCATCATTTCCATATCCTTTTTCATCTGATCAATACTGATAACAAATCCTGTAACTGGGTCAGAATCATGTCTATTCACGCCTCTGAAGATAATAGGTTTTCCGTTAAAAATAACTACATTGTTTTCAATATGAATTTCTCTGATTCCTATGCGTTCAGTAATTACTTCATGCTCTGTTTCTAAAATAAGAAAATATAAGTACGGGTTTTCTGGATTCCAAAGTTCTGGATTTTCAATTTCATATTCTAAAACAGTGCTTTCAGAAATTTCCTTTGAAGCAATAATTTCACTATTTGCTTTAGAAAGTGTTGCTTTTGCTAAAGTACCGTTGTTATTTAAAAATTTAACTTCAACTGTTACGATGGCTTTTGTATCTATGTATGAAGTCTTTACAAAATAGTCATAAATAATTTTTTCAGGACGATGTAAAATATATACATCATTGAAAATTCCACTCATACGGAATTTATCCTGATCTTCCATGTAACTACCATCACACCACTTTAAGACAAGCACTGCTAACCGGTTCTTACCTTCTACGAGAATATCTGTAATATCAAATTCACTTGTCGAATGTGACACCTGGCTATAACCAACATATTCCCCATTCACCCATACATAGAAACATGAATCAACACCTTCGAAATTCAAATATGCTTTTGGTGCATCCTTACATTTTTTGTAATCAAAATCATAAGTATATGTGCCACACGGATTATCGTGTGGTACGTATGGAGGATCAAACGGAAAAGGGTATTTAATATTTGTATACTGGTGTTTGTCGAATCCATAATTCTGCCACATTCCAGGAACAGTTACTAACTCATATTCTTCCCCGATAAAATCCTTCTCATAGAAATTTTCCTGCAATTCATAAATGCTGCTGTAATATCGGAAATTCCACTGATCATTTAATAACTGGAATCGATCCGACTCTTTTCTGTTGTGTACTAAAGTATGCATTATTTTAGATGCTGGAATGTAATAGCATCTGTTTGGCATTGTGTTTTCATGCAACACTTGAAGATTTTCGTAATGTTTTGGTACTATCATCTTTTTTCCCTCTCCTTGTTTTTACTATATTTAGTTTATTATTAGATGGTAAGTAATTCCATAAATTGCATTAGACAAAACATGCACAAAATGATATTATTAAATTAAACTTATACTTAGCGTAACCCCCACATAAGAAAGAGGTAGCAGTTTATGTATACAGATTCAGCATATTGGCATAATAAGGTTCTAGATTTCAAGGATAAAAGCAAGCCTATCATGGTATGTAGCTGTGGCACATATCATTTGTTCGCTCGTCCCAAACTTCCTACTCATCGTCCACGTGGTCGTCTTGACTGGCAACTCCTTTACATTGCATCTGGCAAGGCACATTTTTATTTCAACGGTGTTGAAGAAATAGTGACTGCTGGGAATATGGTAATCTATCGTCCAAAAGAGGAACAGCGTTACTATTATTATGGTACCGATCATACGGAAGTATATTGGGTTCATTTCACTGGCGGAAATGTAAAAAATATTCTTCGTTCGTATGGTTTTCCCGATGATGCTCACGTCATTCACACTGGAACTTCTCTGGAATATAAACGAATTTTTACCCAGATGATTCAGGAACTTAAGCTTTGTAAGGAAGACTACGAAGAACTTTTAGTTTGTTACCTCAAACATCTTTTTATCATGATTCATCGCCTGATTGATGTTAAACCTAAGAACAAGACACCTATCCTAATGGAAGAGATGAATTCCGCAGTTCGGTTTTTTCATGAAAATTACAATAAACCTATTTGTATTGAAGAGTATGCGTCAGAACACCATATGAGTGTCAGCTGGTTTATACGCAATTTCAAAGAATATACAGAACTAACCCCAACCCAATATATTCTTTCTCTTCGTATATCCAATGCACAAACGTTATTGGAATCTACAAACTATAATGTTACGGAAATTGCAGATATTGTTGGTTACGACAATCCACTGTATTTTAGTCGAATCTTTAAAAAGCAAAGTGGAATGTCTCCATCTGAATTCCGCAAACAATTACAACCATCTCAATAACAAATTATCCAGAAGGGAGTTTATCATGATGTGATTGCTCCCTTTGTCATATAACGCACTTATACGTTTTTATACCCATTTGGATGATTCTTATGCCATACCCAAGCCGTCTGGATTATTTCTTTCAAACTATTATGTTTTGGTTCCCAGCCTAGGATTGCTTTTGCTTTTTTAATAGAAGTAATTAAAACCGCTGAATCTCCTGCCCTTCTATCCATTTCAATATAATTCTTATTAGTATTAGTTCCTCTTTGTTCTGACGAATCTGGAATCATTCATTTGGCGGTACTCCTGAATTGAAGTTTTTGACATAGATCAGATTTGGTCTTCCCAAACCACGCCTGTCTATTAAGTTATACTTAAAAATGTACAATAAATATTAAATAAGAATGTACAAATGTTATGATATATGAGCTGAAGGAGGAGCTCATCATGATCATTAAAAATCAAATCATAACAGATATAATAATAAA
>NZ_VUMT01000044.1 GCF_009696045.1 Velocimicrobium porci | reverse complement strand
GCGGGTTTTTAGGGCAGCGCCCTAAGCCCTCGGAGAGCTTATAGGAATAAATATCTACAATTTTCAAGGTTCTATTGAGCCTATTTTGTTGGCTCTGTTTTTTCATAACTTACTTGACACTACCTTTGTTACTGATATGATTTGCAAGATCAAGTACCTTTTCCTTTACCATGTTACCCTTTTCCTCCAGACCTTTTATTTATTATTTATCAGAATCATCTTCTTTCCAGCTCTGAACTTCTTTGCGAAGCCAGTCTGCCCACTCTTCTATTCCTTCACCGGTTTTTGCCGAAATTGGAATAACTTTTATATCAGGATTTAATTTTTTTGCACGTTCTTCGCATTTCTTTAAATCAAAATCAAAATAGTCGATTGCATCAATTTTATTGATTAATAACACATCGACAATTGAAAACATAAGAGGATATTTTAATGGCTTATCATCCCCCTCAGGAACACTTAAAATCATCGCATTTTTGGAAGCTCCTGTATCAAACTCCGCCGGACAGACAAGATTCCCTACATTTTCTAAAATTGCAAGGTCAATCCCTTCTGTTCCAAGTCCCTCTAAGCCTTGTTTTGTCATTTCTGCATCAAGATGGCACATTCCTCCTGTATGAAGTTGAATAACTTTTGCTCCAGTTTCTGATATTGTCTGTGCATCTACATCCGAATCAATGTCTGCCTCCATGATTCCAATACTTAATTCCTCTTTTAATGCCTTAATTGTCTGTTTTAATGTTGTTGTCTTTCCAGAACCCGGTGACGACATTAAATTAAGTAAAAAAGTCTTTTCTTTCTTCAAGCTTTCCCGAAGCAATTTGGCTTGTTCATTGTTATCATCAAATACGCTCTGCTTAATTTCCAGAATTTTAAATTCGCTCATGTCCTTCTCCTTTTTTACTTGTTCTCTTTCTATCTCTTATTTTTTTATTCTACTCTGCCAATTCTTTTATCTCTTTGTATTTTGCTAAATCAACGTATAGCTCTTCTTTATAAGGATTTCTCTTCGTTGTTACAATCTTATAAATCATATACACGGCAACTACTATATTTACAATTAATGCAAGAAAACTTACGACGAACAATGCCGTTGTATTATAAGAAGATGCAACTGCAAATTTTCCCTCATCAATAAACGCAGGCACAGTCTGGGCAAACATACACCACAACGCAAGTGTGTGAGCCCGGTGCTGGAGCCATGCACCTTTGCCAATTGTAAACGCACAAACCGTTGGTGCGAGAAGTAACGCAAAGCCACAATACCATGCATGACCTGGCAGACAATTATAAGTATAAGCAAAATTCCAAATATCATATGCAACAATCCAGAACCACATCATATCCGGCCATAACATATCGTGACTTCCATCTTTTTTCGTTGCCTTCCGGATACAAATGCCGAACCATCCTGTAATTGTAATGATGTTAAGAATTCCTGCAATTGCATTCATGTAATTCCATGAACCGCCAACTACATACATTGCTTCGTCTGCCAATGTTCCCCCACCTGCATACTGAATTCCGACTTGAAAATCACGTCCAACCGCCTCGCAAATATTAATTGCCAAAATAAGTGGTGGAAAACATAATGCCCATTTCTGCTCTGACAATCTCCACTCTTTTCCGGTTTTCTTATTCGTTCCATGTATATAACGAATACACCAAAAGCCAATACAACCGGCTGTCGATGAATATACTTTTGCCAAATGGAACCAGTCTAAATAGGTCGTATCATTTAACGTAGTAAACCAAAGAATTGATAATATCACAGGTAAAACAATAAAGCAGAAAAATCCACAATATTTATACCTCCTGGATACCTCATTCAATAAAAATAACGTTACAAATACCAGAATCCAAACAAGCCAGACACTGATTGCTGAAGCCCCCGCTTCATAATTAAATTGAAACATATTAAACTTTCTCCTTCCTCTCCCTCTCATTTTCTATTTCCTGAAAGACACTCTGGTCATACCAGGTAATTCAGTCCGAAATAGTATGATATAATTTTAACATTCTTTTAACGATAAATCAATATTTTTTGTATGTTTTTTCTATTTTTATATGATTTTTCTCTTGTTTTTTATAATTTTATACAGTATAATATAGTTAATTTTTTAACTGGTATGTGGTTATACCACTGACAAGGAGGTATTTTTATGGAATTTACAAAACTTTGT
Organism: Velocimicrobium porci; assembly: GCF_009696045.1. Lineage (GTDB taxonomy): Bacteria > Bacillota > Clostridia > Lachnospirales > Lachnospiraceae > Velocimicrobium > Velocimicrobium porci. The sequence goes on along the minus strand of NZ_VUMT01000044.1, from coordinate 4,821 downwards.
TCTCCCTCTTTAAAAGATTTATTTATTGAACAATTAGAACATCTAATTCTATCAGGCAGATTAAAAATTGGTGAAAAGCTTCCATCCGAACGCGAACTTGCCGAGGCTATGCAGGTCAGCCGGGCTGTTGTAAATGGAGGCATTGCTGACTTAGAACGAAAAGGATTTTTAATCGTAAAACCAAGAATTGGAACATTTGTTGCAGATTACCGGAGAAATGGAACATTAGATACTTTAATTGCGATTATGAATTACAATGGTGGAAAATTAAGAAAAGAAGAGATTCGTTCTATTTTAGAAATTCGAATTGCCCTTGATTCACTTGCAGCTAAACTTACTATCGAACGGATTACCGATGAACAGATTCATCTGCTTTATAAAAAGACAGAAAAAATTATAAATGCCGGCTCAATCGAAGAAGCTTGTAATGCTGCGTTTGAATTTCAACATGAACTTGCTCTTCTTTCCGGCAATACTTTAATTCCATTAATGTTCCATTCTTTTAAAATTCCTGTTCTGACTCTTTGGGAACGATTCTGTACTTTATATGGAATACCCGCTTTGTATGAAAATACTTATCAGTTATGGCTTTATATTAAAAATCACGACACAGACGGAGCAATTCATTGGATTGAAACATTTTTAAATGAAAGTATTGATGGTGAACGTTCTATTTATTATTAAAGAAACATTTTATTAGCTGTATAAAATAAATTTAAGGGCTTTCTAACAATTCTTATTATGTACCGCTCCCCAAGAGTTAGACCAAAAATTTAACTCTTGGGGAGGTCGGTACATTAGAAAGCCCTCAAATTTATTCTTTCGTTCTTCTCTAAATTCTTTTATCTGCCTTTACAATTTCCTGCTCCTCAAACAAATTGGAAAGAACTGTCTTATATTCATTAAGACTTTGGGATTTCTTTATCTTTTTTGCATATTTTTCATGATTAGAAAATACATGAATCATATAAAACCAAAGTTCTTTCATCTTAAATAATACATTTTTGTCGCCGGATAATAGCTCTTGATATCCGCTCAGTAAAGTATCATGAAATTTTCTCAATGTTATTTTATCTAATTGATGACCTGTTTTTATTTCACCTGCCAGATTCGGATCCACTATTATACCACGTCCCAACATAACTGTATCAATTGTTGGAAACACCTCTTTAAATTTTTTGTACATTCCCGGTGCAAAAATGTCACCATTATAACAGAGTGGATTTTTACTTTTTTGAACAGCTTCTCGCATCATATCCCAATTCGGTTTGTTTTTATAAAAATCATTCCGGACACGCGGATGTATAATTAACTCTTCGATTGGATATTGATTATATATTTCCAGCAAATCATAAAACTCATCCGGATTGTCGATTCCTATTCTTGTTTTAATTGAAATCTTAGCATCACATGTGTTATAGATTTGTTCCAAAAACTGATTCAGTTCATCTTTCTTCGCTAAAAATCCAGAACCTTTATACTTAGAAACAACCGTTCCTGACGGACAGCCAAGATTCAAATTCACCTCTTGATATCCCAATTCTTCTAATACTTTTGTCGTTGCAATAAAATGTTCTGCCTGATTTGTTAATATCTGCGGTACAACATAAAGTCCTTTATTATGCTGTGGTAAAATATCATTTTTTTCTCTTGAAGTTAAACATTGATTTTTATTTGGTGCAATAAATGGGGTAAAATATTTATCAACATCACCAAAATAAGTATGATATGCGTTTCGATATACATATCCTGTAATTCCCTCCATTGGTGCAAGGTAAAATTTCATGATTTTGTTCTCCTATATTTACTTATTTTTTTATTGTGGAAAAATTCGAGTCCCTTCTACTACCCCTTGGAAACAGCTAGTACTATCCGGCACTGCTATCCTGACACCTTCAATATGCAAAAAACGGCTCCTTTCATATTGATAGCTGTCCAATCTACGATTCAGTGAATCGTAAGTATGTGCAGATACAAGATATGTGTTTTCAGCAAATCCAGTCACAACGAGCGTATGATAAAAATCTCCCTCGCTCTGACCAAGCTGTATAACATCTCCTATATCTAACTCTCCTTCGCTAACTTCTCGTGCAAACGGACCAATTCCTGTATTATTGACAATAAAATCATAAAAAAACTCTACGCCGGTCCAAGATGGTGTGCGATTGTCCGTTGATATATAATACCAGCCCCGAACCGTATCAAAATTCATTGTGCAACATCCCGCATAAACACACTGCGAAACAAAATTAGTGCAATCTCCCCCTATTTCGGAAAAATTATAAAATAGAGGATTTCTCCCATATGCCCATTTTATTGCATACTCGTATACATGAGAACGATTATAAGGGATATCTGTCAGCATCTTAATGACTCCAAACATTCACTTATTCTATTATATACACAATGCCCCAAAAAGGAACTGGAGGAATTTGAAGTTATCTTTTATCAATTTAAATACTTATTTATGCTGCCATACAAACCGTTTTTAACATCGGAACTAATCTCTTACTTACTATTGTAATTACTACAATCTGAACAACAGACATAATCACGGTCTGATATATTCTTGTAACAAGTAATGCACCAAACGGACTTCCATATAAAATCGAAATCCAAAGTGTATTTAGCAAAAGACTCCCTAATATTTGCACTATAAGTACTGCAACTATAATATTTTTTATACTTTGGCTTTTCTTAAGAACCATCGAATATACAACGCCCGTCAAAAATGCCGTCAATGTAAATCCTGGAAAATAAGCTCCAACAGGAAATAACATTGCTCCTATTACATCGCTAATTCCGCCCATCAATCCTGTGACAATTGGTGAAAATAAGCAAGCACTTATTACAACAGGAACAAAACTAAACCCAATTTTTATATTCCATGTATGAATGGATAAAAATCTGGATAATATTATTTCTAATGCTATAAGTACCCCTAGTGTTGTCAATGTTTTAATGTTCCATCTTTTGTTCTTGTTCATAGCATCTACTGTTACGAAAAACTTATCGTTTATTTTGCGTAACTTTCTCCTTTTTCTTACTTGCAATCTACCGATTGTATTTTGCCAAAGCTATATTAACACATATACGAATTAGTAGCAATTAGAATTATAAATCTAACTCACTCTAAAAATAGTTATAAGAAAAGGCTCTGCAGTAAACAGAACCCTTTCTTAGAATCATTTTTATTCTACTCCTATTTAACGCGAAGCAAAGAAATCAATTTTTGCTCCCTGCAAATATAAATAGCAAAAACCGAATCAGTGTGTACACAACTAAAACAGTCGCAACAATTGTTTCAATTAAAACCATATATTTTAAAGCCGGAATTGGATTTCCTAAATTTTTCATGCACACCATTGTCTGCTTCGTTGCAATCGCACTAATAACAAATGGAAATGTAAACGCCGCATAGCTTGGATAAAATGGAAGTTTCAGATAACCCAACATTTTTATAAAAGCAAAAATGTAAATAATCGTTGCCACTGCTAACATTCCCACTATCATTCCTTTTAATTTCGGTGTCACAGACTGGATATATCCCGCCAGACAAAGACTAACCGGTGCCGCGTAAATGCAAATCAAAGGCTTCGCCGGCTGTGGTACTTCTTTGTATTTAATATATCGTACCGTAATCAAAGCAAATAACATAATAAGCGTTACGAAGCCAAACCAAAAGGCAATGCTTCCAATCGTAAACTGTTCATATGCCGGTGCAGTAATAGCTGCCACAGCAATTCCAACATACACTATGTAATAGCTTGCAAAAACCTTCGGCATCTGCAATTTAAAAATAAAATTTACTGTAAAATATAGGATTAGAGCAATGTGAAGGATAATTGCCAGAATCCAGACAGCAAAAGCTCCTCGACCAATCCATGGTTTTAAATAAACACTAAGTAACATCAATGCCATGGAAAACGTTCCTGATACGCTTGCCATGATTGGGTTTTTTAACTCTTCCTTTATCATGCCCGGATATAGGATTAATTTTAAAATCATCAAAATAAATAAAAAAAACGCAATCATTCCAAACAGATATCGTATTCCCTCCGAATAGCTTTGCAGCAGGTTGCCTAATGCAGCACAGCCAAGCATTACACCACAAAGCGGAATCGGAACTTTTTTAATATTTTCCATTGATTTTTTCCTCCAATACAACTTCTGCCGGCTCTTCATCTATATTGGTAAGATCGAATTCCCGAATCAGTATTTCCGCTACCTTCCCTGCACAAAGTCCAGTGAAATAAATGCACTGAGATTTATGTTCTCCTTTTCCCATATCAAACTCTTTTGTCAGTACACGGCAACAGACAGAATTTTTGCCATTCGCTTTTCTAAACCAATCATGTAATTCATGAGTTAATTCCATACACTTTACGGCCTTAGGGTCTTTTGGTCCTTCTTGCTCTGTTCTTCCAAAAAACATTCCAAGTGCCATAATACCACCATTCAATGCGCCACACATACAGCCGGAATGTCCTGCCCCAACAGCCATTCCTGATGCCATTGCAATCACTTCTTTTGGTAGTTCCGGTGCAAAATTATCGCGAATTGCACTTACTAAAGCTTCACAACAAAAAAAGCCTCCACGAAAATTACTTTCTGCATCTTCAATCACTTTCTTTAAACTAACTTCCTGTTTCATTTCCTTCTCCTCCAACTTCTTTAATAGTAATTTAGATTTGTAAAAAAGTGTCTTCGACACTTCAACTCCCCTGCCCTCAATCTTGAGGGAATTTAGGGGTTTCTTTTTGTTAATTTTTCCTGCATAATAGGGTTATGAATATCTTACAAAGAATCTTTACCGACTAT
>NZ_VUMT01000043.1 GCF_009696045.1 Velocimicrobium porci | reverse complement strand
ATGCACATGTAATTACAATATCCGGAAAATCATATCGGCTTAAAGATCATATCCAGACTGAAAATTAAAAAAGTTGTACATTATTATTTTGGAACTTTTGTACATTTTTGTATTGACATTTATACATCAACACAGTAATGCGGATTCCCGCACTCATCATAGAGCATTCTTGTAGACAGAGCTGCAATATACCCCTCGTAATGTTTCAAAACCTCATTGATTGCTTCCACATCGCCGGAAGCCGCTGCCGCAATGATATGGTAAGGCAGCAACTTTGAATATTTACTTGATTTCTCCATTCCTGATTCCCTCCATAATCTTTTTTAATGCCTGGAGTGAGCTTACCCGGTGATGATGAATGGTACTTCTGACAAGATTCATGTGCTTTGCGATCTCCGTATCTGTCATATCCAGAAAAAAAGACAGCAAAATAACATTCCGCTTCTTTTCCGGCAGATACTTCAATGCTTCACTGATCAGCTCGTCCTTTACCTCAATATCATAATCAAGGACACGAAATACCTCTGATTCTGCTATGTAATCATCCTCTGTATTCAACCGACTCAACTCCTCCTGCGTTAGTTCCGAGAAAGAAACTTCATGCTTCTGCCGATAGCTTCTTGCCCGTTCATAGTCAATCATTTCATTCTTTAACAGGGTTTTACAAAAGCTGTCAAACTGTTTCCTTATTCTTAACTGCTTTTCGGAAGAAGATTGCTCCATAAGAGTTCACCTCCTTCCGCACCCATTTGGAACAGAGTGAAATATCTCCCTTTCACTCCGTAGCACGAATGGAAATATGAACAGCGTCGAAAAATCGACAACTTTTTGAGAAAAATTTTATGTATATAAAAAACGCCCTTGCAGGTACATACCCACAGGACGCTTCCTATATCTGATATTAAATTTTTACCTCACAATGCAAGTACGCATAGTGCACTTTCCATGATATACTTTGCCGCATCTGCGAAGATGCGACCTATAAAATTACCTTTCCACGCAAAATGCCGGACAGGTTCCTAATAACATAAAAATATCCTCTAAACTGTTCAGAACACATAACTCTCCCAAACATATTCAAAGGACAAAACAACGTGAAAAAACCTTTGAATACTGCGTTTTTTTATATGCAATATCCAAAGTTCCTATATTCTATTAGTGCATTATACCCCTTTACTAAAGTGAATTATTAGTGCATTTCCAAACCAAAACGTGCACTATACACTATACATGGAGGTGCATATATGGCTAAATCTAAGAAAATTGATAAAGACATGGGTTTTCGTCTTAAAAAGGCTAGACTGGATCAAAAGCTGACATACGATGAGTTATCAGAAATGTCCGGTGTTTCCTCAAGGTATATCAAGGAAATTGAAAATCATGGCAATATTCCAAGCCTTGAGAAATTGGGGCAACTGATTCGTGCTTTACATATCTCCGCTGATCCTTTCTTTTATCCGGCAGCTCCAACCGACAATTTGGATTATCAAAGGCTGCTGGTCTATCTCTCACAATGTACGGAAGAACAGATAACAACGATTCTTGCCATTGTGGAAGCCTATCTTCGGACATATAACAAACCCACAAATTAGAATAGCAGAAAGATTTTGATTTTAACTTGATTTTTTCTGAATTATTCTGGAGAAAAACAGGGTGGAAGTTCCATGACCGGAACGCCCCACCCTGCTTACTTATTTCATTATTGTATTCAATAACTCTTTCACCTTAACACTCTCTTTAACAATCCCAAGTCCAGCAAGTATCTGTACTGCATCTACGATACCCTGATAATAGGCTCTCTGTTGCTCCTGAAAGTGTGCATGATCTACAATATCCATATAGTTTTCCAAAAAAATTCTCTGCTCTGTAGAAAGGTCAGATAAGAATTTTTCATATTCCCGGTTTGCTTTTTTCAGTTCCTTATCAGCTTTCTTTGTTTCCTCTGTCTGTATGGAATACTCACGTTCGTCTGCTTCACTTCGAAGCTCCTCAAAAACATCAGATAGCTTTTCAAATACTTCGTTCATTTTGTGTCCACCTTTCTCTAAATAAGTATTGCATTTTACAGGCAGTATTATCAATCCTAAAATTTCTTACAACAATATTTTTCTGCACTTCATCTTTAGAAGTATATTATCAAGATTATTCCGTAAAATCAATCATGTGGCACTTCATCTTTAGAAAGTTGGTGATGATTTGAAAATTTACCTTGAACTTCTTCGGAAATATATACAGAATCTTTTATGTTTCCTTTGCGGATAATATTTATTGTTCCCATTTCGCGGGAATAATCAGTACAATCAATTCCACATAATTCGGATAAACGCATCCCGGTAGTAATGAGAAGATAAATCATTGTTTTATCGCGCATGGCAATTGCAGGAAGCAGAAGAGTACGTTTTGAGTTTTTTCCTTTTTCTACAAATTCATTCTCTATTTTTTCAAAGGCATTATCATAAGCAGCATCGACTTCTGCAAAGAAGGGTTCTCTTTGAAACTTCTCAAGAATTTTTGTGGTTGAAGCATCCTTTTTTTGTAATTTTGGTAAATCAGCTTTCAAGGAAGGATTTGAAGATATATACTCTCTATTGTATAAGAAACGGTATAACGCACGAACAGATGATAATTTCCGCTTGATGCCGACGTCTGAATTAGTATATGTCATATCAGCACCATTTTTATCTTTTCCATTATATTCAGAAATCCAGTTAGCAAAATCTTCAAAATCACTAGCGGTAAACTGTTCAAGTATTTCCGGCGTTATTTCTTTTAAAGATTTATCTTTAAATAATGGATTCGTTTCAGTAATAAAACGAAAAAACAGTTTTATATCACGAAGATTTTCTTTTCTTGCCCGGACTTGTATTTGTCTGGCACGACTTGAATTAAAGGCTGCACAATAATTTGGCAATTCTTCAAGATATTCTGCAATCTTTTCGTTGCATTCATTACGGATAGCATCATTATATTTTATTGTTCTTTTTTCTTCTTGCATAAATAAATTCCTTCCTAATTTGTGTCAATATATATTATCAATATTCTTCAAAACAATTAACAATTGATGTAATAGTTGTTCTGAAGAATATTATACACCATATACATCATTTCGTAAACCGTAAGTTTTACGAAATGATATGTGAAGATTTAATGAAAATAAAGATTTATTGAAATAACCCGTATCTCGATAAATTGTGATACGGGTTATTGGTAAAAATAAAGATATTTTAAATCATATTAATCAGGTATGTTATACTGTATATTTACTAATCAGCTCGTTCAGTTCGCCTACGATTTCATCCATCTTGACAATCTGTTCTTTAATGCCTTCGAGTTCTTCTGACTGACGAGAGGTAGATTCTGATACCTCTTTTGAAGATGCAGCTGATTCTTCAGAGATTGCAGATATGCTTTCTACAAGGTTTAATAATGCATTTTTTGCTTCAGATACAAATGCAATACTATCAGTAATTGCAAGAGAACTTTCTCCGACCTCTGATGTAGCGTCACTTAATTTGTCAAATACTTCTTTTGTGCAGGAAAGTGCCTCGCTTGTTTCTGCAATTGACTGTTTGGTAAAGCCCATACGTTCTGTTGTAGATTCCACAATATTAATGATTTCTTTAATAATGTTTGAAATTTCCTGTGTTTCATGTGTTGATGACTCTGCAAGATTGCGTACTTCATCAGCTACTACAGCAAATCCCTTTCCCTGTTCACCTGCTCTGGCAGCTTCAATGGAAGCATTCAGCGCTAACAGGTTTGTCTGAGTCGCAATACCACCGATTGTATTTACTATTTCGCTGATTGAACGGGATTTTTCCTGTAATTCTACGATCTTTTTCTCAACTTCATTAATGGCATGAATGCTGTTTTCAAAGTGTTCATCAAGATTAACGATGGTATCTCTGCCTTCATTGTTGATTTCTTCCATTTTTGTAATATTACCATTCACATTTTCAATGTTTGAAATCATATTTTCTAAATGGGTGGACAATTCACTTGTATTTTCATATACTTGTGTGTTATCCTGTGCCAAATCAAAAGTTCCTTGAGAGATTTCTTCTGTTGCATTGGAAATCTCTGTACTCGAATGTGTTACCAGTTCCAGAGAATTTCGGATCGTATTGGAAGAATCTTTAATCGTATTAGAGGTACTTTTTACATTTGTAAGCATCTTTCTTAGATCCGCTGTCATATCATTAAAAGCTTTTACAAGAACTCCAATTTCTCCACCATGTTTTCCATCTACAGACATATTCAAAAAGCCATGAGATATCTTTTCTGCTATTTTTGATATGTCTACGATTGGCTTCAGAATCTGACTGATTAAGATAATCAAGATGGCTGACATTATAATCAGTATGCATAAATTGATTATAATTCCTACACTTAAACTTTTAGCAAGTTGTTTTGTTAATACTTTGGTATTGTTTGAAATGACCTCAACATGTTCAAAATATGGAGCTGTTTCTACGGTTAATTTCATTGCATATGTAACATCATCTCCGCGATGAACTGGATAATAAATAGATTCCGTTGTTTCTTCAGAAATAATATATTCTGTTCCACTGGAAAATACTTTTGAAAAACCACTATCATTTGTTGTTTTTCCTTCTTCAAAAGAAGCAGTCTCTGAATCTTCCCCAATCTTCATTATAACCGTATTATCACTATCCACCACAATCAGAGATGAAAATCCTTTTGTTCCTAATGAAAAATCTTTGACTTCTTCTTTTATAGCATCTGAATTCAGTGCTGCCTCTAGGCATCCTTTTCCATCTTTTCTAGGAATCGCTGTATATTTATAAATACTTCCGCTTTCCGCTGAAATCTTTAAATTGGATGGGAGTACTAAATCCGGATTATCAAGAAGTGCCGCATACCCATCCCAGATATCAAATAAATTGAGCGTTTTGGATGCTGGATCGGTGGAATAGATAAAATCACCGTTTGAATTGCTTATGAGAAAGTCTGTCATATTTAGCTTTTTAGCAATACTTTTAAGCTTTTCATCAGACATATTTGCATCTGAATCATAGACCTCCTGCAGATAATATGCAGCATACAGCATACTGTTATCTACTTCATCTTCTAAAGTTACCATATACTGCGAAATAGTATTTGCAAGTTCAGATAATGTGGTATTAATCTCCTCCTCCGATTTTGCTGTAATTACCTCTACTGTTTCATTTAGTCCTTTCGTTACTTTGGTTTGCTGTTGATTGTATTGAATTATAAGACAACCAACCATAATGGTAATAGTAACGACTATTACCATACCTAGTTTTTTCTTTACTGACATGTCATTTTCCTCCATATTATATTATGTGTTTAATATGTAAATTTTATACTAATAAATATATTAAAAAAAGGACATTTTTCCTTCTTACCTTAACTTTTCTTTTTTTGTATAACTGATATGTAATGACCTCTTGTCAAGTACAAATTAACAGAAATCACCACAAAAATTTATTTAATTGTCTGAAGGCACCCAGAAAGAGCCTCGGAGTATCAGTTCCCGGCATTGGCCACTCTGATATACGTGGATTGGTTACCTACAGGTCAATGGTCCGCCGTGAGCTCTACCGTCTAATTGCGTGGATCACAGATTTCTCTGTGCCGACATAGTTAGGTCGTAGATAGCTCGAACCTTGAAATGGCCGAAGCCCTTTCAGGATGTCTTCAGTTGTTTCTTTTATTACTGGCCAGATGTATGTGGCGTAAGCCACCTTACATCTGCTTGATTACCCGCTATAACAGAGGGATGATGATGTCAAGACTGCGAAGCACCGCCATAGGCGGCTTGGTCTTGATATCGGCAGCACGATGTTATACCTGTATCAGGCAATACGGTCTGTCATCATTCCCCACATGAAACAGGCAAGCTCACGCGCAATCGCTGTTTTAGCTACGTTGTGTTTTTTGCTCTTCCCAAGAACCATTTTGTAGTATCGGCGTCTTAAGCGTTCATTGGCTTTATCTGCATAAGCGATAACCTGCGGCGAATTACCCGCTTGACGTGATTTCAGTTCCTTGGATTTGAATCCTATCTGACCACGGGCATAGCATTGGGAAGCTTCTGTAAGGAGCATACGGACATGGCGATTTCCTGCTTTGGTAATACCAAGCCTTGTCTGTCCATCACCGCTGGAATCCTCGCCCGGAACAAGTCCAATGTAAGACGCAAAATTCTGTGCAGACGCAAAACGCTGAAAATCACCAACCTCAACCAGAACAGATAATGCGGTGTGAGTCTTGATGCCGATGAAACAGCAGAGTTTCTTAACTGACTCTCTGTATTCATCCTTGGAAGCAAGTTCTTCAATGCGCTTGTCCAACCGTTCAAGCTTATCGCTAAGAGTAGTATAGGTCAGCAGATATTCATCGAGGATTTCTTTGTAAAGTGCCTCAGGGTTCAATGACTTAAGCCATTTGATGTGTGCTGCTGTCCAGTGGCTGTTTCCATCGTAGCGATAGTTGTGGCGAAGACAAAATGCCAGGATCTGCTGCTTGACCTTTTTCAGTGCCAGTTTATGATCATCCCTCATACGGAGGAATTCTTTTGTCTCCTCGTCCGTTGCTGTAGGGATATGAACAGGACTGTAATTATGCTGTGCCAGACATTTGGCAATGATTTCAGCATCACGTCGATCAGTCTTAATTCTTCTTTTGCTGCGCTGTTCAAGCATCGTAGTTGGAGCAAGTATCATACAGTTAACCTGATGTTCTGTTAATTGATGATATAAAGTATAACCGAGGCAACCAGCCTCATAACCGCATATGAAGTTAGCATTGTTTCCGTAGACGGTACGAAGAAACTCCAGATACTTCAGAACATTTTTGTAATCAGCTTCTGTTCTCTGGAAGTGAGAACCTTTCTCTGCATCGATTGTGTACGCACATAATGTAAAACTTTCTTTATGTACATCCATTCCTACGTAAACTGTGTTATAATTCATTTGATGACCTCCCTTTGTATGCGGTAATCCCTGTTACCATTGTTCTTGACAAACTTTAGTATACAGGTAAATCCACGAACCTACAATGTGGAGGTCATTACATATTGTCTAATTCCTGGAATTCATCTGATCCGCCACCTGATTTATGTAGCTTTCAGTTATCCCAAATTGTTTCAGTATATTCTTCTGTTTTTTGGTCAATCCATATCTTCTGATATACACATCTTTGCTGTTTTTTACAATTGTTATTTTTTCAAGTTCACTTATTGCAGCCGGAACCGTATAATTCTTTCTGTCCTTTTCTTTTTCACTTACTTTCTTTAATCCCTGAAAGATATAATTACGGACTATGCTTGCTATAAACATCACATAAGTCTTGCTTTCCAAGGAATCCTGACTATGTACCCTGAATGTATCATATTCTAATCCTGTCTTAAGCATCCTAAATATCTTTTCCACGCTGTCCCTTTTTCTGTAAATATCAAGTGCCTCTGATGCACTCATTTCTTTCGATGTTACAATCACAAAGAACCCAAGTTTATCGATCTCTTTCTGTATCTCATTCTCATTTCTACTGTATGATTCCAGATATCCGTTATTGTCATATTTTAGTTTAAACAGCTTTTTATATGCCACCATATCTTCTTTCCGTCTGATTTTTTCATTCACCTTTTTTTGAAGATGTTCTTCCTTCTTTACCAGCTGCTTCAAATACTCATTCTTTTCCTGGCTTGCCCGGACATTGTCATAGTAAATATGAAAATATCTGACTGTTATGTCATCCCCAATTGTCCCCTGTTTTGTCAGACCATAAACATCATGCTCCGCCAGATAGTACTTCGCCTTTGTAAGTAAAGGAAGTTTTGCTTCCTTCAACATATCCCTCACTAATATACTGTTATTCTTTATCATCATCAAAAAATCGTAACCTTTTGCATCAAAATACCGGATATTCTTTATACTAAAATACCCTCTGTCCAGTATCAGTCCCACATTTTTGTATCCGTATTCTTTCGCTCTGTCTACCATATGTGTACACTGGGTATTATCTATAATACTTCCCGGATACATTTCATAAAACAGCGGTGTTGCATCTTTATGATTCACAGCATAACTGATGTTCACCTGTGGAATATCACTGTCCTCCTTTGCGTGTCCATACTCTGCCATATCAACACCATCTGCTTTTGTGTTCATATTTGTACTGTCATAACTGATGTATATCTCTGAATGCTCCGGCTGTATTTCATTCCACTTTGATACAAACAGTTCTGTCTGTGCATAATCCACCGCATTCTTAAAAAAATCCGATATTTTTGTATCGTCCCATTTCTTTTCCGAGTTTACAAGATGTCCCCACACAAAATCTGAATAATGTTGCATCGTACTTGTTTGCCTGATTATCATATAGCTGACCAGATCCTTTATGAGGTTGGCATCTGTTTCTCCATGAATACTTTCAAGCAGTTCGCTTATCTTTAATTCCTCCATAACCTTAAAGATGAGCGTGGAAGCCCCCACCTGAAGTGCATCAGAAAAAGCAGGTGCTTCTTCATCATTTCCACCAACTATTTCATAGTATTGATAGAAGCTGTCATTCGGATTCATATTTTCGTCATCCACCATTTTTCCAATGCAGACTCTTTTTTCCACAACATACTGCTTATCTTTTTTATACTCACTTCCAGTCACATGATAAACATACTCACAGTTCCTTTGACGATATATTTTCGTCCCCTCCGGACGTTTTACAAGAACATCTTTTCTAATCATTTTTTACCTCGCGTTTAGTTATGTACATAACTAAATTGTATCACAAAAACACCAATATTGCAAGCAAAAAAGTGCCGATTTCTCGGCACTTTTCTATATTTTTTCTTATTTAGTTACGGTCTTGAAGAAAAGTTAAGGATTTACTGGAATAAAGAAAGCAATTCCAAAAATCTGATAGGTCAGAGAGTAAAAGAATTGCGAACCGAAAGGCAGCTATCGCAAAAAGCACTGGCAGAACAGCTCCAGCTTGCCGGATATGAATTTAGCGATTTAACCGTATTACGAATCGAACAAGGTACACGATTTGTTCCTGATTATGAAGTAGTTGCCCTTGCTGAATTTTTCCATGTATCTTGTGAATATCTTTTGGGTGTCAGAAGCGAAAAATAAGCAGTGATCTGTATTTCTTCATTTACAGACCGCTGCTTAAATTTTTGTTGAAACGATAGCCTACACCCCATACCGTCTGTATGTAGATCGGCTTGCTTGGATTGTCCTCTATCTTCTCCCTTATATTGTGGATATGGCTCATGACAATATTGTAATCGCCATCATAAAATTCCTGCCAGACGATATTATATATCTGCTCCTTGCTGAATACACGACCTATATTTTCCGCAAGTAGCATAAGTATCTCAAATTCCTTCCCCGTCAAGGCAACTTCCCTGCCACTTTGAAATACCTGATGCCTGTCCGGTAAAATTTTTAAATCTTTAAATTGAAGCGGCATACCGCTTCCTGCGGATATTCTTTGAAGGCTATGCCCACTCTCATTGATTACCTTCAGTATTTTTGTATATAAATCTTCATCAGCATTGTCAAGATGAAGAATAAATATTTCGCTCATAAAAATCTCCCTAACACAGTGTACACTTTTTGCCTGTACAAAAAAGTTAAGCAATTTCTCCCTCTCTGCTTCTCCTAAAGTATCTAAATCATATGATTCTTACTCCTGTCGTTTTCCTATGCAACCACCATGCAGCAATTCCAATCATTACCCCTGACAAGAACAAATCAACTGCCGGACACCATACCATACTATCAAAAGCCCTTCCGGCAAATCTGTATATTTCATTCCGAGTATAAAAATCAGTACTGCCAGCAAGTCTTAAAGGCATAAAATTGGCGAACAGATGATTGACATCAAAACTTATCATCTTCTCCATAATAAGCAGAAACACCCAATAAAAACAAATCACTACAACTCCTGCCATAATCCGTTCTATTATGACTGAAATCAGTATTGTCATAGAAACCACAAAGAGAAGCGCCACATACCCACGAATAACATTCCATAGAAATTGCTCCATATATGTAATATGAAACACAGAAAAAAAAGTATCCTCACTGCTTTGTATATACTCGCTACCGCCTGAAAATCCGAATGGTATCATTTTTATAAAAAAGTGTCTTCGACACTTCAACTCCCCTGCCCTCAATCTTGAGGGAATTTAGGGGTTTCTTTTTGTTAATTTTTCCTGCATAATAGGGTTATGAATATCTTACAAAGAATCTTTACCGAC
>NZ_VUMT01000042.1 GCF_009696045.1 Velocimicrobium porci | reverse complement strand
TGTAAATGCGAGAAGACGATTTTCCGTTCCCTTTTCTGTAAGATTGATAAATATATACGTCCTTATTGTTTGGACTACCAGTAATGTTTACATACATAACAAATCACCTCTTGTCTCTATTATAACATACAAGCACAAACAAGTATATACTAAAACGCAAAATTTGACAAAAAAATAAGCCAAAAATGGCTTAAATAAGAACAAATATTCGATTTTTCTGTACAATTATAGGGTTTTCTGTTATAATTGAAATCAGTAAATTATATAAAGGTATTATTAATTTTGAAATTGGAAACAGTAAAAAGAATAAAACGGTAGTATTAAAATAAAAAGATGTGAACTAGGATTCTGGAAGTAATAGAAAAAATATTAATTATTTTATTCAGAGGTGAAAAGCTATGTCAGAGTTTAAATTACAAGCCCCATATCAGCCAACCGGTGACCAGCCACAGGCAATTGAGAAACTGGTTAAAGGGTTTAAAGAAGGCAATCAGTTTCAAACATTATAAAACACTTGCTGCTCAGCTATATGGTGAGTTTAAGGAGATGTTCCCGGAAAATGCGGTTGAGTATTTTGTTTCTTAATCCGATTTTGTGCGATTTTATGTGTTGAATTGTCCATTTAATACAGATAATCCGTATAGTTTGGACAAAAAAGTATGGAATGGACGAAATAATACAAAACGGATTTGTGACCTGGATTCGTGTAATTGAGGAAACGGTTATAGAAAATGAATAAAAGAGGAACATATTTTGAAAGAAAAATTGATAGAGATTTTTGAGAGAGCAAATGAAAGATTTTTAAGTGAAAATATAGATTTTATTGTGAGCAATGTATCGGAAAGAAGTTTGTGTAGTACCTTGGCTCAGTGTATTTATTTAGAAATTAATAATAGTATATTCGCAAATTATCATGTGGATGTTGAATACAATAGGAATAAAGGAAAAGTAAAAACTATTTATAATGATGATCTAGAAGTAGTTTCTATTGTATGTGATCTTATTGTGCATAGCAGAGGTGAGATTGTAGAGAAAGATAATCTGATTGCTTTGGAAATGAAAAAATCATATCGATCACAAAAAGAAAAGGAGAAAGATAGGGCGAGATTGGTAGCATTAACAAGGGATTCATATGATGGAGTCTGGTCGTTTGATGGAAAAACATTACCAGAATATGTTTGTGGATATGAGCTTGGTATATATTATGAGATAGATAAAAGATGTAATTTATTATTTATAGAATACTATGCTAAAGGAGAAAAAATTAAAAGCTATCGGAGAGCAATCAAATAGTTGTGTTTGTTATAGATATATCATGTGAATACATGAAAGCTGATTTGATTGAGAATCGTTAAAGAACTATCTGCTCTTTGAGTGCGAAGAAAGGATGATTAAGGTGGAAATAACAAAACAGATGGAAATGGTCTTATATCACTCAGAGCAACACGATGTTACCGTTAATGCAATTATAAAAGATGAAACAATTTGGATTACACAGAAAGCTATGGCTGAATTGTTTGGAATAGATAAATCGGGAATCAGTAGACATTTATCTAATATATTTAAGTCTGGTGAATTAGATGAAAAAGTGGTTGTTGCAAAAATTGCAACAACCACTCAACATGGTGCAATAGAGGGAAAAACACAAAGTTCTTTGACAAATTATTATAATTTAGATGCAATTATATCTGTTGGTTATCGAGTGGATTCTAAACAGGCAACTCAATTTCGCATTTGGGCAACGAATGTATTAAAAGAGTATATGAGAAAAGGCTTTGTCATGGATGATGAGCGCTTGAAACAAGGGAAAACTTTATTTGGTAAAGATTACTTCCGTGAATTGCTTGAGAGAGTTCGTTCTATCAGAGCTAGTGAAAGACGAATCTGGCAGCAAATAACAGATATTTTTGCTGAGTGTAGTATAGATTATGATAAAACCTCAGAAGTTACATATAAGTTCTATGCTACAGTACAAAATAAATTCCATTTTGCTATAACAGGAAAAACAGCAGCAGAAATTGTATATGATACAGCAAATCATACAAAAGATAATATGGGATTAACTACCTGGAAAAATGCTCCGGATGGACGAATTTTAAAGTCAGATACATCAATTGCCAAGAATTATTTGAACGAAAAGCAAATTCGTCAATTAGAACGTGCGGTTACAGGATATTTTGATTATGTCGAGGATCTGATTGAAAGAGAAAACGTTTTTACAATGCAGGAGTTTTCAGATAGCATTAATGCATTTCTGGAATTCCGTAGATACGATATCTTACGAGATAATGGGAAGGTATCGCATAGGCAGGCATTAGAAAAGGCATATCATGAATATGAAATATTTAACAAAACTCAGCCGATTGAATCTGATTTTGATAAAATTGTAAAAAAATTGAAAACAAACGATAGACGTTGTTGAACAAAATTGACGTAACTGTAAGAATATTCAATAAGTCAGTTTACATTCATATCGAAATAGTGGTTTGTTTGGATATGAATGTTGAATTATAAGCTTACTGAACAAAAGTGCCGGAAACGTAAAAAATAGTCAATGAATATTCACCTGACAACTTTGTGTGTATTACGATTACAAATTTACGACCTAAATTCGTGTAAGAGCAAAAATTCAACACTCAACCAGATTTTTAGGGCAAAATTACACGAATTTGTGGCTGATAGTAATCATAACAAAATCGAGAAAACAAGCCATGCATACCTCGATTTCGCTTACGCTACATCTCGGTGAGGGCTTGCGCCCTATACATCTGTCCAAAATAGAAAGTGATTGAATGCAAGCATTCATCACGTTTCTATTTGTCCATATGTGCATGGCTTTAAGGAGGTCAAATCATGGATAAATTCATATTACACTCCGAATATAAACCAACTGGTGACCAGCCACAGGCGATTGAAGCTCTTGTAAAAGGGTTCCAAGAAGGCAATCAATACCAGACTTTATTAGGAGTTACGGGCTCTGGTAAGACTTTTACCATGGCAAACGTTATTGAACAATTAAATAAACCGACACTCATAATCGCTCACAATAAAACCCTGGCAGCGCAGCTCTACGGAGAATTTAAGGAATTCTTCCCAGAAAATGCAGTGGAGTACTTTGTAAGCTATTATGACTATTATCAGCCGGAAGCCTATGTTCCATCGACGGATACTTATATTGCAAAGGATTCTGCAATTAATGAAGAAATTGATAAATTAAGACATTCTGCGACGGCTGCTCTGACGGAACGAAGAGATGTTATTGTTGTTGCGAGTGTATCTTGTATCTATGGAGTTGGTAGCCCTGAATTTTATAAGGATATGACATTATCATTGAGACCGGGAATGATAAAAGACAGAGATCAGATTTTAAGAAAATTAGTTGACATTCAATATACAAGAAATGATATGGACTTTAGGCGTGGAACATTTCGGGTTCGTGGAGATGTTGTGGAGATTTTTCTGGCTTCTGCAACGGATACTGCAATCAGAGTTGAATTTTTTGGTGATGAGATTGATAGAATAACAGAGATTGATGTTGTAACAGGTGAGGTTAAGTATATTTTGGAGCATGCTTATATTTATCCTGCATCGCATTATGTTGTTGCACCTGATCAGATGGAGCCGGCGTTAAAAAGGATAGAAGCGGAGCTTGAGGAAAGAGTTGAGTACTTTAAAAGTGAAGACAAGCTTTTAGAGGCACAGCGAATTGCGGAACGAACGAATTTTGATATTGAAATGCTTCGGGAAACTGGCTTCTGCTCTGGTGTAGAGAACTATTCAAGGCACTTAAACGGATTAGAACCTGGGGAAACGCCATATACACTTATGGATTTCTTCCCGGATGATTATTTAATTATTGTTGATGAATCTCACATTACGATTCCACAAGTAAGAGGAATGTATGCGGGAGACCAGTCAAGAAAAGGAACTTTAGTCGATTATGGATTCCGTCTTCCTTCGGCAAAAGATAACAGACCACTTAATTTTGAAGAGTTTGAAGATAAGATTAATCAGATGATGTTTGTTTCTGCAACCCCTTCTGTATACGAACAGGAACATGAGCTTTTGCGTGCAGAGCAGATTTTAAGGCCTACGGGTCTGCTGGATCCAGAAGTTATTGTACGACCGGTCGAGGGACAGGTTGATGATTTGGTTGGTGAAATTAATAAAGAAATTGAAAAGCATAATAAAATACTTGTTACGACATTAACGAAGAGAATGGCAGAGGATTTAACGGATTATATGCGGCAAATAGGAATTCGTGTTAAGTATCTTCATTCCGATATTGACACACTGGAACGTTCACAAATCATACGAGATATGCGTATGGACGTTTTTGACGTTCTTGTGGGAATCAATTTACTTCGTGAGGGGCTTGATATACCAGAGATTACGTTAGTTGCGATACTAGATGCAGATAAAGAAGGTTTCCTGCGTTCGGAAACCTCGTTAATACAGACAATTGGACGTGCTGCAAGAAATGCAGAAGGACGGGTTATTATGTATGCAGATACGATAACCGATTCGATGAATAAGGCGATTACGGAAACGCAGAGAAGAAGGAAGCTTCAGGATGAATATAATAAGGCGCATGGTATAACACCTACGACAATTAAAAAAGCAGTCAGAGAGCTTATTAGTATCTCAAAGAAAGCAGATTCTATTGGATTTGATTTAAATAAGGATCCGGAATCAATGAGTAAAAAAGAATTGGAAAAACTGGTAAAAGCAATTACAAAGAAAATGAATACAGCGGCAGCAGAACTTAATTTTGAACTTGCAGCGGAGTTAAGAGATCAATTGATTGAATTAAAAAAGCAGTTACTAGATTTGGAGAATTAATAGGATAAAAAGTAAACTTAGCAAGCTACAATTAGTTAGATGGAGGCAATTATGGCAGCAAGAAAAAAGTATATTAAAATCAGAGGAGCAAAAGAACATAACTTAAAAAATGTTTCTGTTAATATTCCAAGAGATGAATTTGTTGTATTGACAGGGCTTAGTGGTTCCGGAAAGTCTTCCCTTGCATTTGATACAATTTATGCAGAAGGGCAAAGAAGATATATGGAATCTTTATCTTCTTATGCAAGGCAATTTTTAGGTCAAATGGAAAAACCGAATGTTGAAAGTATAGAAGGTTTATCACCTGCCATTTCGATTGACCAGAAATCTACGAACCGGAATCCACGTTCTACAGTTGGAACAGTAACCGAAATTTACGATTATTTTCGTTTATTGTATGCAAGAATTGGAATTCCTCATTGTCCAAAGTGTGGTAAAGAGATAAAAAAGCAGACAGTAGACCAGATGGTAGACGAGATTATGAAGTTGCCGGAACGTACAAAAATTCAGTTGATGGCACCAGTTGTCCGTGGAAGAAAGGGTGAACATGCTAAGATTTTTTCACAGGCGAAAAAAAGTGGATATGTCAGAGTTATGGTAGATGGAAGTCTATATGAACTCTCGGAAGAAATCAAACTTGAGAAAAACAAGAAACATAATATTGAGATAGTTGTAGACCGTCTGGTAGTAAAAGAAGGAATTGAAAAACGTCTGGCTGATTCGATTGAAACGGTATTAAAATTGGCAGATGGGCTTATGGTAGTAGATGTTATCGGGCAGAATCCAATTAATTTTAGTCAGAGCTTTTCATGCCCGGATTGCGGTATTAGCATAGATGAAATTGAACCACGCAGTTTTTCATTTAACAACCCGTTCGGTGCATGCCCTGTATGTCATGGGATTGGTGTTAAAATGGAATTTGATGAAGATTTAATTGTTCCGGATAAGTCAATCAGTATAGCAGATGGAGCAATTGCAGTGCTGGGATGGCAGTCAGTAACAGACCCATCGAGCTATACCCGTTGTACGCTGGAGGCATTGGCAAAAGAATATGGATTTGATCTTAATGTTCCATATAGAGATTTGCCGGAACAGATTCAGCATATGTTAATGTATGGCTTTGGCCGAAGTGTAAAGGTACATTATCGGGGGCAGCGTGGTGTGGGAGTATATGATGTTCAATTTGAAGGTCTTATTAAAAATGTAGAACGCAGATATAGAGAAACAGGATCTGACAGCACGAAACAAGAGTATGAAACATTTATGCGAGTAACGCCATGTAAGGAATGTAAAGGAAGACGATTGAAACCGGAAGCATTAGCTGTCACAGTCGGTAATAAAAATATTTCAGAAATAACGAATTTTTCGATTGAAGAGTTGTCTGACTTTATGAATCATTTAAACCTGACAGAGCGTCAGGAGAAAATTGGTGAACTTGTGTTAAAAGAGATTCGGGCAAGAGTTGGTTTCCTGATGGATGTCGGGTTAGATTATTTAACACTGGCACGTTCGGCTGGGTCTTTATCTGGAGGAGAAGCACAGAGAATTCGACTTGCGACTCAGATTGGATCGGGGCTTGTTGGTGTTGCTTATATTTTAGATGAACCTAGTATTGGTCTGCATCAGAGAGACAATGATAAATTATTAAAGACACTATGTCATTTAAGAGATTTAGGTAATACATTAATTGTAGTTGAGCATGATGAAGACACTATGCTTGCAGCAGACTATATTGTGGATATTGGTCCAGGCGCAGGTGAGCATGGTGGAGAAGTTGTTGCACAAGGCACAGCAAAAGAGATTATGAGAAATAAGAAGTCAGTCACAGGGGCATATTTGAGTGGAAGAATTAAAATTCCGGTGCCAAAGGAGAGAAAAAAGCCTACTGGTTCAATTGTAATTCGAGGTGCAAGAGAAAATAATTTGAAAAATATTGATGTTGAGATTCCTTTAGGTGTTATGACTTGTGTTACCGGTGTGTCAGGTTCAGGAAAAAGTTCTTTGGTGAATGAAATTCTTTATAAACATTTGGCAAAGGAATTAAACCGGGCGAGAACGATTCCGGGCAAGCAT
The DNA here is from genome assembly GCF_009696045.1 of Velocimicrobium porci. Lineage (GTDB taxonomy): Bacteria > Bacillota > Clostridia > Lachnospirales > Lachnospiraceae > Velocimicrobium > Velocimicrobium porci. The sequence goes on along the minus strand of NZ_VUMT01000042.1, from coordinate 4,691 downwards.
GATGGAATTGATGGCTTGGAGCAGTTAGACAAGGTAATTGACATTGATCAGTCTCCAATTGGAAGAACACCACGTTCTAATCCTGCAACCTATACAGGTGTATTTGACTTAATCCGTGATTTATTTGCTGCGACTCCGGATGCAAAAGCAAAGGGATATAAAAAAGGACGTTTTAGTTTTAATGTAAAAGGTGGTCGTTGTGAGGCCTGCAGTGGTGATGGTATTATCAAAATAGAGATGAACTTTTTACCAGATATTTATGTACCATGTGAAGTATGTGAAGGAAAACGATATAATAGAGAAACGTTAGAAGTAAAATACAAAGGAAAAAGTATCTTTGATGTTCTTGATATGACAGTGGAGGAGGCATTAAAATTCTTTGAGCATGTTCCTTCTATCTACAGGAAAATCGAGACATTAAATGATGTGGGACTTTCTTATATTAAATTAGGACAACCTTCGACTACACTATCTGGAGGAGAGGCACAGAGAATTAAATTAGCGACTGAATTAAGTAAACGGAGTACGGGAAAAACGATTTACATTTTAGATGAGCCGACTACGGGGTTACATTTTGCAGATGTTCATAAGTTGATAGAGATTCTTCATCGTCTTTCGGAGGGTGGAAATACGGTTGTAGTTATTGAGCATAATTTGGATGTTATTAAGACAGCGGATTATATTATTGATATTGGTCCTGAAGGTGGAGATAAAGGTGGAACTATAATTGCACAGGGAACACCGGAGGAGATAGCAAAGAACCAGACTTCATATACCGGTTATTATATTAATAAGATGTTGGAAAAAGATAAGGAAGAGCAACATTAGAAAATAATGATGAGAAAGGAAAATGCAGAGCTACCCTTTTTTCATTGAATCAGTTTGGGTAGTATCACAAGCTTATTTGTGAGATGTATGGGAATGGATATGAAATCAGATTTTTTTGCGATGATGTCAAGAATGAAATATATAGAACGGTGGGCATTAATGCGTAATTCAGAAAAGGAAAATGTAAGTGAACATTCTTTAGAGGTAGCAATGATTGCCCATGCATTAGCAGTAATCAGTAATGTGCGTTTGGGAAACAATCTAAATACAGAGCGGGCTGCATTGATTGGACTATATCATGATTCTACGGAGATTATAACAGGAGATATGCCTACCCCGGTTAAATATTATAACAATGAATTGAAAACTGCATTTAAAGAGGTAGAAAAGGTGGCTGCTCAAAAGTTGCTTTCTATGCTTCCGGATGACATGAGAAATTATTATGACAGTCTATTCTTTTTAAATCCAAATAACGAAGAGGAAATATATCTCTGGAAATTGGAGAAGGCAGCAGATAAGCTATCTGCTCTGATAAAGTGCATCGAAGAAGATAAGGCGGGAAATAAAGAATTTTCAAGTGCATATCAAGCTTTATGGGATAGCTTAATTGACATGGAGCTGGAAGAGGTTAACATATTTATAGAAGAATTTTTACCATCCTACCGGAAGACCTTAGATGAGCTTACCTGAAACGATGAAGAGTTTGAAAAAATTAAAAATTCATTTTGACAACAATAGGAAAAGTTAGTACAATAGAGGTTATATATTTAGATAGACCAGATTTTTAAAGTTTACGAAATTAAGATTAGGAGGAAAACAACTTGGAAAAAGAGATGGTTATTGTACTTGATTTTGGTGGACAATATAATCAATTAATTGCTCGAAGAGTCAGAGAATGTAATGTATATTGTGAAGTTCATCCTTATAACATGAGTTTGGAAGAAATCAAAGCAATGAATCCGAAGGGAATCATTTTTACAGGTGGCCCAAACAGTGTATATGGAGATGATTCACCAAGATGTGGAAAAGAAATATTTGAGTTAGGAATTCCAGTCTTAGGAATTTGCTATGGTTCTCAGTTAATGTCATATTTACTAGGAGGAACGGTAGAAACAGCTCCAGTCAGTGAATATGGAAAAACAGAGGTAGAAGTTGATAATACTTCTGTATTATTTGATGGCGTGTCTGAGAAAACAATCTGTTGGATGAGTCATACCGATTATATTAAAACAGCTCCAAGTGAATTCAAAGTAATCGCACATACACCAGTATGTCCGGTAGCAGCAATGGAATTACCAGAGAAGAAATTATACGCAACACAGTTCCATCCAGAGGTTATGCATACAAAAGAAGGTATGAAAATGTTATCTAATTTTGTATATAAAGTATGTGGATGTGTCGGTGATTGGAAAATGGATTCTTTTGTAGAGTCTTCTATACAATCCATTCGTGAAAAGGTAGGAAACGGAAAAGTATTATGTGCCTTATCAGGTGGTGTAGATTCTTCTGTAGCAGCTGTATTACTGGCAAAAGCAGTTGGAAAACAATTGACTTGTGTATTTGTTGACCATGGTTTGTTACGTAAAAATGAAGGAGATGAGGTAGAAGCCGTATTTGGTCCGGAAGGTCCATACGATTTAAATTTCATTCGTGTAAATGCCCAGCAGAGATTCTATGACAAATTGGCGGGAGTCGAAGAACCAGAAGAAAAACGTAAGATAATTGGTGAAGAATTTATCCGTGTATTTGAAGAAGAGGCAAAGAAAATCGGAGCAGTAGACTTCTTAGTACAAGGAACAATCTATCCGGATGTTATTGAAAGCGGACTCGGCAAATCAGCAGTAATTAAATCACATCATAATGTAGGAGGACTTCCTGATTATGTTGATTTTAAAGAAATTATCGAACCACTTCGCCTGTTATTTAAAGACGAAGTACGAAAAGCAGGATTAGAGCTTGGAATTCCGGAACATTTAGTATATCGTCAACCATTCCCAGGACCAGGGCTTGGCATCCGAATTATCGGTGAAGTAACACCGGAAAAGGTGAAAATCGTTCAAGAGGCAGATGCAATTTATAGAGAAGAAATTGCAAAAGCAGGCGTGGATAAAAACCTTGGTCAATACTTTGCAGCATTAACAAATATGCGTTCTGTCGGAGTTATGGGCGATGAAAGAACTTATGACTATGCAATCGCATTACGTGCCGTTATGACAAGTGATTTCATGACAGCGGAAGCAGCCCAGCTCCCTTGGGAAGTGCTAAGCAAAGTAACAAGCAGAATCGTAAATGAAGTTAAAGGGGTTAATCGGGTAATGTACGATTGCACGGGAAAACCACCGGCTACGATTGAGTTTGAATAACCATTTGTGAAAATCGAGCCTTTGTTTGCAATTATTCCAAACAAAATAAGTTAAGTTTTGGCAACGATTTGGCAACACAATCTAACGCAAAAGTGTTAAGCAAAAAAGTATATAAATTATAATATAAAAGAAGACCTTACTGATTTTCTTTTCCAAACTGGAGAGGAATTTCGGTGAGGTCTTCTTTTTATCTATCCGTCACTTGTATGGTCTGTTGTCATTGGAAAAGGAATTAAAGCAGACCACGTTTTTTCATTTCTTCTGAAAGTGCATCTTGGAGTTCTGCATCCAGATCATCAGAAATGGCATTTCTTACATAGCCAGTGGTTGGCTTGATATTAGGATAGTTGTATCTCCAATTATCATACTCATTCCGGGAGAGTTCACCTTGTTGTAGCTTGGAATATTGAGAATACCAAGTCATGAGCATAGGTGCTATCTGGTCATAAGCCTGATGCTCCTCATCAAGAGTGATACATGGTAATCCATTTTTGTCGGTACTGATCTTAAATCCATATTCGTCCTCAAGGGCGAAGAAAGTATGCAGCAATCCGAGATATGAATCAATATTAGGTACAGTGATTGCTCTGGGTGTGACACCAAAGATATCTGCGAGTTGTTTGATAAGATCATCTTTTGGAGTACGGGCTTCCGTTTCATATTGTGCGATACGAACATCAGATGTTTTGCCCATGAATCCAACCATCTCGCCCAGTTCTTTCTGCTTCAATCCTTTTCTGTTTCGGAATAATCGTATTCTTTTTCCTAACATAGTTGCCTCCTTTTATCCGTTAATGTTGCCATTAGCATAATAGTTAAATCAATTTGTTTAAGTCTAGTATAACACCTGTAAATAATGTAATCAAGAAGAACCTTAACAAAAAAAGTTAATTTTTTTATAGAAAAGGTCTTGACTTAACTGAAAAGAGTTAATATAATAACGATACATAACTTAACGGATAAAAGTTAAGTATAAACTAAATGAGTGTACGAAACCGAACAAACCGCCAAGACCTTCTATATGAAGCGAGCGCCTGAGTACAAATAAAGAAAGGTACAAGGGATGGCACAGCGCCGAGCAGGGTTGCCTGTCAGAACGGGGACGAGAATACAACAAACAAAATCTTCAATGAAAGGAGGCGAAACAGATATGGAAGAAAAGACATTTTTAACAGTGGATGAAGTTGCAGAAATCTTAACAGTTTCAAAGTCAAAGGCTTATGAGATTGTAAGACAGCTTAATAAGGAATTGAAAGAGAAAGGTCTTATTACAGTAGCTGCAAGAGTTAGTAAAGCTTATTTTTATGAAAGAATGTGCTACAGCAAAGAGTAGAGGAAGGAGTTGATTATATGTCGGTTTATAAAGACAATGCTATAAATGGTACAATATATATGTACAAAAAATCCAAAATAAAAATGTACAGATGCTATACTGTTACCATGGAGGTAAACAGTATGATTTTAAAAAGCAGCATCATTGTAGATTTAAAAATTAATTCA
>NZ_VUMT01000041.1 GCF_009696045.1 Velocimicrobium porci | reverse complement strand
GAGGATAAACTACTATGAAACCAAACATCGAGGAATTACGCAAAAAATATATGGATAATCCCCCAGAAGGTATGACTTCCAAGGACATTCGCCGTATGAGCGAGGAAGAACTTCTGGATATGGATTATTTCTTAAATGAAGACGACTTGTTTGCTGACGAAGCTGGTGTGGAAGACTTTTATATCTTCTAAACCTGCATCGTCTATTTCCCATGCCCGCCTTTGTGCGGGCTATTTTCATTCAAGCGTTTAACAAAAGTCGAACTTTCCTATAAAGTAAAAAAAATAGAAACACTGTATTTTACTACAATTGTTTCTATCTCTTCATAACACTATATTTTACTTTACAAAATATGCAGCAATTGCCATATCATATTCCGGAAGACCGTTTCCACTCCAGAGAAGTGGACTTTTTAACTCCTTCGAAGCAATCTCCGTAATGTCAAAGCCAAATGCAGAAAAAGAATATCTCTTTTTTTCAGGATAAATGCAAGGTCTTCCGTCTTTTCTTGCACAATTTTTACATATCTCACATCTTCCTGCTGCAACCGTTAAAGAATTTTTTTCTATTTCTTCCATAAACAGAAGTGTTTCTAAAATTGTTCTCCGAACTTTATTATAAGTAAGATCCCGATACCTGTCTTCACTTCCAATTGATTTTTTTCGTGTTTCTTCATCATAAATCACTTTAACTCCGATTAAACACACGGAAGAAAATTCGCCCAAATACTCCTTTGCATTCGGAACTCCGGGTGGACAAGACCACAACGTACCATAATATGGACATGTTTTACAAGCTTCACACCATATATCCGGTTTCCAATAGTTTTCAAATAATTGATGAACTGATATTTTTTTTACAACGGTCTCCGTCTGGTACATTGCAGCCAGCTCCTCCCTAAATTAATCTCAAAATATTTTTTTAACTTTGTGACTGCCAGTCTGCCGGATATACAAAATAAGCATATCTTGCAGTGCTAGGTGTCTGGAAATGGATATGACTATTCTTTGGAATATAAATAATATCACCTTTATGTCCTGTCACAACTCTTCCATCAATTTCAATCTCTAATTCACCATCAATGACATAATCATATTCATCATAAGTTAATGTCCATTCAAAACTTGTATGGTCAAGCTCCATAATACCTGCACCCATTCTAGGTGCTTCTTCTAATGTTACAATATCTTTTAAATAAACACCTTCCGTATCTCCAAATGGTTCACATTTTACAGTGTCTGTTTTTATCATTAAAATTCCACTTGGATCTTTTTCTTTACGAAAGCCTTCTGTATAATCTACCTTATGGAGAGATTCACGAACTATCTTTTCTACAATCTCTCGAATCATTTCTTCACTAATATTCATTCTCGTACCCCTTTTTCAAAATTTTATTTATCAGATTTCGCAGATTCGATCTTAGAAAGAAGCATTGGTGACAATACATTTGCTAAAATTAAAGCTGTAATACCTGCTACTAACTTTCCAACTACAACAGGGAAAATCATTTCTTTATTTACACCTGCTGTGAATCCAAGATGATCACCAAATACAAATGCTGCTGATACGGCAAAAGCAACGTTTAATAATTTTCCTTTTGCATTCATTTCGCCCATGATGTTAAACATAGCAATGTTGTTGGCAAGGTTCGCAACCATACCTGCTGAACCTTTCTCATCCATTCCAAATAAAGCACCTAATTTCTTTAATGGTTTTTCAAATGTATTCGTAATCCATTTTACCATTGGGAATGCACCGATTAATACGATTGCAATCTGACCACAAACTAAAAGACCTGATTCTAATGGAATAACTCCATCCGCGTCTGGTTCAACCATAATGTTGAAAAGTGGGAACTGAATTCCTGTCTGATATTCGAATACTGCAATTGCTGTAAAAATTGTAATTAATATTGTTACTGCATTACCGAAATGATTAAATCCATTAATCATTTTTGCCGGTGCAAACCACAATCCAATTACAATTAAACCTGCGATAATGATAACAGGAATTAAATTGATAAGAATTGTTCCAATACCGATTTTATATGGTGTCATATTCATTACAAGACCACCGGCAATACATCCTAAAGGAACTGTAATTAAACCAGCTAAGATACCGGCTCCAAGATATGGACGATCATCTTTTTTAATAATGGATAATGCAACTGGAATTGTGAATACAATAGTAGGTCCCATCATAGTTCCTAATATTAATCCTGCAAAGTTACCAATTGATTCATTTTCTGCTAACTGCATTGCAAGTGGATAACCACCCATATCACAAGCAAGTAATGTTGTTGCAAACATGGATGAATCTGCACCTACTAAATTATATAGTGGAACAATAATTGGTTTTAACAAAATAGCTAACACTGGTGCTGCAGCTACAACACCCGCCATAGCAATTGCTAAAGGTCCCATTGCATTAAATCCTTCATCAAACTGCTCTCCATACCCTAATTTGTTACCTCTAATTTTATCAATTGCACCAATTATCATAAAAATCATCATTATAAAGATAATAACTGAGTTAACTGATAAGCCAGAAATCCACTCACTTAAGCTATCCGTAAATACACTTACGTTTGTTATATTGTCAATTAATTCTTGCCACATAACCTCTTCCTCCTATTTTTCGATATCGTAAATCTTTGATGGTCAATCTGAAAGAAATTCCCGATCAATCTCTTGGTCATCAACAATACCCACAACCGCTGCATCTACGGGAACATCCTGACTTCCAACAGCTCCTCTCGCAGAACTTCCATTTACAATCAGAACTTTTTCGCCAACACCAGCCCCAATCATATCAACTGCCACAATTGGGAGCTTATCATTTGAGCCATCTAACATGTTCACTGGCTGCACAATAAGAAGTTTATAGCCTGCCAGCTTTTCTTCCTTTCGTGTCGCCCATATATTTCCTATTACTTTTGCCACTTTCATACTTGCACCGGCTTCCTTTCCTAAGACAGAAGTCTTGTAATATTTATATTTTTTTCATGAGCATATTCTTTTGCAAGTTCCGAAAGGATTGCATGCTTTTGAATCTCTACTTCATTCGCTCCGTTTTGATAGGCATCTATCATATCTTTTTCTGTTATAATTTTTTTAGAAAAACAAAATGTCTCTTTTGTACAAGTATTTTGAACAAACTGACATTCACTCTGACTGCCTTCTTTTTCATTTTCCTGTTGTTCCTCTTTACGTTCTGCTTTTTCACAACAAGTATCAGCCTGACATAGTCTCTTTTCTAAATCTTTCTGTCCACAGAAAATAACACCACAAGCTCTTAACAAATTAATTTTCTCATACATCATCTGATAATAGGCCTTTGGAGCCGTATTTTCATATTGATATAATTCAACTTCTTCGTTAGGAACATATATTTTTTTACCCAAAAGAATTGCTTCGATTGCCAGCTTGGCATATGGTGTATCACCAATTCCAGCTGTTATTTTTCCTAACATTTCATTTGTCAGCTGGTATAAAAGAACAACATCATATTGTTCCATTTGAACCTGATATTCTTTTAACAATGCACAGTCTTCCATATATCCGCAAGAACAACTATTGCAGTCCAAAAATGAATGACAATCCGTTCCATGTTCTTGAGAAATTATTAAAAGCTTTTTCTTATCGGTCATTTCTTCTAAGTATAATTTTTGTTTCACGCGGGCGGTAACTGCTTCCACCAATGAATCTATATCCATTGTCTTCCCCCCTTTACTCAAATTTACAGTTCATAGCAATTCCGGCCGGAGTAACTAAAAATGGATTGGAAGGCTTTATTGTGCGAACTCCTGTTTCTTTTTCTATAATTCCTTCAATTCCGGTCAAACAGCAAGTTCCTCCACAAAGATAGATTGTATCAATTGATTTGTCTTTTATATAACGCTTAATAATTGCTGCCATTTTTTCTATCACCGCTTTTACAACCGGAAAAATCTCCTTATGCCTTTTATAGTCCTGTTTTAGCACTTCTGCTTCATCAAAACTAATGTGATAGTTTCCAGCTAATACAAGCGATAAATGAGTGCCACCGGTTGGTTCATCTTCAATTTGAACAACTTCTCCATGCTTTAAAATTGCAAGACCGGTTGTTCCACCACCAATATCCACTACAACTCCATCTTCAATCTGATAAATAGAATTGGCAGCTGATGGCTCATCTAAAATATTAGTTACTTCAAATCCTACACCTTCGGCAATATACTGATGTGTTTTCACACTGCTTTCTGTTCCAGCAGGCATCGCAATTGCACAATAAAGTAACTCTTTTCCAATTCGGGCTTCCAACTTTTCTTTTAATTCCCTTACAATCTGAAGTGCTCCGCTGTAATCAACAACAACCCCATCACGAAGGACACGCGCTGCACGTTTCTCACAGGCAATTGGATTATCTTCTTCATCTAAAACAACCAAAACAATATAAGCGGTTCCCAAATCCAATCCAACTTTCAGCTTTTCTCCAACTGGCTTAAATGTTTTCGTTTCTGATTCAACTACTTTTGCTATATAAGAATCGATACGCTCCAAATCCATCATATGAATAAACTCCTTTGCACCTTCTTGCCTTATTTTATAATCTTGCCTAATGTAAATCCGCTGACACCTGCTGCATTTGCTTCATCAAAATCAATATGCATACGGAAACGGAATTTATCACTTACTCTTAAAATAACATCTTTATAAATAACAGGTCGTTCTGTAAATAATTCTACACTTACTCTTTCTTTATCCTGATATCCCAGCTCTTTTGCTACCTTTTCCGGTACATGAACATGCTTATGAGCGATGATTACTCCTTCGTCTAACTGAAGAGTTCCAACCGGTCCTACAATTGTAATTGGTGCAGATCCTTTTATATCTCCAGACTCTCTTACCGGAGCATTAATACCAAGCATAACACAATCACTCTTCGAAAGTTCAATCTGTGTGTCTTTTCTCAATGGTCCAAGCACTGCAACATTTTTTTTCTCGCCTTTTGGTCCGATTAAAGTAACCCGCTCTTCTGATAAATACTGACCTATCTGGGATAATTCACGCTTTGGAGTAAGTGTCTTACCTTGTCCAAATAAGACTTCAAAATCCTGTTCACTAAGATGAACATGTCTTGCCGATACTTCTACCTGAACAAGCCCTGCATTTTTTACAGCTTCTGTGACTGCTAAAACAAGTTGTTCCATTTGTATCCTCCTACTCCTTGTATTGTCCTGCAAGATACATACACATCATAATATGCACTGCACTGGACAAACGGTTTAATTCTTCAATAATATCGCCTCTTACATATTTCGTTCCTTCTCGAAAAGCTTCTGCTGCTGCAACTTCTGTTTCCCGAATCGCTGTCCGTAACTGATTCATGAGTGCATAAGCTTTTCCCATTGTATAATCTGGAAGCACCATTTGCTTTATCTTGAAAAAACGCATTGGATCATGCGATCTTGCTCTTAGTTCGTCATGTGTCAGACCTAAAATCATATCATTTTTAAACTCTTCATCTAATACATCACAACGCATTAACTCTCTTGTAATTCCGAGCAGTTCTCCAAAATCACGAATCAATTTTTCATTTCCGGGAGTTTCTGCAAGAATCGCCTGATCTAATACAATTAATGCCTGCAGACTATCCAGTTTTCCACGAAATAGTATACGAGGATGATTTTTAACAACCAATACATTTCCAAAGAGCTGTGTCATATGCTCCGGTTTCTCCGGATAATAAGCACCGGTTTCATAATCCGTATATTTATAAGCCACAGCATTTGAAGCTTTGGCAGCTTCTTCTTTCTCAGAAGAAACTGCCTTATCTTCGGATGGATTGGAAGACGGTTTCTCACCTTTAGCGATTTTAATTTTTCTTTGTTGAAGATATTCTCTTGCCGCAGGAGATATCAAAGTTCCCTCAGGAACATAATAAACCTCTGGCGTTTCTGCTCTTAGTTCATCTCTAAGAATTGCTTCTGTAATCACCTTCAACAAAACCACCTCCCTGATTTATCATATACGATATACTATTCTGCTACTTTTGGAAGAATGGTTTCTACTTCTTCGTGTGGTCTTGGAATTACGTGGATAGAAACTAATTCTCCAACACGTTCTGCAGAAGCTGCACCTGCATCAGTTGCTGCCTTAACTGCTCCAACATCTCCACGAACCATAACCGTTACTAAACCGCCACCAACATGTTCTTTTCCAATTAATGTTACGTTAGCTGCCTTTACCATTGCATCTGCTGCCTCAATTGCTGCAACAAGTCCTTTTGTTTCAATCATTCCTAATGCCTGCATATTTGCCATAATAATTTCCTCCTTATATTTCACATTCACTTAATCTGATTATTTTTTTATTTTTTATGGATGAAAAAGTATCATCCCATTTAGATTGCCTGTAATTTTTTAATAATTGTTTCAACAATCTTATCAATTGGTACATCGGTAGGAATTTTGTCCATTTCAGAATCTACTTTTTTAACAGAAGCCTTAATATCTTCTATTTCACGAATTCCAATTGCTACCTTACGAATATTTAACAAGTTCATTGGACCAACATTTTCAGAAGTTGCACTTCCTCCAATTGCACCACATCCCAATGTAAGTGCCGGCATCATACCAGTTGTAGCTCCAATTCCTCCTAATGCACTTGGAGAATTAACAATAATTCTGGAAGCCGGAATTCGTTTTGCAAAATAAGATACCATTTCTTCATTTTTTGTATGAATACTAAATGTATGTCCTGCACCTTCATAATGTAAAATACTCTGGCATAATTCACAAATTTCTTTATAGCTGTCTGCTGTATAGAAAGCAAGAATCGGTGCCAGTTTTTCATTTGAATATGGATGACCTCTTCCAATACCATCTTCTTTTGCCACGATTACTCTTGCACTTTCCGGTATTGTAAGACCGGCTAATTCAGCGATTGTCTGTACACTCTTTCCAACAATCATAGGATTCATTGTTCCATTTGCACGAAGAATGAATTTACTTAATTTTTCTCTCTCTTCATTGCTTAAGAAATAGGCACCCTGACGTTCCATTTCTTTTTGGACAGCTTCTGCCATATCAGTATCGCAAACGACAGACTGCTCAGAAGCACATATCGTTCCATTGTCAAATGTTTTTGAATCCATGATTCGTTTTACTGCAACTTCAATATCAGCTGTTTTTTCGATGTATGCAGGTCCATTACCCGGTCCAACACCAATTGCCGGTGTTCCAGAAGAATATGCTGCACGAACCATTGCAGAACCTCCGGTTGCTAAAATCATTGCAATATCCGGATGGCGCATTAGGTTATCAGTTGCCTGAAGTGTTGGTATCGTAATACAAGATACTAAATTTTCATCTCCACCAGCTTCTGCAATCGCTTGTCTGATTACCTTTATTGTCTCTAAAATACAATGAAGAGCGTTTGGATGTGGGGAAAATACAATTGCATTTCCTGCTTTAATTGCAATTTCCGCCTTATAAAGAGCTGTAGAAGTAGGGTTTGTAGAAGGAATTAATCCTGCTATTACACCTACCGGAATTGCAATCGAACGAACTTTTAATTTTTCGTCATATCCAATTTCCCCAATTGTTTTCATATCCTTTATATGTTCATAAACACCTTCACTTGCAAAAATGTTTTTAATTACCTTATCATCTACAACACCAAAGCCCGTTTCTTCATTTGCAAGTTTTGCAAGGCGTTTTGCATTGCGTACACCCGCTCTTGCAATCGAAGCAACAATTTCATCTACTTCTGCCTGGCTTTTGTTGCTCAATTCCTGTTGTGCCGTTTTTGCTTTTTCTACTAATTCTCTTACTTCCTGAACGGACAAAAGGTCTTTATCGTATAATTGCATTGCCTATCACTCCTGTTCCAAAAATTCGCTAATTGACCTTACTAAGTCTTCTTTAGTTGCAAATCGAATTTGTTTTCTCGTCATATTTGTTATCTCTAATTGCCGAGCCAGACTACGAAGATTTGCTACGGTCATGTTCTGTAACGATTCTTTTGTAATTACTTCTTTCTTTTGTTTTATTTCTGTTAAAGCTTTTGGCTGAGTTTCTTCCTTTGTAGGTTCTTCTATTTCTTCGTTTATCTGTTCTAAGACTTTATCTTCTGTTATTTCTTCTTTATCTTCTGTTATTGTTTCTTCTTGTTCTTCAATCTCAACCTGTAAGTTTTCTTTTGTTTCTTTTCTCGCTACCATATGTCCGACATCTTCCGAAGGTCTTGGAATTACATGAACGGAAATGACACGACCTACTCTCGCAGCGGAAGCTTCTGCTGCGTCAATCGCTGCTTTTGTTGCACCAACATCACCAGCTATCATGACAGTCACCAAACCTCCACCTACACGAGTTACATCGACAAGTTCTACATTTGCCGCCTTTAATGCACTATCAAGTGCTTCTACTGCGGCAAGCTTTCCGTAGACCTCTATCATACCCAAAGCTTTCATCGTAATACCTCCTCGGCTGCTTTATTATAAGATTGGATTTTCTGCAACAAACTCTACCGCTGTTGCAAATGCTTCACAGGCAGATTTACAAGCAGACTGGCTTCCTGTTAATAAAGCACCGCCGAAGTTTGTTTCTGATGGTGGAGCATATAATACGCAAAGACTTACATCTGCCGCTTTCATAGCTGCATCTATACCGTACATTGCTTCCAATGGAGGAGCGATTAAATATGCCAATGCCTCTCCTTCTTTGATTCCTGCACCTTCTGATAAGTAAGAGCCTGTTCTGGAAATACAGTGTGCATAATAACAAATACTGTCATCTTCATTCGCAGATACAAAATGAGCTACATTTTCGATTGTATCTACACAAGCTTCTAATCCGCTTTTTACCTCAGCAGGATTTGGTCCTGCAAGAATACCAATAATTTCTCCTGCCAGCTTTGTATTCGCATTTGCAGCGCCGCCATAAAAACTTTTTGCATATACAACCTGGACATCTGCTTTCTTTGTTGCTTCATCTAATGCAGTATAAGTAACATCATCACAATCTGCTGTAATCAAAGCGATAGACTTTTGATCTTTATTAAGTCCAAGCTCTTTTGCCAATTCCGGATTTACATTTGGAATAATCTTGGTAGCAAGGACTGTCGCTTTCAATGGATCTCTTTTCATCTTACAATTCCTCCCTTACTCTTAGAGTTTTAAATCAGTACCACTGGCTTTTTTCTCTAACATAATTTTTATAATTTCAGCAATATGTGCTCCGGCTTCTGCTGGAATTGTTCCTGCTTTATGGATATTGGATACAACAGTTCTTCTTGCCTCTGGCATTCCGACCGTTGCCTTATACGCGATATAAGCAGACATTGATTCAGCAGTAATAAGTCCCGGACGTTCTCCAATTAATACACAGGTTACATCTGCTCCTGTAATCTCGGAAACTTCATCCATAACACCAACTCGACCATATTTTACAAAGAATGGTGTTCCTACATCAATTCCGTAGCTTTTTAATCCTTGCATAATACCAGGAAGTACGTCTGCTACATTAGCAGCTACTGCAGCTGAACTTAATCCATCTGATACATAAATTTGTACTTTTGGATTCTTTTTACATTTTTCTGCTACTGTTTTTCTTCCTTCTTCATTTAATTTTCTTCCCAAGTCTGGTCTTGTAAGATAAGTATCTTTACTGTCACATTGTGTAGAAACTGTGAAAAGTCCCATTTTATCAATAAATTCCTGATCAACATCAGAGAAAACTGCATCTTGGGCAGCAGAATGAGCAGCACGGAACTCAAGAGATGGTAACGTTTTATAACGTGCACCTGCTTTTCCAATTCCAAGACGGCAAGGTGCATATGCTTTCAAATCTGCATATGCTTCTTTGTTCATAGGGGCTTCTACTAAATATTGTTCCTTAATATCAATTTCTGTAATATCAGGGATACATCCCTCTTCAATACCAGTTGTAGGTTCTTCATTTGTTGTTGCCATTTGTTTTGCAATTGTATCTGTATCTACTTTTTCAGATAAATTCATTTCACATAATACTTGCTCAATAATTGATTTTAATTCATTTTCTTGTACCATACCTACACCTCCTCTCTACTTACTCAAAAATACGGAAGCATCTCCAGCTAATGGTGTTAATTTACCATCTTTAGAGAATCCCATTTTTTCTAACCACATGTCAAATTCTTTAATAGGACGAAGTCCAAGGATTTCACGAAGTGCTGCTGCCTCATGATAACCTGTACACTGATACATAAGCATACAGTCATCCCCTTCAGGAACACCCATTATATAGTTACAGCCTGCGGATGCAAGAAGCATTGCAAGATTTTCAATATCATTTTGATCGGTCTTCATATGGTTTGTATAACAAGCATCACATCCCATTGGTATACCAGTTAATTTACCCATAAAATGATCTTCAAGACCTGCACGGATAACCTGTTTTGAATCATATAAATATTCAGGTCCAATAAATCCTACTACCGTATTTACTAAGAAAGGACTATAATGTTTTGCAAATCCATAACAACGTGCTTCCATTGTTACCTGATCCCATCCATGATGTGCGTCAGAAGATAACTCAGAACCTTGTCCTGTTTCAAAATACATTACGTTTGGCCCTGTACTTGTTCCACGTTTTAACATCATGTCATGACCTTCCTGTAACATAGTTGCTGTCAGACCGAATGCTTCATTTCCTTTTTGCGATCCGGCAATTGACTGGAACATCAAATCAATTGGTGCATTCATTTTTTCGATTGCTTCCATTTGTGTTGTTACATGAGCAAGAACACAGATTTGTGTAGGAACTTCCCATTTATTTTTAAATTCATCAAAGCTCTTTAAAATTCTTGCTACGCTTTCTACAGAATCATCAACTGGGTTTAATCCTAATACAGCATCTCCACATCCAAGACTGAAACCTTCCATTACAGAAGCCATGATACCTTTTGGATCATCGGTTGTATGGTTTGGCTGGAGTCTTGATGAAAAGGTTCCAGGAAGACCAATTGTTGTGTTACAATGTGCAGTAACGCGAATCTTCTTTGCCGCATAAATTAAGTCTAAATTACTCATTAATTTACAAACTGCAGCAACAATTTCACTTGTAATACCTCTGGAAGCCCTGGAAATCATAGCTCCTGTTGTTGTTTCGGACAAAATCCATTCACGGAATTCAGCAACTGTCATGTTTTTAAATTCATTGTAAATAGATTCATTTACGTTGTCCTGAATAATTCTTGTTACTTCATCTTCCTCGTAAGGAACTGCTGGATTATTTCTTAAATCCGCCAATGTGATATGGGAAAGCACAACCTTTGCTGCTACTCTTTCCTCTGCAGATTCAGCTGCAATACCAGCTAATTTGTCACCCGATTTTTCTTCATTTGCCTTTGCCATTACTTCTCTTAGTGACTTAAACTCATAAGTATGGCCAAAAAGTTTTGTTTTAAGAATCAATCGTATTCACCCCTTTTGATTTTTTATGAATTAAATATTAATGTTTTTGTTACCACTGGAACTACTCTTCCATTTGCCACTGGTTCGCCAATGTCGATGTAATCGCCACCCTGTGAATGGATGCCATCAATACATATTACATCTTTCCTCCTCTCTAATAAGACCTGAATGGCATTACCAAGAACTTTTCCTATGTCATTCTCAACTACGATTACCAGTGGATAGCTACTTTTTATTATTACATCTGCACCTTTTACTATGGCAGCTGCAAGCAATTGAATATCTGCAAAACTTGTATGATAGTCTCCCGAAAGAGAAATCGCTACCTGTTCTAACCTTCCATCTACCTCAAAAATCGGTATCTGTTCCTTAATCGAAGCGGTTAATTGCTCCAAATCCTGTTCTTCTTCCTTCGATATCCGAAGAATTGGGATATTTTTGATTGGAAGCTGATCCCTTGCATAGGTAATCGTGCTTCCGCTAACATTTGTTGTATGAGTCCCAGCTCCAACAACGGTTGCACGAATCGTTTCAACTGCCTCATACCATGGAATCTCTTGGAACTCTTTTTGTTCTGTTACCACCTGTCCCAGAAGGATTCCAATGTCACCATACCGGAAAACATCTTCCACCTCTTTATTGTAGACATAATCAGCAACGCCTCCAGAGAACGTAACAGCATCTATTGCAAGAGAATCGGGAATTGCTTTCCCATCATTCGTGTAAAGCTTAGAATGAAATTCATCTTTCTCTTTTAAATGAAGCGCCATGGCAAGCTGATCTGCCATAAGACGGCAAACCTCTTTTAACTTCTTTTGATCTGCCTGTTCTCCTACTTCCAAAAAGATTCCATGTTCTTTGGCCAGTTCTTTTATTTTAGGATATATGTAAATAATGGTTTTGTCTTTTATCTTAATTAAACGTCCTCCAATATCTAAACAGGAGACTCCTTTTAATTTTCCTTTTTGATAGCAGGCAATATTACTTGTTCCACCACCAATATCAATATTAGCAACAATATTTCGATTTTCCTCAGACATGCGGTCTGCTCCGGCACCTTTTGCAGAAAGAACGGATTCCAGATCCGGTCCGGCTGTCGCTACGACAAAATCTCCAGCCAAATCACTTAGGGAAGCAAGCACTTGATTTGCATTTTCTTTTCTTGCTGTTTCTCCTGTAATAATAACAGCTCCTGTTTTTAACTCCTCAGCATGGATGTCTGCTTTTTCATATTCTGTCCGGACAATCTGCTTGATTGCTTCTGCATCAATTTCTGTTGCTGAACGAAGAGGTGTAAAATAAATATTGCTTCTATAAATAACTTCTTTATTCACAATACTAATTCTTGGTACCGTATAACTGCTAGCCAGATTTTCAATCGTTAAACGGCTAAATATCAATTGCGTTGTAGATGTACCAATGTCAATTCCTACACTAAGAATTGTTTCTCTCATTTTTTCACCTCCCTAGTATAATAATGATGTAGTCAATTAAGACTACTTAATTAACAAGTTTCTATAAATCAGATAACAGAAGAAGGTGTTCTTCCTTCATCAGATGTTATCATAAATAATTATCATGTCTGACGGTTC
>NZ_VUMT01000040.1 GCF_009696045.1 Velocimicrobium porci | reverse complement strand
GTTTTTATATCTTCTAAACAGTGTCGTCTATTTCCCATGCCCGCCTTTGTGCGGGCTATTTTCATCCAAGCGTTTAACGAAAGTCGAACTTTCCTATAAAGGAACAAAGTGGACAAGTCCACCTCAATTCCCTCTATCCCTCACTCATGAGGGACTTGCTCCACTTTGCATGCCAGATGCGTGTTGCATGCTTTTTGCAACAATACTCCTTTCGCATCTGTGCACATCCTCGCAGAGCGTTTTTGCTTTATAGGAGCCGAAGTTTCCTGTAAAGTAAAAAAATAAAGCAAGAAGCTACCCTTAAAGTAGTCCTTGCTTTTCTATCAGTCTTAATTAATTTTTATATTAAACTCCGTGCGTCTTGCTTCGAACTTGCCCAATGAACGTTACCTATACAGTTAACTCGGCTCAGGCACCCTTACGGCACACAAGAGCTTCCACTTAGTGCTGCTTCATTCCTGACCTGACACGGTTCATGGATTCCTGTTGCGTAAGACCCAAACGTCAACGCCACTTATATAGGGCAGCTCCACAGAAACAAGCCCTCGGCAAAACATCACCCCTGCTGTAGCGGATTGCAGGTACAGGACACCGCTAACTCCCCGGCTGCACGGAAATCTTATGACTATATAATTACAAATCTATATTTATCTATACATCGCACGCTTAAGTATATCCGTTTTTTAAACTTCTGTCAAGGGGTGATTTTTTTCTGTTTCTTTTCTTCTCTCAGTTCTCTAAAAAATTGTTGTAGCAGTTCTGTACACTCTTTTTCCAAAACTCCGATTTCCAATTCAACCTGATGGTTAAACTCTTTCATTTCCAGCAAATTTATGATTGACCCTGCACACCCTGCTTTTGGGTTCATACTTCCAATCACAACCCGCTTCATCCTTGACTGAACAATCGCTCCTGCACACATCTGACAAGGTTCTAATGTAATATACATCGTACAATCTTCCAATCTCCAGTCTCCGATTGCTTTGCTTGCTTTATTGATTGCCAGTAATTCTGCATGTGCCAGTGTATTCTTCTTTGTGTTCCGTTTATTATATCCTCTGGCAATAATTTTATCCCCCTGTACAATAACACATCCAATCGGCACTTCCTTTATTTTATAAGCTTTTTTTGCTTGTCTTATTGCTTCCTTCATATAAAAAGTATCTGGCTTTGCTTCTATCGTCTGATTTATCATTTCCTCCATTTTATTTGCTGTCTCCTTTTTCATGTGTTATAGTTATACTATCACGAAGACTAGGAGGTAGCAATATGAATATTGCAGGATTTAATAAAACAACGCTTCTTGATTATCCTCATCATCTTGCAGCTACCATTTTTTTTCGCGGCTGTGATTTTCGTTGCCCATTTTGCCATAACAGCTCTCTTGTCTTGCCTGAGCGAGCTGACAATACTTCCGTCAGTGATGAAGACATACTTTCCTATTTGAAGAAGCGTAGCTCTATTCTAGAAGGCGTCTGCATTACAGGAGGCGAACCATCTCTGCAGGCAGAACTTCCGGTTTTTATTGAAAAAATTAAGCAATTAGGATTAAAAGTCAAATTGGATACAAATGGGAATCACCCTGAACTACTCCAATTTTTAATAAAAAACCAACTTATTGACTACATTGCAATGGATATAAAAAATTCCTTATCAAAATATGGCAGTACGATTGGAATTCCAGGATTTGATACTGGCAAGATAGAAAAGTCGGTCAAACTAATTCGGTCCGGTTCCATTCCTTATGAATTCCGTACAACAATTGTGAAAGAGCTGCATACCAAACAGGATATTCAGGAAATTGGAATATGGTTAAGTGGAAGTTCCCTTTACTATCTGCAATCGTTTGAAGATTCAGGTGATATCCTATGTCCTAACCTTTCGGCTCATACAAAAGATACTATTTCACAATTTCAGAAAATTCTTTCTCAATATATCACCCAAGTTGCCATTAGAGGACTCTAAAAAATTTTGTCACTTTTTAAAGCCCTGCTGAGAAGAAAAGGAGAACAGACCTATGAACCTGATACATAATACTGACCGGTTAATTATCCGTGTCTTAGGTCCGGAATGGGCCACTGAAGTATGTAATTTTTACAAAAGAAATCAAAACTTTTTTGAACCATTTGAACCCCAACGTGTTCCAAATTTTTATACGATACCTTTTCAAGAAGCTACACTATGTTACGAATTAAAAGAATTTATCAATTTTCGCTATATCCGTTTGTTTCTATTTGAACCAATTGACCCCTGTCATATCATAGGATCAATCTCTTTTTCAAACATAAAAAAAGGCTCTTTTCAGAGCTGTAACCTCGGATATAAAATGGACTTTTCATTTTGTAACCAAGGATATATGACAGAAGCATTAAACTACTGCATTGACAATATTATTTTTGGTGAATATGGTCTTCATCGCATTGAATCAACCGTGCTTCCCACTAATTATCCATCCATCCGTCTAATGGAACGGCTTAATTTTCAGCAGGAAGGAATTGCCCGTGATTTTGCATTCCTCGAAAATAAATGGAGAGACCACATTAAATATGCACGAATTAACTCAATTTAATCCGTGCATATCATTCTGCTTTTATACGACTATGTTTCTATGCTTTTACACAATTTTTACCTGATTGTTTTCCTTCGTATAAACGGGAATCCGCCTGCAATATCATGTTTTCTTTTCCATTCATATATTTGGAATGACTCATTCCAAACGTCATTGTAACTTTAATCTTCTGTCCTGAATACTCATAACAATGTTCGCTGATTGCCCTTCGAACATCATTAATAACACTAAATGAATCAGCGGCTGTCATATCTCTTAACAAAATAAGGAATTCTTCTCCTCCCCATCTTGCCACCTGATCTGTTTTGCTGTTCTCTACAAGCAGTCTTGCTACTTCTTTCAATACATAATCTCCACAATCGTGACCATATGTATCATTAATTTTCTTAAAATCATCAATGTCACAAATACAAACGGAATAATCTCTTCCATATTCTCTTTTCACATTTCCGGCCTTTTGTAATAAATCATTCATAATTCTTCGATTAAACAAGTTTGTCAAAGCATCATGACTTGCCATCTGGATTAGCATCAGATTTTTGTCTTTCAAATTAACTTCAATTCTTCGTATTTCCATCTCAAATGCAACCCCAAAACATAGTAAAAGTAACGAAGCCAAAAAAGCATTTGTTACATAACACCGATGCTTATAGTCACTCCACTGCAACGCAGCCTCGGAAACAAACCAATCGGATATACGAATTAAAAGCCAAAATGAAAGTAACAAACTTACTGATGCTACACCATTATACCATTCTGGCCGTTCAATATCACATCCAATGAAAAACATTCCAGGTATCATGATTAATAAAAACATTCCATAACCGGCATCCCAGCCAAGTATATATGTAGCCGCAATCGTAAATACAATAATTTGTACCAATAGTTCAGTAAAAATCCTAAGTTTATCTTCTCCATCCTTTAACTGAACAAGTAATACAACATATATAAATGCTGCAACCATGTGAATTGTATTCCCCGCATCCACATCTGCAATTAAAAATGCTACACTGTAGAATATATGCATACATAGAAAAAATAAAATTGTAACCCGCAATCTATCCTTACATATATATCCCACAACCTTCTTTAGTGTCTCCAACTAACTCCCTCCTAAACAGTTACATTGGTACACCAATATCCAAAATCTCCATACTGGGCATTCTCCTTATTTTCAGGTACAAACTGAGCAAAACCATAAGAATTTGCAATCCGTTCTTCCTGATTTATGTAAATTCCCGGTATCCCCAAAAAATACTCATATCCTTTTTCTTTTGGTTTCCTTCCAACTATAATATGGCGGAAACGATTATAACCATGGAGAAGAAAGTCATTTTCTTCCCATTTTCTCCATTCCTCATGAATATCACTTAAATTATTTGGTTTCACCCCTACACATTCCACATCTTCCTCTACAAAGGGATATATCTTTGCAAATGAAAGAAATTGCCTCTCGGTCTTCTGAATATCGGTCTCTTCTACATTGGCCGCAAAAACAAGATCCTCCGTCGATTCATCCTCTAATTCATTTTCTGATTTTTCAAAACAGAACTGACTAATATCGATTGGCTGACCTCCATCCCATTCGGTCGCCCAAAAGCGTTCCGACGTCATGTAAACCATTATACCACTAATATCAGAAAATTCATAGGAAGATTTTACTACATTTTTACTTTTTGTGATTATTTGAAGCTCCCCTATTCCATTCTCAAATGTTATCTTGTCTAAATAAATCCCTTCCAGCTTATTTTTCTCCCGATGAAATAAGTATACTTTTGCCTCTTTTCTCTGATTCGTTACATCTTTTAAATGAATTGTAATTTTAATGTCATTCTCATAATTTTCAATTCGGGCATATCCTGTATTATCCCTCTTTTCTCCACGCACGTATCGATACATATATGAAACAAAGCGCTTATATCTGGACAATTGACATACTCCTTTTTTTCACTAATCTATGCAAAAATTTTAAAAAATATGCCAATTAATACTCAATTCCCTTTCTTGCAGAAATTCCGCTGTCGAATGGATGCTTTATTTTTTTCATCTCTGTTACATAATCCGCCATTTTCAATAATGACTGATCAGGATTACGTCCGGTTAAAACAATCTCCAGTGCTTCCGGCTTTTCTTTTAAAAACTGAATGGCTATTTTATTATCAATCAACTTCTTATTATACGCCGCCATAAATTCATCTAAAATAACCATGTCATAATTCTTTGCAATTGAAATTATTTTGCAAAGTTTCTGGTTATAATAAGCTTCTGCCTGTTCGAACTCTTCCTCTGTCATTGAAAAAGTAAAACCAAACGTCTGCTCTTCCGGCAAAACAGTAATTTCTTCTATTTGTTTCAACCTGGTTAACTCCCCTGAAGTACCATCTTTTAAAAATTGACTAAATAATATTTTTTTTCCATCGGCAGATGCTCTTACTGCAAGACCAACTGCTGCTGTCGTCTTTCCCTTTCCATCACCACAATAAATATGAATAAATCCTTTCATTTATAATTTCCCCAATTCTTTCAATTCTTCTACTGCAAGTTGAATACAGCCCATAATTCCCTGATTATCATTTAATACAGATGGAACAATATATGTATCCATTGATTCTAATTCTGGTGTTTTTATATATCCTGCAAGCAAATTTAATACCTTTTTTCGGATTAGAGAAAACAATTGCTCCTGGTGCATGACCCCACCGCCTAAAATAATCCGCTGTGGAGAAACCGTAAGTATATAAGTCATAATTGCCTGCGCAATATAATCACTCTCCAGTTCCCAGACCTCTTTCTTGTCTTTCAATTCCACTGCTTTTTTTCCATAACGTCGTTCAATAGCCGGTCCGGCAGCTAACCCTTCCAGACAACACTTATGATAAGGACAATTACCCTCAAAATCATCCTGCTCTTCTTTTCTAAGTAATATATGTCCGGCTTCCGGATGAAGCATGCCATGAACTAACTTTCCATTTACTGCAATCCCGACACCTACACCTGTTCCGATTGTAATATACACAACATTGTTAAGCCCTTTTGCACTGCCAAATGTTAATTCACCAAGGCAGGAACCATTTACATCTGTATCAAGACCAATTGGAATATTGAGTTCTTTTTGTATTGTTCCCAATAAATCAAAATATTTCCATGCCAATTTTGGTGTATCCAAAATATATCCATACTGTTTTGTTCCTTTATTTACGTTAACAGGTCCAAATGCACCTATCCCAAGTGCTTTTATATCTTTTCTCTTAAAATAAGCAATAATTTCAGGAATTGTTTCTTCCGGTGTTCTAGTAGGAATCGATATCTGGTCAATAATTGTTCCATCCGCTCTTCCCACTGCACATACCATTTTTGTTCCCCCTGCTTCCAATGCACCAAATAACATATTTCTTCACCTTTTACCTTTCCATTCATTTATAACTGCAATTATTTATTTTTATTATATACATATTTTCACTGCAAAACAATGTATAAAAAAGGTGCTGCAAAACGGACTTAGTAAGTTACATTTTGCAACACACTCTCTTTTATTGTTTTTTATTATACTTAATTTTTACCTGCCTGCCACTCATCAATCTGTTTTTGCATTTCATCAATAACATCCTGAACGCCGGTTGCTTTCAATTTATCCAATAATTTTGGTAATACTTCATCTGGTTCTACACTTCCTGTATAAAGGGATGCACCAAACTCATCTAAAACACCTCTAAAACCGGCTAACTGTGTTGATACTGGTTCTGTATTGAAATCAAATCCGAATGTTGGAGCTAACTCTGATTTATCATTGAACTCTTTAAACTCTGCCCATTTATCAAGTGGTTCTTCTTCAGTAACATAAGTATTAAATAATCCACCCTGTACCCAGTAAGGAACAGAATAATTATTTTTCTTTTCTGGATCTAATTTAATCTTGCAATCATAAACATAAGGTTTTCCTTCTGCTTCTTTCTTTTCATCTTCTGAAACTTCTACTTTCGTATAATGTTCGCCTTCAATACCATAATTTAAAAGATTTCTTAAATATTCATCTGTATTAACAAGATTCAAAAATTCAACTGCTTTTTCCGGATGTTCTGAAGTTCTGGAAACTGCTGTCAACGCACCACGTGCAGAAGCATTTGTAACTTTTGTTTCCATAATTGGTGTTGCTACTACCTCATATCCTAAATCCTTGCCCCAGATTAATTCTGCATAAGGCTGTCCATCACCTTTTGTTACAAAACGTTTTACAGACTTGTCAGAGGTTGCTGTTGCTGCATCTTTATTTATATATCCTTTTTTATAGTAATCTCTTAATGTCTTTAATGTAGATTTCATTTTATCTGTTTCAAATACATTCTTTACAACTAATTTATCTGGATTACAATCATATTCAATTCCAATTGGGTCTTGAATCTTATCCATATAAGTTGGAGCAGTAAAATCCTTTGTCAGATACAATGGAACTACATCCGGTTCATTTTCTTTGATAACTTTTAAGTATGGTTCTAAATCTTCCAAACTTTTAATCTCTTCATATGGAATATTATATTTGTCTACATATTCTTTCGTAAATACCCACATAGGCATACTTCCGATTTCTTTTTCACTTGGAACACCATACGTTTTTCCGTTCACTTTAGCTGCATCCCAAAAACGCTTATCAATCGAATCTAACATCTCTTTTCCGTACTTTGGAAGAAGGTCATCTAACGCAAGAAATGCTCCTTTCTGCGCATTTTGAAGATAATCATTTGCCCATGAGCATGTAAATGCTAAATCAAATACCTCTCCTGTGTTAATCAGTACCTGCATTTTCTGGTTATAGTCCCCCCAGCCGATCTGATTAACCTTAACAGTAGCACCAATCTTCTCCTTTGTGTACTCATTCACTTTTTCAAGGACCTTATCCATATCTTGCTGTGAATCCCCAATTTGATACCATGTAAGTTCAACTACTTCGTCCTCTTTGTTTTTACTGTCTGCTTCTGTTGATTTGTTTCCACATCCTGTAAAAGAAGTAGTTGCCAAAATAACAGAAAGACCAAGTGCTGCAAACTTTTTCCAATGTTTCATTTCATAAACCTCCCTAAATTTGATACTTCTATTTTACTGGAAAAACATCTATTTTTCCTAGTGTATTTTTTTCAGATTCACTTCACTTATTATTCTTTTACAGCTCCAATTGTCAAACCATTTACAAAATACTGCTGGAAAAATGGATATGCAAAAATAATAGGGACAGTAGAGATAACAACAATTGCCATCTTAATCGTTTCCTTTGGCATTGTCTGGGCAACTGCAACTCCACTTACACCAAGCTGTGCAGTGTTATTAACAATAAATTCCAGATTTGTTTCAATCTTAATCAGCAAATACTGCAGCGGAATAATCGCATCTCCATCCATATAAAGCATTGCATTAAACCAGTCATTCCAATATCCCAATGTTAAAAATAGTCCAATTGTTGCAATTCCGGGTAGTGCCATTGGAATAACAATCTGAAAAAACAAACGCCATTCCGATGCCCCATCAATCTTTGCGGACTCTACAACTGCATCTGGAATTGAAGTTGAGAAAAATGTCCGCAATACAATAATATTAAAAGAATTTAATGCAATTGGAAGAATTAATACCCATATGCTATTTCTTAGTTTTAAAAATTGGGAAATAACAAGATAACTTGCAACCATTCCACCACTAAACAGCATTGGTATAGCGATTAATTTTGTAAAAAATTTGCGATACGCAAATGTCTTTCTTGATAATGCATAGGCATATGTACCTGTTAAAAGCAACCCGATAATTGTGCCAAGAACAGTAACCGTAATTGTCACTCCGTAACTTTTTAATATTTTAGCTCCGGAACTTAATATATACTGATACGCATGTAAACTTAACTTTTCAGGTATAAAACGATAGCCATTCATAACCAGTGCCTGCTCGTCGGTAAGTGAAATAATTAGCACAAAAACAAACGGAATAATACAGATTGCAGCTAAAACAGCTAATATTACATTAAAAATAACATTTGTTGATGGCTTTATCCTATTAAACTTATTTTCCTGAAGTTCTAACTTTCTTAATCGTTTTTCTTCTTTTTTTTGATTTCTTTTCTCGAACATAATACACCTCCTTAGAATAATGCGTTGTCACTGTCAATCTTAGAAACAATTTTATTCGCAGTTATAATTAAAATAAATCCTACCGTTGACTGAAATAGTGACGCTGCCGAACTCATACCAAGTTCACCGGATGTCATAAGTGCACGATACACATAAGTGTCTAAGACATTTGTATAATCATATAATGCACCGGAATCCTTTGGAAGCTGATAGAACAATCCGAAATCGGCACTAAAGATACGACCAACAGATAAAATAAATAAAATTGTAATAACTGGTTTTAATAGAGGAATTGTAATGTATTTAATTTGTTGGAACTTTGAAGCCCCATCCAGTACAGCTGCCTCATAATAAGTTTTATCAATTCCACAAATTGATGCTAAATAAACGACCGTATTATAGCCGATTCCTTTCCACTGACTCATAAATAAAATAATAAACGGCCAATATTTTTTTTCCGAATACCATGAAACAGCATCCTTTCCAAAACTTTGAAGAACAGTATTAATATAACCTTTTTCCGGATTTAAAAAAGCGAATAGAAAATAGCTTACTACGACCCAAGATAAAAAATATGGAAGAAACATGGAACTTTGATAAAATTTTGCAAGTCCTCTCCCCTTAATCTCATTTAACATCAATGCTACCAAAATCGGAAGCACAATACCAAGCACAATAAACACAAGATTATAGCAAATCGTATTGCGGAATACAATCCACATATCACCACTATAAAATAAGAATTTAAAATTTTTAAAACCACACCATTCACTCTCAATTAAGCTTTGAATAAAGCCTCCTGAAAGACGAAAATTTTTAAATGCAACGACAATTCCAAACATTGGTAAATATGCAAACAATATAAACCAAATTGCTCCGGGAAGACTAATAAGCAGGAGTTCTTTATTTGCCTTCAACCTGCTTAACGTCCGCCCTTTTTTACGATTGTTTTCCTTCACTTCTTTGCCCTCCTTCTTTTCTTTCCATTTAACTATATCACTTCTGAAGGAGGGCTTATAGTTGAAAACTTTTAGTTTTACTGAACATACTTCAGATACTTTTTACCACTTTTTCATTTCTCTTAAAGAAGCAGGTGAAGTTCCATAACATTGCTTAAATTTGCGGTAAAAATAACTCGTATCAGGATACCCCACTTCCTTTGCAATATCGTTGATTTTCATATTTGTATTTAAAATCAACTCTCTTGCCTTACTGTTTTTTGTTCTGCTCAGATATTGAGAAAAGGAACACCCTACTTCTTTTTGAAAAATCTGACCAAGATAAGAAGCATTCATATTGTATTTATAAGACAGTGTTTTAAGATTCATATCATCCTTATAATTTTTCTCAATATCATTTATAATTTGACGCACGACCGGTGTATAATGGGAATCCTCAAGATGAAGGCACTCTATAATTTCAATTGTTTCTACCAGAAACATGCTCTTAATAACTGACAAATCCTCAGCCTTATAAAGCTCGTCAACCAATTCTGTCAGATTCTTAATCTGTCCTTTTTCCTCCAGCTTAAATTCATCAATTACATCCTGTAGTGCCATTGCAAGCTTAATCGCAAGCCGATAAACAACATCCGTTGTTACCATACCTTCTTCCACTGTATTAATAAACAATTCATCAATATAATGAATTACTTCTTCCTTTCGCTTCGACAATATCATTTTTCGAAGCATTTCGTTGTTCACTGTAATTCCTTTTGATGTTCTCCCATCAATTGTCTTATGACTGATAATCGTACCATAACCTTCAATAATAAGATAACGCTGTAACTTTTTCGTTTCTTTGTAAGCTGCCCGAATTCCTTCAAGATCGGTAAATGTCCGGCTAATTGTAAAAAACGTAAACACCTCAAACTTTGCCTCAATTTCATTTTGCAGTGTTGCAAAAAACGAAGTTATTAAATCAGGGTCGTCAAAATCCAAAAAAATAAATAGAAAAATTTCGTCCTGTGTAAAGCAAAATGGATGAAGTTTAACCCCCTTATATTCATTCTCTAAAAAAGCTAACAAATTGGTCAGCGTATCTTCTTTTAAATTTTTCTGTTTTATTTTAATATGCGCAGCTGTTCCGTAAGCATGCTCCATGCGGATTCCATACTCACTAAAAAAATCCTGTCGTTCTTTCATTTCATCTTTCAAATAGTGATATAGACCTTGATTCTCCTCTAAATATTCATACGACTTTTGATCATTTTCCTGTAATTCTTTTATCGCTTTCAGTAACACTGCCTTTAATTCATCTTCATTAATGGGCTTCAATATGTATCCTTCTACATCTAATTGAATTGCTGTCTGAGCATACTGGAAGTCATCGTAACCACTTAAAATAATAAAACGAACCCGTTCATCCCTCTCTCTTATCCGCTTTAGCATTGTAAGTCCGTCCATTCCCGGCATGTTAATGTCTGTTACAATAATATCAACCGACTCTTTTTCCAGACACTTTATTGCCTCCTCCCCGTCATGCACCATATGAATAACGGAAAGTTCCATTTCCTCCCAGTCAATAATATTTTTTATCCCTTGTAAAATCCATTCTTCATCTTCTGCAAGCAATACTTTATACATCCTCATTTCATCCTTCCTGTATTGGAATTCTCAAAGTTACTAAAAGCCCCTGCTCTCCATTCTTCTTTAAGTCAACCCCATAATCATCACCATATGCTGCAACAATTCTTCTGTGAACATTTAAAATCCCAATTGAACCTGTTCTACTTACTTTTCCCCTTAGCTCTGTATTTTTTGCATTAATCTGCTCTTCCGTCATACCAATCCCATTGTCCCTTACTTCAATCCGAAGCGTTTTGTTATTTTCTTCTTGTCTTACCTTTATCTCTAAATAATTGTCCTCTTCCTGCAAACGAATTCCATGTGCAAAATAATTTTCCACGATTGGCTGTACAATAAACTTTATTACCGGAATAACCGCATACTGCTCCGGACAATCAATCATAAATTGAAATTTATTTTGATAACGAAATTCAAACAGTTCTAAATATTTTTTACAATAATAAAGTTCTCTTGCAACATTGACAACATTTTCATCTTTTACCTGACTTCGAAATACAACCGCAAGTCCATAAAGCATCTTTCCAACTTCTTTATCTCCATTACAGATTGCTTTCATTCGGATTGCTTCTAATGTATTATAGAGAAAATGTGGATTAATCTGACTTTGTAATACATTCATCTCTGCATTTTTTTGTTCAATTTCCGCAAGATAACTTTTCTGAATATACGAGTCTAAATTTTCACACATAATGTTAAAATTATCTGCAATAATGTCCAGTTCATCTTCTTTTTTAACTGCTAACCGCACAGTTAAATCCCCTTCCATTACACGCTCCATTCCATTTAAAATTAACTCAAGCCGGTTCGAAAGATGTCTAATCTTTCGGTTTACAAAATACATGCCAACGGAAAACAGTCCAATTCCCATAAATAAAAGCATAATCCATACAACGATTGGTATCTTTCCAGTCTGTCCTTTTTTTACATAAGCCACAATATTTAACTCTCTTGTTCTGACTCTGTCAATATAAATATGATATTTTTTCTCTAAAACCGAATTTTCACCAATTTTTTTAAATTGTTTTACCCACTCTTCATTTTCTTTACAGTAAGCAATATCACCATTATCTGCATAGACCATCAATGCAGACCGTCCATAATTACCTTCCAGCTCAGAAAATCCTTTGCTATTAAAAGAAATTTTTAAAATTCCAACTTTTTGAAACGTATTCGGGTCACAAATCTCTTTTAAAAATATTATACTGTCATTTCTAATTTGAATACTTACACCCTTATCCAAATTAGCATCATACCCATAAACATCTGTTTTCATATCTCCATTTGGATAATAAGTGCATATTTTATTTGATGCCAGACTTACAAATGTAATATCCGTCATATTTTTGCTATAACGAAAAGCATCCTTTGCAAAATAATCAATTCCCTGATAGACAACACCGTTATCCTTTGCATACGCTTCAAACTTTTTACGAAAATACCCTTCCAAATCCAAAGTTAAAAACCAGACGACATCTTGAATCTGCGTTTTATTCTGATACAACCCATACTGAACATCCGAAGCTACAGTTGCGATTTCCTCAACATAATCCGCTGCATTTTGGCACATTGACTGATTATATTCCAAGTCCCGTTTTCTTCTCTCCCTGCGAATACTCATAATAAAATATCCCTCTAATATAAGTACAATCCAAAGGATTACCATAGTATAAGTTATAATTAATTTTTTATATACTTTTAGTTTATCCATTCCCCGCTCCTTCTTCTATCTACTATACCACATATTTTTTGAAATAGCACTTTAATCGGGTAGGAGGTAAATAATTATTTTATTTACCGTCCTCCCACACCACCGTGCGTACGGTTCCGTACACGGCGGTTCTTTAGTTTTCACATATTTTCAAATAGAACTCTGTGAATTGGTCCTATGTCAAGAAAAAGTACAAGTTAAACGTGAACTTTTCACCTCAATATTCTGTCTTATGCCGCATTTATTTCCAAGTGTCTTAATTTTATCCAATATTTCTTTTCATACTCATTAGGTG
>NZ_VUMT01000004.1 GCF_009696045.1 Velocimicrobium porci | reverse complement strand
ATCACCTAATGAGTATGAAAAGAAATATTGGATAAAATTAAGACACTTGGAAATAAATGCGGCATAAGACAGAATATTGAGGTGAAAAGTTCACGTTTAACTTGTACTTTTTCTTGACATAGGACCAAATGTATGGACGGAATCTGGTAGGAAAGCGATTCAGCAGATACAGGCAGGGGATTTAGTTTATGCAAGAGATGAGGAAACCGGAGAGGTTGGATTAAAAAAAGTAAAACAGGTGTATGAAACGGAGGCACATACGGTTTATACGATTACGCTGGGAGAAGGGGAAACGGAACCGATACGGACTACGAATTATCATCCGTTTTATGAAAAAGAAAAGGGATGGGTCTGTGCAATTCAGTTGCAGGTGGGAGACCGGTTGTGTACAATAGAAGGAGAAGAGGAAGTTGTCACTTCGATTGAGAAGGAACGGGTGGAAGAAGGAGTTCTCGTCTATAACTTTGAAGTCGAGGAGTGGAATTCGTATTATGTGGCAGAAGGGAAAGTGCTGGTACATAATGCGGCGAAACGGTGTGGGCTTGTTAAGCGGTTGCGGAGTAAGGGTGGTAGAGAGACTAAAGCATTTGATATTGTTGGATATGGAGAAAAAACCTCTGGACTAGAAAATCATCATGGAGTTCTAGATGTATGGGCAACCCATAATATTGATGGTTATAAATCAAGGGCAAGTAAATCTACAACAATAGCATTAACACCAGAACAGCATTCAGCTACAAAATCCGTATATAGGAATTGGTTGTATGAGAGAACTGGTAAAAAAGTAGGAGGAAAAGTTGATTGGACAAGTGTGTCACCGCAAGAAATACAAGCTTTGTCAGAAAAAATGTTTGATGCGGCAAATGTTCCTCTATCTGCAAGAAATGATTATTATAGAGAATTTAATCGCTATATTTATGGATTAGGAAATTAGAAGGGAGTTAGAAATGGATATTTTAAAATTGCTTGATAAAATCAGAAATACTTCAGAATGTATTGTTTATAGTCCTTGTGGCTTACCAGTTTTAAGTAATGGAGTTAGTTTGCCTGATGATTTAAAAGTATTTTATGAGAATTGTGGAGGCGTTTCTTTCTTTACCAGTAGCGAGTATGGGTTTACAATTGTAAGTCCAGAAGAAATGGTATTAGTTAATCCCGTCATTGTAGGGGAGCTTTGTGAAGAAGATATATCATCAGAGTGGTATATTATTTGCAAAGACTTCGAAAATAATTATATTACTATTGATTTAGCAAAAGAAAGGTTGGGAAGGTGCTATGATAGTTTTTGGGATAGACATGGAGTGGTTGGAGAATGTGCTATTGTTGCAAGAAATTTCACGGAATTATTGACTCAATTGTATCATAATGAAGGTAAAAGCTTATTCTGGCTAGATGATAATTTTTGCTATATAGGTGACGCTTATGATGAATTATAATATTTAATTATGTTTCTACTTAAGGACGCTCACAACCTAAAAATAACCTTAGTATCTCAATTAATCGGAATGGTTTATACCGAAGGTGATGTAATCCATGTAGATTAATTTGAAGATCCTAGGGCGAAATTTACCCTTTGGGTGTATATAAGGGCACCCGCAAAACTGAATATTGTTTCTTCAAAGATTTAGAACGTATTGTTTTCATGGCACTTGTTGCTGTGAAGACAATGCGTTTTTCTGTATGGTGGATGTAAAAAATAATCTCCTTAAGCGGTATTTCAGATATAAAAATTGGTCAAAAAGCGGTAATACATTTCAAGATTTTCTGCATTATACTGGTAATTTTAAGAAATACTTTTCTGTATATTCAAATCGTTGCACTCAGACCAAAGTGTCGGACAAAGTTTTCAGATTATGCTGGAAAGCCATACAGTATTGGCATTTCCACTAATGGAGAGATATAGTCGCTTCACAGAACGGATGTTTTGATAAGTACTTGAAAACTTTATATTATCTGATTTTACGTAAAAAACATCCAACTCTGCATTATTTCATGCTGTGGTGGTGTGAGTATTAAAATGGAACGATTGACTTGAAGGCGTCGTTGATTAAGGAAAATTAGAGAGAAGAAAGAGGGTGGAAGAAAGGAAGTGTGAAGGATGGGATGGCTCAGTGATACGTGGAATACGGTGAAAGAAAACGCAAGTGATGTGTGCCATGGAGTATTGGATGTGGCCGGATTTGTGCCGGGATTTGGTGCGGTACCGGATTTATTAAATGCCGGTTTGTATGCTGCAGAAGGAGATTGGGGCAATGCAGGGTTAAGCGCCCTGGCAGCGATTCCGATGATTGGAGATGCAGGAGCTGCGGTCGGAAAAGGCGGAAAGTATCTGTCCAAGGGCGGAAAATGGATTCTTGAAAAAGGCGGAAAACTGCTTAAAAATCGAAAAGTGGTAGAAGGATTAAACGCACTGAAAAAATGTAAGTATTTGGATTCCCTAGCAGATTTAAAAAAGCTGAAAAAAGGGTTTCAGCTGGGAAAAATGAAAACTGGAGCAAAGGCAGGATTTCAGAAAGGAAAGTCTTTGTTTGATGCGGTTGCGGAAAAGGCAAAAAATTGGCTGAAGTGTGAAAAGGGCTGCTTTTTAGAAGATACGAATGTATGGACGGAATCTGGTAGGAAAGCGATTCAGCAGATACAGGCAGGGGATTTAGTTTATGCAAGAGATGAGGAAACCGGAGAGGTTGGATTAAAAAAAGTAAAACAGGTGTATGAAACGGAGGCACATACGGTTTATACGATTACGCTGGGAGAAGGGGAAACGGAACCGATACGGACTACGAATTATCATCCGTTTTATGAAAAAGAAAAGGGATGGGTCTGTGCAATTCAGTTGCAGGTGGGAGACCGGTTGTGTACAATAGAAGGAGAAGAGGAAGTTGTCACTTCGATTGAGAAGGAACGGGTGGAAGAAGGAGTTCTTGTCTATAACTTTGAAGTCGAGGAGTGGAATTCGTATTATGTGGCAGAAGGGAAAGTGCTGGTACATAATGCGGCGAAACGGTGTGGGCTTGTTAAGCGGTTGCGGAGTAAGGGTGGTAGTTACTCTAATCTAAGAGATTTAATGTCACCAGAAGAAGTTGCTAGGTATGACGAGCATTGGCTTGATGTTGCAGAAAAGATAAGTAATGAGGCTCTTGATAATCAAATTGATTTTATTAAAAATGGTGGAATAACTAAGCCAGGAGGTGGTGCATATAAACCTGCAAAGATAAGTGCTGCTGTAGATTTAAATACTGGTGATATATATTTTGGATATAACGGTGCTAATAAGTTTAATCCTTCAATTCAAGAAATACATCCAGATTTACAACAAAGAATAAATAGAACTATGAGTCTGGCAGGAAATTCAATTGATAATGAATATGCAAGTAGAATGAGCTTTGAAAAGTGGAGTGTAGATAATTGTGCAGAAATATATTCTGTAAACAATGCATTACAAAATCAAGCAACGTTAGATAATATTTTTATTAATACAAAATATTTTAAGGATGGGAAATACGCTTTGCCGTGTCGAAATTGCCAAGTGACATTTGAAGGATGTTTATTCCCAAAACAATAGGATTGAAAGGAATGTTAATATTATGGAAAAAGTGACAGAGGAGAGACTAGAAAAAGCTGGTTGGGATGAAAAAAGAACAATAGATATATCTAATATTAAAGATGTGTATCAGAAGGTTGGGCTTGTCATGCCGAAGAATGTAGAAAATTTTTTGACTATATACGGTATGCTTGTTTTTGAAGGTGATGAAAGAAAAGAAAATTTGGAGTTTATCCCAGAAAAAGCACTAGGATGCAATTTGGATAAAGCATATTTTGAAGAGTTACTGGAAGAGTATGATATTAATGAAATAGTGTATCCTGTAGGGGTTGCTTGTAGAGAAAATTTAATGGTGTTAATGACTGAACAAGATGTATTTTATTGTTATACAGATGGGTATTTAGAAAAAGCAGGAGAGAATGTTGAACAAATGCTTGACTGTTTGGTAGGAGAATGCAATGAGGCAGTAGTAATAAGTTAAAGATGTATCAGCGGTATTTTTAAGGGGATTTGACTGGTAAAAATACCGCTGATTTTTAGGTTGTAATTTATTGGAGCGGGAGTAAGGTTACACAATTTAAACCGAGATGAGTATTCTAAAATGAAAGTATATTTTCTATTATGAGCGGTAGAATAACATAAGATTTCCGTTTGAAAAGCGGTAATTTCGATTCAAATTTTGCTTCAAAAGGCGGTAAATCACATACAGATTTTTGCCATAAAGACGGTATCGGATTCTTTTGATTTTGCTATCAAAGATAATACAGGAGCCCTTTTTCCTTTAGAAATCTAGCCATTTTCTAAGATTTTTTCGTAATTAAGTTTCACTTCAAGATGAATTATGACATTCAGAGACAGATAACTGACAATTCGCTGGGGCTCATGAATACAGACAACTAAGAGAATGAAGGATAATTCCCAACAACCTGCTCATCCACCGATACCGAAAAGTTCCATAAATCAGCAGGATATTTCTTATGTTATGGCATTTGAATTTTTGTATATGCTCGATTTTATGCGTATTTTCTGAAGTATGAAGTGTGATATCAAGAAACAAGATGAAAAAGGTGTATAAATTTAAACAAATCTTTTAAACATTTCCTGCCGACTTTAAGGAACTTTGGAAATCACAGACTATTTTCAGAATGACGCATATAGGCATAAGTTAACCAACAACGAAAAGGAGGTTGGCTTTTATGATTTATGGATTTATATCATCACTCGATGCTGAGACAACAAAGGTGTTTTTCAGAAGTAAGAAGATTCGTGGGAATAACATTTACAGTGCTGGAAGTCTTGGTGCACTTATATCGGTTCTGCAGAGTGGAGATGTAGTGTATGCGATTAGTTGTAATCGTTTTGCATCGGTGCGACAGGTGTATACCTTTGCAAGATTCTGTCATAAAAGGAGTATCATTCTTCATTTTGTAGCTGAACCTTATCTGGATATTGGTAATGGTAAGAAGTGGAGACCAGCAGTTGCCAAAGTCATTGCCAGCATGGTGGAGAGTGAGCAGAAAGTAAAGGGCATGATGGCACAAGGTTTTAAGATGAGTGATTCCCAGTGGGAGTATGTCTATCGGTGTTTTGAGATGAACCTTGCTATTGGTTTCAGCTGGGAAAAATGAAAACCGGAGCAAAGGCAGGATTTCAGAAAGGAAAGTCTTTGTTTGATGCGGTTGCGGAAAAGGCAAAAAATTGGCTGAAGTGTGAAAAGGGCTGCTTTTTAGAGGACACGAACATATGGACGGAATCTGGTAGGAAAGCGATTCAGCAGATACAGGCAGGGGATTTAGTTTATGCAAGAGATGAGGAAACCGGAGAGGTTGGATTAAAAAAAGTAAAACAGGTGTATGAAACGGAGGCACATACGGTTTATACGATTACGCTGGGAGAAGGGGAAACGGAACCGATACGGACTACGAATTATCATCCGTTTTATGAAAAAGAAAAGGGATGGGTCTGTGCAATTCAGTTGCAGGTGGGAGACCGGTTGTGTACAATAGAAGGAGAAGAGGAAGTTGTCACTTCGATTGAGAAGGAACGGGTGGAAGAAGGAGTTCTCGTCTATAACTTTGAAGTCGAGGAGTGGAATTCGTATTATGTGGCAGAAGGGAAAGTGCTGGTACATAATGCGGCGAAACGGTGTGGGCTTGTTAAGTGGTTGCGGAGTAAGGGTGGTAGTAATACCAATAAATTGTTTAAAAATCAATCCTTGTTAGATGAACATTATGGCAAACATGGTCAAGAAATTGCAGATGTTTTAGGTGATTCCAACTATTCTATTGATAAGTACTTAGATGATGCAAATTACATAATAAACAATGGAACATATGCACCAGAGTTAAATGGTTATGTGAGTTTTATGAGTGGTAAAAAATATGGTTTTGTAGGGCTTGACCGTACTACAGGAGATATAACCACATTCCATATAAAAAACATCTCTGAGTTAATTAAGAAAGCACCAAGTTTAGGATTTGAAAGGTAGGTATAAAATATGCGTATTGAAGAAATTAACTGGTTAGATATAGGGGGAGAAGAAGCAGTTTTAAAAGTTGTAAGTGATACAGAGTGTTTAGTTTGTTTTTCATGCCCATGTTCATGTGATGTTGGAGATGTATTAGCAGAACCGTTAGAATGTCTCGATACAGATAATATTATATTGTGTGAAACAAAGGACAATATTATTGAAAAAATGGAGGGCGAATTTAAGTATAAGTTAAGAGGTGAATTAAAAGATATGCAAAATGGGATTGTTGAGGTAAAGGGTTTTAATTTACATATTGATGAAGACAAAATCCCAAAAGATATGTCAAATGGGATGTGTATTCAGTTTGAAGTATCTAGAATTGATATTTGGTAATTTGTGACTCGGATTAATTGTAGATTAATTTTTTAGAACGCATTGTTTTCATGGTACTTGGTGCTGTGGAGATGATGCGTTTTCAGTATGGTAGATAATAAAAAAATAATCTCCTCAAGCGGTATTTCAGATATAAAAATTGGTCAAAAAAGCGGTAAGTGAGTCTCTGCTTTCATTCAAAGAAGCGGTATAGTTCAAAATGAAGAAAACATAATTAGTTTAGTTTCTCAGCCATTTCCTGTTGCCTTTAAGGAACTTTGGAAACTATAGATTATTTTCAGAATGACGCATATTGGCATAAGTTAACCAACAACGAAAAGGAGGTTGGCTATTATGATTTATGATTTTATTTCATCACTCGATGATGATACAACAAAGGTGTTCTTTAGAAGTAAGAAGATTCGAGTGAATAACATTTATTATGCTGGAAGTCTTGGTGAACTTACATCGATTCTGCAGAGTGGAGATGTAGTTTACACCGTTAGCTGTAATCGTTTTGAATCCGTGCGACAGGTGTATACCTTTGCAAGATTCTGTCATAAAAGGAGTATCATTCTTCATTTTGTAGCCGAGCCTTATCTTGATATTGGCAATGGTAAGCAGTGGAGACCAGCTGTCGCCAAAGTCATTGTCAGTATGGTGGAGAGTGAGCAGAAAGCAAAGGGAATGATGGCACAAGGCTTTAAGATGAGTGATTCTCAGTGGGAGTAGGTCTATCGGTGTTTTGAGATGAACCTTGATATTGGTTTCAGCTGGGAAAAATGAAAACCGGAGCAAAGGCAGGATTTCAGAAAGGAAAGTCTTTGTTTGATGCGGTTGCGGAAAAGGCAAAAAATTGGCTGAAGTGTGAAAATGGCTGCTTTTTAGAGGACACGAACGTATGGACTGAATTTGGTAGGAAAGCGATTCAGCAGATACAGGCAGGGGATTTAGTTTATGCAAGAGATGAGGAAACCGGAGAGGTTGGATTAAAAAAAGTAAAACAGGTGTATGAAACGGAGGCACATACGGTTTATACGATTACGCTGGGAGAAGGGGAAACGGAACCGATACGGACTACGAATTATCATCCGTTTTATGAAAAAGAAAAGGGATGGGTCTGTGCAATTCAGTTGCAGGTGGGAGACCGGTTGTGTACAATAGAAGGAGAAGAGGAAGTTGTCACATTGTTTTCAGCAACGAAGCAGTTAGTCTTAATTAGCTATTGAAGCATGTTAGAGTAATTCGTTATAATGGATATAGCAATGTATTCGAGAGTGTATAAAAATTATAAGGGGAGAGAGGAATCTATGGAGTTAAATTTTGTTGACGTTTTAAAAAAAAAGGCGAATCAAAAATTATTTGAAATGGAAGAACGATTTCAAACACAGTTTGAAAAATTACTGCCGCCATTTCAGACTAATTTTAAGAAAATTAGTCAAAATATCGTAGCACTGCAAAAGAAGAAAGAATTAGGATCAATTGCATATTTAGAATACACAATGTTATACACCAATGTTCTTCAGAAAAAATATATTGCAGAAATCAGGGTTTATGATGATATGTGGTATTTGGACAATTGTCAGATGACAGTGGGAACAATGGATTTATCCGACTACTTTCAACTAATGGATAAATTACAGGAGCAGTTATTGAAAGAGCGGAAACGATATCAAAATATGATTTCAAAGACAGAACTTTTAGAATATCTCGTTCCATATTTTCTTTCATTTTATGAATATTTTAGGGTAGTATGTCGGTTTGGAATCCTAAAATGTTTGGAATTTGAGGAATTTAAAAATATAAAAAAATGTGAGCAGTTTGAAATAAATGTAGGAACGTATATGGCGGATGCAGTACCAATTTATAAAGAAAATAAAAATAAAAGTTCAGAGGATGCACTTATTGAATTTCAAGATAGGGCAAAATTTCAATATGCATTTGAAGATTTTGCAGATCTTGATTTTTCAGGAGCGGACTTGTCAGAAATTGATTTACGTTATGCAGATTTAAGAAGAACAAATTTGCAAAATACAAATTTGCAGGATGCCTTACTTGTTAGTACAAGATTGTGTGACTGTAATTTAGAAAATGCAGATTTAAGATATAGCTACATGAATGAAGCAGATTTTACAAATTCGAATTTAAAAAACGCAAATTTATCTTATGCTGCGGGAGATAGTGGCTGGGATAAGAGTGAAGAATGGGAAGCGGTTGGCTTTCGTGGAATCAGCTTTCGAAATGCAAATT
Source organism: Velocimicrobium porci (assembly GCF_009696045.1). Classification (GTDB taxonomy): domain Bacteria; phylum Bacillota; class Clostridia; order Lachnospirales; family Lachnospiraceae; genus Velocimicrobium; species Velocimicrobium porci. The sequence goes on along the minus strand of NZ_VUMT01000004.1, from coordinate 154,250 downwards.
TGCAAAATGCAGATTTTCGAAAAACAAGTTTTTTAGGTGCAGATTTTACGGGTGCGGATTTAACAGGTTCTATTTGGAATCAAGCACATCTGGCGTTTATGAATTTTAGTGAAGAGCAAAAAAAGTCAATTATAATAAGGTAAAGAGGAGGATAGAATGCAAACAATATGGATTATTTTTTAGTACAGCAGAAGGAAATGCGAGCCATTGAGATTCAGGAAACTTTGCAAGAGGAAAATGTAACAATTTGCAAAGTGAAAAATATCGGACCAGTTGAAGGGCTTGACTATATACAAAAGAGAAATTTAGTAAGCAACCGTTTCAAGGAATTGTTGGAATTATACCAGCCAAAAGAAAAATATCAGCCATATGTATATATTAGCACGGAAAACCAGCAAGAAAAAACATTTTGGCACTGGAATATTACAGAATATCAGCCAAAGGTGGTTCAGTATAGAATAGATGGCTTGGTTCAATCGATAGAAGTTGATAATGGAGATATTCCTAGAATGTTTTATATTTGCTCACCTAAGGGGATTCGGTCGATTATTGTTCATTTATCGATTGCAGAAAGTGTGTTGAGGAGAGGATATTTGGGTTTGGAGTTTGTACCGGTAGGTTAAATAAGAACTTTATGTTTTGTATTTTGTTTCATGGGAAATTTCCTTGTATGTGAAATATGTTAAATTATAATTCCTATAGTATAAAAAAGAATATAATTTTCATGAGTGGAAAGGCACGAAATCGGGCATCTCAACATAAATTGTTAGAAAGCAATAATGTTGAGGTGCTTTTTTAATGAAATCATTTCCAAAGCCACTTAATACAGAGGAGGAAAAGGAGTACCTGATACAATGCCGGGAAGGAAGTAAAGAGGCAAGAGAAATACTCATTGAACGTAATCTTCGATTGGTTGCACATATTGCGAAAAAATATGGAACAGGAGAACGGGAATTGGAAGATTTGATATCCATTGGATCAATTGGGCTGATTAAGGCAGTGGATACGTTTGATATAAAAAAGGAGATAAGACTTGCTACTTATGCGTCACGTTGCATTGATAATGAACTTCTAATGTTTATGAGAAGCAGCAAAAAGCAATCAAGAGAGGTATATTTGTATGAACCAATTGGAAAAGATAAAGAGGGAAATTTACTTAATTTACTTGATGTTTTGGAAACGGAAGATGAAGATGTGATTGAGCATATGGACTTGGATGAGAAAGTGAAGAAACTTTATCGATATGTTAGTAAATGTTTAAATGACAGAGAAAAGAAAATTATTCTTTATCGATATGGATTAGGTGGGCGGAAAGAAATTACACAGCGAGAGATTGCAGAAGTAATGGGAATATCAAGGAGTTATGTGTCCAGAATAGAAAAAAAAGCCCTAAAGAAATTGAAAGAAAGCTTTGAAAAGGAAGAGTTTGAATATTAAGTTTATAGAAAATGGGACTGATGCTTTAATTTGCAGCAGTCCTAAATTTTTCTGTTTTTTCCTCTCGTTATGAAAGGTCAGAAGTCGTTCATTTTATGAAAGATTTGTGTTATATTATTTGATGGGATATATTTACAATATGAGAGGATAGTTAGCAGAGTGTATGAAAGAATGTAGAATATTTTATGGATTGTCAGAGGAACAAAAAAATGCAGCAATTTCTCAACTGAGAGGAATTGTAAAAAAGTATGAAAAAGGTCGAACCGTAATAAGAGAAAATTATATCGTGAATGAAATAGGAATTCTTTTAAAAGGAAATTTGTGCATATCAAAATATACAGAAGAGGGAAAAGAACTTTTAATGCAAAAGCTTACACCTTCTTATCTTGTTGGTGCAGAAATTGCTTGTACAAGGAGAAAAGATTCTCCATATATTGTATATTCACCTAAGGAGTCCAGTGTATATTGGTTTTTAGCTGATAAAATTTTAAAACCGGGGGAAATCAATGAATCAATCAGAATGGTTATGTTCCAAAATTTGATGGTTTTTCTTGCGGATGAAAATATACGAAAGTATTACAAAATTGAATCCATTACAACGAAAAGTGTAAGGGAAAGAATTATAAAATATCTGGAGTTACAACGGAAAAAAGCAGGAGATGATTCGTTTTATATTAAATTAAATAGAGAACAGATGGCTAATTTTTTAGGAATGAATCGTTGTGTACTGTCCCATGAGTTGAAATTAATGGAGAAAGAGGGAAAGATAAGGTTAAAGAAAAATTATTTTGAAATTATAAAGTTGTAAAAAAACGATTAGAAATAAAATGTTGGTGTACTAACATATTTTTTTCAGTTGCCTTTATATAATGGAAGAAAATGAAAAAAGGAGAGAAAAGATATTATGAAAAAAATTATTGTTAGTATGATTTTAGCGTTCACTCTTACAGCCCTTGTTACAGGTTGTAACTCAAGCAAACAGGATGAAAGCAAAAACAAAGTGTTAGAAACCGATGTACAAAATCAGGAAGCAAAACAAGGGAAATTGGAAGGGCATAGTTTGTTTATTTTTTGTGGGGCAGGAATGAAGGATCCATTTGAAGAAATAGCAACTGAATTTGAAAAATTGACAGGATGTGTTGTTCAGGTTACTTATGGGAATGCAGCACAAATTCAAACGCAGATACAGACTGCAAAGGAAGGCGATTTTTTTATAGCAGGTTCGGCGGAAGAAGTAAGACCGGTAGCAGACTTTGTAGATGAATCGAAAGAATTAGTGAAACATATTCCTGTGATAGCGGTTGACCTTGAAAATTCGAAACATATTAATTCAGTAAAAGATTTGGCAAACGAGGGAGTTCGTTTGATTGTTGGAGATCCGGAAGCTACACCAATCGGTAAAATTGCAAATAAAATATTAGCCGATTTTTCAATAAAAGATAAAGTTGAGATTATATCTAATACAGCGACAGCTCCTGCGATGATGACAGCTTTAGAGACAAAAGAAGCGGATGCGGCTATTATATGGAAGGAAAATGTGAATGAGAAAAAGGCTAAAATATTAGATACCGATGAAATGAGTGTTTACATAAAAACAATACCGGCTGCAAAATTAAATACTTCAGAGGATAAAGAGGCTCAGGAAGTGTTTGAAGAATATTTAGATAGTGATTCTGTGAAAAATATTTGGACTAATTTTGGTTATGAGATGGCTGAGTGATGAAGAAAAGGAATACGATTAATTATTTTTTTACGGTGCTTCTTTTTCTTGTTACATGTTTTATTGCGAGTAATATATTTATTGTATTTTGGAAAGGAAGCCCTTATCTAAAAGAAGCCCTTCTTTCAGAAGAAATTCAATTTTCTATGAGAATGAGTCTGAAAACAGCTACCATTTCGACAATAATTGTAATGTTTTTTGCAGTTCCATCCGGTTACATTTTAGCTAGAAAGAAATTTTGGGGAAAACAAATTGTAAATGCAATACTAGAGATTCCATTATCGCTTCCTTATCTTGTTTTAGGGGTATGTCTTTTGACCTTTTTTTCAAGTCAGATTGGTAAAGAATTAAGAGAGCTTGGATTACCTGTTGTGTTTCATCAAAATGGAATTGTTTTTGTTCAATTACTTCTTAATATTCCATTTGCGATTTCAATGGTTCGAAGTTTGATAGAAGAGGTTGATCCGGGACTTGAATTAGTGGCACAGCAATTAGGGGCTTCTTCCTTTTATATTTTTTACAGTATTATATTCTTACTTTGTAAAAGAGGTTTTTTGTCAATTGCATTACTTTGCTGGTCAAGGGCAATTGGGGAATTTGGAGGAACATTAATGCTGGTTGGAGTAACCAGAATGAAAACGGAAACTTTACCAGGAAGTATTTATCTTAACATATCGACAAACCATATGGAGCTTGCAATGGCAACAGCAATTTTATTATTGATAATTGCAATGGCGGTTCAGTTGACGGGAAAATTTTTGAATCAGAAAAATATGAATCTATGGAGAATAGAACGATAATATGGAAGATATATTACAGGTAAAAGGGCTGGAATTACAGGTGGGGGAGTTTTTGCTTGGTCCGGTTGATTTAAATATAAATCGGGGAGAATTGTTTGCAGTCTTAGGAAAAACGGGAGCTGGAAAATCGCTTTTTTTAGAGCTGATTGCGGGCTGTTATAAAAACTATAAAGGAATAATTCAAGTGAATTCAAAAGCTCCAATAGGGATGGTGTTTCAAGACTATAAGTTATTTCCTCATATGTCGGTAGAGGAGAATATAGGATATGGTTTGAAATGCCGGCATATGAGAAAAAAGCAGATAAAAGAAGAAGTAGAAAAACTAAGTGAAATGTTGAAAATTTCTCATTTGTTAAAAAAGTATCCGAATACACTTAGCGGAGGAGAGAAGCAACGGACGGCGCTTGCACGAACATTAATCGTTCAGCCGGAAATATTGTTGCTTGATGAGCCTTTTTGTGCATTGGATCTGGTGACCAAACAGGAGCTTTATCAGAATATTATTATGGTAAAAGAAAAGTTTTTTTGTACCATTCTTTTAGTTACACATGACTTTAACGAAGCGTATTATTTGGCAGACAAAATAGGAGTATTGTCTGATGGAAAATTTTTGGCGGTGAGTGAAAAAGAAAAAATATTTGAGCAAGCCTGGCCAGAAGAAATAAGCCGATTTTTTGGAATAAAAGAAGGGAAAAATGAATATGGGTGTGAATATGACAAAAGAAGAATTATTTAAGAAGTTGAAAGAGTATACATATCAGTTGCTAAAAGAGCATAATCTTTTAGAGGAGGTTGTTTCTATTAATGCAAAAGGATTATCAAAGGAGGAAGCAATTGGCAGAACGAAACGAAAAGACTATCCAATTCTTACAGGGAAAGAAGTTATGATGTGTGCTACTTTAGATGGGGTAAAAGGACAGGCATTTACGGCATATCCCAGTCAGTTTCAAGGTACAATGAAAGAATTATTGGACATTGATTTGGCTACGGATGAATATGGAAGAGGATTATTTATTGCTGCATTAAATGCACTGTCAGCAAAACTTGGAATTGTTGATCGAACAGTGCATTGCAAAAATGCCGGTCCGGAAGAATGTGCTATAAAGTTGCGAGAATACTTAAATCAAAATTTTCGGATAAAAAAGATTGCCTTAGTTGGTTATCAGCCGGCCATGATTCATAGTTTGGCTTCGACTTATTTACTGCGGGTTTTAGATTTAAATCAAAAAAATATAGGTACTGAAATAGAAGGTATTCGAATTGAGGATGGAAATAGAGATTTTGTAGAAGTTATAGAGTGGGCGGAACTTATTTTGTGTACCGGAAGTACGCTTTGCAATGGAACAATTGTGGATTATTTAAAACTGGATAAAAGAGTGTTGTTTTATGGAACTACACTTGCAGGAGCAGCACCTTGTCTTTTGGCAGAACGAGTTTGTTTTACAGAAGAGAGCTGTATTTAAGAAAAAATAATAAATCGGACAGAAGGGATTGACAAAATAATAACAGTAAAAAATGGAAAGATTGGATTTTCCCATAAGGTTAAAAAAGCTTTCGTCTGAAAATGAAATAAAAAAACAAAGGAAAATAAGAATACTTTGCAAGAAAAAGCAAAAATATTAAAAAAAGAGAAGAAGAAAATAATTTTATAAAAAAAATTAAAAAAATTGTCAAAAAGTATTGTGTTAAAAAAATAACAGTGCTATAATAGAGAACGAAGAGAGAAGCTGATAAAAATTATCAGATAAAAGAGAACAAGGCGAATTAACAAGGAGGAAATGTACGATGATGAGATTTACATTACCAAGAGATTTATATTATGGAAAAGGTGCTTTGGAACAGTTAAAAAACTTAGAAGGTAAAAAAGCAGTCCTAGTATTAGGCGGCGGTTCCATGAAGCGTTTCGGATTTGTAGATAAAGTATTAGAATATTTAAAAGAGGCAGGAATTGAAACAAAATTATTTGAAAATGTTGAACCAGACCCATCAGTTGAGACAGTAATGAAGGGTGCAGAGATGATGAGAGAATTTGGTCCGGACTGGATTATTGCAATGGGCGGAGGCTCTCCAATTGATGCTGCAAAAGCAATGTGGGTATTTTATGAATATCCGGATACAACATTTGAAGAAATTATCCAGCCATTTTCATTCCCAACATTAAGACAGAAAGCAAAATTCTTAGCAATTCCATCTACATCAGGAACAGCTACAGAAGTTACAGCTTTCTCTGTTATTACAGATTATGCAAAGGGAATTAAATACCCATTAGCTGATTTTAACATTACACCGGACGTTGCAATTGTTGATCCTGAATTGGCAGAAACAATGCCTGCTAAGCTAACGGCTCATACAGGTATGGATGCTTTAACACATGCAATCGAAGCTTATGTTTCTACATTAAATAGTCCATTTACTGATCCACTTGCAATCAAAGCAATCCAGATGGTAATTGATTATCTTCCAGATTCTTATAATGGTTGTATGGAAGCAAGAGAGCAGATGCACTATGCACAATGTCTTGCAGGTCAGGCATTTTCCAATGCGTTACTTGGAATTGTACATTCTATGGCTCATAAAACAGGAGCAGCATTTTCCACAGGACATATTCCACACGGATGTGCAAATGCAATTTATCTTCCATATGTTATTAAATATAATGCAAAAGATAAAGTTGCAGAAGGAAGATATGCTGCAATTGCAAGAAGCATCGGTTTAGTAGGAACAGACGCAGAATGTGTACAGAAATTATGTAAAAAGATTGATGAATATAATGTAAAATTAAATATTCCAAAAACATTAAAAGAATTTGGAATTAATGAAGACGAGTTCAAAGAAAAAGTTGCTAAGATTGCCGAGTTGGCAGTTGGTGATGCTTGTACAGGCTCTAATCCAAGAGAAATTACACCAAAACAAATGGAACAATTATTAACATGTACATATTACGGAACAGAAGTTGATTTCTAAATTAAAAAGAGAAAATGATATACCTTTTTGATTTCTTATTGTAAATGAATTTATACACTCTGTAAACGACATAGTAAAGGGAAACTATGTTTCGCTTATAGAGTGTATTTTCTTATTTAAATAAAGTAACGTACTAGATTTTTTATGTCGAATAAAGTATAATCAAAGAGAATGTTATTTATGAATAGCAAATTATAAAAGTGGAGGCTAAAGTAATGTTTAAAATTGTAGAAAAGAAATACTTAGCAAACAATATCTATTTAATGGATGTTGAAGCTCCTCGTGTAGCAAAAAAGTGCTATCCTGGACAATTTGTCATTGTCAAGATGGATGAAAAAGGTGAGAGAATCCCTTTGACAATCTGTGATTATGACAGAGAAGCTGGAACTGTAACAATTGTATTTCAGGCAGTTGGAGCATCAACAAAGATAATGGCGGAATATGAAGTTGGGGAATATTTCCGTGATTTTGTTGGACCATTAGGATGTGCGTCCGAATTGGTAAGTGAAGATCCAGAAGAATTAAAAAAGAAAAAAATCTTATTTGTAGCCGGAGGAGTAGGTACTGCACCTGTATATCCACAGGTAAAATGGATGAAACAGCATGGCTATGATGTTGATGTTATTATCGGTGCAAGAAGCAAAGATTTAATTATCTTAGAAGAAGAGATGAAACAGTGGTCTGACCATGTGTATGTTGCTACAGATGATGGCTCTTATGGTTTCAAAGGTAATGTAAATGATAAGATAAAAGATTTAGTAAATAATGAAGGAAAAACATACGATTTAGTAATTGCAATTGGACCTGTTATTATGATGAAATTTGTCTGTCTTCTCACAAAAGAGCTGGGAATTAAGACAATAGTCAGCATGAATCCGGTTATGGTCGATGGAACGGGTATGTGTGGTGCCTGCCGTCTTCAAGTAGGTGATGAAGTTAAATTTGCATGTGTAGATGGACCAGAATTCGACGGACATTTAGTTGATTTTGATCAGGCAATGAAAAGACAGCAGATGTATAAGACAGAAGAAGGAAGAGCAATGTTAAAATTACAGGAAGGTGCAACTCATCATCATGGTGGATGCGGATGCGGAGGTGACAAATAATGGCAGTCGATGTATTGAAAAGAGTTCCGGTAAGAGAACAAGAACCAAAAGTGCGTGCTACAAATTTTGAAGAAGTTTGTTTGGGATATAATAAAGAAGAAGCAATGGCAGAAGCAGAACGCTGTCTTACATGTAAAAATGCAAGATGTATTCAAGGTTGTCCGGTAGCAATTGATATTCCTTCCTTTATTAAAGAAGTAAAAGAAGGACAGATTGCAGAAGCATACGGAGTCATTAGCAAATACTCTGCATTGCCGGCAGTATGCGGTCGTGTATGTCCACAGGAATCCCAGTGCGAGAGCAAATGTATCCGTGGAATTAAAGGAGAACCGGTATCAATTGGTAAGCTGGAGCGTTTTGTAGCTGACTGGGCAAGAGAAAATAATATTAAACCACAAGCACCGGAGAACAAAAATGGAAAAAAAGTTGCAGTAATTGGTTCCGGTCCTGCAGGTTTAACTTGTGCCGGTGATTTGGCAAAGGCAGGTTATGATGTGACAATATTTGAAGCATTACATGAAGCAGGCGGAGTATTATCTTATGGTATTCCGGAATTCCGTTTACCAAAATCTACGGTTGTACAATCTGAAATTGAAAATGTAAAATCACTAGGTGTAAAAATAGAAACAAATGTAGTAATTGGTAAATCTACAACAATTGATGAACTGTTAAAAGAAGAAGGATTTGATGCTGTATTTATCGGTTCCGGTGCAGGACTTCCAAAATTTATGGGAATTCCGGGAGAAAATGCAAATGGCGTATTTTCAGCAAATGAATATTTAACACGTTCTAACTTAATGAAAGCATTTGATGAGGATTATGATACACCAATTATCGGTGGCAAAAAGGTTGCTGTTGTTGGTGGCGGTAACGTAGCAATGGATGCTGCAAGAACAGCACTTCGTCTTGGTGCGGAAGTACATATTGTATATCGTAGAAGTGAAGCAGAGCTTCCAGCCAGAGTCGAAGAAGTACATCATGCAAAGGAAGAAGGAATCATCTTTGACCTGCTTACAAATCCAAAAGAAATCCTTGTAGATGAAAATGGATGGGTAAAAGGAATTGTTTGTGTTAAGATGGAACTTGGAGAGCCGGATGCTTCTGGAAGAAGAAGACCAGTAGAAGTAGAAGGTTCTGAATTTACAATTGATGTAGATACCGTTATTATGTCTTTAGGTACAAGTCCAAATCCATTAATTTCTTCTACAACGGAAGGATTAGATATCAATAAATGGCAATGTATTGTAGCAAATGAAGAAGATGGTAAAACGACAAAAGAAGGCGTTTATGCCGGTGGAGATGCAGTTACCGGTGCTGCTACAGTTATTCTTGCAATGGGAGCTGGAAAAGCTGCAGCCAAAGGAATTGACGAATTTTTAAATAAATAATGGTAATGCAAAAAAGGAAGAAGTTTTTTCAGAGCTTCTTCCTTCTTTCTATGTTTTATATAATCAAAAACGACCCTGAGGGAAGGGTCGTTTTTGATTATAAAATGAGTTTTTTGAGGATGGAGTAATATATTATGCACCCTAAATATAGGGAGTATAACTATTATTGATAACGTGTTGTTATCTTATGGTGTTATTATACGATATAAGTTTTGAAATGTCAATATTAATTTCATAATTTATACAAAAAATATTTTTATATTGTTTTTTGTGAATAGAAAGTAGTGAATGGTGAAGAGTGCGTGGGAAAATGTGTATTTTTGAAACAGTTTTTGGAACTTAGTAGGAAAAACGACTGTTCAATTACTGGGACTTATGATAGAATTGTATTTAGTCTGGAAAAGGGGAATGGGTTTTATGAGAGAGATGTTAACAAAAGGGAAACTTGGTAGAAGAAAAAAACGTTTGGGTGATCTTCTTGTTGATGCGGGAGTGATTACCGGGGAACAATTGGAATTGGCTTTGAAGGAACAGGGAAAACGAAAGGAAAAGTTAGGACTTATTTTGGTGGATTTGGGATTTACAACTGAGCATGAGATTGCAGAGGGATTATGCGAGCAGTTGGGAATGGAAATGGTTTCTCTCCATGCTATTTGTATTCCAGAGGAAATTATTGGATTGGTCAATGAATCAGTTCTTCGGAAGTATTCATTAATTCCATTTTCTTTTGGAGAAAATAATCCTAATATTTTGAAAGTTGCAATGGCAGATCCGATGGACATTCGTGCAATTGATGATTTGGCGATTATTACAAATCTCCAGATTTCTCCTGTTGTGGCTACCCCTCAGGAGGTGGCAGCTACGATTGACCGTTACTATGGAAATGTGGAAGCGATGAAAGTTGCAGAGCAGTATACGAGGGAGAGAGAGGAACAGTATGGACGAAAGAATGGCAAGGATGAGTTTACGGGAACGGATGAAGTCAGTCAGGCTCCAATTGTCCGTCTTGTGACTCAGATTGTGGAGCAGGCTGTTCATAAGCGTGCCAGTGATATTCATATTGAACCAATGGAGCATCAGGTTCGGATTCGCTTTCGAATTGATGGTATCCTGCAGGAGGAGATGCGACACGATATTTCCCTTCTGCCTGCGATTGTAGCACGAATTAAGATTGTTAGCGGAATGGATATTTCTGAGAAACGGAAGGCCCAGGATGGAAGAATGACGAGTATTGTTGATAGAAGGGAATATGATATTCGTATTTCTGTTTTGCCGACGGTCTATGGTGAAAAGGTTGTTATGCGCCTTACATCTAAGGAAGGACTTACAAAATCCAGGCAGGAACTTGGAATGTTTCCTGATGATTTAGAGAAGTTCAATACGATTTTAAAACACCCACACGGGATTATTTTAGTAACGGGTCCGACCGGAAGCGGAAAGTCTACTACACTTTACACAGTATTGTCTGAGTTAAATCATGATGGGGTTAATATTGTAACCGTTGAGGATCCGGTGGAAGCGAATGTCACAGGAATTAATCAGGTACAGGTAAATCCTAAGGCAAATCTTACGTTTGCTTCTGCACTTCGTTCTATTTTACGGCAGGATCCGGATATTATTATGATTGGTGAGATTCGTGACAGTGAAACAGCACAGATTGCTGTTAAGGCTTCAATAACAGGACACCTTGTTGTCAGCACGCTTCATACGAATAGTGCGGCAAGTACAATAACCCGGTTATCGGATATGGGAGTTGAAGATTACCTGATTGCAGATTCGGTGATTGGCGTAATTGCCCAGAGGCTTGTGCGGAAGCTATGCGTACATTGTAAAGTTGAGCGGGAGGCGACAAGAGAAGAAAAACACTTTTTAGGTGTTGCGGAGGAGAAAAAACTTGTAATTTGCGAGCCTGGGCATGTAGCATGTCCATACTGTAACGGGACAGGTTATATGGGACGAATTGGTGTGTATGAGATTATGCCGGTTAATTCAAGTCTTCGGTATGCCATTAGCAGTCATAAAACAGCGGATGAGATTAATGAGATTGCTGTTTCGGAAGGCATGAGAGTGCTGAGCAGGAGTGCGGCCAATTATGTATGTAAAGGAATTACTTCGATGGAAGAAATGAAACGTATTGCGTATGAGGAGGTATAACATGGATTTTACAATGGAAACGCTATTGATGGAGGCAAAGGAAAAAGGGGCATCGGATTTACATATTACAGTAGGTGTTCCACCAAAATGCAGAATTAACGGAATTTTGTATGATATGGATTATAAGAAACTTTTACCAGAGGAAACAGAACAGCTTATTTTCCCAATTTTATCCGATAAGTTTAAAACAACTTTAGAAAAAAAGGGAGAAGTTGATTTTGCATATTCGATTCCGAATGTTGGACGATACCGTGTAAATGTGTTTAAACAAAGAGGTTCTTTTGCCGGTGTTATTCGTGTAGTTGGGACGAGAATTCCTTCCGTTCAGGAATTGGGAATTCCTGAATCAGTAGTTGAGCTTACAAAGAAGAAAAGAGGACTTGTGCTGGTAACGGGTCCGACTGGAAGTGGTAAGTCAACTTCTTTAGCTTCTTTACTTGATGTAATTAATCAAAATTATAGTTCTCATGTAATTACGTTGGAGGATCCGATTGAGTATTTACATAATCATGCAAAAGCTATTGTTAATCAACGAGAAGTTGGATTAGATACAATTTCTTATGCAAATGCGTTGAGAGCCGCTCTTAGAGAGGATCCGGATGTTATTTTAGTCGGGGAAATGAGAGATTTGGATACGATATCAACAGCAATTACAGCTGCAGAAACAGGGCATCTTGTATTTTCTACTTTACATACGATTGGTGCGGCAGCTACGATAGACCGAATTATTGATGTATTTCCACCTCATCAGCAACAACAGATTCGAATTCAGCTTGCTTCGGTATTAGAATCGGTTATCTCACAGCAACTGATTCCTATGACAGAAGGAAAAGGGAGAATTGCCGCTTATGAAGTTATGAATGCAACACCGGCAATCAAAAATTTAATCCGTGAATCGAAAACACATCAGATTACATCAATTATTCAGACAAGCCGTAAGGCGGGCATGCAGATGATGGATGATGCAATTTATGACTTGTATCTGCAACGGAAGATCGATGCAGAGCAGGCATTGGAATATGCTCAGGATCCGGCTGCATTGGAACGAAAGCTGTATTAATTTTGTTGTTTTTGTTCTTATTTTGGCAGTATTGATTATATGTTTGCAAAAAGTAAAAATATAATCTATTATATATACAGACAGTAAATAAGAGTTATGCGTGTGGTAGAGAAATGGGGGAAAAAGAAATGCCTAACTATAATTATGTTGCTATACAAAAGGACGGAAAACAAAAAAAGGGAACGATTGAGGCTGCAAATGAAGAAGCAGTTAAAATAGCCTTAAAAGCAGAGGGACTTATTCCTGTTTCTTTATCTGCACTTACAATTTGGAATAAAGAGATTAGTTTAAATATTACTTCAAAAGTAAAAGCAAGAGATTTGAGTGTTTTTTGCAGACAGTTTGCAAGCATATTAGATTCTGGCATTACTGTTGTAAATGCACTGCACATTTTATATGACCAGACAGAAAATAAAGTTTTTCAAAAAGCAATATGGGAGGTTTCCGTTGAAGTAGAAAAGGGAACCACACTTGCAGAAGCAATGAGAGGGCAGGGAAAAATATTTCCGGCAATTTTAATTAATATGGTAGAGGCAGGAGAAGCGTCAGGGAGTCTTGAAAATGCGTTTTCTCGTATGGCAATTCATTTTGAAAAGGATGCTAAATTAAAAGGTGTAGTTGCAAAAGCACTTGTATATCCAATTATTTTAATATTAGTAGTTATTGCAGTTGTTATTATTATGATGGTGAAGATTATTCCTCAATTTATGGAAACATTTGAGGAGATTGATATGGAACTTCCTAAGATAACGCAGGCAGTAATTCATGTTAGCAGTTTTGTTCAACATAACGGACTTTATATTGCTGGCATAATAGGTCTTATTATTTTTGGAATTCATGCTTTGAAAAAAACAGAGCGTGGATCTATTCTATATGGAAAAATTCTTTTAAAAATACCCTTATTTGGAAAATTGACGATAAAATCTGCGTCTGCACGATTGACGAGAGTATTAAGCACTTTGCTTGGTGCCGGTATTTCGCTTGTTGATGCGGTCGGTATTATATCAAAAATTATGGACAATAAAATAATTTGCCAGGTATTAATTAAGGCAAAAGATGATGTGGAACAAGGAATTGCATTGTCAAGAGTTTTGGAAGCATCCGGAGTATTTCCACCGATGGTTTATCATATGATGAAGATTGGGGAAGAAACAGGTAATATGGAGGATATGCTTGATGGTGTGGCAGATTATTATGAAGAAGAGGTTGAGCTTGCAACTGGTGCACTGACAGCTGCGTTAGAGCCAATTATTATCATCTTAATGGCACTTGTTATTGTTCCAATTATATTGGCAATTATGTTACCAATGTTGAATGTCTATAAAGGTATTAAATGATACCACAAAGTGCGTAGTCATCCGTAGGTATCAGGGGTCAAAATATCTTTTGACCCCAACATCATTAAATAGGGGAATTAATTTTAGTTATCTGCCAAGAGGATAACTGAATTAATTGATAAATAAGATTTAAGGTAAAATAGGAGGATTAGGAATGGAAAACAAAGAACAACAAAAAAAGAAACATTTGGGGAATAAGGGATTTTCACTTGTAGAATTGATTGTAGTTATGGCAATTATGGCAATCTTAGTTGGAATTGTCGGAGCACAGGTTATTCCTTATATTGAGAAATCAAAAGAATCAAAGGATTATCAGGTTATGGGGGGATTTTGTTCGGCAGCGGTGAGTGCTTATACAGAATTAGCGGAAGAGGCACCAGACAAGGATACAACTATTATGGTATGGGGTAATAAGCAAGAAGGTGAGAATGCTGAATTTAAAAAAGCTTTTATTGAAAAGGTGCAAGCACTTACATATAATTCGTTAGCCGATTTTAAGAAAAAAATGAAATCTGAAAAAGGAAAAACAGTTGAAAACTTTGAAGTAACAATTAGCAAAAGTAATAAGCAAATTACAGTTACACCAGTTAAAGGTGAAAAAAAGGTAGAAGCTTTTGATGCTATGGTAGGAGAACTATAAGTTATAAGATGTAAAGAGGTTACAATTTATGCTAATTATTAGATACAATTGGATTGTGTGCGTTGGGATTTTTATAATAGGCTTTTTAAGTGGTATCTTATTAAATCAGTCTATTTATTCCGTAATAACTTCAGACGATGTAGTTGTAAACCAATTATATAATCATGAATATAAAAAGAAGTTTAATTGGCATAATCCTATATTATTATTAAATGCAACTCTCTACACATTCGTTTTCTTGGCAAATGGATTTCAGTGGGAAAGTGTTTTATACTGCATTTTAGTATCAATTCTGTTAGCAATTAGTGTAATTGATTTAAAAACATATGAAATTCCACCGCAACTAAATTTGCTCATTGGGCTGTTGGGTATTATTAATTTGGGGTTTAATTTCACTGGGTGGAGTGAATATGTAAGTGGATTTTTCTCTGTAAGTGGATTTTTGTATCTTATATTCTTAGCCACGAAAGGAAAAGGTATTGGTGGCGGAGATATTAAGTTGATGGCAGCAGCAGGACTTTTATTAGGATATAAGAAGGTTATCCTTGCATTTTTTTTAGGATGTATCTTAGGTTCTGTTATTCATCTTGCCAGAATGAAAATAAGGAAAGAAGAACATATTTTGGCACTGGGACCATATTTAGCAGCTGGTATTTTTTTGTCTGCTCTTTATGGCGAACAAATGCTTAAGTGGTATTTTCACTTACTTGGTGTTTCATTATGATGAAAATGTTCCCTGTTTCGAGTACGTAAAAGCGAACGAGAAGCAGGGGACAATTTTAAAGATTGTGGCAATATTTTTTTATTATAGAGTTTTAAAGGAAGAGATTTAAAATTGTATAATGGAAAAATAAAATTTTGCTTTGCAAATCTAAGCGGAATATTTAAATGGAAAATAAAGTGAGAGGAATGGGGAGAGTTATGAAAAAAAGAGTATTGAGCATTGAAGCCGGAAGTCAGTTTACGAAAGTATGTGAGATTGACTACAGGAAAAAGAATCCAAAAGTATATCATGCGATTCAGTTTGTGACGCCTAAAAATGCAATTGAAGATGGATATATTAGAGATAAGCTTGCCTTTGCCAAAGAGCTTAGAAAACAGCTGGAGCATGCGGGAATAAAAAATAGAAAAGTTATCTTTACAATTGCATCAACGAGAATTGCAAATCGTGAGGTTACACTACCATTGGTAAAAGATAATAAAATACAAGCAATCGTTGAAGCTCAGGCTGAGGAATATTTTCCGGTAGATACTTCACAATATGTGATTTCTTATACCGTTTTGGAGAAAATAACAGAGGGAGAAGAAAAAGGAATTAAACTTTTGGTACTTGCTGCACCTGAGAATTTGATTAAAAATTATTTCAGTTTTTCAAATGAGATGGGATTTGAGTTAACTGCAATTGATTATATTGGAAATAGTATTTTTCAGGTGTTAAAGCGTCAGATTACTTCGGGTGTTGATTTAGTTATCCAGATGAATGAGCAGACTACATTGGTCAGTGTACTAAACCAGGGTAGACTGATGTTACAGCGGACAATACCATATGGGGTCATGGCAGCAGTAGAAGCGGTGTTGGATAATAAAAAAATATTTGGAAAAGAGAATGAAAAAGAGGCAAATGATCTGTTATATGACAGACGGCTTATCTTCCCGGCATTTGGTATGGAGCTGGAGGAAGTGGCAACATCAATTGAAGTGCAGCAACAAGAGGAATACAGGACGACTTATGAGGCTGAATTTGAAGTTACGGAATCGCTTCGGTACTTGGTTTCCAATATAAGCAGAGTAATTGATTATTATAATTCAAAATTTCCGGATAAAAAAATTGAGAAAGTTCATCTGACAGGACATGGAGCGAAAGTGAAAGGAATCGTTCCGCTTATGACAAGAGAACTAGGATATAATATTGAAAAATTGGAACAACTTCATGGGGTTTTGTTTCAAAAGGGAATGGAATCGGTAATTGGTGAGTCTGTTCAATATAGTTCTGTTATTGGTGCTGCAATGAATCCGATTGGATTTTTATCAAAAGAAGCATCAATGGAAAAGGAACAGAAGGAAAATCTGACTTCCATGAAGGTTTTGCTTGTGGGGTCTATAGGAGTTGCACTTTTTGCGATTCTATTTTCTACTGTGCAATATCAAAGCGAGAAGGCGAAGAATCAATCGTTAAAAAATCAGATTGCTGAATTGAAACCAATTGAGAAAGTTTACCAGGAGAATGAACAGGCTACAAGCCAGTTGAATGAATTGGAGGAATGTTATGGAAAAACAAAAACGGAAAATGAACAGTTTTTAGAATTGATTCAAGAACTGGAGGATAGTTTGCCTACGGTTATGTCAGTGGCTTCTTGTAATATTTCAGGAAAAACAATTGTAATTAACTTAGAAAGTACAACAAAAATATCGGTTGCAAAGTTAATTTTAAATTTGAAGCAAATTCCAATTATTGAAAGAATCGAAGTCCCTGCTATTACAGAACGGGAAGAAGATGGGACGATTACATATTTGTTTACGGTAAATTGTACTTATAAAGAACAAGGTGTTAAACCTGCCACAATCGAAGAATAGGAGTAAAAACGATGAAATTGAAAGTATCACCAAAAGATATGAAATTATTGTTATTATTATTGGCACTTGTTATTCTTGCTGGCTCGTATTTTTTTGTGTATCAAAAAAATATGGAGAAAAAGGCTTTATTGGAAGAGGAAGATATAAAGTTAGAAGAGCAGGTTCAAGTTTTAAAAGATAAAGTAGCAAAGAAACAGGAAGTGATAAAAGACACGAAGAAAAAGCAGGCTGATTCAAAAAAGATTATAAAGGTATTTCCATCTAAGATGACAACAGAGAAAGGAATTGCAATACTGGACAGTTTTGAAAAGATAAATGATTTTTATATTAGTGAAGAAAGCTTTGCTATGAATGAGTTAATGTATCAAAAAGAGGACGGAGATAATATAGAGGAATCGGAAGATGGGCAATCAAATTATATGGGCTATCGTTCTAATATTACTGTGTCATTTGAAAGTCCTTATGAGGCATTAAAAGAAGTAATGAAGCAGATTAACAGTTTTCCAAATCGTATGACAGTTGATACAATGACACTTTCCTATGATAGTGAAACAGGCAATTTAAAAGGTACAATGGTTATCAACTGCTATTCATTAAAGGGAACGGATAAAGCTTATGAACCACCAATTATTCCAGGAATTGATTTTGGTGTATTTAATTTATTTCGTTCAAAAAGAGGATAGAATAGGAAGATGGTTATGAAGAGAAGAGATTGGGGAAAAAACCAAAATCTAGGGTTTACGTTGATTGAAGTAATTCTTACAATGGCGATTCTTGGGATTGTATTTATTCCAATTATGGGGTATTTTACGGATTCTATAAAATATAGCACATGGTCAAAAATAAAACAGAATGGGATTATGACGGCTCAGAGTTTGATGGAGGAAATAAAAGGGAACTCTTCTTTGGAAAATATTTATAAAGAATATAAAAAGCGGGAAGTAAATGGTGAAGAGGGGTGTCATGCTAAGAGAGAAGAGCGGATTCAACATGATTATTCCGGTGGAGAGATTAAGATGGTTGCCTACCAAATGGAGGAAAGGGTTTCGGTTGGTTTTAACGACTACCTTGTGAAGATTTCTGCAGAACCAAAAGTTCAGTTAAATAATGATAAAAATTATTCAGAGGCGATTGTGAAGCCAATGGAAGAAGCAACATCGGTAAAGGCGGTTGAAACAAAAGAGGAAAGAATAAAGGCGGCCAGTTATTTTATGGCACAAAATGCAGACGCCTGTAGTCGTTTGAATGGGGAAGGAAAAGATTCCGGATTGTTGGAAACAGATTTAAATGTTTATAAAAATGGATTAAAAAAAGAAATTTTCATGGATTTTACAAGAAATGGTAAATATGATTATGTCAATATTTGCTGCGAATATCGATTTGAAGGAAGTATTTTTGGTGTTGATTCAACAGATTGTTACCGATGTGATTGGATAAAAAGACGTTTTGAGAGTGGAACACTGAAACAAGTCTATTTGTTTTATGAGGCTGATGTGGCCAGGGATTCTCTTGTTGTTACAAAAAATACGACAGCTCCTGTTATGGATGATATGTATTTAATATGCCAAAATAAAGAGATGTTATCTTCCGGATATCAGCTTTATATTGACAATCCGGTCCAGACTTTTGCAAAATCCGTTTATTCTAATGTAACGACTAACTTGGTGAAGTATAAAAATTATCTGGTTGATACGAAAGATAATATAGCAAGAAGGGCTGAAATTAAGGTGGAGGTCTATCCATACAACAGTCGGAACGAAGAAGATAAATATATTGAGCTTACTGGTATGAAAGGAATGTGAAAAAAAGATGAAAATAAAAAACGACAACAGAGGCTCAACGTTGTTATTTGTATTAACTGCAATTGCCTTCATAGGGCTGTTAGGTGTGGCTGCAATGAGCGCAACGATTACCAACATTTCGATGAGAAAAATTGAGGGAGAAACAAAGAAGAATTTTTATGATACCGATAATGTGATAGAACAGATCAGAGCAGGTCTTATTAATCTTTCTTCGGAAGCTTCTGGTGCAGCTTATCAAGAGGTTTTAGAACAATATGCAACAATCTGTGAAGATGGTACGAAAACGGCACAGGAAGAGTTTGATAATTGTTATATTCGGAATATGCTTGATAAGCTGTCTGACGGAATGAGTTCCTTTGATGGAACTACCTATAATTATGATGTAACTAAAATGGAACAGCTTTTGAATGAGAGTGAAAGAAATGCTTTTTTAAAGAGAGAAATATTAGACAAGGGAGAAAATAAATTAGAGGTACATAAAAAAGAACGCTATATTGTGCTTCGTAATGTGAGGGTGGAACAGGAAAAAAATACATTTTCTACACGGATTAAGACTGATATCCGAATGGAAATTCCAGAATTAAAAATAGAAAATGGAGGAATTTATCCGGAGTATACGAATTATGCAATCTTAGCTGATAACAAAGTAAAATTAGATGGTGCATGGGCAGTAAATGTTGACGGTAACGTATATGCCGGAACGAAGGAACGAACCGATTATGGAGATTTATCAAAACGCCAGGCTGGTATTGAATTAAATGGAGGAAGTCTGAAAATTATTGCAGATTATTTGATTTCAAGAGGAGATATATTACTTTTGGGAGATAGCAGGCTTCGAATAGGGGATAAAACAGCGAATCAGGTCTGCAATGTATGGGTAGAAAATATTTCTACAGATGAAAATTCGAACCATTCTATTTTGGAGATAAACGGAAGTTGCAATGTAGAAGATGATTTGGAGATAAATGGAAAGAATAACAGCGTTTATTTATCAGGAGAGTATTATGGTTATCATTGCAAGAAAAATTATTTACCAGACGAAGGTTCATCGTGGTTAAATAATAATATTGACAAAAATTCAGAATACAATAGTGCAATTAGTTTAAATGGAACAAACAGCACATTAAATATGGAACAGCTTTCGGTTTTAGAATTAGCCGGCAGAGCGTTTATATCAAGATATGGAACAGAAAGTGAGAAAAATAAAGATATTATGTTAGGTGAGTCGGTTTCTGTTCGAAGTAATCAGATTGCATATTTTGTTCCAGAAGATTTTATTCAACGAAATGTGGATGGTACCTATCAGTTAGATTATGCAAAATATGAAGAATATTTGTCATTTTCTGTAAAAGAATATATTAATCAGGAGCAATCGGTGATTCCTTATTATTTAAAAAGAAGCAGTGGGGAAGAATGTTATTACTATTTGAATTTTAAGAACGAAGCTTTAGCAGAGAAATTTTACGAGAAATTTTATCGTTATAAAAGCCATACGATTTCCTCTGGTGCAGACCCATACATGACAAAGGAAGGAATCCGGCTTGCAGACGGAAAACAGGCACTTTTATTATCAGGTGCTGTGTTATATAAAGAAAAAGATGGGCAGAATGTTGGGATTAAACTGAGCAATGATGAATTGAAACCAACGTTGTTACGTTATGCGGTGAGAAAAGGAAGGGAATATAAATCAAGGCAGTTAGGATTAATTGGTACATTACCGGAAGCTTCAAAAGGAGAAGTCCGGTTAGAAGATAAGGCAAAGCTTCCACTATTTGAGCGAATTGTCGATGTAGATAAATTAAAAAATGATGCAGCTTTATGGGAAAGGAACCAAAAGACAGGAGCTATTTATAAAGATGGAATTCTATATGGAAATGTTATTTTGGCAGATGGTGATATAAATTGGGATAGTGATATGAGAAGGCAATATGGAACCGATGACGATGGAAATATGCTTCCATGTATTGTTGTTGCCACAGGGGATATTTCAGTATCAGATGATTTTGAAGGTCTTTTGCTTTCTGGTAGAGATGTATTTCTTAAGTCTGGCGGAATATCAGTTACAGCAAACCCACAGAAGATAAAACAGCTTTTAGAGGCAGATACTACTAAAATAATTGTTTCATACTTGAAAGAATATAAGGTTTCGGAAAATAGTTCCGAACAAATAAATTATTCTAAGTATGTAAGTTATGAAAACTGGAAGAAGAACAAGGATTGATAAGAGGAGGGGAGAATTCGCTTGAATAACAAAGGAATTACTTTAATTGAAATAATTGTTGTAATGGCAATAGTAGGAATTCTCGTTGGATCCTCTTTCGTGGCAATTCAATATATTCAATTTGGAAATACGAAAAAATGTGTTGCGAAGATTGAAGATGAGCTTGATCGACTTTTAGTGGAAACAATGAGTAAAAAAGAAAAAAGGTACTTTTATTTATTCAAGACTGCTGACGGTTATTTTGTAACGTTAGATAAAGATAAAAAAAGGGAAAATTTGGAACAAAAAGAAGCGATAAAAGTGGCAGGAAGTTCGGTTGTTATAGAAGCAGACGGGCAGTCGATTAATGAAGAAAATATGATAAAAATAGGATATCAGAAAGAAGGTGGAGCATTTTCCAATGATGCTTACTGTAGTCAGATTACAATTGAAGGGAATGGAACTTATCGACTTCATTTGGTGAAAGATACAGGGCTTCACTATTTAGAGCCGTGATATTGGAGGGATTGGATGAATAGCTTGGGGAATAAAGGAATAACGCTGATTGAAATTATATTGGCAGCAGCGGTTTCAATGACAGTAATGTTATCAGTCGCAATTTTTTTGAGTACAGGGAATAAAAGTTATAATGAGGCAAAGAAAGAGTTGAACCTGCAAGCAGAATCTCAGATTCTTATGAATCAGATTTGTGACAGTATTTTAGAGGCAAATTATATAGAGGATTATAATTTGGCAAAACAACAGTGTGTTCTGTATCAGATAAATGAAGATACGAGTCTGATAAAAGATAAGAAAATATTATGGTATGACGGTCAGGCAAACTTATATTGTTTTAAAGAGGAAAAGGCAACGTTTGAACCGAACGAGGAATGTCTGATGGCTCGTCATGTAAAGGCAATTAACATTGAAAATGATGGGTCATTAGTTACGGTTTCTCTGACTTTAAATCAGGGAAACAGAGAATACCAGGTGGAAAACAAGGTTCGCCTGCGTAATAAATTGGTTGAACTTAATAGTTAGGAGAATATGATTGTAGAAGGAAAGAGGGGGTCTGTTATATGAGGAATAAAGAAAGAAAAAAATGGCGTATTATTCTGTTAACAGTTGCATTTTGCTTGTTTGGAACTGTACTTTATCAGAGTGAGTTTTTTCAAAACATTTGGTTTCATGCGGAAAGAGCGGAAAGACGAGAACCCGTTATGGAAACAACGATTATAACAGAACTTGAACAGATTAAGAAAGATAGGACGAAACCAAGAGGAAGTAAAGAAAATCCTTTTGTTATTTTGGAAATCGTTCCTTATAAAGGAGTTGCTGAGTTTGGTTATCAGCTTGAAGGTGCAGAACCAATTGAAATTGATAAAATGCTGACGAAAAATTCATCCACAGAACCTACATTAGATACGCTAAAGTCAATGGGAACAGCGGATGTAAAATGGGTTCAAAAGACAGTTTTTTTAGATGAAAAAGAAGAATTGGCAGATAGCTGGGAGGATGGAAAAGAAACAACATTATATGGTTATTATGAGTATGTTGGTAATGGAAGAGGAAATTTCAACCAAAACAATAAACAATGGGAGAAAATGGAAAAAACGACAGAGGGAAAAGGCTCTATTGTGTGGCACAGTGTTTATGGGATGAAGGAGACTGATACAGAACCGGGTAAATTATTGAAAGAAGCTGGAGAGCGCTGGTATACAAAGAGAACAGACAAAGGAACGAGAAAAGGCGGAGTATATGAATATAAAAATAAAAATAACTTTTTAAAACGGACATTAGGTCTTTCTTCTGAGTCAGAAATGGAAAATTATTATGTTTATTTTAAAACGATTGAACCGCATGAATTAAATCAGAATCTGCAATGGATCGATAAGGCGAATCTTATTTCATTTCAATACCGTTCTCATAATGAAGCGTTAGTTTCCATGTGGGAGAAGTATGGAAAAGACTTTAAACAGGAAGAACTGAAAAAAAGAGGAAGTACATTTGGAACTTATGATATTTCATGGGAAGCAGCTGAAAAGATATTTAAGAAGGTAGTTGCAAAAGAAGATTATGTCAGTGTTATTTATGATTGGAATTTCATAACGGAGGGGATAGCCGGTCGAATTGGAGATTTGAATACAAAAAAGGTTACAACGCAGATTTATGATTTTAACAAAAAGGTTATCGGAGAAAATGCAAGCTTAACCGGAAGTAATAATAATGTATTTAAACTTGGTATTATGCTTCGGACAATGGATCCGGTTTTATTCCATAACTTATTTTTCTATGGAAACGATGGTGAGGAGAAACCATTGATTGCAAATGGAAAATATAGCCTGCAAAAAGATATTGCAAGCACTTATTGGACACAGTATACATTTTTAATGGTCAATCCTGCAATTGGCGAAACGGGGAAAAATCCATATACTTATTGGAATGATAATGAGCAATGGAATGAAAAACGACTGGATCCGGAAGTTGGAAACAGTGAATCCGTTCATGGTCATGTGTTTACTTATAATGGAGATAATACAATGACTTCTTTTTATGCGACGGGAGCAATTGCAGATACAAAATATTCGCATTCTTTTTTGGAGTATTTAAAAGAAAAAAATGATACCGATAAATCGCCTGCTTCGGCAGTTGAATATATTATCGGACCCGATCAGAGGGGAAAAGAAGAAAAGGAAGAGGATGAATTTTCTGTATTAGATATTGAACCATGTAATGAATTTACAATGGACTCGTTTGCATTACGGTGGTATCTTCCGTCAATCGAAGGGAAAATTGTAATAACACCTATGACTTCATCTGAATTTATAGGACGAATTGAGGACATTAATAGCAAATATGATTTGATTTATATGGGGTTAAATCGTGGTGCGTTCCGGCTAAAGGATTTTTATATTGATTCGGTTCGGACAAAACAGCTTCCGGTTTATAATGATAGTACTTTAGATGGGAAAATATACCTTCATGTCGGTGATAAAATTATTAGTGGAGAAAAGTATTCTGTAAAATGGTTAAAAAATTCTTTCGGGACGACAATAAACGATACAACATGTCGTTTGCCAGGCAATGATATATCTAATTTGAAAAAAGAAAAACTGGAGGATTTTTTGAAAGCTGGTCTTCCAATATTGATGGACTCAGATTTGTATCGGACAGAAACTTCTTATACAAAAAAAGTTGTTGATACCAGTTCTAATGTTTATCGGTTTGTAAAAGAAAATAAAATGAAATATAATAATTTGGCCAGTGAAGAGAATGCAGGTTCCCTTTCGCCTTTCATAAATCCCAAAAGGCCAAAGCTTATCCTATTGAAAAAACCAAATCAATATAATGGTGAAGATAACAATAGCGATGGTACGATTGACAAACCAAATTATATAAATACAACGGAAAATGGAGATTCAAAAGAATTTACATTTACATTCCGCCTTGAATCGGAGGACGAGATAAAAGATAAATCCTATGGAGTCAGGTTATTTGTAGATGTAAATGGAGATGGTCATTTTGACGAAAATGAAAAATCAGAAGTAATCTATAGCAGGGAGAGGGGTTTTAGAGCAGACGGAACTGAATATACAATTCCAAGAAAAGGTTTCTCATTGCCAGATGTGTACATCGGAGCGATACCTTGGAAACTTGAAATTTTTGATTCAGGTAACAGGGCGATTCGGAAGGTGGAAACAGGATATTGTGCAGTTAAGCGTTCAAAAAAAGAAAAAGAAAAGATTCGAGTGCTTCAAATCAATGCAAACTATAATAGTACACTGGTCTTAAAAGAAGATGAGAAATTTAAAAAATATACAAGTAATTTAAATGATTATACAATCCAATTTGAAACGAAAACAATAGAGGAATATGAGGAGATTTTTAAACAGCCTGGTAATGAGTTTCACAAAAATGAACCGATTGTACCAAGTGAACTAAAGGATTATAATATGCTGATTCTCGGATTTGCTGATATGTATGATGATATTTCAAATCAATATGGGGCATTGGATTACATACAGTATTTTATTGACCAGGGAAAAAGTGTATTGTTTACTCATGACGTGACTTCCCTATACAATTCAGAAAATCAAAAGGGTTATGGATATCATGCCAGTGTTTACTTTAGGGAAACACTGGGAATGGACCGATTTGGGGCGAGAACACCGCTTTTATATTCGGGAACAAAGCTTAAAGAGGAGTTGGATAAAAAAGATAAAGCAACAAAACCAGATGGAAGGGATAGTTATAAAGAAATACATGGGTATACTTATTACGCCTTAAAACGAATTGCACAGGGCGGATACTTAGAAGATGCTTATGGATATTATCCGCAATATATGAATTTTAAGGATTTAAAAATAGACAATGATGACAATTGTGCTACAAATCGTGTTGAACGTTTAAACGAAGGGCAGATAACTCACTATCCATATGAAATTGATCCCGGATTTGAAACGGCTGTTACACATGGACAATATTTTCAATTAAATCCTGAAGATGAAAAATTAACGGTATGGTATTGTCTTGCTGAAGATAAAATTCATAAGAACAGTAATGTTTATGGAGTCTCTCCGAAAGATGCGACAAATAATTATTATATCTATAACAGGGGTAATGTAACGTATTCCGGCGTGGGACATTCAAAAGTTACAAATGATATGGAGGTTCGTTTATTTGTCAATACGATGATTGCTTCTTATCGGGCTTCTTATAAGCCACCGGTTGTTTTGGTCGAAAATGAAGGAACTGTGTGTCTGGAAGAAAGAGAAGGAAAAAATACATACTATTTGTATCTTAATAAGGATTTTTCAAAAAATGAGACGGATACATTTGAGGAATCCGGGACTCAACAGATTGTGTTTGTGCCATGGGAGGTAAATCTCTTATCCGAAAATCTGGAGGAGGCAAAGATTTATATGGAGGATGGTACAAGAATTACTTCCGTGTTGGATTTGGATTCGGGAAGAATCATTAATGCGGATAAAGATAATGTTTTTTCGGTAAAAAGCGGAAACAGTTTGGTAAGTGGACGTCGATATGCTTTTAATTATGAAAATAGTAATTATAACATTGAGGGAAAAAGAAAAGTCATTATATATGCAAAAAATGTAAAAAATCAAGTGGGAGTGGCAGAAGTAGAAATAAAAAAACGTTCATTATTTTTACTTGATTAAGAGAAAACGAGCCTTTACTTTGGAAATTAATACAATTTAGTTGCAAGTAAAGGCCTGTTTGGATACAATAGAAAAAAAGGAACGGAGATAATATAATATGGAAATCGAAAAGAAATATACAGTAAAATATTTACCGGAAGGATATGAAACTTATCCGTCTAAAAGAATAGAACAAGGGTATTTATGTGAATCACCTGTAATTCGAATTCGAAAAAGTAATGATTCTTATATCCTTACTTATAAATCAAAGCTTGGGGTAAAAACGGAGGATGAGGAAGAAGCAGAAGCGAGAGTAAATCAAGAGGTAGAGGTCTTTTTGACGGAAGAAGGTTATACGCATCTGAAGAAAAAAGTAGATGGGAATATGATCGAAAAGACACGATATATCATTCCATTAGAAGGGGAGCGAAAAGCAGAGCTTGACGTTTTTCATGGTGCGTTGGAGGGGCTGTGTTTTGTCGAGGTAGAGTTTGATTCATTAGAACAGGCAAAAAATTTTATTGCTCCGGAGTGGTTTGATGAGGATGTAAGTTTTGACTCACGATATTTAAATAAAAATTTAATTTATGAAGACGGTTTAGGTTTGTTTCGCTCGGAAAAAGAAAAGGAATAAAATGGAATCATCTGTTAAGAATATAGATAAAGGTAGATTTTTCGATTAAAATCAAGTATAATGACCAAGAGAGATTAATTGGTTGGAGAATGATTATTTATGAATTGGATAATAATTACAACTTCTATTCTTTGTGTTTTTTTATTTCTTTTCTTATTATACTATATTACAAAGTATCGTAAAAATAGAAAAGCAGAGGAACAGATAAAAGAAAAATATACAGAAATAAATGAAAGTTATAATCAGCTAAAAGAAGAATATGAAAAGATAGAAAATGAAAATACTATCATTATTGAAAAGTACGAAGAGTTAAAAAAGAGCGAAGAAAAATATAAAAAAACCGCATATACCGATCACATTACAGGGCTTCCAAATCGAACAGCTTTTACAGAACAATTAGATAG
The DNA here is from genome assembly GCF_009696045.1 of Velocimicrobium porci. Taxonomy (GTDB): domain Bacteria; phylum Bacillota; class Clostridia; order Lachnospirales; family Lachnospiraceae; genus Velocimicrobium; species Velocimicrobium porci. The sequence continues at coordinate 126,871 of NZ_VUMT01000004.1, read as the reverse complement.
TGTGATAAAAACGCTCCGAAAAGATGAAACAATCGCCCTGATGTATATTGATTTAGATAATTTTAAGCGAATTAATGAATTGCTTGGCCATTCCTATGGAGATGAGCTTCTTATTGATGCAACCGACCGGATTAAGCAGATTACAGACGAAAATGATTATTTATCCTGCTTTGGTGGAGATGAATTCATTATATTAACTCAGAACATTGAAGATGTTGGTGTCTATGAAGAAAAAATCAAAAAGATTCAAAGCATTTTTTCTTATCCGTTTGTGCTTGCTGCCCGTGAATTTTTTGTGACATTAAGTATTGGAGTCTGTCTTGTTCCAAAGGATGGAAAGACGACTCAGACCGTGCTGAAAAATCTTGATTCTGCATTATATGCAGCGAAGAGTAATGGGAAAAATACTTACTTTTATTATGATGAATCAATTAATAAAGATTTGATGGACAAAATAGAAATTCAGGCTCAGCTTCGAAGTGCAATAACAAATCAGGAATTTGATATTTATTATCAGCCACAAATTGACTTGGAAAATGAGAAAATTATAGGTTTCGAGGCATTACTTCGTTGGAATCATCCAACAAAGGGTGTTATATTGCCGGCGGAGTTTATTCAGGTTGCCGAGGAAACCGGTTTGATTGTAACAATTGGTGAATGGGTATTAAAAAGAGCCTGTGAACAATTAAAAGAATGGGAGAATCAGGGATTTCCTTCCGTGATTCTTGCAGTCAATCTTTCGAGACGACAGTTTAGAGATAAACATTTGGTTTCCATGGTTAGTAATATTATTGAGGAAACGGGAATAGCTCCAAATTGTTTGGAGTTAGAAATTAAAGAAGAAATTGCGATTGAAGATATTAATTATACAATGCAGTGTATTCTTGACTTAAGACAAAAAGGTGTTTTGTTTTCCTTGGATGATTTTGGAACCGGTTATTCTTCATTGAATTATTTAAAACACCTTCCTTTGGATAGTTTAAAACTGGATAAAAGTTTTATCGACAGCATTACCGAAGATAGAGATAGCAGAGCAATTATATCCACTTTAATTTCTCTGGCAAGAGCATTAGGTATCAATGTCATTGCAGAAGGGGTGGAAAGTGGAAGCCAGGAAGACTTTTTAAAAGATGCAAAATGCAATCAGGCACAAGGGTTTTTATACAGTGAGCCTGTGCCTGCAAAAGCGGCAGGACGGCTTCTTGAGATTGTACGGGAAGGCGGAAAATTAGATGGAGAGATTTGGTTCTAGGAGAACAGAATTATTTTTTATTCTTGAAAGTTTTATTTATATTAATTTTTTCATATTAGACATTACCAGACAAGAGATTCTTTTGTCTGGTATTTTCAAATATGTTGGAATTTTCTTTTGTGCTTTCTATGTTTGGAGTGCAAAAGAAGCAGTAAGCAGTTGGAAACAGAGAATCTTTAAATGGATTTATGGATTTCTTTTGGTAGCCGATTGTTTTCTTTTGTTCACAGAAAATTATTTACCAGGACTTTTCGCATTTCTGTGTGTTCAGGGACTATATTCTTATTATCTGAGCGGGCGAGAAAGGAAAAAAATGATTTGCCAGGTTGTTATTTGTCTGATCATAACGGCGTTTGTTTTATTCCTTCTTTTATTTTTTGGAGTAGAAATTGATGTTGTTTTAAAAACCGCAATTTTCTACTTTTCCTGTTTTTCCTATAATCTTTGTAAACTGCTTATAAGTTATCATCATAATAAAGAGGCTGTTTTTTTGACAATTGGTTTTATTTTATATTTCCTGTGTGATTTGAATGTAGGAATCTATCAGGCATCTTCTTATCTAGATTTTGAGATGTTAAATCATATGACAAAAATTTCCGGACTTGGTATGTGGCTTTTCTATTTGCCGGGACAAGTTTTTATTGCTTACAGTGCGGCATCGGAAAAATAGACAAAAGAAGAGAAAAAGTTTGGTGAAAATTGGAGTTGTTATTTTCGAGTAAGACTTGTAAAATAAGGGACAATAACATTTTACTATTACTAAATTGAGAAGGGGAGATTGAATGGAAGATACAATTGTACAATTTATTGATGCAGTTATAAATAAGCTTAGATGTTATATGGGAGAGGAGTATGAGATTACAAAAGATTCCGTGATTAAAAATAATGGAACGAAGCTCGAAAGTATTTTAATTTTGAAGAAGGGAGAGAAGGTTACCCCTAGTATTTATATAAAAGAGTTTTATGAAGAGTTTTGTCATGGAAGATCGGTTGATTCGATTGTAGAAGAAATTCTCTGCTGTTATGAAAACTGTAAAAGAGAAAAAGAGTTGTTGAATAATACACTTGATATTTCTTTTGAAGCAGTAAAAAACCGTATTATTTACCGCTTAGTCAACTATGAGAAAAATAAAGAGCTATTAGAGCAGATTCCTCATTTTAAATTTTTAGATTTGGCGATAGTATTTCACTGCCTGATTCGGAAAGATACGAATGAGATTGGGACAATCCAAGTTACCAATGACTGGCTTAATGAATGGAAGATTGATAAAAAGGAATTATTAAAACTTGCAAGTATTAATACACCACGTATTTTTCCGGCTAGAATCTGTACAATGGAAGAAGTGATAGAAGAAATTATAAAACAAGATATACAGAGAGTTCTAGATCATTATACGATGGAGTCCATGCCGGTTTTGGAAGAAGAGTATAAGGAAAAAGTTATCGAGAGTGTGATGAATTCTTTAACCGGCGGTTTGAAAAAAAGTGATAGCCCGCCAATTTATGTATTGACGAATACCTGTGGAAGGAATGGAGCAGGTACTTTAATCTATGAAGATGTGATTCGGGATTTCGCCGAAACATATCAGTCTGATTTCTATATACTACCGAGTAGTATTCATGAGGTTCTATTAATCCCTAATGATGTAAAATTAGAAAAAGAAGTTTTAAAAGCGATGGTATCAGATATAAATGGAACACAAGTACCAAAAGAAGAAGTTTTATCGAATCAGGTGTATTTGTATTCCAGAGAAACCAATGCATTTTCTATCTAGAAGCAAGATAAATAAAAAGAAATACGATAGAAGAACTATTTCACCAGATTATATGTATTAATAAAAACAGGGAAAAATCTAGTATTGAAGATTTCTTCCCTGTTTTTAGAATTCTTATATGCATCCGACAGGATTCGAACCTGCGACCTTTGGCGTCGGAAGCCAATGCACTATCCAGCTATGCAACGGATGCAAATACTTTTTCATAAGCACATAGTCTATTATATACAATCTGGTTAGAAATGTAAATACCTTTTGTAAAAAAATTTGATTTACATAGAGTTTAATTTGAGGTATAATCAATAGGAAAAGAATAGAAATATTACAAAAATATTACAAAACAGTTAATCGTGGTAATATTAGTATTGATTTTTCAGGATATATTTGATAATATTATTTAGGATATGACCCGAATGAAAAAGTATAGAATCTTGGGTAATTAAAGGAGAAATAAAATGAAATTAAAATATAAAAAAATGGTCTTATTAGTAACGATGTCAACAATGTTTATTGGATTAGTAGTATTTTCGATTGTATCACCATCGAAAAAAACTTCTACAGAAGTAGAAAAAAAAGTAGAAGCAACAGAAAATACGGAAAAGAAAGCAGAAGAGACAACTGCAACACCAAAACCAACAGAAGAACCAGAAGAACCTGTATTAACAAAAACAGCAAATAAAAAAATAATAAAGCTAGTTAAAAGTTATTATAGTGGGGGAATGAAATGTGATATGGATCTTTTAAAGGAAATCCATTCAAATCCTGATTTAATTAATAAAAAAGAAATAAAAGCTAAGTACAGATATGTTGATGATGTTAAAAATATTGAGTGTTATACAGTAAAGGGACTTGAGAAAGGAAGCTATCTTGTATATATTTATAGTGAGTATAAATTTAAAGATATAAAGACACTAGCACCTGGATTAAGTCGTTTATACCTGCAGAAAACAGATGATGGACAATTCCAGATTTTTAATGGTGCAGATGCTAAGATTAGTGAGTTTATTTTAGAAACCGATAAAGAGGAAGAAGTCCAAAATTTAGTAGATAAAGTAAGTACAAAATTGGAAGAGGCGTTAAGCATTGATGCAGATTTAAAGAAGTTTAATGAAGAAGTATTAAATAATGGTACAAAAGCTTCAAATTCTGATAAAGATACACAAGAAACAAAAGAAGAGAAAACTTCTAATGATAAAAAATCAGAATAAGATATATTATAGGCAAATGGATTTGCCAAGAGAGGAAAGGGGAAAATAGGATGTGGACTAGAAGAGAGTTAAAACAAAATGCCAAAGAGGTGTTAAAACGAACCTATTGGTTATCGTTTGCGGTTGTTTTAGTAGGAGAATTAATTGCTAATGTTGGTTCTACGTATAAGATTGTATCCAATTATAGTAAGATTTTTGGAAACGAGCTGCCTACAACTGTTATCTTTTCAGGAACTGCGTTTACGCTTTTGTTTATGATTTTTTTGGCATTGCCGCTTCTTGCAGGAAAATGTTACTTTTTTATGCGTTCCAGACAGTATGACACAGAGTTTACAGACATGTTTTCGGGATTTACGAACGGAAATTATTTGCATACGATAGGGACACTATTATTAAAGCAGATATTCATCTTCCTTTGGTCTTTATTGCTTTTCATACCTGGAATAATAAAGACTTATGAATATTATTTTGTTCCATATATTATTATGGAAAACCCACAGATTTCTCGAAAGAGAGCATTTGAATTAAGCCGTCAAATGACAAATGGATTTAAATGGAATATTTTTGTATTGGAATTATCCTTTATTGGATGGTCACTTTTGGGTCTGTTGCTTTGTGGAATTGGTATCTTATTTGTTGCACCATATATTGAAGCAACAAAAGCAGAGCTTTATGCAGCACAGAGAGCTCATGTTCTGCAAGAAGGAGTGACAGACGAAGCTGAGTTATGTGGCTTTTCAAAAAATATTTTTTAGGATATAATAAGAGGGTGCAGAAGTGCACCCTCTCTTGCTTTATAGGAAACTTCGTCCCCTATAAAGCAAAAACGCTCCGCGAGGATGTGCACAGATGCGAAAGGAGTATTGTTGCAAAAAGTATGCAACACGCATCTGGCACGCAAAGTGGAGCAAGTCCCTCATGAGTGAGGATACGAAAGAGTTAACGATATGTAGTAGGAGAAAGAGAAATGCAATCAATGAAAGAGGAAGGAATCCGTATCAATAAATATTTAAGCGAAGCTGGATATTGTTCAAGAAGAGAGGCAGACCGATTGCTAGAAGCAGGAAGAATTACTGTGGATGGTGTAAAGGCAGTGATGGGAGAAAAGGTGTTTCCAGACCAGGAGATTAAAGTTGACGGGAAACCTGTGATAAAAGAGGAAGAAGATATTCTGATTGCCTTTCACAAGCCAAGAGGAATTGTCTGCACAACGAGCAAAAAGGATAAAAATAATATAGTTGATTATATTAATTATGGAAAACGAATTTATCCGATTGGAAGGCTGGATAAGGAATCGGAAGGTCTGATTTTATTAACAAATCAAGGCGAACTTGTTGATAAAATATTACGGGGAAGTAACTATCATGAAAAAGAATATATTGTAACAGTCAATAAAAAGATTACAAAAGAAATGGTTGATACGATGCAGAAAGGAATTTATTTAGAAGAGCTGGAACGGACAACCAGACCATGTAAGATAACGGTTCTTGATGAAAAGACTTTTAAAATCATTTTGACACAAGGATTAAACAGGCAGATTAGACGTATGTGTGAGGCTGTAGGGTATAAGGTTTCCCGATTGAAACGTATTCGTATTATGAATATTGAGCTTGGACGGCTTCGAGTGGGAACATACCGCAAAATAACTCCAATGGAAAAGAAAATTTTAGAATCAAATCTAAATAGTAGAAGTGAGGAATAATACAAATATGAATTCAAAGTTGGAACGGATGAAAGAGTTAATTTTAACGTTAGATAAGGCAGCGAAGGCTTACTATCAAGATGCAGAAGAAATAATCAGTAACTTCGAATATGACAAGTTATACGATGAACTGGTTGAGTTAGAGAAAGAAACCAATATTGTGATGGCTGGTAGTCCTACTGTGTCAGTAGGATATGAGGTTTTAAGTGAACTTCCAAAAGAAAATCATGCGTATCCGATGCTTTCTTTGGACAAGACAAAAGAGGTCGCAGCTTTGGCAGACTGGCTTGGAGAGAAAGAAGGAATTCTTTCTTGGAAATTGGATGGGTTGACGATTGTTTTAACTTATCAAAACGGTGAACTTGTGAAGGCGGTAACAAGAGGAAATGGTGTAACAGGTGAAGTAATAACCAATAATGCCAAAACATTTAAAAATCTTCCACTTCGTATTTCTTATAAGGGAGAATTGGTTTTACGTGGCGAGGCAGTAATAAAATATTCGGATTTTGAGGCAATTAATCAGGAAATTGATTTGATTGATGCGAAATACAAGAACCCAAGAAACTTATGTAGTGGCTCAGTACGTCAGTTAAATAGTGAAATCACGGCAAAACGAAACGTTCACTTTTTTGCTTTTGCACTTGTGCAAGCGGATGGAGTTGATTTTAAGAATTCCAGAGAAGAACAGAGAAAATGGCTTGCAAGCATGGGATTCGAGGTTGTTGAGGGAAAAATGGTTCAAAAGGAAACAATAGAGCAAACCGTTCTTTGGTTTTCAAAGCAAATTGAGCAGAATGATTTTCCTTCCGATGGTCTTGTTCTCATATTCGATGATATTTCATATGGACAGTCCCTTGGGAGAACGGCAAAATTTCCGAAGGATTCCATTGCATTTAAATGGGCAGATGAAATAAAAGAAACAAAATTGACTGAGGTAGAATGGAGTGCTTCAAGAACAGGTCTTATTAATCCGGTTGCGATATTTGAGCCGGTGGAACTAGAAGGAACGACGGTAAGCAGAGCAAGTCTTCACAATATTAGTATTGTTGAAAATTTGGAGCTTGGAATAGGTGATACAATAACTGTATATAAAGCAAATATGATTATACCACAAATTGCAGAAAATTTAACAAAAAGTGGTAATTTGCCGATACCTGAACATTGCCCGGTATGCGAACATGAAACAGTTATTAAAAATGAAAACGGCGTAAAAGCATTATATTGTATAAATAAAGAATGTTTAGCCAAAAAAGTGAAATCACTTACTTTATTTGTGAGCAGGGACGCGATGAACATTGAAGGGCTTTCAGAGGCAACGTTGGAAAAGCTGATTAATATTGGAATAATAAAAGAGATTGCGGATATTTACAAATTAAATGAGCATAAGGATATGATTGTCACAATGGAAGGTTTTGGAGAAAAATCATTTCAAAATATGATGGATTCGATTGAAAAAAGCAGAAAAACTAATGTAGTTAAATTTTTGTACAGTCTGGGTATTCCTAATATTGGTTTATCAAATGCTAAATTGATTTGTAAAGAGTTTGGCTATGAATTTGAAAAAATCCGACATGCAAAAGCCGAACAATTGATAGAAATCCAAGGTGTGGGAGAGGTAATTGCAAAGTTTTTTGAAGCGTATTTTGAGAAAGAGGAAAATAATCGAATTGTTGATGATTTATTAAAAGAAATTCATTTAGAAGAAATGAAAGAGAATAAAGAGGAACAGTCATTAGAAGGGCTTACCTTTGTTATTACCGGTTCTGTTCACCAGTTTGCAAATCGAAACGAGGTGAAGGCAGTAATTGAGGAAAAAGGGGGTAAAGTAACAGGTTCTGTTACTTCAAAGACAAATTATTTGATTAACAACGATATAGAATCTAATTCATCGAAAAATAAAAAAGCAAAAGAACTAGGTGTACCAATTATTACAGAACAGGAATTTATTGATATGCTTTAGTATTTTGTAGGTCATGTTACAGCAGTATAAGTTCAAATGAAAAGGGGAGGTAAAAAGATGCCAATTAAAGTTCAAAATAATTTACCGGCGAAAAAAGTATTAGAAAATGAAAATATATTTGTGATGGATGAAAACAGGGCGTTATCACAGGACATTCGACCATTACAAATTGCGATATTAAATTTAATGCCATTGAAAGAAGAAACCGAAGTGCAGCTTCTTCGAAGTCTATCGAATACACCATTGCAGGTAGATGTAACTTTTTTAACAACTGCATCTTATATTGGAAAAAATACATTGGCGAGTCATTTAGATAAGTTTTATCTGACTTATGAGGATGTGGAAGAACAAAAATTTGATGGTTTGATTATTACGGGGGCACCGGTTGAACAGATGGAATTTGAAGAGGTGGCATATTGGGATGAATTGAAAAAAATTATGGAATGGTCTAAGACACATGTGACGTCAACATTGCACATATGCTGGGGAGCTCAGGCAGGACTTTATTATCATTATGGGGTACATAAATATTTGCTGGATAAAAAAATGTTTGGTTTATTTGAGCATGAAGTTTTTCATCGAAAGTGTCCATTTGTAAGAGGTTTTGATGATGTATTCTGGGCACCTCATTCCCGCCATACAGGAGTAAATAAAGAAGAAATATTGGGAAATGATAATTTAACAATTCTGGCAGAATCGAAAGAAGCAGGAGTTTTTATTGTTTATGCAAAAGAAGGAAAACAAATCTTTGTATTGGGACATCTAGAATACGACCGAATGACTTTAGATGCGGAATATAAAAGAGATAAAAAGAAAGGTCTTGAAATTGCGCTGCCAAAAAATTATTATCCAAATAATGACCCAGATCAGAAGCCACTACTTCGGTGGAGAGGACATGCGAATACGATGTATGCTAATTGGCTGAATTATTATGTATATCAGATGACGCCATATGAGTTGTAGGTAAATGCTTGGAAATACAGTAAATAAGCTATATTAAGGGATTTTAAAGGATTCTTGATTTATCTTCCTGTCTGCTTCATACTGTCTATATCAGTAGACAGGGAGATGTAAACAATCATGGATTCAAAAGCTCTAGAGGAACTTCGCAACAAATACATTCAAAACCCACCCGAGAGGATGATTGCAAAACTCGTCAAAAACATGTCAGAGTCAGATTTATTGGACATGCACTATTTCCTAAGCGAAGATGACAACTAGGATAGTGATGAACCAGAAGAAGGTTTCTATATAGACCTCTTTCAGTAATCGCCCTGTTTCTGTGCCCGCTTTTATTCAGGACTTTTTTTATAGGTTCCTCCGGCAGAAGGAATTTCCGATTATATAAAAAAGAGTTACTACAAATGTAGCAACTCTAAAATTTACGATTATAAATTAAAATAACTTTTTATTTTCAATTCTTTCCTTTTAAAAGACCATTTATAATTTCATTATGTATTCTTCAAAATATTGTAATGTAGAAAAGCTTATTATTTTATCTCTGTGAGGTACATTTTTATCAGTTTTAGCTCTTTTATATAATTCTATGTACTTTTGAAATTCTTTCTTAATTCGGTAATCTTTTCCTTGTAATTTTTTAAACTCGTTATTTCTTAAGAAAACTTTAGTAGACGTATCAATATAATCTTGATTGGTAATTACAACTGATTTAGAATAGTCAACACCACATTTATTTTTCTTATCTGTAAAAAATGCATGTGGATGGTCTATATTCGACCTAAGCGGAATGGCGAAAGTATAGCCATATAATTCAAGATAAATATGAGCATAAGGTCTATTTTCTTTCATTTCTATTTGTGGGTATTTATTTTTAGAATAATCTTCATAAAATTTCTTTGATAAAAATGTATATTGCATAGTTATCTCCATTATAGTAAAAACCTCTGGTCTGTTTCCAAACCAGAGGAAGATATCTTCTCAGTGGACTTTTCTTTATTTTTACTTGGTTGCGCCCTACAACCAAATATTCTCTATGAGCTTTCTTTAATTTACTTCTCGTGGCTCTACGAGAAATCTTCTACCAGGAAGATAAAGAGATATCTTTATCTATATTATAACAAACTTTTACAGAATTAACAGTAGAAAAACAATCAAAAAAATAATAATTAATTATACATAATATACAAACTTTTAATTTTTCCACGACAACATTTGTTTTATATCTTCTTCAATTTTAGTAATCAGCAAACAAACCATTTTGTTTTGTTGTTTCATACTTTCCAAATACTCAGAACGATATAATTGATAAATATCTCCACTTAATATCCCACCTTTAGCAATCAATTTTAAGGTGTTATTACAGTAATATAGAAGAATATCATTTTTAAGTGTAATACGGTAAGAAGTTTTATCATTGATATTTTCTTTTTTTGTGTGTTATTGTTGAGTTTGTAAAGTGGGCGAAATACCATTGAAAGGTGATTATAGTTTTAATTTATTTATGCTCTTCTAACCATTTCATTGCAGTATAGGCATAAACAGCACTTCCAGTTGATAAAGCTGTTTCGTCAAACTTTACTTTTGGGTGGTGTTGTGGATAACAGTAGCCTTTTTCTGGCTGACCGGCCGCTAATGCTATCATAATGGAAGGAACTTCATGGCTTACATATGCAAAATCCTCTGAACCAGCCGTCTTTGATGATTTTCCCGGTCCGGACATTGCCTGAAGCTGTTCAGATGTAAAGGCCTTTTCCTGACCAAGTAATTCTTTTAGATAGTTTTCAGCGCAAGAAGAAAGGGATTGATCGTTAACCAAAGTTGGACAACCGCTTCCAAATACGACTTCTGCCTCTGCACGGAAAGTAGAGGCGATACCTGACACGATTTCTGACATTCTTGTTTTGATGGTATCTCTTACGTCTTCATCATAAGTTCGGAGAGTACCACCCATAACGGCTGTGTCTGGAATTACATTTGCTGCTACACCAGCGTTAATTGTTCCGATTGTTAATACAGCTTTGTCCATTAATGCCAGTTCTCTTGCATTAATTTCTTGAAGGGCAATTAAAATATGAGCAGCAACATTAATTGGATCAACTCCGGTATTTGGCATAGAACCGTGACAGCCTTTTCCCTGAATACGAATTTCAAAATAGTCTGCTGCCGGTGCACTGACACCTGGTGAGGATATAACAACAGTACCAGGTTCAAATGGAAGACCTGCCATAACGTGTATCATTAAAGCTGCATCGACATCTGGATTTTTTAATAAGCCGGAATGAATCATGTCGCTGGAACCTTCGAAGATTTCTTCAGCTGGCTGGAACATTAGTTTAATCGTTCCCTCAATTTCAGATTCGTGGGCTTTTAAAATTCGTGCGGCTCCCAACAACATAGAAGTGTGCATATCATGACCGCAAGCATGCATTTTTCCAGTTTGTGAGCGGAAAGTAACATCTGCCTCCTCTTCTATTGGAAGTGCATCCATATCAGCACGAAGTAAAAATGTTTTTCCATTTTTTTGACCACCTATAAGTGTGACAATGCCAGATTTTCCGCAGTCAACTGGTGTGCAACCCATTGAAATAAGTTCATTTTTTACATAGGAAATGGTTTCTGTCAGGTCAAATCCTGTTTCGGCGTGCGTATGAAGATAACGCCTGTTAGCTATAATTTTTTCAGATTGATTGTTAGCTTCCTGTAATATTTCTTTACTTTTCATAAATACACTCCAATCGTTTGAAAAAGCATACGGCGTTTCAGTTAACGGTATGCTTTTTGGTAATTATTATTTAATTATAGTAGACACAATTTTTTATTTTTGTCAAGTTTTTAAATATATCTTTTTAAAGTTTGTAATCAAAATCGGTGGATGAAGAATAGAGTACTTTGTAATATTGATAAATTACCTCAAATGGAAAATCTGGATACTGCATGCGATATAAAAGCTGTCGTGCAAGTTTTTTCCCCAAAGCTCTTGTTTCAACGGGTACCGTAGTCAGGTAATCTGGTGTATCTAAATATTCCGAGCGACCATCAAAACCAGAAATTGCTATATCAGCTGGAACATTATAGTTATGCTCTAATAAGTATTTTAATACAAAATGAGCGACATAATCGCTGACACAGATAAATGCTTCCGGCATTTGTTTTAAATGATTTAAAAATTCACTGATTTCTTCTGCATAGGTGTCAATACCGATTGGTGTTGTCATACAGAATTCAGGATTTACATCCAGTCTATGCTCTTGCATTGCCTGAAGAAAACCCTCATAACGGTGCAGGTTAGTTCTGGCATAATTAATATCTCCGATAAAACCAATTTTTATTCGTCCTTTTTCAATAATAGAATTCGTAATTTGTCGGATACTAGATTTCCCTTCTAATAAAATTAAATCTCCGGTAAGCTCTTCAGGGGCAACAGCAGTTATCGAATCAAGAAATACCTTTGGAATGTTTAGACGATTGAGAGCGTGAAACATATCTAAGTCATAAACATTTAATACAATAATTCCCTGTACAGTTCCGTCTGTAAGTACAGCTGGAAGTGTGTAATGTTCCGGCATGCGGGAAGGTAGATAGGTATACATCAAATTGATTTGAAATTTATTCAATTCTTTTGCAATTTGGTGAATAATATTTGTCCAAAACATGGAAGACTCCGGTCTTGATACTACAACAGAAACCGTAGTTGTGTCTGTTGTGGAAGGAGCAGGTGTTACGTTTGGCTCCTCTTGAACAGGAATCTGTCCTATTTTACGATATCCTAATTCTTGTGCTTTTTTTAAGACTTGCTGTTTTAATGGCTCGGATACTCCGGGATGATTATTAAAAACCTTCCAAACAGTGACTCTTGAGATATTAAGTTCATTTGCAATATCTTGCATTGTAATTTTTTTCATTGTAATGTTCCTGCCTTTTCGGAAAAATTCAATTTAAAATAATGTTATGTTCTTAATAATTGTAAACATTATAACATATAAAGTAAAAAATCACAATGGGGGTTTAATAAAATGCAACGATTTTAAGTAATAAAAGTTAAAAAAAGATAAAATATTGATGCGAAAACAAAGAAATGGAGGCAAAAAAAAGATATAATATAGAAAGGAAAATGAGGTTGAAAAATAGAAAAAATGTATAAAAAACAATAGTTTGTTTATGGATTAAAAAGAAAATTGGTATTTATGTAAAAAAATATAAAAAATAATGTTAAAAAATTGTTGAATATTTTTGTAAAGTATGTTAAGCTATATTCAAGGGATAAACAAATGAAATTGTAAAAGGAGGTATCCTTTATGAGTAATGTTAACAAAAGTAAAAATCAAATTGTTAAGAAGCATAAGAAGAAGCATTGGACAAGAGATGATACCGAACTTTCACTATTGGCATTGCCAACTACAATTTGGTTTTTCCTATTCAGCTTCATGCCAATGTTTGGAATTATAATTGCTTTTAAAGATTATAAAATAATTCCTGGAAAGGGATTTTTGTATAATCTGTTACATAGCGAATGGGTAGGCTTTAAAAATTTCGAGTTCTTAATAAAATCAAATGATATTGTTGTACTTCTAAGAAATACAATTTTGTATAATGTAGTTTTTATTATTTTAGGGATTTTAATACCGGTTACGCTAGCAATTATGATTAATCTGATTTACAGTAAGAGAAAGTCAAAAGTATACCAGACAATGATGTTTTTTCCACATTTTATGTCATGGGTTGTAGTTGCATATTTTGTTTATGCTTTTCTAAGTGTAGATAAAGGACTATTTAACCAGATTTTAACAAGCATGGGAAAAGATCCTGTTCAGTGGTATATGGAGAAAAACTATTGGCCATTTATTCTGGTTTTTATGCAAGTGTGGAAGACAATGGGTTACAGCATGGTAGTATACCTTGCAAGTATTACTGGTATTGATGGAACTTTATATGAGGCAGCAGTTATTGATGGAGCCAATAAAAAACAGCAGGTTCGTTATATTACACTTCCATGTTTAAAAACGGTAGTTATCATGATGTTTATTTTAAATATAGGTAGAGTTTTCTACTCTGATTTTGGTCTGTTCTATCAGATTAGTCGAGGAGCTTCCGGATCTATATTTACAACAACAGCAACAATTGATACCTTCGTATATAATGCGTTACAGTCGTCAACACCAATTGGCATGACAGCTGCGGCGACCTTTTTCCAATCGGTTGCATGCTGTATTACAATTCTGTTAGCAAACTGGATTGTAAAGAAGATTGATGATGAAAGTGCAATTATATAAGAGAGGAGTGAAAAGCATGGCTAAGAAGAAAGAAGTAGAGCAAGAAGGAATGAATCGTTTAAATCGGATTGCACCGAAAACAAATGTAATTTTTAATGTTATTTTTGTTTTATGCTCTTTAATTTGTATTTTACCGGTTATTTTCGTATTTATGATTTCCATTACTTCAGAGGAGACCCTAAAACGTTATGGCTATTCTTTCATTCCGAAAGAATTTTCGCTAGGTGCTTATAGGTTTTTACTTGGCGAGGGAGAAACCATATTACGTGCATTGGGAGTATCACTATTTGTAACAATTGTTGGAACGATAATCGGTATTATTCTTACAACAACAATGGGATATGTGTTATCAAGACCAAACTATAAGTTAAAAGGTTTCTTGACAATGGTAGTATTTATTCCAATGATATTTAATGGAGGTATGATTGCTTCCTATGTAGTAAACACAAATATGTTAGGTTTGAAAAACTCGGTTTGGGCATTAATTTGGCCATTGGCGGTATCTTCTTTTAACATTATAATCTGTAAGACGTTTTTTAGGACGACGATACCGGATTCTATTATTGAATCGGCGAAGATAGATGGTGCTGCTCAGCTTAGCATATTTACAAGAATCGTACTTCCAATTTCAAAACCGGTAATTGCTACAATTGGATTATTTTTGACATTTGGATATTGGAATGACTGGTTCCAGTCTTCCTTGTATATTAATACGGATAAGCTGTATTCTTTACAGGCATTATTAAATAGCATTTTACAAAATATTCAGGCACTTGCAAAGAATCCGGCAATGGGCGTTACATTACAGCAATATAAAAATGCAATGCCACAGGAAGGTGCCAGAATGGCAATCGCAATTATTATTATCGTTCCAATTGCATGTGCATATCCGTTTTTCCAAAAATATTTTATTTCGGGTCTGACAATTGGAGCAGTAAAGGGATGATTTTGATATAGACTCAAAAAGGGTTTATATAGAGGCAATGAAATAGCAAAAGGAGGATGTATTTATGAGAAAAATGAAGAAATTTGCAGCTGCAATGCTAGCATTAACATTGACAGTTACTTCACTGGCAGGATGTGGATCTAAGAGTGAAGAAGCAAACAATGGAGGTCAGGAAGCAAAGACAGAAGAAAGTCAAGAAGAAGGAAAGGATGAAGTTGTTACATTAAAATGGATTCAGGTTGGTGCCGGTATGCCAAGTAACTACGACGCATGGCAGGAACATGTAAATAAACTTCTTGAAGAAAAAATTGGTGTAAATATTGATGTAGAAGTTGTTTCCTGGGCTGATTGGGAAAATAGAAGAAGTGTTGTTACAAACGGCGGAGAATATTTTGATATTTTGTTTACAGATTCTACAAAATACAATTCAGAAGTAAATTTAGGTGCATTTTTAGATATTACAGATTTATTACCAAAAGCAGCACCAGAATTATACAAATATATTCCAGAAGATTACTGGAAAGCAGTTTCCATTAACGATAAGATTTATTCTGTTCCTACTTATAAAGATAGCTCTGCTACTCAATATTTTGTATGGGATAAAGCAATGGCAGAAAAATATGGTATTGATTATAAAAACATCAACACATACAAAGACTTAGAGCCGGCGTTAAAGAAAATTAAAGACGGAGAAGGAACATCTCCATATGTAATGGATAAGAGCGGTGCAGATATGCTTCTTTCTGTATATGATCAAATGGGAGCCGGACTTCCACCTATAGGTGTAAGATATGATGATGATTCCCGTACTGTAGTAAATGCGTTAGAACAAGAGGATATTCTTTCTCAATTAGATATTATTCATAAGATGTATAAAGAAGGAATTATTAATGCAGATGCTCCAAATGCAGATCAGGTTCCAGAGTATAGAATGTTCTTTACAGCACAAGGATGGTCTGGTGCAGCAAAATCCACATGGGGTCCTAATATGGGTGTAGAAGCAGAAGCAATTCAATTCAGCGATACAGTAGTATCTAATACAACAGTTCGTGGTTCATTAAATGCAATTTATTCTGGTACAAAATATCCAGAAAAATGCTTAGAGTTTTTACAGTTAATTAATACAGATTCTAAAATAAGAGATGCGTTCTACTACGGCTTAGAAGGTGAAAACTTTAATTATACAGATGATGGAAAAATTGAGAGAATCAACAATGAATGGAAAATGGCAGGATATACACAGGGAACATTCTTTAACGTATCCCAATTATCAACAGATGAATTTAATCAATGGGATGAAGTAAAAGAATTAAATGAAAAAGCAACTCCATCTGTATTATTAGGATTTAACTTAGATACTTCTAAGATTGAAACAGAACTTGCTAACTGCCGTTCTGTATATGAAAAGTATAAGAGTGAATTATTTACAGGTGCAAAAGAGCCAAGAGAATTAGTCAAGAAGATTAGTGAAGAATTAAAGACAGCAGGATTTGATAAAGTAATGGAAGAAGCACAAGCACAGATTGATGCAGCTTATAAATAATAAAATCCAGCAAAGATAGGTAAAAAAGAGGGGTGTCTCTGTAGGTTAAGTCATAGATTTATATTGTTTCATGGCAAAGAACCAAAAGAGACACCTCTTTTTATGAAAATGGTTTAGGAGGAAGATAAAATGAGCAAAATAATAGGAGAATCTCTTGCCAATATACCATGGCAGGAAAAACCAGAAAACTATCAGATGCCGGTGTGGCGCTATAGTCAAAATCCGGTGATTCAAAGGGATGCGATACCAAGTTCCAACAGTGTTTTTAACAGTGCAGTTGTACCATATAAAGATGGCTTTGCAGGTGTTTTCCGGTGTGACAGTAAATGTATCAGCATGGATATTTTTGCCGGTTTCAGTAAAGATGGAATTCATTGGGAAATCAATGATACACCAATTATTTTTGAAGGTGCAGACCCAGAAATTTTAAAAAGAGAATATCGTTACGATCCAAGAGTATGCTTTATTGAGGATCGTTATTATATTACATGGTGCAACGGATATCATGGACCGACGATAGGCATGGGATATACCTTTGACTTTAAAACGTTTTATCAGATGGAAAATGCCTTTTTACCATATAATCGAAACGGCGTGTTATTCCCAAGAAAAATTCATGGAAAATATGCTTTGCTAAGCAGACCGAGTGATACGGGTCATACACCTTTTGGCGATATTTTTTATAGCCAAAGCAATGATATGGAATATTGGGGACATCATAGACATGTTATGTCTACTTATAAAGAGGATGAATCTGCATGGCAGTGTACAAAGATTGGTCCGGGTCCGGTTCCAATTGAAACCGATGAAGGATGGCTTCTCATTTATCATGGTGTCATTAATACATGTAATGGTTTTGTATATCGTATGGGCTGTGCATTATTAGACATTGATGAGCCTTGGAAAGTAAAACTTCGTTCTGCGGCTTATATTATGGCACCATATGAGATATACGAATGTGTTGGAGATGTTCCGAATGTAGTTTTCCCATGTGCGACATTAACTGATGCCGATACCGGACGAATTGCAATTTACTATGGTTGTGCAGATACAGTAACAGGTCTTGCATTTACAACAGTAGATGAATTGATAAATTATATGAAACAGCATCCGCTGACAGAAAAGTAGGAGGACTTTGGAATGGAGTTAATTGACAAGAGAATTAAAGGAATATGTGATGAATTAAAGAAACTTTCTGTTGTTCAAAGGATTGAAATAAAAGAATTAGAGAAAAAACATGGGAATTTTATTTATCCTTCTGATGCAGAACAGGCAGAAGGTGATTGGGAAACATTTGACAGCAGAACAATGCACTGGTATGGAAAAGACCAGCACGACTGGTTTCGAACAAGATTTACTGTACCAAAAGAGTTTGCAGGGAAAGCGTTATGGATGAATGTAAAAACACAGATTGATGAATGGGATGATGCGAAAAATCCACAATTTCTTCTTTTTGTAGATGATGTTCCGACCCAGGGAATTGATATGAATCATAGAAGAGTTTTATTAACAAGAGAAGCAAAAGAAGGAACGACCTACCAACTTGACCTTCAGGCTTATACCGGAATTTTACATTCAGAGTTTAACCTAATTGTAGAAATGCTGGAAATTGATCCTGAGATTGAAGGATTGTATTACGACTTATATGTTCCGCTTAGTGCATTTGATCGAATGGAAAAAGACGATAAAGTAAGAAGAGATATCGAAACAGTATTAAATAATTGTATTAATTACCTTGATTTGAGAACTCCATATTCGAAAGAGTTTTACAATTCTGTAAAAGAAGCAAGAGAATACATAAAAAAAGCATTGTATGAAGATATGGCAGGTTATGATGATGTAATTGCCACTTGTATTGGTCATACACATATCGACGTAGCATGGTGGTGGACGGTTGCCCAGACAAGGGAAAAAGTAGGACGGAGCTTTGCAACCGTATTAAAATTGATGGATGAATATCCAAACTATAAATTTATGTCCAGTCAGCCTCAGCTTTATTACTTTTTGAAGGAAAGATATCCAGAGCTTTATGAACAGGTGAAGCAAAAAGTAAAAGAAGGACGCTGGGAACCGGAAGGTGGTATGTGGGTAGAAGCTGATTGCAATTTAACTTCCGGGGAATCACTTGTCCGTCAGTTCATTCATGGAAAACGGTTCTTTAAAGAAGAATTTGGGGTTGATAACCGTATTTTGTGGCTGCCGGATGTATTTGGCTATTCGGGAGCGTTACCACAGATTATGAAAAAATGTGGAATTGATTATTTTATGACAACAAAGCTTGCATGGAACCAGTTTAATAAAATGCCATATGATACACTTAGATGGAGAGGAATTGATGGCACGGAAATACTTACCCATTTGATTACAACATTGGGAGTAGGACAGGATACAAATGACTTCTTCACAACCTATAACGGTATGTTACATCCGGATGCAATCATGGGTGGTTGGAAACGCTATCAGAACAAAGAGATTAACAATGATATTTTGATTTCCTATGGTTATGGAGATGGTGGCGGTGGTCCGACAAGAGAAATGTTAGAAAATTCAATCCGCATGGAAAAAGGAATTAAGGGAATACCAAAGGTAAGACAGGCATTTGCAAGAACTTATTTTGATGAATTGAATGAAAGAGTAAAAGATAATAAAAGACTTCCGGTTTGGGAGGGAGAATTTTATTTTGAATATCATAGAGGAACGTATACTTCTATGGCAAGAAATAAGCGTTCCAATCGTAAAAGTGAAATTATGATGATGGACTTGGAATTGTTATCCATATTGGCTATGCAAAAGCAAAAGGTTTATCCGGCAAAAGAGCTTTATAACATGTGGAAAACAATTTTGATTAATCAATTCCATGATATTCTTCCAGGATCTTCAATTAAAGAAGTATATGAAGTGACAAAAGAAGAATATAAAGAATTAAAAGAAAAAGGAACGGCTATGATAGAAGAATGTCTTCACACACTTACTTCAGATGGTGAGGGTATAACGATTTACAATACACTGGGCTTTGAGCGAAATGATGTAGTAAATCTTGGTGAAGTTGAAATCAAAGCTTTAAAGGATGAGAACGGAACCGTTTATCCGGCACAACAGACAAAAGAAGGAACAATTGTATACTTAAATGGACTTCCATCTAAAGGAAGCAAAGTATTTGAGATAGAAAATCAGAACGATGCAGGTGATGAGCTTCCATTTAAACAGAATGGAAATATGCTGGATACTCCATTCTATCATATTGAACTGGATGCTCAGGGAATGTTTACTTCGATTTATGATAAAGAAAATAAACGAGAAGTTTTACAAAATGGAGAAAGAGCAAATCTATTCCGTATGTATGAAGATAAGCCAATTTATTATGATAACTGGGATATTGATATTTATTATTCAGAAAAATTCTGGGATGTAGAAAACGTAACCCGTATGGAATGGACAGAGCTTGGAGCAGTTCGTGCTACATTGGAGATCGACCGTACAATCAGTAATTCTGTTATAAAGCAAAAAATATATTTTTATGCAAAAAACAGACGAATTGAATTTAACACGTATGTTGACTGGAAAGAACATCAGCACTTATTAAAGGTACATTTCCCTGTTAACATTCATACCGATGAAGCTACTTTTGATATACAATTCGGTAACCTGACTAGAAAAGTACATACAAATACAAGCTGGGATATGGCACGCTTTGAAAGCTGTGGTCAGAAATGGATGGATTTGTCGGAAGGACATTATGGAGTCAGCCTGTTAAATGATTGTAAATATGGTCATTCCGTAAAAGACGGAAATATGGCACTTACACTGATTAAATCAGGAATTGAACCAAATCCTACAACAGATCAGGAAGAGCATTTCTTTACTTATGCATTATATCCTCATGCGGAAGGATGGCGCCAGGGAGGAACAGTAAAAGAGGCATATAAGTTAAACTATCCGGCATATGTAGTAAATGGTGGAAATCCTTATGAGGCGATGTCACTACTATCAGTGGATCAACAAAATGTTATGATAGAAACAGTAAAAGAGGCAGAAGACGGAAGTGGAATTATCGTTCGTATGTATGAATATGAAAACAGTTTAACAGATGCTCATATAAAATTAGGAATGGAGCATGTAGCGAACATTATTGAATGTAACCTAATCGAGGAAGAAATGGAAGCAGTTCCAATGGATGGAGATGGATTCAATATAACGATAAAACCATATGAAGTAAAAACATATAAAATAGTGGTAAAATAATATGGAAGATTATAAGAATGAAAGGCTTTCCCCTAAATTACGGGCGGAAAGCCTTCTGTCCAAAATGACATTAAATGAAAAGATAGGTCAGTTAAATCAAAGACTGTATGGATTTTCTGTTTATGAGCGAAGGAATGTATCAGGAATCAAAGAGGAACAATTGGTCTTGACAGAAGAATTTAAAGACGAAGTAGAAAAATATAGTGGATTAGGTACTTTGTATGGTCTTTACCGGGCAGACCCATGGTCGGGAAGGACAAATGAAAATGGACTTGTAGGGAATTTTGCACTAAAAGCTTATAATATGGTACAGAACTATGTAATAGAACATTCAAGACTGGGTATTCCAGCGTTCATTAGCACGGAATGTCCACATGGACATCAGGCAATCGGAGGATATTTGTTGCCGGTTAACTTAGCAATGGGTGCTACCTTTGATTGCAGGCTTGTAGAAAAGGCATATTCTGTTTGCGGAAAGCAGATGAGAGAAATGGGGGTAGATTTTGCACTTGTTTCTATGCTGGATGTGCTAAGAGATCCAAGATGGGGACGAAGTGAAGAATGTTACGGAGAAGATCCATTTTTAGTGTCCGAATTTGCTAAGGCAGCAGTAAAAGGAATCCAATCACAGGGAGTTTATGTTGTAGCGAAGCATTTTGCGGCTCAAGGTGAGGGAACCGGAGGAATTAATGCCAGTGCGGCAAGAATCGGAGAACGAGAACTTAGAGAAATTCATTTACCGCCAATGAGAGCCTGCTGTGAGGCAAAAGTAAAAGGCGTTATGGCAGCGTATAATGAAATTGATGGAATCCCATGTCATGCAAACCGATGGTTACTTCAGAAAGTCTTGCGGGAAGAAATGGGGTTTGATGGAATTGTTATGTCAGATGGAGTTGCAATTGACCAGCTTAATGCCATGACGAATGACACAGTGAAATCAGGTGCAAAGGCATTGAGGTCAGGTATCCAGGTGGGACTATGGGATGAAGCATTTGGAAGACTTGACGAAGCATTAGAGCGGGGGCTTATTACAATTGAAGAAATTAATAAGGCGGTTTTGGCGGTACTAACGATGAAATTTGAACGTGGCTTGTTTGAGCATCCATATAGAGAGATTACTGAAAAATGGCAGAATTATCATTATAACGAATATACAGAATCATTACAGCTAGCAAGAGAATCAATCATACTTTTAAAAAATGAAAAAAAACGAAGTAAAAATTATACGATTTTAGAAGAAAACAAAATACTTCCGCTTGATTATACCGGTTTAAATTCGATTGCTGTAATAGGACCAAATGCCGATGATATTTATTGTCAGCTTGGAGATTATACACCGCCGATTGAAGAAAATGATGCTGTGACGATATTGGATGGGATAAAACAATACAATAAAGAGCATGGAAATCATTTGAAGGTTCAGCATGCCAAAGGATGCCATTTGTTGGAAAGAGAAGAATCACTGTTATCAAAGGCAAAAAAAATTGCTAAATCGAGTGATATTGTGTTACTTGTTGCTGGTGGTTCTTCGAGTAGATTTTGTTCTGATAACAGTTTAAAATTTGATTTAAATGGAGCTGCAATTACGAAAGAAAATAGTTCGATGGATTGCGGAGAAGGCGTTGACACAGCAATACTTCAATTGCCAGATGCTCAGCGTGAGTTGATAAAGGAAGTTTGTGCAGAAAATAAAAATGTGATTCTTTTGGTTATTGGAGGGCGTCCTTATGCAATAGAGCAAGAGATAGAATTACCAAATGGCGTATTTTATGCCTTTTATCCGGGTATTAAGGGGGGAAAAGCAATGGCGGAGATTTTGTTTGGAAAGATTAGCCCATCAGGTCGATTGCCTGTATCAATTCCACGTCATGCAGGACAATTGCCTGTATATTATAATTCGAAAGCTTCTTATCAAAGTATGAATTACTATGACTTAAAACATAAACCACTTTATTCGTTTGGATTTGGATTAAGTTATACTACATTTAAAATGGATGGAATTGAGTGGAATAAACGGAATATTTCGATTGACGAGATAAAAAAAGAGGGAGTTACTCTTACATTTTGCATAAAAAATATTGGAGAAAGAGGAGCATTTGCAGTACCGATGTTATTTATACGGCATAAAGAATCTTCTGTTATTCCAAGGATAAAAGAGCTGAAAGCGTTTGATAAGGTGTGGATACCGAACAAAGGAAGGAAAAAGGTGACCTTTCATTTGTCTTGGGAAGAGCTTTCAATTTGGAATGAATCAATGAAATTTATAATGGAAACCGGAATAATAGAACTTTCTCTCTCGGAATCCGGAGAGAGAATATGGAAGGGTGATTTAAATGTATTTGATACCACAGCCGAAGAAAATAACGAAAATAGAAGGAGTCTATAGAATTCGGTATCAGGACCATATCATGATTGATAGTAATTGTGGTTCATCACTTGATGAATATGCAAAAATATTGAAGCAGGAAATTGAACAGTCGTTAGGTTTTTCCCTTATGATAAAGAGAGGAAAGAAAAAACAGAATGGAATTTATTTTTCGATTTGTAAAGAGTATAAGGAACAAGAGTATATGCTCAAGGTTAACACAGAGGGAATTGAAATAGCAGCTGGAAGTGATACAGGTGTGCTTTATGGTGTCCAGACGCTTCGGCAAATAGTAAGACAGAATGGTACCTCTATTCCTTATCTTACAATTTTCGATGAACCTGCAATTTTAAATCGTGGATTTTATCATGATGTGACAAGGGGAAGAGTTCCCAAGCTGTCTTACCTAAAGTGGCTGGCGGATAAACTGGCTTTTTATAAAATGAATCAGCTTCAATTATATATTGAGCATAGCTTTCTATTTGAGGATTTTAGTGAGGTATGGCGGGATGATACGCCGCTGACAGCAGAAGAGATTATGGAGCTTGACCGATATTGCAGCAGAATCGGGATTGAATTAGTTCCCTCTATTTCCTGTTTTGGTCATTTATATAAAATTTTAAGTACAAAGTCTTATTCTCATTTATGTGAATTAGAGGAACCAGAAAAAGAACCATTTTCTTTTTTGGCAAGAATGCAGCATCATACAATTGATGTATCTAATGAAAATAGCTTAGAATTTATAAAGAAAATGATAGAGGAATTTCTTCCACTATTTTCTTCTTCGCAATTTAATATTTGTGCGGATGAAACTTTTGATTTGGGAAAGGGCAAAAGCAAGGTTTTGGCAGGACAGATTGGAAGAGATAGAATGTATCTTAACTATGTTAAGGAGTTATGTGAATTCTTGGTAGAGAAAGGGAAAAGACCAATGTTTTGGGGGGATATTATTTGTGGATTTCCAGAAGCAATAAAAGAATTGCCAAAGGAAACCATTTGCCTTAACTGGGGATATGCACCAAACCAAAGAGAACTAGAGTCCAAAAAACTTCATGAAGTAGGAGCAACACAATATTCTTGTCCCGGAGTTGGTGGATGGAATCAATTTATAAATTTAATTGATTCTTCTTATGAAAATATTAAGAGGATGTGTACTTATGCAGAAAAATATAATTCGCTAGGGGTATTAAATACGGATTGGGGTGATTTTGGTCATATAAATCAGCCACAGTTTAGTATAACCGGATTGATTTATGGTGCAGCATTTTCTTGGAATACGGATATTCCTTCAAAAGAAATGATAAATCGTCAAATATCGTATTTGGAATTTGGCGATTCAACGGAGAGCTTTGTTTCGTTGATTGCAAAATCAGAGAAGTACCGTTCGTTTGAATGGGAAGGAGCTGTAAGATACATGGAATTATCAATACAGGGGGCATCCGAAGAGGAAAAGGAACTTTATTTTAAAGAAGTTTCCAATTTGTCTAATGTTGCAGAAAATAATATAGAATTAGAACAATTGGTAAATGAGTTATACGAAAGTATATCATTTATGAACATAGAAACCAGAAAAGGAGTAAAGCCTTATATTGTTGCAGCCGAAGGAATGATTCTATTTAATCAGATTGGGGCGATAATCGGAAAAAGAGAATATGGGATAAATTCTAGTATTGAAGTAAAAGAAAAGGAATTGGCTGTAATACTCGAAAATTGGTTTTATCATTATAAACAATTATGGCGTCTGGTTAGCAAAGAATCGGAACTATACCGGATTCAAGCTGTCATTAACTGGTATGCTGATTATTTAAGAAAATAAGTTATTCGAGTTGATATGAAAAAACTGCTTTTTGAGTTCAGAAAAAGCAGTTTTTTTGATTTTGTCTTTTAAAAATGAAATTTAAAACAAGAAAACTTGGATAAGAAAAAAGCAATTGACAAATATCACATAGAAATATAATATATGAGTAAAACAATGAAAGAATACAGGAAATAGAAAAATACGAAAGAAGGGAACTGCCATGTTGAAAAAAATGGAAAAAATGAAGATTAATGAAAAGCTAAAGTATGGATTTAGTCTAATTATTGGTTTGTTGCTATTTATTAGTGTTTTGGAAATTATTGGAATGAATCTTGTTAATGGAGAAATGAATTCATATCTTAATGGAGCACAGAAGGCAGATACGGCAGTAAAATTATGTCGTATTGAAGTCAATGTGGCAGCAAGAAGTATTCGTGAGATGGCATTAAGTGATGATGTTACTTCTTATGATAAATATATTAAGAAAATTCAGGAAAATGAAGAAACTCTGAAAAAAAATTTAGAAGATCTTAAAAATGCAAATGTATTAGAAGACGCTTTATATCAAGAGTATACAAATGCGATTATGGAATGGATTGAGATTGGCAATAAAATTATAGATGAAATTCAGAGCGGAAATAAAGAAAACGCCAAAAAATTAATTTTAGAACAATGTGCACCGGCATTGGATAGTGCAGTTACAATTGCAAAAGATATTGATAAAGCGACGGATGAATTAAAACAACATGCAATTGCACGGAATCACTATACGGTTATTTTAAATATTACAATTATTGTTATAATACTTATAGTTGCTTTAGTTATGGCAACTATAGTAAGTAGAAAAATTATAAGTGGAATTGTTAATCCATTAAATGAGATTGAAAATGCAGCAATTGAATTATCGAAAGGAAATCTCCAGGACAATCTTACGTATCATTCAGAAGATGAAATTGGAAAAGTTGCACATAGCCTTAGAAGTTCAATTAAAACGTTGAATTCATATATTAAAGATATTGATCAGGAAATGAAGAAGTTTTCGAAAGGTAATTTTACAGTAGAGCCAAATGTAGAGTGGAAGGGTGATTTTGTAGGTATTTTAGAATCATTTAAAAACTTTGAAAAGAAAATGGCGGAAACTGTAAATAATATTCAAGAGGTAGCAGGTCAGGTATCAAACGCGTCAGAGCAAGTTTCGATAAGCTCTGCGGAACTGGCGAATGGAGCAGCAGAGCAGGTTGGTGTAACAGAAGAGCTTACTGCTACAATCGAAGCGGTTTCTGAACGGATTCGGCAAAATGCAGATAACGCAAATCTCATTAGTAAAGAAGTTGAAGCAGTAGGCGTTGAAATTGTAAATAGCAATGGAAAAATGCAGGAAATGATGAAATCAATGGATGAAATTAGTCAATCATCCAATCAAATCAGTAATATTATTGCAACAATAAATGATATTGCTTCACAGACCAATTTATTAGCATTAAATGCTTCAATTGAAGCTGCAAGAGCAGGAGAGGCAGGAAAGGGGTTTGCGGTTGTAGCGGATCAGGTTTCTGTACTGGCAGCACAAAGTGCAGAAGCTGCAAAAAATTCTGCTACATTAATCGAGTCTTCCGTTTCTGCTGTAGAGAGAGGAATGGTAATTGCTGAAGAGACAGCGAACCAGTTAGAACGGGCAGTAGAGGGCTCACAAGAGATAACAGAAAAAGTAAATAGGATTGCGGTTGCCTCGGAAGAACAGGCGGAGTCAATCTCTCAAATTAATCAGGGGGTTGAACATATTAATGATATTGTTCAAACTGCTTCTAAAAATTCAGAAGAATGTGCAGCTTCAAGTCAGGAAATGGCAAGTCAGGCGGAAACATTAAATAGTCTTATTAGTGGATTTAACGTAAAAAATAACTAATTTTTTAATTTAAGCTTATTCAAGTACTTTAGACAGTATTTTGAATAAGCTTTTTTCTTATGCTTGTAGATCATTTGTTGTTATCACGTTTGTAAGTAAAAGAAAACAAAGATAGATAGTACCTAAAGCGATACATAATAAAATTAAAAATAAGCCCGAAGGAATAGGGATAAGTGCTTTAAAATATTCATATAATTTTAAGCTTAAAAAGCCTAAACAGAGTAAAATAAGCGATGGTTTTAAAATCCAGTTGATGGAGTCAATTGTAATTGGTACGTGTTTTCGAATCGTATAAAAGTCTAGTATAGTAATAATTAGCTGGCTTACTAAAAGCCCTATCATGTAGCCTTTTAATCCCTGCTTTGGAACGAGCCAGCAGAGGAAAAAAATACGGACACCAAGGCTGATTACGGTATTAAATAATGTCATATGAGCCTCCCCCAGCCCATTAATAATACTTCCAAGCATTGTAGAAAGATAAAGAAAAGGACAGAGCCAGGATAAAATAGTCATATAATTGCCTGAAGTCGGATTATGGAAAAATACAGTGCCTAAAGTATCTCCGAATAATAGAAAAATACAGGATGCATAAAGCCCAATTAGAAGGCTGTATTTCATAGACACTTCAGAAGTTTTCTTTATCTGTGTCATATTATTAGAGGCTTGTGCTTCTGACACTGCCGGCAAAAGTAATACAGCAACAGAGTTTGTAATGGTAGAAGGAAACATAATAAACGGCATGGACATACCGGTTAAAATGCCATATACACTGAGTGCTTTTTTAGAGGACATTCCGTATATTTGAAGCATATAAGGAATTAAGACTGCCTCATAACTATGTAATAAACTTACAACAAGTCGATTGCCGGTTAAGGGAAGAGTAAGGGAAAGAAGTCGCTTAATCGGATGAAAATGAATTGCTTTTTGCTTTGTTTTTCTTTTACGGTCCAATAAGAGAGCAAAAATACTAAAAATATCAGATGCAATTTCACCTAAAACAATTCCGAGTACAGCCAGTTCACAAGTAACCTTTTGATTGCCATTTCCAAGCATAACAGAAAGGATATAGACACTGGCAATACGGACAATCTGTTCTAAAAGCTGTGTTGTTGCAGGAACACCGGTTTTTTTCAGTCCGTAATAGTATCCATTGATACAGGCGGTCATTCCGCAGAAGGGAAAAACAAATGCTAATACTCGCAAAGAGGATGCACATCTTCGTTCCATAAGAAATTTTTCTGCAATAACATCTCCCATCCAAAATAGTAAAACAGACAAGGAAAGAGCGATGGACACAGATAAAAGCAAACCTGTCTTTAAAACACGTTTTTGCTTTGCCGACGCTTTCAAATCGGCAGAACAGTTAGCGACTAATTGTGAGATAGCCGTTTGAATTCCAGAACCATAAAGGGTAAAACATATTCCATAAACTGGAAATACAAGTTGATAAAGTCCAAGATGTTCGGCTGTAAGTGTATTGGATAAAAATATTTTATAAAAAAATCCCATAATACGGGTAATTAGTCCGGCAAAAGTAAGTATTAAAGTTCCGGTTAAAAGTGTATTCTTTTTTTTCATAAAAAGACTCCAGAAAAGTATCTTTACAATTGTATTCAGAAACATACAAAAACAGTATAGAAAAATAGAAAAAGATAGTAGAAAAAAGGATTGACATGACAAAAAAAAGGTGGTAACATAATCTCGTCAATAAATCCAAGTAAAATAGTTGGAATTAAAATACTAGGAATTAAATTGCTGGGAATTAATCCATTTTGGAGGAGTTACTATGAAGTTATCAACGAAAGGAAGATATGGACTTAGAGCTGTTCTTGACTTAGCAATTCATAGTGAAGAAGAGGCGGTTGCACTCAGTGCAATTGCTGCCAGACAGAACATATCAATAAGCTATTTAGAACAGTTAATTGCAAAACTAAGAAAAGCAGGAATTGTAAAAAGTATGCGTGGAGCAAAGGGAGGCTATGTACTTGCAAAATCGCCAAATGAAATCTCAGTTGGTGAAATTCTTCGCTGTCTGGAGGGAGATTTAAATCCTGTTGACTGTGCAGAGATTGTGGGAGGAGAGTCTACCTGTGGAGCTTCGGATATATGTGTCACAAAATACGTTTGGAAACGTATAAGTGATAGTATAAATAGTGCGGTTGATGGACTTATGCTTTCTGAGTTGGTGGAGGAGAGTAAATCAATGTGTTCTGATAAAGAAAGGAACAAAGAGAAAGAAAGCTTTTGTTAAAGGAATAGATTAAAATTAGGAGATGAAGGTATGAATAAGAAAATTTATCTTGATAATGCAGCGACAACTGCAACAAGACCAGAGGTAGTGGAGGCAATGCTCCCATATTTTACAGAAAAATTTGGTAATCCATCGAGTGTGTATGAGTTGGCGGGGGAGAGTAAAAAAGCAGTTGATACAGCAAGAGAAACAATAGCAAATTCACTTGGAGCGAAAACAAATGAGATCTATTTTACTGCAGGTGGTTCGGAATCGGATAACTGGGCATTGAAAGCAGCAGCTGAGGCTTATAAAGAAAAAGGAAATCATATTATTACATCCAAAATTGAGCATCACGCAATTCTTCATACTTGCGAATATTTGGAGAAAAATGGTTACGAGGTTACTTATCTTGATGTAGATGAAAATGGGGTTGTAAAGTTGGAAGAATTGAAAAAGGCAATTCGTCCGACAACAATAGCAATCTCAATTATGTTTGCAAATAATGAAATCGGTACAATACAACCGATTAAAGAAATTGGAGAGATTGCGAAAGAACATGGAATTATATTCCATACCGATGCAGTACAGGCATATGGTCAGCTGCCAATCAATGTTGATGAGTTCCATATTGACATGTTAAGTGCAAGTGGTCACAAATTAAATGGTCCAAAAGGAATTGGATTTTTATATATTCGTACAGGATTAAAACTTCGTTCCTTTATTCATGGTGGAGCACAGGAACGTCACAGAAGAGCCGGTACGGAAAATGTCCCTGGTATTGTAGGGCTTGGAAAAGCTGCGGAGATTGCGAAAAATACGTTAGAAGAACGCCGGCAAAAAGAAATTCAGTTAAGAGATTTATTAATTGACAGAGTGTTAAGAGAAATTCCGTATGTAAGATTAAATGGTCATAGAACAAATCGCCTTCCAAATAATGCAAACTTTAGTTTTCAGTTTATAGAAGGAGAGTCTCTGCTAATTATGTTGGATATGCAAAATATTTGTGCATCCAGTGGTTCAGCCTGTACATCAGGCTCATTAGACCCATCTCATGTTTTACTTGCAATTGGTTTACCACATGAAATTGCCCATGGCTCTTTAAGACTTACATTAAGCCACGATACAACGGAAGAAGAAATCAATTACACAGTAGAGAAAATAAAGGAAATTGTTGCAAAATTAAGAAGTATGTCACCGTTGTATGAAGATTTTGTAAAGAAAAATCATATTGAACAGGAATAAAAAAGGACTTAACATAGAAAAGATAAAAACAGGAGGAAGAAACGATGTACAGCGAAAAAGTAATGGATCATTTTACCAACCCAAGAAATGTGGGTGAGATTGAGAATGCCAGTGGAATTGGTACGGTAGGAAATGCAAAATGTGGAGATATTATGCGGATTTATCTTGACATAGACGAGAATGGAATTATAAAGGATTGTAAGTTTAAGACATTTGGATGTGGTGCAGCAGTAGCAACAAGCAGCATGGCAACAGAACTTGTAAAAGGAAAAACAATTGAGGAAGCATTGAAAGTAACAAATAAAGCAGTAATGGAAGCATTAGACGGACTTCCACCAGTAAAAGTACATTGTTCTCTTTTAGCAGAAGAAGCAATTCATGCTGCTCTTTGGGATTATGCTGAGAAAAATGGTATTAAAATCGAAGGCTTGAAGAAACCAAAGTCAGATATACATGAGGGCGAAGAAGAAGAGAATTATTAAGTAAACTTTAAATAGATCATAAACAAGGAAACTAGAAGTGGAAATAGAAAGTAGAGAACTAGGAGAACTTTCATGGAAAAGAAAAAAGTTGTGATAGGAATGTCAGGAGGAGTCGATTCCTCTGTAGCTGCCTATCTGTTAAAACAGAAAGGATATGACGTGGTAGGAGTTACAATGCAGATTTGGCAGGATGAAGATACATTCAGTCAGGAAGAGAATGGAGGCTGTTGTGGTCTTAGTGCGGTAGATGATGCAAGACGGGTAGCAAATCAACTAGAAATTCCTTATTATGTCATGAATTTTAAAAAAGATTTTAAAGAAAATGTCATGGACTATTTTTTAGAAGAATATCTAAAAGGACGTACACCAAATCCATGTATTGCCTGCAACCGCTATGTGAAATGGGAGTCCTTGTTAAAACGTTCTTTAGAGATTGGAGCAGATTACATTGCTACCGGACATTATGCGAGAGTTGAAAAGCTGTCAAATGGAAGGTATACACTTCGAAAATCGGCAACTGCCTCCAAAGACCAGACTTATGCACTTTATAACTTAACACAGGAGCAGTTATCCCATACCGTTATGCCGGTTGGAGATTATACAAAAGATGAAATCCGTGCAATTGCAGAAGAAATCGGATTACAAGTAGCGAATAAACCAGATAGTCAGGAAATTTGTTTTATACCTGATAACGATTATGGAAAATATATTCGGGAAAATAGCGATACGGAAATAAAACCGGGGAACTTTGTTACAACAAAAGGTGAAGTTGTTGGAAAACATAAAGGAATTCCGTATTATACAATCGGTCAGAGAAAGGGACTAAATCTTTCTCTGGGACGTCCGGTATTTGTCGTAGAAATTCGTCCGGAAACAAATGAAGTAGTAATTGGTGATAACGAAGAAGTATTTTACGAAAAGCTGTATGCAAATCGTGTAAACTTTATGACAATACCAGAACTGACAAACGATATGAGAGTGTCAGCAAAGATTCGCTATAATCACCAGGGAGCAATGGCTACAATACGGATGATTGGTGAAGATTTATTAGAGTGTGTATTTGATGAACCGCAAAGGGCAATTACACCTGGACAGGCAGTTGTGTTTTACGATGAGGACTTAGTCGTTGGCGGAGGCACTATACTTGGAAAAAATTTTAAGTAATAAGAGGGCTGTATTACCTTAAAAATTTGGTAACACAGCCCTCCTTTTGTTTGCTCTTTTTTACAATCAGGGAGTGGAAGATTAGTTTAATCCTATAAAGGAAGCTGGATTGGTTTCCTTTTTTCGTAGACGCTGTAATAGCGGTAGCCTAAGGTTTTAAGCAGATTTTCTATTTTGGGGAAATCGTAAGCATAGTGGAGTGGTGTATGAGCATCCGAACCGATTGTTAATAATTCTCCGCCTAATTCACGATAGCGTTTTAATATATCTGTGTGAGGATTTGGGTGGGGAAGTCCATATTTTAGACCTCCGGTATTAAGCTCCAGTGCCTTTCCATTTTGGATTAAGTAGCGTAAAATTTCATCTATTATATCACCATGTGCCTGATAACTGTAGCCTTTTCCTTTCGATGGAGAATACCGGACTACATAGTCTAGGTGAGCGCATGTATCAAAATTATTAAATTGTTTGAAATTTTCCAATACCATCTCGAAATAATCTTGAATTCCTGCCTTTTCTGTTCGTCCTTCCCAATAGATTGGCTGATAAGGGTCTGTGTCATTTACTAAATGAGTCGAACCTACTACAAAATCAAAAAAATGTTCCTTTAACAGTTTTTCCAATTTATCAGTGATATCTGGTTTTATTCCAACCTCGATACCTTTTCGGATTTTTATTTTCTCTCCAAATTGTGTATAGAGCAATTCAAACGTTTTATCATAATTTTCTACGTCCAATATAAAATCTAATCCGTCCGTAATTGGAAATCCGTAATCCATATGATCCGTTAAATAAAAATAAGAAAAGTTTCTTTTCAATGCTTCCTTCACTAAATCTTCTATTTTCGCATCTGAGTCAGAAGAAAATGAAGAATGTACATGCATATCTGTAAGTATCATATATTCACCACTTTCTGTAAAATAATAAGTATGACGGGAGAACAAAGTGCAGTCATCCGTAGGTGTCAGTTGACCCCATCATCTAAGATATTTCAACTAATCCGGAAATATCTGGTTTAATTGTTAAAGAATAATTCGTATGATAAATCACAAAACCGGGTTTTCCGTTATTTGGTTTTTTTACATGTTTCCGTTCCACATAATCAATCTCTACTTTATCCATATTTCTGCCTTTCGAATAAAAGCCGGCCAGCATTCCGGCCTCCTCAAAAGTTCGATCAGGAAGTTCTTTTGCTCCTTCCATTTTTACAACGACATGTGAACCGGCCATTCCCTTTGCGTGGAACCACCAATCATTTCCGTTTGCAAATTTAAATGTTAATTCTTCATTTTGATAATTGTTTTTCCCAACATACATATGAAATCCGTCAGAAGAAATATAATGAAATGGTTTGCTTGTATTTTTATGTTTTTTTTCTTTTTTTCCATTAACTCCATGTTTTTTGATATAACCATATTGAATCAATTCTTTTTTTACCTCAATCAGGTCATCTTCTTCCAAAGCAATGTCTAATGCAGCACTGATAGATTCTAGGTGTTCGATTTCTTCTTTTGTTTCTTTAATCTGAACCGATAATGCTTCAAAGGTACGCTTTAATTTGCCATAACGGTCAAAATATTTTTTCGCATTTTCCATTGCAGAAATAGTATCGTCTAAAGGAATTCTAATTTCCTGATTGGTATAATAGTTTTCACAGGTTAAAGATTTTGCTCCTGGTTCTGCCTGGTATCCGTAAGTAGTAAGTAATTCGCCATAAATTTTGTATTTTTCCCTTTTTTCTGTATCTTTTAATTGTTTACATTGTAAATCATATTTTTTTCGTGTCCGTTCCGTTGCAGTGGATACAATTCGTCTTAAATCCGATGATTTTTGACGGATTCGTGTAACGATGTTTTTCAACGAGTAATAGGACTCAAGTACTTCGGAGATGCTATCGTGGTGTTCAACCTGAAAATCCTGATAGCAGGTTAATAATGTGCTGGAAAATTCAATTGGTTCTTTGTTCCTTTTATCATATATAATAATAGGATCAAAATTACATTCGGATATATCTTCCATAAAACGTGTTAATGTTTTATATAAATGAAGCCCTTCTATTTCATTTACTGTACTCGTGCTATTGCCGGAATCTAATGAAGCACGGACACAGATTTCATTGGCAATTAGCGGACTGATTCCGGTTAAGGATGTGTAGATTGCTTTTGACAGTGTAGTTGGTTTGGTTAGGACAAAATCTTTAAAACGTTCATAAGTTATTGTCAATGGATTTTCTTTTTCCTGGGTTTTGGCAATAAAATAATTTCTACCTGGGAGGACTTCCCGGACGGAGCTTACAAGCCCGGAAATATGTTTGATGCTGTCTATAATTACTTTTTTATTGTCACAGAAAATAATGTTACTGTGTTTTCCCATTAATTCTACAATTAAATATTTAATGCAGATGTCACCCAGTTCATTTAAATGTTCGATTTTAAATTCAATGATACGTTCCATTTCCGGTTGGGAAATATCAAGTATTTTTGCACTATTTAAATGTTTTCTTAGAAGCATGCAGAAGTTTGGCGCTGTAAGCGGGCTTGGTTTGTTTTCCTTTGTTAGATAAATAAGCGGAAGACTTGCACCTGCAGAAATTAATAATCTGTGCTGTTCCCTGTTGTTTTTTATTGTTAAAAGAAGCTCGTCTTTTTCAGGCTGGGCAATTTTATTGATACGGCCTCCTATTAATGTTTCTTGTAGTTCACAAACAAGATTTGATATAACGATTCCATCTAAAGCCATGTTATCACCTATTTTCTTTCTTTAATTATAGTAAGATACCACAAAGTGCGTAGTCATCCGTAGGTATCAGGGGCAAAATATCTTTTGCCCCAACATCATAGTAATACAGAATTATAACATATTCGTAGTATATATGGCAAATATATGCTCAAAAGTCCTTAGTTTTAATGCGGTCAGTAACTTTACAAACAGGAAAAAATTTGATAAGCTATAATATAATGTGAAAATGAGATAAGAGGGGTTTTGTGATAAAACAGAAGTAAAGATTGGTAAAATTTGACTGATAATGCGGACGTAACTAAGGATTGGAGGACAACAGAAGATGAGAAAGATTTTATCTGTAGACGATAGTGTTTCTACTTTGACACTTGTGAGGGAAACGCTTCGTGATGAATACAAAGTATTTGTAGTGACTTCTGGTGAAGAGGCATTGGCATTTTTGGATAAGCAGAAACCGGATTTGATTTTATTGGATTTTTATATGATGGGATTGGACGGGTTAGAAACTTTGGAAAAAATGAACGCGAGAAAAGATTTTGACATTCCGGTTGTTATGCTCACTTCTATTTCAACGAAACCATTAGAAGAAAATTGTCGTGCTTTAGGAGCTGTTGCATTTTTGCCAAAACCATTTGATCCGGAAGAATTAAAATCGTGTATTCGAGATATTTTTGATAAACAACGTTGACTTTGAAAATAGATTTATATATAATGTACAAAGATTTAATTTCAAACAAAGAAAAGAGTGTAGAATCAAATGCTAAAAAGTATGACGGGCTTCGGTAGAAGCGAGATAACTACAGTAGAGCGTAAAATTATTGTAGAGTTAAAGGCAGTAAATCATAGATATTGTGACATTTCAATTAAAATACCTAAAAAGTTGAATTTTTTTGAGGCTGCAATCCGTAACCTGCTAAAGGAGTACATAGGCAGAGGTAAGGTTGATGTTTTTATTTCCTATGAGGATTATACAGAGAACAAAGCTTGTGTTAAGTATAATCATGATATTGCAAAGGAGTATATGGAGTGTCTGAATCAGCTTGCAAATGACTTTGGTTTAGAAAATGAAGTTAAAGTATCGCAATTGTCCAGATATCCGGATGTCTTTACACTAGAGGAACAGACGGTTGATGAAAAAGAGTTATGGTCGACATTAGAACAGGCGATTCGAGAAGCAGCGGAAAAGCTCGTTGAAACAAGAATTGCAGAGGGAGTGCACTTAAAAGAAGATTTATTTGCAAAGTTGGATGAGATGCTGACTTTGGTTGAATTTATTGAAATGCGTTCTCCAGAGATTGTAAAGGAATATCGTGAAAAATTGACCGAGAAAGTGCAAGAACTGCTTGGTGATGCAAAATTGGATGAAAGTGTATTGGCAACAGAGATTATTATTTTTGCCGATAAAATCTGTGTAGATGAAGAAACGGTACGTTTAAGAAGTCACATAAAAAATATGCGTAGTACACTGGAGGCGAAGGATAGTATTGGTCGTAAGCTTGATTTTATTGCACAGGAAATGAATCGAGAAGCGAATACTATTTTGTCTAAGGCTAATGATATCGAAGTTTCGAATAAGGCAATTGATTTGAAAACTGAAATTGAAAAGGTAAGAGAGCAGATTCAAAATATTGAATAATTAGGAGTCGCCATGAGTCGATTTATAAATATTGGATTTGGTAATATTGTAAATGTTGATAAAATAATTGGAATTATAAGCCCGGATGCTGCACCTGTGAAACGTCTTGTTCAGGCAGGAAAGGATAATGGAATGGCAATTGATGCAACCTGTGGTCGCAAGACAAAGGGTGTTATTGTAATGGAGAGCGGACAGCTGATGCTTTCTGCACTGTTACCGGAAACGATTGCAGGAAGGGCAAATATGGATTGGATAAAAGGGGAAGAACATGAGTCGTAAAGGCGTATTAACGATTATTTCTGGATTTTCAGGAGCGGGGAAAGGCACTTTAGTAAAAGAGCTTGTAAAGGAGCACGATTATAGTCTGTCTATTTCTGCAACAACGAGAAAGCCAAGAGAGGGCGAAGTACACGGAAGAGAATATTTCTTTTTGACAAGAGAGGAATTTGAGTGTATGATAGAGGGTGGTCAACTGATTGAATGGACAGAATATGTCGGCAATTATTATGGAACACCAAGAGCTTATGTTGAAGAGCAATTGGAACAGGGAAAAGATGTTATTTTGGAAATTGAGATTGAAGGAGCATTACATGTAAGAAACTTATTTCCAGATTCCCTTCTTTTATTTATAACACCTCCAGATGCAGATGAGTTGCGGAAGCGTCTGATTTCAAGAGGAACGGAAACAATGGACGTTATTAATAAGCGTCTGAAGAGAGCTTCAGAGGAAGCGGATTTTATGAAGGATTATGATTTTATTATTGTAAATGATTGCCTTAAAGATTGTGTGGATTGTATTCATCAGGTGATTACCAATGAACATTATAAAACAACAAATCAGAACGCATTTATTGCGGAAATGAAACATGAGTTAGAAGCTTTTAAGGAAGGAGAATAAAAGTATGTTACATCCATCATATACAGATTTAATGGAAGTTGTAAACAGTGAAGTAGAACCAGGCGAAGAAAAGGTAGTTAATTCGAGATATTCGATTGTTTTGGCAACTTCAAAAAGAGCAAGGCAAATTATCGGCGGAAGTGAGCCTTTAGCAAATCCAACATGCCCAAAACCATTATCAATTGCAATTGACGAGTTATATAAATCCAAAGTCAAAATTGTAAATGATGATGAAGAAATAAAAGAAAATTAATATATCATTGTGCTGCAATTTAGTAATCCTTTTCTGCTTTTGGAATGTAGGGAGATATTGCAGCATTTTTGATATTTTACCGGGGAGATTTATGCAGGAAACGGAGCAAAAAGAAAGTGGAAAGAACAATAGCTTAAAAAAAGATATTTTTGAAATGGTGCTATATTTAGCAGGAGTTATAATAGTTGTTACTTTTCTTTATCACTATGTAGGGCAACAGGTAGAAGTAAGTGGAAGCTCAATGGAGCAGACTTTATCAGATGGTGACAGGCTCATTTTAGAAAAATTGTCTTATCATTTTGATAAACCGAAACGATTTGATATCATCGTATTTCGCCCGCAGGAAGCGGAGCGGAATTTATATTATATAAAGCGTATTATCGGTCTTCCGGGTGAAACTGTGAAGATAGAAAATGGTTACATTTATATTAATGGAAAAAAAATAAAAGAAAATTATGGGAACGGAACAATTTTGGAATCAGGGCTGGCATCGGAAACAATCCGACTAAAAGAGGGAGAATATTTTGTTTTAGGGGATAACCGTAATAATAGTCAGGACAGCCGTTCGCCAAAGGTTGGAAATGTAGAGGCGGATGCGATTGTTGGACGTGTATTTATAAGAATCTGGCCGCTATCTGAAGTGGGGAAATTAACCCATCAGATAGAAACAAAAGTTTCAGAATAGTGAGAATTGTTTTGTAAGGAGATTAGAGCATGCAGGAAGAAATAGAGTTTGAACAGGAAAAACCGAGTGCAGAGAACGAAACGGATTGTAATCAACAAGAATCAAAAGAACAAAAAAAGAAAAAAATAGTTTCTGTTCTTCGTGAATTATTGATTTATGCAATTATCGTTGTTGTTTGCATATTTATAATACCACGTTATGTAATACAGCGTACAATTGTAAGCGGTTCGTCGATGGAAAATACATTATTTAGTGATGATAATTTATTAGTGGAAAAAGTAAGTTATCATTTTGTTGATCCAAAAAGATTTGATGTTGTAGTATTTTATCCTTATGGAAGAGCAGCAGGAGAATATTATGTTAAAAGAGTGATTGGACTTCCGGGAGAAACAATCCAGATAAAAGGAAATGATATTTATATTAACGGTAAAAAAATTGAGGAACATTATGGAAAAGATCCAATAACTTATCAGGGAATCGCGAGTGAACCATTGAAGCTTGGTGATGATGAATTCTTTTTAATGGGTGACAACAGAAAAGTAAGTTTTGACAGCCGTTATGAAGAGGTTGGACCTGTTCATCGTGATTTGTTAGAAGGAAAAGCAATTATTAGAATTTGGCCATTGAAAGATTTTGGAACATTTGATTAAAGTTAATACAAAAGTGGAATACGAAAAAGAATTTCGAGCGTATACATAAGAGGTGGTGTGATAATGGAGTTGCTTGGGGAAGAGTATTTGGCTGAATATGAACCTTTATATCAGTACAGTGGGGAGATACAACAAAGCAGACTGGAAAAAATGGTAAAGGAAATGAGGAGTATTTTAGGGCAGAACAAAGTAGAACAACAGATACAACGGCGTATTAACTCGGTATTTGTAGAGCTGGTGCAAAATATTATACTTCATGGCTATGCTGGTGCGAATGTATTTCCAGAAGGAGAAATATCAATCGCTAAATGGGAAAATCAGTATCATATTGTGTCTGGAAATTACATCCAAAATACTAGCTTAACTAAATTTTTAAAAGAACTGGACCGATTAAATATAATGGAGAAAAAAATGATTAATCAGCTAAAATGGTCTTGTATGCAAAAAACAGGATTATATTTGGAACAGAATGCAGGAATCGGCTTATTAGAAATTTTGAGCAGAGCAGACAGTAAAATTCAATATGAATGGCATTCTTTTTCAGAGCAGATTAGCGTTATTATACTAAAGGTAATAGTTGGAGGTTCAAATTGTGTATCGATATGAAAAAATAAGTACATCATCTACCCCGTATATACTGGTAGATGAAGAAAAAAAGTATATGAAGCTTTCAGGAGAATCATTTCCGGAAAATGTGATTAAGTGTTACGGAGAGGTTGCAAAATGGTTATTTCAATTTTTAAAAACAGATTTTGAAATCTTTACTTTTGACTGTAACATGATATACTTTAATAGTAGTACATCGAAGGTGTTTATTCAATTATTTCAGGCTTTAAATGAAGCTGGAAAAACTAATAAAGTAATTGTAAATTGGACATGCAGTGAAGATAATGAGATTATGGTTGAATATGGAGAAGAGTTTCAATCAATTTGTGATAACATAGAGTTTCATATTAGATTGGAATAGGAAAGGAGAGTTACATGGTTACTCAGATTCATTCAGCAAAAGAGTCAGCGGGTATGACGACATTAGTTCGTAAAACAACAAAATCGGATAGCAATTTTAAACAAGTGTTAGATAACGCAAAGGTTGCTTCAGCAAATAATAAGGTGGATTTAGATGCAATATTTGAGAAAGCCTCAGCAACTTATAATGTGCCGGTGAATTTACTAAAGGCGGTTGCCAAGGCAGAATCTGATTTTCAGCCAAATGAAGTTTCAAGTGCCGGAGCTATTGGGATTATGCAGCTTATGCCTGCAACTGCAAAGGAACTTGGAGTAACAGATGCGTATGATCCGGAGCAAAATATTATGGGCGGAGCAAAATATCTGGCACAAAAATTAAAATTATATAATGGAGATGTATCCCTTACGCTGGCAGCTTATAATGCAGGAAGCGGTAATGTAAAAAAATATGGTGGAATTCCTCCTTTTAAAGAAACTCAAAATTATGTAAAAAAAGTAATGAATTATATGAATGATTATATTGATGCACCACAAGTGGCATCAAAAACTGTTACCCAAAGTTCGAAAAATACAGTTGCAGATTCTTCTTTGAGTAATAATATTGTCGATACTACGGCAAATGCAATTAATTTAGCATCTGCCAATAATGCAGTAGACGTAGAAGGGGCATATGAACGTATGAAAATGTCAGAAGCATACTGGCGTTTAATGGAACAGCTTTTTTCATCGCAGGAAGAAGAAGAGAGTTTTATATAGGTTGGTAATTAAAACAACAGAATAGGAGAAACACAACATGGAAAAGGATATGACAGTAGGAAAACCGGGACGGTTAATTTTACTTTTTACAATTCCGTTGATCATTGGTAATATCTTTCAACAGCTTTATAGTATGGTTGATACAATTATCGTAGGAAGGTATGTAGGCGTTAGTGCATTAGCATCTGTAGGACTTACAGGTCCGATGTCATTTCTGATTCTTGGATTTGTTATGGGGCTTACGGGCGGATTTGCTGTTATTGTAGCCCAGCGTTTCGGAGCAAAAGATGAAGATGGACTTCGTCATGCAGTGGCGATTTCCATCTATTTGTGTGTCTTTTTTACGATTGTTTTAACTGCAATTGGAATGGGGACTGCTAAAATTATTTTAATTGCGATGAATACACCTGAGGATGTATTAACAGATGCTTACATTTATATTATGATTATATTTGCAGGGATTGGTGCTACATTTTTGTATAACATGATTGCATGTATTCTGCGTGCACTTGGTGATAGCAGGACCCCTTTATATTTCTTGATTTTTTCATCTATTGTTAATATTGTACTGGATCTTGTACTTATCATTAATTTTAATATGGGAGTTGCAGGAGCTGGTATTGCGACAGTAATTTCTCAGGGATTGTCAGGAATTTTATGTGTTATTTATACAAAGCGGAAATATCCAATTTTAAAGTTTCAAAAGAAAGATTTCAGATTCGACTGGACTTTAATTCAAAAGCATTTAACAATCGGTTTGCCAATGGCATTTCAATTTTCGATTACAGCCGTAGGTGTAATCATTTTACAGGGGGCTTTGAATTTGTTTGGAGCAGATTATATTGCTGGATTTACGGCTGCGAATAAAGTAGAACAATTGGTAAGCCAGCCTGCCAATTCATTTGGTACTACAATGGCAAATTATACAGGGCAGAATTTAGGTGCCGGAAAGTATGAACGAATTAAGGAGGGTACAAGAAAGTGTAGTATTATTACATTGGCTTTTGCTGTTCTTGCAGCACTGATTGTTTTTTACTTTGGAAAAGATCTTACACTCCTATTTGTGAAAGAGGGGAATGCCAAAGTATTAAAAGCGTCCAGAGAGTATTTGAATACAATTGCAGTATTTTTGCCGGTACTTAGTCTGCTTTTTGTATACCGCAATGTGTTACAGGGAATGGGACGAAGTTTTGTTCCATTAATGGCGGGAGTTGCAGAATTAGTGGCAAGAACGATTGGAGCAATTACATTTCCGGCTATATTGGGATTTGTTGGAATCTGTATTGCAGGTCCGTTTGCGTGGATCTTGGCGACGATTCCACTTGCGATTGCTTATTTTACAGTTATGAAGCGTATTGGAATAAATAGTTCCAATAAATAAAATAGAAAATTAAAATGAAAGAAGGAAAGGATAGAACGATGGCAAAACTTTATTTTCGACATGGGGCAATGGGAAGCTCAAAAACGGCAAATGCACTAATGGTTGAGTATAATTACTATGAGAGAGGAAAAAGAGCTTTACTTGTAAAACCGAAAATAGATACTAGAGATGGTAAAACAGTAATTCGTTCTAGAATGGGACTGGAAAAAGAAGGAATTTTTGTAGAAGATTTGGTTGAAATGGAAGATTCGGAAATAAAAAAATACGATTGTGTTATTGTTGATGAGGCACAGTTTGTGACAAAAGAACAAGTGGAGTTTTTTACACATATTGTAGATGATTTGGAAGTTCCCGTGATTTGTTATGGGCTGAGAGTTGACTTTAAACATGAGTTATTTGAAGGATCAAAGTGGTTGATGGCGTGGGCAGATAAGATTGAAGAGTTAAAAACAGTCTGTTGGTGCGGGAAAGGTGCCAACTGTAATGCAAGGATACATAACGGAAAGGTTATTTATGATGGGGAGCAGATTGTTATGGGAGGCAATGAAACTTATGTTTCTTTATGCAGGAAACATTATTTAGAGGGAAACTTAGGCAATAACGAAAAAAAAGAAATGTAAGAAAAAAAGCTGTTGTAATGTTAATGATTGAAAATATAACATTATAACAGCTTTTGTTTGAAGCTCAATTAATATACGATTACAGGTGTACCTTTTTCAATAATATCAAATATCTTGGCAGCTTTTTGGGGAGGAAGGTTAACACATCCATGAGAACCACGTGTTTTGTAGATATCACCACCAAATTTATTGCGCCAGCCGGCGTCATGCATACCGATATTTCCGTTAAATGGCATCCAGTAAGAAACCGGAGAACTATAATTTTCACCAACCAGGGTAGCGTCCCGTTCTTTGTAGGTGATTGAATATGCACCTTTTGGGGTTCCAAAATTTCTGGCAACATTTCCTGTTACAATTTTAGAATCAATCATTTTTTTACCGTTTTTAAATACCCACAAATGTTGTTTGGATAAATCAATTTCTACATAGCTATTTCCGATATCATCTAGTTCCCGGGAGGCTGCTGTTTGGTAATAAACAGGAGTACGGGTTACACTTTTTCCTGCTTTAATTACTTGGGTCAATTCTTCCGCTTCTTTTGAACGATTGATCCACCAGCCATAATCTCCCCCACGGATTGTAATTTCTTTTCCGTTGTGTTTTGTAAATTGGCGTGGGATTCCG
The DNA here is from genome assembly GCF_009696045.1 of Velocimicrobium porci. Lineage (GTDB taxonomy): Bacteria > Bacillota > Clostridia > Lachnospirales > Lachnospiraceae > Velocimicrobium > Velocimicrobium porci. The sequence continues at coordinate 83,615 of NZ_VUMT01000004.1, read as the reverse complement.
AAAGTTGTATAGTGATAATTTAAGTAATTAACATATTCTGTAACTTTATTTGGATCAATTGAAACATTAAAGTCTTTGTCATATGTAACCCAGGAATGAAGCTGTTCTTTATTAAGAACTTCACTTCGACTTCCAAAATCATATGTAATTGTAAGATTTGTATACTTATTCAATTTTTTAAGTGCTTTTTTAAGTGCTTTACTATTTTGGGTTATTTCAGGTTTTTTGTAGCAGTTGAATGATTCCAAGGAAAGTGTTGACTGATTAGTGTCAATTGCATTCCATAGAGCCTTTTTTAAAGTTTTCTTTTTAACATAACTGCCCTGTGTTTCTTTTATGACCTGGAAGCTATCGTTTTTATATTCAATTGTGGCATCGGTTGGTGCTACCATATTTTCCTCTTTGAAGAATACAAGATTAGAAAAAGCATCGGTTAGCATTTCTTCATCAAATTCAGTTGTAGCTTCCATAGATAGCTCTTTCTTATTGAAGAAAGAAAATGGCCAGGCAAATGGATTTTGTTCTTTTTTTAATTCTTGAATCTGACCATCCGAAATATAGTGATAATTAAAGTCTTTTGCTGTAATTACATCAGATACATCATTTCTGCCAAAAAGAGTAATGGAGTAGTCAGAAATTTTTTTTGAAATGCTGTCCTCTATCTGCTTTACTGTTTTGCCGGAATAATCAATTCCGTTAATCAGAGAACCATAATAAAAATGTTTGCTATAATAGAATGACATGCCAAAATATACAAGCAACAAAAGAAAGAGTACACTAATAAGGATTGGTTTTGTAGATTTTGTTTTCTTTTTTGTTTTCATGATTTAACCTCTTATCTTTTTATGTTATTGATTCTACCTAGGTAGTATATCACAAGTTCTGAATGGACGCACTAGTATATTTTAGAAAAAAGTAGATTTTTTGCGAATGGAATCTTTTATCAAACTTAAAATATAAAAGCACGCTTCGATTACTACTTCAATATTATAATAACAAGCTGAAAGATATGCTAAAAATAGAGAAAAATTTCCAATTTGACACCTAAAATAGATTGCATTATAATAAAAACATCTATGGGCAAATTTGCCTATTACCCGAAAGGAGCGGTTTTAAATATGAAATTTACGAAAATGCACGGTTGTGGAAATGATTATGTTTACGTTAATTGTTTTAAGGAAGAGGTAAAAAATGCGGGTGCAGTTTCCCGATTTGTTAGTGATAGACATTTTGGAATTGGTTCCGATGGATTAATTTTAATTAAATCATCAGAGGTAGCAGATTTTAAAATGGCAATGTATAATTCAGATGGTTCTGAGGGAGAAATGTGCGGAAATGGTATACGTTGTGTGGCAAAATATGTTTATGATTATGGTTTAACAGATAAAGAACAGATTTCAATTGAAACGAAGGCAGGTATTAAGCATTTAGAACTTCAGGTAAACGGTGGAAAAGTAGAAACCGTTACGGTTGATATGGGAAGTCCAATTACAACGCCTGCTGAAGTTCCTGTTATTTCAGATAGGGATATTGTACTTGCAGAAAAGATTACAAAAGGTGGGATGGACTACGAGATGACTTGCGTATCTATGGGAAATCCTCATGCCATTGTTTTTGTAGAAGATACCAGTAAAGTAGAGATTGAAAAGGCAGGTCCATTGTTTGAAAATGATAAGGAACGTTTTCCTAACAGGACAAATACGGAATTTATCCAAGTATTAGACCGTGGGACAATTAATATGCGTGTCTGGGAGCGTGGAGCAGGTGAAACATTAGCTTGTGGAACTGGGGCTTGTGCAAGTGTTTATGCGTGTATCTTGAATGAAAAGACAGATGATGAAGTATTGGTTCACTTATTAGGTGGAGATTTAAAAATTCGTTATGACAGAGAAAAGAACCATATGTTTATGACAGGTCCTGCAACGGTTGTATTTGATGGTGAGATAGATATTACAGGGATAGAATAAGGAAGGAATAAGAAAACATGATTTTAGCAGATTTATTAGAAAAATTAGAATATAACTGTATTCAGGGCGATGTGGACAGAACAGTAACAGAACTGGTATATGATTCCAGAAAGGCAGTAAAAGATGGAGTATTTGTCTGCATAAGCGGTGCTGTAAGAGATGGGCATGATTTTGCCAGAGAGGTCGTAGAAGCAGGAATTACTTCTTTAATTGTAGAAAAAGAGGTAGATGTACCAAAAGATGTTACTGTGATATTAGTGAAGAGTACAAGATATGCCCTGGCGGCTATGTCGGCGGCATATTTTGGCTATCCCGCAGAAAAATTAAAAACAATTGGAATAACCGGAACAAAAGGAAAAACTACAACAACTTATATGGTAAAGTCGATTTTGGAAAAATCAGGATTTAAGACTGGTTTAATTGGTACGATTGAAACAATTATTGGCGATAAAGTTATTCCTGCAAGTAATACAACACCAGAATCCTACATTGTTCAGAAAACATTTAAAGAGATGGTGGAAGCAGGGTGTGAAGCGGTTGTTATGGAAGTTTCTTCCCAGGGACTTATGTTACATCGAGTAGGAGGATTTGTGTTTGATTATGGTATTTTTACAAATCTTGAGCCAGATCATATAGGACCGAATGAACACAAAGATATGGATGACTATATTTCCTGCAAAAGTATGCTGTTTAAACAGTGCAGACAGGGAATTTTAAATATTGACAGCGAATATTACGACAGAATGATTGAAGGGCATACTTGCGAAATCGAGACATTTGGTTTTTCAGAGAAAGCTTCTCTTCGTGCAGAAAATATGAAATTATTAAAAAGAAAAGGATATCTTGGTGTTGAATATGACGTAAAGGGAATTATGGATTCCCATGTCGAAATTGATATTCCTGGAAAGTTCAGTGTCTATAATTCCTTAACTGCGATTGCAATCTGTCGTCATTTTAATGTATCGGAGGAAGTGATTCAAAATGCTTTGAAAGATGTTCGGGTAAAAGGAAGAGTAGAATTAATTCCAATTTCTGAGAAGTTTACGTTAATGATAGACTATGCACATAATGCAATGAGCTTAGAGAGCCTTCTTACTACGTTGAAAGCGTATGAACCAAAGCGTCTTGTATGCTTATTTGGCTGTGGAGGAAATCGTTCCCGTTTAAGAAGATTTGAAATGGGTGAAGTATCTTCTAAACTTGCCGATTTAACAGTTGTTACTTCGGATAATCCAAGAAATGAAGAACCTCAGGCAATTATAGATGATATTGTCACAGGAGTGAAAAAAGGTCCGGGCGAATACATTACAATTATAGATAGAAAAGAAGCTATCAAGTATTGTATTGATCATGCGAAAGAGGGAGATGTTATTGTCTTAGCAGGAAAAGGGCATGAGGACTATCAGGAAATAAAAGGGAAAAAATATAAAATGGATGAGAGAGATTTAATTCGGGATATTCTTGCAGGAGTATAAAGGAAGGTTAAATTTGAGATGGAATTATTGGTAAAAGAGATTGTAAACGCTGTAAATGGTACATTATTGACAGGCAGTGAGAATCAAAAGGTCACTTCTGTTGGTGTTAATTCAAAAGAAATAAAAGAAGGTGCATTATTTGTTCCAATTATAGGAGAACGGGTTGATGGACATCAGTTCATTCGGAATGCATTTGAAAATGGTGCAGTAGCTTCTTTTACTTCTCATCATAAGACGGAGAAAGAACTTTTAGAAGATGGAGATTTAGGCGATACGAGTGAGTGGAACAATCGTTGTGTAATATATGTAGAAGATACATTGCAGGCATTGCAGGCACTTGGAGCTTACTATCGTAATTTGTTTACACTTCCGATAATTGGAATTACAGGAAGCGTTGGAAAAACGACAACAAAAGAGATGATTTCTGCCGCACTGGAAACAAAATACCATGTGCTAAAAACAATTGGTAATATGAATAGTCAGATTGGTTTGCCTCTTATGATGTTTTATTTAGAAAAAGATTATGATGTGGCAGTTATTGAAATGGGAATGAGTGAGGAAGGAGAAATGGAACGCCTTGCTAAGATTGCCAGACCAGATATGGCGGTTATGACCAATATTGGAGTTTCCCATATCGGACAACTTGGAAGTAAAGAAAACATTCGAAAAGAAAAATTAAATATTATCAATGAGTTTCGTCCGAAAAGTAAATTATTTTTAAATGGTGATGATACTTTACTGTTACAAATTAATCCGAAGATAGAAATACCGGTAACAGAGAAAACAGCTGAAAAATTGGCAGATACAGAATGTATTTTCTTTGGAACAGAAAAAGCTTGCAGGTTTTATGGAAACAATATTAAGACGGAGCAGGGAAAAACTTATTTTACACTTCACTATCCGGACGGAACAGAAGAGATTGAACTTTCGGTGTTAGGACTTCATAATGTTAATAATGCTTTGGTTGCTCTGGCTGTTGCCTATCATTTAGGAATTAAACCGGCTATGGCGAAAGAAGGCTTACGTACTTATCAACCAATTGCAATGAGAGGACAGATTTTTGAGCACAAAGGAATCTATATCATTGATGACACTTACAATGCCAGCCCTGATTCCATGAAAAGCGGAATTTCTGTGTTGCTTCAGATGCCACAGGCAAAGCGCCATATTGCAGTACTGGCCGATGTTTTAGAGTTAGGAGAAGTATCTCATTCCTGTCACTATGAAGTAGGAAGCTATATTGCAAGTACAAAGTATAAGGAGGCTTATACAGAAGAAGTTGTAACGATTGGAAAAGAAGCAAAAGCGATTAAAGAAGCAATTGAAACGGAAGGAAAAGGAATTAACGCACGTTCTTTTAATTCCAATCAAGAAGCAATTGCTTATTTAAAAACAATTTTGAAACCGGGTGATGCAGTTCTTGTAAAAGGCTCGCGTGGAATGCACACAGATGAAATTGTGGATAAATTGAAAGCATTATAGGTGAGTGTCAAATGATATTTGCTGATGTTATCGTGGATATTTCACATGAAAATTTAGATAAAACATATCAATATATTGTGCCGGAAGAATTAGAGAAAAAGGCAGTCATTGGTGCTTTAGTAAAAATTCCGTTCGGAAGAGGAAATAGGCTGATTCAGGGCTATATTGTCGGTTTGTCAGAAGTACCAAATTGGGATTTGAAAAAAATGAAGCCTCTACAGCAGGTAGTTGAACATGGTGTAGTAATCGAATCTCAGCTAATCAGTTTAGCTTATTGGATGAAAGAAAATTATGGAGCGACGATAAATGATGCTTTGAAGACAGTAATTCCTGTAAAAAAGACAGTAAAAAGTGTAGAAAAAAAATACATTAAGAGGAAACGTACCATTGAAGAAACAGTAGCATTTTTAGAACAGTCGAAGAAAAAGAATCATAAAGGAAGAGCTCGTCTGCTAGAAGTGCTATTGGAACAGGAACAGTTGGAGTATCAGATTGTGGTATCTAAGTTTTCGATTGCAAGGACAACAATTAGGGATTTAGAGCAGTTAGGCTATATTGAGATTATTACCGAGCATAGATATCGCAATCCGATTAAACAGATTGATAGGAATTTTGTTCCGGTTTCTTTGAATGAAGAGCAAGAAAGGATTGTTTCGGCAATTACGGCTGATTATAAACAGAATATTCGAAAAACCTATTTAATTCATGGCGTAACAGGAAGTGGAAAGACGGAAGTTTATATGTCAATTATTGAAATGGTTCTGGCAGAGGGAAAGCAGGTAATTATGCTGATTCCGGAAATTGGACTGACCTTTCAGACCGTTATGCGATTTTATAAACGGTTTGGTGACAGGATTTCTATTCTTCATTCCAGGTTATCTCAGGGTGAACGGTATGACCAATATTTGAGAGCCAAACGGGGAGAAATTGATATTATTATCGGACCAAGGTCTGCGTTGTTCACGCCATTTCCACAATTAGGTCTTATTATAATAGATGAGGAGCATGAAGGAAGTTATAAAAGTGAAAGTGTTCCTAAATATCATGCAAGAGAAACGGCGATTGAACGGGCGAGAATGACTGGTTCTAGTGTTATTTTAGGTTCTGCTACTCCATCAATTGAAGCATATGACAAAGCTTTAAAAGGGGAATATCAATTATTCACAATGAAAAATCGTGCAGGTAAGGGAACACTTCCAACGGTTCATGTTGTAGATTTAAGAGAAGAGCTGAAATCAAAAAATCGTTCGATTTTTAGCAGGAAATTACGGAAATTGATGCAACAGAGGCTAGAACAAAAAAAACAGATTATTCTTTTTATTAACCGGAGAGGGTATGCAGGCTTTGTTTCTTGTAGAAGTTGTGGCTATGTGATAAAATGTCCTCATTGTGATATTTCTTTAACTTATCATAAAGATGGCAATTTAAAATGCCATTATTGCGGATATGAAGTGGCTATGTTACAACAGTGCCCATCTTGCGGCTCTCCTTATATTGCTGCATTTGGAACCGGTACACAAAAAATTGAAGCAATGGTTTTGAAAGAATTTCCGGGTGCCAGGGTGCTTAGAATGGATACCGATACAACAAAAGGAAAGGATGGTCACGAAAAGATTCTTTCTGCTTTTGCAAATCATGAAGCCGATATTCTGATAGGAACACAGATGATTGTGAAAGGACACGATTTTCCAGAAGTTACACTGGTTGGGATTTTGGCTGCCGATTTGTCTTTATATGCAGGGAATTATCGTTCGGCTGAACGAACCTTTCAGCTCCTTTTGCAGGCATCAGGACGGGCAGGAAGAGGCACTGACAGCGGAGAAGTTGTTATTCAGACTTATAATCCAGAGCATTATAGTATTCGGACTGCTGCAAAGAATAATTATACTGCTTTTTATCAGGAAGAAATTGCATATCGAAAGATGCTTGACTATCCTCCGGTTTCTCATATTTTAGCGATTTTAGTTACTTCAAAAGAAGAAGAAAAGGCAATTTTTTCGGCTAATTATTTGAAAAGGGCGGTAGAAGAAGAATTGCTTCTAAAAGAAAAGGTGAAGTTAATCGGACCTGCTAAGGCGGAGTTATCGAAACTAAATGATATCTATAGACAGATACTTTATATAAAATCTCCGGAATATGAGATTTTAAAGCAAATAAAAAACTACTTAGAAGGATTAGTTCATTATTCGGATGCGATGAAAAAAATCACGGTTCAGTTTGATTTTGATCCAATGAACAGTTATTAAAGAAAGGTGAAATCTATGGCATTAAGAAATATTAGAAAGATTGGTGATCCTGTTTTAACAAAACAGGCAAAACAGGTAAAAGAAGTGAATGAAAAAACGAAAATACTAATTCATGATATGTTGGAAACAATGTATAAGGAATATGGCGTTGGTTTGGCAGCACCTCAGGTTGGTATTTTAAAGAGAATTGTTGTGATTGATATATCTTCGGAGTGTGATTCACCGGTTGTTTTAATCAATCCAGTTATTGTAGAAACAAGTGGGGAACAGACAGGAGCAGAAGGTTGTTTAAGTGTGCCTGGCAAATCTGGAATTGTAACAAGACCAAATTATGCAAAGGTAAAAGCGTTCAATGAGAAGATGGAAGAAATTGAAGTAGAAGGGGAAGGTCTGATGGCAAGGGCACTTTGCCATGAGATTGATCATTTAGATGGGCATTTGTATGTGGAAAAAGTGGAAGGAGATTTAATTGACAATCGTGAATTGGAAGAGGATGGTGAATAAATGAGAGTATTATTTATGGGAACGCCAGACATCGCAGTTCCAACTTTAGAAACGTTGCTTGCTTCCAAACATCAGGTGATAGGTGTTGTAACTCAGCCTGATAAACCAAAGGGAAGGGGAAAGGCAGTTTCCTATCCTGTTGTAAAAGAAATAGCACTAAAGCACGATCTTCCTGTCTATCAGCCGGCAAAAGTAAGAGAGGAAGCTTTTGTAGAAAAGGTGAAAGAACTAAATCCGGATGTTATAGTAGTAATTGCATTTGGTCAGATAATTCCAAAAGACATATTAGAGATTCCAAGATATGGATGTATCAATATTCATGCTTCCTTACTTCCAAAGTATCGGGGAGCGGCTCCGATTCAATGGGCGGTTATTGATGGAGAAGAAAAGACGGGTCTTACTACAATGTATATGGAAGAAGGTCTTGATACAGGTGATATGTTGCTGAAAAAAGAAGTTGCGATTGCTCCTGATGAAACGGGAGGAAGTTTGCATGATAAGTTAGCTTCATTAGGAGGAGAACTAATCTTAGAAACATTAGAGAAGGCTGAAAATGGTACGCTAGTACGGATAAAGCAAGATGATGCCCAGTCAAATTATGCAAAAATGTTAAGTAAAACAATGGGACATATTGATTTTTCCAAACCGGCAATTGAAATTGAACGACTGATTCGCGGACTTAATCCATGGCCGAGTGCATATACTTCTTTAGATGGGAAAACATTAAAGATATGGAATGTTGATGTGCTAGAAGAAGAGAGAGAAGGAGAAGTGGGAGAAATTATCGAAGTTACAAAACATTCTGTTATTGTAAAAACAGGTATGGGAGCTCTTACATTAAAGGAAGTGCAACTAGAAGGCAAAAAACGTATGGATATCGAAGCCTTTTTGCGAGGTTATGAGATTCATACAGGAACAATATTAAAGTAGGAGTGATAAAGTATGGGATATGGTTATGGTTTTTATTTTGATCCAACCTATTTTCTGGTAATTATTGGAGTTGTATTGTCGCTTTTGGCATCTGCAAAAGTAAAATCCACATTTGCAAAGTATTCAAGAGTGCGGAGCATGTCCGGTTATACGGGTGCTGAGGCGGCACAGAGAATTTTACAGTCTTCTGGAATTTATGACGTTCGAGTTGAACATATTCGTGGAGATTTGAACGATCATTATGATCCAAGAACAAAGGTATTGCGGTTATCGGATTCTGTTTATAATCAGACATCGGTTGCTGCAATTGGAGTCGCAGCCCATGAATGTGGACATGCGATTCAGCATGCGACAGGGTATGTCCCACTTCAAATTCGAAGTGCAATTGTCCCAATTGCAAATATAGGTGCGAATATCAGCTGGCCTCTGATTCTTTTAGGAATTTTCTTAGGGAATGCCGGTGGAATCTTTATTCAGCTTGGAATTTTATTCTTTTCTGCCGCTGTATTATTCCAATTAGTGACATTACCAGTGGAATTTAATGCTTCTGCCCGTGCGGTAAGAATTTTGGGAGATTCTGGTATTTTATATAATTCAGAAGTAAGTCAGACCAAAAAGGTATTAAAGGCAGCTGCGTTGACTTATGTAGCAGCCGCTGCAGGATCTGTACTACAATTGTTAAGACTGCTTCTTTTATTTGGAGGAAGAGATCGTGACTAAAGAGGAAAAAAAGGTAAATTTAAGAGAGCTTTCTCTTTTGATATTAATTGAAGTGTTGGAGCAGGATAGCTATAGTAATGTAGCTATCCACAATACTTTATTAAAATATCAGTATCTGGAAAAGCAGGATAGAGCTTTTTTATCCCGCCTGACAGAAGGTGTAATTGAGAGAGTAATTGAAATTGATTACATTATTAATCAATTTTCAAAAGTAAAGACGACAAAGATGAAGGCTCCAATACGAAACATTCTTCGTATGGGTGTTTATCAGATTATGTATATGGATCAGGTGCCGGATCGTGCAGCCTGCAATGAGGCGGTAAAACTGGCACAAAGAAAAGGTTTTTATAACTTAAAAGGTTTTGTAAATGGTGTTCTTCGCAATATTAGCAGGAAAAAAGATGAGATTTTATGGCCAGATAAAGAAAAACAGCCAAAAGAATATCTTATGGTGACTTATTCTTTTCCAGAATGGATTCTTAATTTGTGGCTTACAGAATATTCTTATGAGCAGATAGAAGAGATGCTAAAAGCATTTTTGGAACAGAAGCAGACAACGATTCGATGTAATCAGACGAAGGTTACAGTGGAAGAATTAAGACAGCAGTTATTAGAAGAGAAAATTACCGTAAAAGAGGGAGATTATCTGCCTTTTGCGTTGAAAATATCAGATTATAACTATTTAAAGAAAATAAAAGCATTCAGACAGGGATTATTTCAAGTTCAAGATGAAAGCTCCATGCTTGTTGCATATACGTCCGGAGTAAAAAATGGTGATTATGTCATCGATTTATGTGCGGCACCGGGAGGGAAAAGTACCCATATAGCAGAACTTCTGAATAAGACGGGGATTGTATCTGCCAGAGATGTATCAGAAGACAAGGTTGCATTTATCAATGAAAATGTAGCACGTTTAGAACTTTCAAATCTGAAAGCAGAGGTATATGATGCGACGGAATTGAGAAAAGAGGACATTGGCAAGGCGGATATTGTATTGGCGGATTTACCTTGTTCTGGTCTTGGTGTAATCGGAAAAAAGACAGATATTAAATATAAAACGAAAAAAGAAGACATTGAAGCTTTGGCAGAACTTCAACGAAGAATTTTGAGTCAGGCAGTTCAATATGTAAAGCCGGGAGGTATATTGATGTATAGTACCTGCACGATTAACCATATTGAGAATATAGATAATGTAAATTGGCTTTTAGAACAATATAAAGAGTTTGAATTGGAAACGCTTGATTCTAACATGCCAGACAACTTAAAGTCATCTACAACAAAAAGAGGATATTTGCAATTACTTCCGGGAAAACATAAAACAGATGGCTTCTTTTTTGCTAAGTTTAGAAGAAAATAGAAAGGAAATTATGGAGAGAAAAGATATAAAATCATTGAATCAGAAGGAATTAATTGATGAGATGGTACAATTAGGTGAAAAAGCATTTCGTGGAAAGCAGCTCTATGAATGGATTCATAAAAAGTTAGCAGTATCTTTTGATGAAATGACAAATCTTTCAAAGTCATTTCGTGAAAAGCTAGAGCAAAATTATGAGCTGGCACCACTGAAAATGGTAGATCGCAGAACATCAAAACAGGATGGTACAAGTAAGTTCTTGTTTCAGCTGGCAGATGACAGGGTAATTGAAAGCGTCCTTATGAAATATAAACATGGGAATAGTGTGTGTATTTCTTCTCAGGTTGGTTGCCGAATGGGCTGCCGTTTCTGTGCATCTACATTAGGAGGCTTAGAGCGTAATCTTGCACCTTCAGAAATGCTTTCTCAAGTATATGAGATTCAGAGAATAACAGGTGAGCGGGTTTCTAACATTGTTGTTATGGGAACCGGAGAACCAATGGACAATTATGATAATCTGCTAAAATTTATTTATATGGTGAGTGACGAAAATGGTCTTAACATAAGTCAGAGAAATATTACGGTATCAACTTGCGGGCTTGTGGAAAAAATAAGAATGTTGGCAGATGAAAAATTGCAGATAACATTGGCTATTTCACTGCATGCTCCAAATGACCAAATAAGAAAAGAATTAATGCCGGTCGCGAATAAATATAGTATTGATGAAATTATGGAAGTATGTCAATACTATTATGATAAGACGGGACGCAGAATTAGTTTTGAGTATAGTCTGGTAAAAGGTGTGAATGACAGTGAAGAAAATGCGAAAGAGCTAATTGGACGGGTTCGTGGTATGAATTGCCATATCAATCTGATTCCTGTCAATCCAATTAAGGAAAGAAACTTTACGCATGCAGAAGACAAATATATACAAAAATTCAAAAATATACTTGAAAAAAATCGAATAAACGTTACAATTAGAAGAGAAATGGGCAGCGATATTGATGCGGCCTGTGGACAGTTAAGAAAAAGTTATATGGACAAAACGAAATAAGATAGGAGGAGGGAATAAATGAAAGCATTTTCTATAACGGACGTTGGCGTAAAGAGAAAGATAAATCAAGATTATGTATTTTGTGAAGAAAATGCAGTAGGAAGTTTCCCAAATCTTTTTATTGTTGCTGATGGAATGGGCGGGCATAAAGCAGGAGATTATGCTTCAAAGACTTGTGTTGAAACAGTAGTGAAAAGTATTCAAGACAGCCCGTTAAGAACACCAATCAGTACAATGGAAGAGGCAATTGGCAAAGCAAACAAACGATTATATGAAGAGGCAGCCAATAATAGTGATCTTGAAGGCATGGGTACAACTTTTGTTGCAGCGATGATTTCGGATGATAATTTGCTGTATGTAGCTAATATTGGTGATTCAAGATTGTATATAATAAATGGTGACCAGATTAAGCAGGTGACAGAAGATCATTCTTTAGTAGAGGAAATGATTAAAAATGGAGAACTGGACCGAAAAGATGCCAGATTTCATCCGAATAAAAATATTATTACAAGGGCACTTGGGACAGCAAAGACGGTAGTAGCTGATTACTTTGAAGTTCCATTATTGAAAGGGGATAGTATACTGCTTTGTTCGGATGGACTTTGCAATATGATGGATGATGATGATATTATGTACATAGTCAGACACTGCCAGGATGATATACAAAGTGCAGCACGACAGTTGATTGAAAAGGCCAATGAGAATGGTGGAAAGGATAATATATCCATTATTTTAATTGAGATTTAAAGGAGAGGTGAGACATGGTTAAAGCCGGAATGTTTATTAGCGACAGGTATGAGATTATAAGTAAAATCGGTGCCGGTGGTATGGCAGATGTATATAAAGCAAAAGATCATCGTTTAAACCGCAATGTTGCAATAAAGATATTAAAACAGGAATTTAGTGAAGATAAAAAATTTGTAGATAAATTTAGAGGAGAGGCTCAGTCTGCCGCGGGACTTTCTCATCCTAATATTGTAAATGTATATGATGTAGGTGAAGACGATGAGCTTCACTATATTGTGATGGAGTTAGTTGAGGGAATCACATTAAAGAACTTTATTGAACGAAAAGGAAAATTAGAGGTAAAAGAAGCGATTGGAATTGCAATTCAAATTGCACAGGGAATGAACGCTGCTCATATGAATCATATTATTCATCGTGACATTAAACCTCAGAATATTATTATTTCGAGAGAGGGAAAAGTAAAAGTAACAGATTTTGGGATTGCAAAGGCAACGACGTCTAATACAATTACTTCGAATGCGATGGGGTCTGTCTATTACATTTCTCCTGAACAGGCAAGAGGCGGTTATAGCGACGAGAAGAGTGATATTTATTCTTTAGGTATCACTTTATATGAGATGCTTACAGGACAAGTTCCATTCGCAGGGGACAATACGGTGTCAGTAGCATTGGCACATATTCAGGAGGATGCACCTACTGTCAGAACTTTGAATTCTCAAGTGCCAGCCAGTCTTGACCGTATTGTTCAAAAATGTATGCAAAAAAAACCGGAGCGTCGTTATTTAAATGCGGAAACATTAATTGCTGATTTAAAGAAGTCTATTATTGAACCGGATGGGGATTTTGTAAAGCTTGTGCCTACATTGGTAGATGATTCTCCAACGATACAAATCTCACAAAGAGATGTGAATACAATCCGCAATGAAGCAGAAAAAATAAAAAAGAATGAATCAATAGAAGCAACGGGTGAGATTCCAGAGCTTGATAAGTTTGGGAAGATGGATGATGATCCGGATATTGGTGAGGAAAAGGATATTGATCCAAAATTAGAAAAGTTAATGATTGGAGGAGGAATTGCAGCAGCAGTTATCCTTGTAATTATTATTATTGTGCTAATAGCAAAAGCATTTGGACTTTTTGGCGGTTCTTCTAACAAAGAGGAAGAAGTTACTCCAACACCTACAGTCGAAGCAACAGCAACTCCAGAACCAGAGGAAGAGGGAATTGATGTTCCATATGTTGTTGGATGGGGAAAAGATGTTGCAGAGGAAGAACTGAAAAAGAAAGGTTTTGATGTCAAATATGAAGAATCCCCATCGGATTCTTACGCAGAAGGTGTGATTTGTGCACAAGATCCAAAACAGGGTGAAAAATTGGAAAAAGGCGAAACTGTAACATTAACAGTCAGTACAGGTTCGGAATCAACAAAAGTGCCAAATGTTGCAGGTAAAACAAGAGCAGAGGCCGATGCAGCAATTGTTGCAAATGGCTTGGCGGTTGGTTCTCATGAAGAGGAATTTAGTGACAGTGTGGCAGAGGGAAAAGTAATTCGTACTTCACCGGCTGCTGGAGCTGAGGTTAGTAAAAATTCATCTGTTACGGTGTATATCAGTAAGGGGAAAGAAATAAAGGATACAACTGTTCCTGATTTGTCAGGATGTACAGAGTCAGAAGCATTGAAAAAGTTAAAGGAGGCAGGATTAACTGGTTCAGTCGAATCTTATGATTATAATGATAAGGTGGAAAAAGGAAAAGTAATCAGTCAGAGTCATAACTATGGTGTACGTGTGGAGGAAGGAACAAAGATTACATTCCATATAAGCCTTGGACCGGAAGAAGTGAACTATAGATATACCGGATCAATTACAATTAGTGATAATCCATTTTTGTATCAAGATGAAGATCCGGCAAAAGTTGTATTAAAACTTACGCAAGATGGAAAAATAAAGACGATATATAGTGAAGAACTAGATTTTTATGATTTCCCATTAAGTGTAGATGTAGAAGGAAGCAGTGAATCAAGTGGTAAAATTTCCATGTATGTAGATGGAAGTTTATTAGGAACTTATACAATTACATTTAAAAAGGAAAAACAATAATGCAGGGAAAGATTGTAAAGGGAATTGCAGGATTTTATTACATTCATACACAGGATGATGCTGTGTATGAATGTAAAGCAAAAGGAATATTCCGTAATCAGAAAATAAAACCTTTAGTAGGAGATAATGTAGAGATTGCGGTTTTGGATAGAGAAAAAAAAATTGGGAATATAGAGGTAATTCTTCCACGAAAAAATGAGTTGATTCGTCCGGCGGTTTCAAATGTTGATCAGGCTCTTGTTATTTTTGCTGCGGCAAAGCCAGAGCCTAATCTCAATTTATTGGATCGTTTTTTAATTACTATGGAGAAACAAAATGTTGAAACAGTTGTATGCTTCAACAAGACAGATGTAGCATCAGAAGCGGTAAAGGAACATTTATTAAAGACTTATGGAAGCTGTGGATATAAAGTAATCTTTACGAGTGCTTTATTTGATAAAGGATTGGATTGTATCAGGGCTATTTTGAAAGACAAAACAACCGTTGTTGCCGGGCCGTCTGGTGTAGGAAAATCATCAATAATAAATTTAATTGCTCCTTGTGCCAATATGGAAACGGGAGTTATAAGTGAAAAAATTGAGAGAGGAAAGCATACAACCAGACATTCTCAATTGTTTTGTATTGAAAAAAACACTTATATTATGGACACACCCGGTTTTAGTTCTTTATATATAGATAAAATGGAAAAGGAAGAGCTAAAGGATTATTTTATTGAATTTCAACCATTTGAAGAGGAGTGTCGTTTTACAGGCTGTGTTCATATTAATGAACCAGATTGTGGAGTAAAGGAAGCTTTGCAAAAAGATAGGATAAGCAGAGATAGATATGAAAATTACTTACTTTTATATGAAGAGTTAAAAAATAGAAAAAAATATTAATTGTGAGAGAGGTTAAAATTATGTATAAATTAGCACCTTCTATTTTATCAGCAGATTTTTCAAAATTGGGAGAAGAAGTAGAAGAAATCGTAAATGCGGGAGCAGATTATCTGCATATTGATGTCATGGATGGCATATTTGTACCAAGTATATCATTTGGGATGCCGGTCATGAAATCATTGAGAAAGAGAACAGACTGTTTTTTTGATGTTCATCTTATGATTGAGGAGCCAATTCGTTATATGAATGAATTTAAAGAAGCAGGTGCCGATGGAATCACAGTGCATGCAGAAAGCTGTAAACATTTAAACCGCACGGTTCAAGCCATTAAAGAGTTAGGTTTGAAGGCAGCAGTTGCATTAAATCCGGCTACTAGTCTTTCTTGTCTTGATTATATTTTGGAAGATTTGGACATGGTTTTGATTATGACAGTCAATCCTGGATTTGGAGGACAAAAACTGATTGAAAATACATATGAAAAGGTTCGTAAATTAAGAGAAATAATTGACGGGAAAGGGTTAAAGGCTGACATCCAGGTCGATGGCGGTATTACATTACAAAATGTGGAGCGAATGATGGATTCAGGTGCGAACATATTCGTAGCGGGGACTTCTGTATTCAAAGGTGATAAACAGAAAAATGTTAAGGCATTTAAGGAGGTATTTGCTAATGCGAATGGAGGGCATGAAGGTCGGTAAAGGATTGGATGTGTTTATAACTCGTGAAGGTTATAAATACCATCTTGTAAGTAAAGTTGAAAAAGCAGAAAACAACAAGGTGTTTATTTCATTAATTGCTTCTGGTAAAAGGATTTTTCGTTTTTTAAACACAGATGAGATTGAAATTATTTATCGGGATGGTGACCGTATGTGGAAGTGGACCCATGTAAAAGGAGGCATTACGAAATTAGACGGTGAAGATGTTCATTTTTTACAAAGCAATAAAGATGGAATCAGTTATAATCGCCGAGATGCATTCCGTGTGCCCGTAAACAGGGAGGTCAACCTTCTTGTCTATACACCGAAAGCAGATGAGGAACAGACAGAAAGTACCGAATCAGATAAAAAATGGAGCAGTTATCGTTATCAGGAATGTGATGAATTTAGCGGACTAGAAATGGAATTATATAATCGTCAAGTAATCCCTGTATTTTTAAAGGATTTGAGTGAGGGAGGAATGGGCATTTATTCGAAGTTTCCTTTGAAGGAAGGCACAACGGTTGTATTGGACTTTATGACAGAGATGGGAAAAATGCTTTGCAAAGGCGAAATTATTCGTAGCTCTAGTGGCAATTTTGGGAAGTACAGCCTACTCTATGGTTGCGAATTTTCTCAAGTGGACAAAAATTTAGGAAAATATTTATTTAAATTGCAGCGAGAAATTTTGCATAGGGAAAGACAAGGCAAGTAAGTATGGAACAAAAGAAAGAAAAAAAGACATGTCTTATATTGACAGGCGGAACGGTAAATAAGGCTTGCCTGCAGTCTTATTTGGAGCAGAATCGTGTTGAAACAATAGTATGTGTCGATGGAGCATTGGAAGTTGCAGATGCAATGAAGCTTGATATTGATTATCTGGTTGGAGATTTTGATACTGTTCCGAAAAGGCTGTTAGAGCAATATAAACAGGCTGTGCGAAAGAAAGAAAAGCAGATTGTAATTCGTGAGTTTAATCCGGTTAAAGATGCAACGGATACGCAGATTGCAATTCAGATTGCAATGGAAGAGAAAACGGATGAAATTCTTATATTTGGTGCAACAGGAACAAGAATCGACCATATGCTGGCAAATATTCATTTATTGGTAAAACCCCTGTCTTTAGGAATACCGGCGTATATTTTGGATGAATATAATAAAATATATTTAATAAATAAAAATACGATGATTCGAAAAGCAGAATTATATGGACCTTATTTTTCTCTGCTTCCATTTGGCGGAGATGTTACAGGTGTAACATTGCGAGGATTTAAGTATAATGTCAGTCAAACAGACTTTAAAAAAGGCGATAGTCTTGGTGTGAGCAATGAGTTATTGGAAGAGGAAGGATTTATTTCCTTTCAAACAGGAACATTTGCCGTATTCGAATCAAAAGATTGAAAAGGAGATAAGTAAATGAAATTAGGTATTGTTGGATTACCAAATGTTGGTAAAAGTACATTATTCAATTCTTTAACAAAGGCGGGAGCAGAATCGGCGAACTATCCATTCTGTACAATTGACCCTAACATAGGAATTGTTCCGGTACCGGATGAAAGATTAAAGGTACTGGGTGATTTATATCAGTCAGAGAAAGTAGTTGCGGCTACAATTGAATTTGTTGATATTGCAGGTTTAGTAAAAGGCGCATCGAAAGGAGAAGGATTAGGAAACCAGTTTTTGTCAAATATCAGAGAAGTAGATGCAATTGTACATGTTGTACGTTGTTTTGAAAATACAAATATTGTTCACGTAGATGGTTCGATTAATCCACTTCGTGATATTGAAACAATTAATCTTGAACTTATTTTCTCCGATATTGAAATTATTGAAAGAAGGATTGCAAGAGCATCGAAAGGCGCAAGAAATGATAAGTCACTGGCAAAAGAAGTAGAATTACTAAACCGTTTGAAAGAACATTTAGAAGAAGGCAAGCTTGCAAAGAACTTTGAAACAGAAGATGAGGATGAATTAAAGTTACTGGAAAGCTATAATCTTTTAACTTATAAGCCGGTTATTTACGCTGCTAATGTTGCAGAAGAGGATTTGGCAAATGATGGTGCAGACAATGAGCAGGTACAAAAGGTAAAAGAATATGCAAAAGAAGAAGGAGCAGAGGTTTTTGTTATCTGTGCACAGATTGAACAAGAGATTGCAGAATTAGACGATGATGAAAAGAAAATGTTTTTAGAAGATTTGGGATTAAAAGAGTCCGGTTTAGAAAAACTAATTCGTGCAAGTTATAGTTTATTAGGTCTGTTAAGCTTTTTGACAGCGGGACCTCAAGAAACAAAGGCGTGGACAATCAAAAAAGGTACAAAAGCACCTCAGGCGGCAGGAAAAATTCATACAGATTTTGAACGAGGCTTTATCCGTGCTGAAATTGTAAATTATGATAATTTGGTTGCCTGTGGAAGTTATAATGCAGCAAAAGAGAAAGGACTAGTGCGTTCTGAAGGAAAAGAATATGTTGTACAAGATGGAGATGTTATTTTATTCCGTTTTAATGTATAATTGAAATAACAGGAAGCAATAGGAGGAGTTATTATGACTTCAATTGATTATGCAGCCGATGTAGCTTTTCCAAACCTTGGAATATCAATTGAGCATTTAAGCTCAGGGTTTGAAATCTTTGGATTTCGGATTGCATTTTATGGAATGATTATTGCGTTTGGAATGATTCTAGGCTATCTGATGGCTACATGGCAGGCGAAAAGAACAGGACAGAATCCGGAAGTTTACCTAGATTTTGCATTATTGGCAATTCCGTTGTCTGTAATAGGTGCCAGAATTTATTATGTTATTTTTAGCTGGGATAATTATAAAGATAATTTAATCGAAATACTAAATATTAGAAATGGTGGTCTTGCAATCTATGGTGGTGTAATCGTTGCCATTTTAACTGCATGGCTCTTTTGTAAGTATCGGAAAATAAGTTTTGGATTGCTTGCAGATACAGGATGTACTGGTCTTTTAGCAGGTCAGATTATAGGAAGATGGGGGAATTTTTTTAATCGGGAAGCATTTGGTGGTTATGCCGGAGATTCCCTGTTCGCAATGCAACTTCCATGGGATGAGGCCATACTTCATATGTCATCTTCGTCCATAGAAAGCCTAAAAGCACATGTAGTTGATAACACAATTTTAGTACATCCTACTTTTTTGTATGAATCAGTTTGGAATATAGGGGTATTAATTCTTATATTGGTTTATACAAAGCATAAGAAGTTTGACGGAGAATTAATTTTGCTTTATCTGGCAGGATACGGTCTTGGAAGAATTTGGATTGAAAGTCTTCGTACGGACCAGCTGTTGCTTTGGAAAACCAATATTCCAATATCAATGTTATTGTCATTGATATTATTTGTCGGTGCATTGATTTGCATTTTTGTTAAACGGAACTGTTTGAAAACAGTGAAGGAATAGTTTAAATATAAGAAAAAATTGTCATATAGACAAAAAAGTTGCTTGTTTTGTCTTGTATGGCAGTTTTTTTTGCTTTTTGTCGATAAATTTATAGGAAAATAGTTTCAGAATACTTGAAAAATGTTAAAAATTATATTACTATTATATTACAAGTGGTGCGAAGTGGGACAAAGTGGTGATATAGTCCACAAAAGTGGTAGTATATTTCTGATAGTGACATACAAAAAAAGTAGGTGAAGCCAGATGTTTATGGGCGAATATAATCATACAATTGATACAAAGGGTAGAATTATAGTACCTGCTAAATTTAGGGAAACACTGGGAGAGGAATTTGTAGTCACTCTAGGTTTAGATGGGTGTTTATTTGTGTACCCAGATGAGGAATGGCAGAACTTCGTATCCGAATTAAAAAATCTTCCTGGAAGCAAAGAGGCAAGACAGTTACAGCGTTATTTTATGGCAGGTGCTGCGTCCTGTGAGGTAGATAAACAGGGAAGAATTCTGATTCCGTCTAAGTTGCGTCAGCAGGCCGGATTAGAAAAAGAAGTAGTATTTGTAGGTGTGTTAAGTAAAATAGAAATTTGGAGTAAAGAACGCTGGGAAGCAAATAATACATATGATGATATGGATGAAATTGCAGAGCATATGTCAGAATTTGGATTAAGTTTTTAGGAGATTAAGAGGTGTATCATGGAATTTAAACATGTATCCGTATTACTGGATGAAACAATTGAATATTTGAATATCAAAGAGGATGGTATTTATGTGGATGGAACACTAGGCGGTGGTGGACATGCTTATGAAGTTTGCAAACGTTTAGGTAAGGATGGACGGTTTATCGGAATTGACCAGGATGAAGCGGCAATCATAGCAGCTTCTGAGCGGTTGAATGAATTTGGAGAAAAAGTTCAGATTGTGAGAAGTAATTATTGCAATATGAAGCAGGTATTGAATGAACTTGGAATTCAAAAAGTAGATGGAATCGTATTAGATCTTGGTGTATCATCGTATCAAATTGACACAAGAGAACGGGGATTCTCTTATATGGAAGATGCTCCTTTAGATATGAGAATGGATACAAGGCAGGACAAGACAGCAAAAGATATTGTAAATGGATACAGTGAACAAGAATTATTTCGTATGATACGGGATTACGGTGAGGATAAATTTGCCAAGAATATTGCAAAGCACATTGTTTCTTATCGGGAGAAGAAGCAGGCAGAGCAGGGAATTGGCATAGAAACAACAAAAGAATTGTCTGAAGTGATTTGCAGAGCAATTCCAATGAAGATTCAAAAAAATATGGGACATCCTGCAAAAAAGACATTTCAAGCGATACGAATTGAATTAAATCGGGAATTAGAAGTATTGAATGATACTTTAAATGATATGATTCAACTTCTAAATGATAATGGAAGAATTTGTATTATAACGTTCCACTCATTAGAGGATCGTATCGTAAAGACAATCTATAAGAAAAATGAAAATCCATGTACATGTCCACCGAATTTTCCAGTATGTGTATGTGGAGAAAAGTCAAGAGGGAAGGTTATTTCACGAAAGCCGATTTTACCATCTGATTTAGAGATGGAAGAAAACAGTCGGTCTAGAAGTGCGAAGCTTCGTGTATTTGAACGACGCATTATCAAATGAGAGAAGGAAGTGAGAGCAGCATGCCAGAAAAAAAGTATCATCATAGCAGTAGCTATTATGTCCAAGGGAACACTGTTCGAAAATTAGAACAAGTTCCAGAGTATGACAGAAAAGAACCGCTCGCTGCTCCAAAAGAGAGAGAACAGGAACAAGAAAAAGTTAGAAGACACCCTGCCCAGAATTGGGATTTTGTGTCACTGCTTTTTATGTTGGCTGCTATTTCAGTAGCATTGTTTGTTTGTATTTCTTATTTACAGGCACAGCAGAATGTTACTAGCATGAGTAAAAAGATTGCTTCTATGGAAAGTGAAGTTCTTGCTTTAAAGAATCAGAATGATGCTGCATATAGTAAGATTGAAAGTTCAATTGATTTAGATTATGTTTACGATGTGGCAGTAAATGAGCTTGGAATGGTTCGTGCTGACAAAAATCAGGTACAGTCTTATACGAATAAGAAGAGTGATTTTGTCAGACAATATGGAGATGTGCCGGATGTAAAAGATAGCTCGAAGAAAAACTAATTAAGTTGTGGAGGATGCGAATGAGAAGAGACAAAGGACAGAATTCGAAGCGTTTCACTGCGAAAATGCAATCGAGCCTTTTGTTTGTTTTTTGTATCGTTTTTCTATGTTTTTTGGCACTCGTTGTCAGGCTGGTATATTTAAATAATAAAGATGGAGATAAGTACGAACGAAGGGTATTGGCTCAGCAGACATATGTCAGCAGCGCAATACCTTTTAAGCGTGGTAACATTTTAGATCGGAATATGACCAAGCTGGCAGTCAGTGAAAAAGTGTATAATTTGACACTGGATCCTGTTGGAATATTAGAAAAAAGTGAGAACAAAAAAGAAACAATTCAAGCATTGAATCAATGTTTTGAGATTTCAAAAGAAGAATTAGAAACAATTTTGGAAAAGCATAATAATTCCCGCTATTTTCTTGTACAAGATCATAAGGGATTAGAATATGATAAGGTTTCTGTATTTAAAAAAATGCAGGAGAAAAATAAGAAAATTGTCGGAGTATACTTTGAAGAAGAATATATTCGCAAGTATCCATTAAAAAATATTGGATCTAATGTAATAGGTTTCACGCAGAAAGGAAACGGAAATATTGGAACTTGGGGAATCGAAGAGTTTTACAATGATGAACTGAATGGAACAAATGGGCGGGAATACGGATATTTTGATGCAGAATTAAATTTAGAGAGAACGGTTAAAGGTGCAGTAGATGGTCACAATATTATCTCTACAATTGATGCAAATGTTCAGGCAATTGTAGAAAAAAAAGTAGAAAAATTTTTAGACGAGACTGGTGCTGAAAATCTGGCAGTGCTTGTTATGAATCCTCAAAATGGAGAGATTTATTCTATGGTTTCGAACTATTCGTTTGACTTAAATGATCCAAGAAATTTGGAACCATTTTATTCGAAAAAGAAGCTTAAAAAAATGTCAGATGAAGAATATGGAGAGGCTTTAAGCAAGTTATGGAGAAACTATTGCATCAGTGATGCTTATGAACCTGGTTCTACTTTTAAACCTTTTACTGTTGCAGCAGCGTTGGATGAAGCGAAGGCTACAAACAAATCTTCCTATGTATGTAATGGTGCTTCGGTTGTTGCAGGACAACGAATTCGCTGTAATAAAACTCACAATACGGTTTCGTTGAAGCAGTCATTAATGATGTCATGTAACGTAGCAATGATGGATATCGCTGCAAAGATGGGAAAAAGTGTGTTTGCCGATTACCTTAAAATGTATGGATTTGGAGCAAAAACTGGGATTGATCTTCCCGGTGAGGGAACCGGACTTATTTTTACAGAGGATCAATTAGGTCCTGTTCAGCTTGCCACTTCCAGCTTTGGACAAAGTAACACGGTGACAATGGTACAGCTTGCGTCAGGCTTTTGCTCTTTGATTAACGGAGGTAACTATTATAAACCCCATATTGTAAAAGAGATTCAAAATGAAAATGGAGCAACAATCAAAGCGATTGGTCCGACTTTAGT
This sequence comes from Velocimicrobium porci, assembly GCF_009696045.1. Taxonomy (GTDB): domain Bacteria; phylum Bacillota; class Clostridia; order Lachnospirales; family Lachnospiraceae; genus Velocimicrobium; species Velocimicrobium porci. The sequence goes on along the minus strand of NZ_VUMT01000004.1, from coordinate 60,375 downwards.
AAAAGAAACAATTTCTGAGTCTGCAAGTGAAAAGATAAGAAACTATTTATTCGCAACCGTAGAAGCCGGAACGGCAAAATCAGCCGGAGTAGAAGGTTATGAAATTGGTGGTAAGACTGGAACAGCCGAAACACAACCTAGAAAACAGGGAAATTATCTGGTATCGTTTATCGGATTTACACCAATTGAAGACCCACAGGTTGTAACTTATGTAATTATTGACAGACCTCATGTAGATCACCAGGCAAATAGCGGATACGCTACAGAGTTAGCTAGTGACATTATGAAAGACATTCTTCCGTTTTTGGGTGTCTATCCGACAAAAGAATAAAGCAATCATAACCTCGTAGATTTCATAATAAAATTAAACAATGAGATTTATGAGGTTTTGTTAATATGACTAAAACGAAAACATATAACCGGCAGAATCTATTAATTGTCGTCCTTGTTATATTAGCACTGTCTTTTATTTTAGTAGGACGTCTTGCCTATTTAATGATTGTTCAAAGTGTATATTATGGTGATTTGGCAAGGCAGATTCATGAAAGGGAAAGACCAATTAAAGCAGAAAGGGGAAGGATTTATGACAGAAATGGAATTGAAATTGCAGGCAACAAACCAGTTTCTACGATATCAGTGATTCATAGCCAGATAAAAGAACCTGAACGGGTGATAAAGGTATTAAGTGAAGAATTAGGAATCAGTGAAGATGAGGTACGAAAAAGAGTTGAAAAGGTTTCTTCGATTGAAAGAATCAAATCAAATGTGGATAAGGAATTATCTGATAAAATCCGGGCATATAAATTAGATGGAGTTATGGTTGATGAAGATTACAAACGCTTTTATCCATTTGAATCATTGGCGTCCAAAGTAATTGGATTTACAGGAAGTGATAATCAGGGAATTATTGGATTGGAAGTGAAATACGATAATTATTTGCAGGGCTTAGATGGAACGATTCTTACTTTGACAACAGCAAAGGGGGTAGAGATTGATGATGCAGCTGAGAATCGGATTGAACCAGTTGCAGGAAGCAACCTGTATTTAAGCTTAGACATTAATATACAAAAGTATGCGGAGCAGATAGCGACAAAGTTATTAGAGTCGAAAGAAGCAAAAAGCGTAAAAATGCTTGTTATGAATCCGCAAAATGGGGAACTTTATGCAATGGTTAATGTTCCGGAGTTTAATTTGAATGATCCCTATACATTACCGGAGGGAACAAAAAATCCATTGACCGAAAAAGAAAGAAATGACCAATTAAATACAATGTGGAGAAATGAGTGCATTAGTGATACGTATGAGCCTGGGTCTTCGTTTAAAGTAGTAACAGCAACGGCGGCATTAGAAACGAAATCAGTACGGTTAAATGACAGCTTTTTTTGCCCGGGATATAAAAAGGTTGAAGACCGTATGATTCGATGTCATAAGACAACCGGTCATGGTTCTGAAACATTTGTTCAAGGGATACAAAATTCATGCAACCCGGTTTTTATGGAAGTCGGTGCTAGAGTTGGTGTGGACGGAATGTATAAAACATTTCGGCAGTTAGGTTTGTTTCAAAAGACAGGGGTTGACCTTCCCGGAGAAGCAAATTCAATTATGCATAACAAAAAAAATATTGGAGCGGTAGAGCTTGCAACAATCTCATTTGGTCAGTCCTTTCAGATTACGCCGCTTCAGTTAATGACAGCAGTAAGTACAGTCATTAATGGAGGAAACAGAATTACGCCGCATTTTGGTGTTAAAATCGAAAGCAGTGATGAAGGAAATATAAAAGAACTATCTTATGATACAAAGGAAAACATGATTTCGAAAGATACATCAGAAACAATGAAACAATTATTGGAATCTGTTGTAGCGGAAGGTTCGGGACATAATGCGTTTTTAGAGGGGTTCCGAATTGGAGGAAAAACTGCTACATCAGAAAAACTTCCAAGAAGCAGTAATAAATATATTTCTTCATTTATTGGGTTTGCACCTGCTGACCATCCTAAGATTATAGCTCTTGTGTTAATTGATGAACCGACAGGAATCTATTATGGCGGTACAATTGCTGCACCGGCAGTAAAAGAGCTATTTGATAATGTTCTTCCTTATATTGGAATAAAGCCAGACCCTAGTATCAGGGAAAAAACAAAGGAAACATTTGGACAAAATAGCAACTTGATTCTATATTAAAAATGGCATATAATAAATAAGTTATAGAATATGTATCCCAATGAAATAGAAGGAATAAAATACGAGGTGAAGAAATTGAATTTCGAAGTCGTTATGCCGGCTATTATCGCATTTGCGATTAGTGTAGTATTAAGTCCGATATTTATTCCTTTTTTAAAAAAATTAAAATTTAGCCAGTACGTAAGGAATGATGGTCCAAAAGAACATTTGAAAAAATCCGGGACGCCTACAATGGGAGGTATTATTATTGTATGCAGTATCACAATTACCTGTATGTTTTATGTAGGTTTAGATAAGCAGATTGTCCCTATTTTATTCGTGACATTAGGTTTTGGTTTAATCGGATTTTTAGATGATTACATTAAGATAGTAATGAAACGTTCATTAGGATTAAAGGCATGGCAGAAATTGACTGCACAGTGTATTGTAACAGCAGTTTTTGCTTATTATATGCTTCAAGTACTTCAGATAGGAACGGAAGTTCTTGTTCCGTTTGCAAATGGTCATTCTATAGATTTGGGAATGTATTATCTTCCCTTTTTATTTTTAGTAGTTTTGGGAACTGTGAATGGTGTTAATTTTACCGATGGGTTAGATGGTTTGGCTTCTAGTGTTACCGTTTTAGTAGCAACTTTTTTTTCGGTTGTGGCAATTGGTGTAGGGAGCGGAATTTCTCCGATTACCTGTGCAGTGGTTGGAAGTCTTTTAGGATTTTTAATTTATAATGTATATCCTGCCAGAGTATTTATGGGAGATACAGGTTCTCTTGCATTGGGAGGTTTTGTGGCAGCTTCCGCATTTATACTTAGAATGCCAATTTTTATTGCACTTATCGGTTTAATATATTTGGTAGAGGTTCTTTCTGTTATGATTCAGGTGACATATTTTCATTTAACAGGAGGAAAGCGTATTTTTAAGATGGCTCCGATTCACCATCATTTTGAATTATGTGGATGGTCGGAAACAAGAGTAGTAGCCGTTTTTTCAATTATTACGGCAATTTTATGTTTAGTTGGCTTATTAGCACTTTAAACATGCAGGTGCTGAGAGAATAAGAAAGGAAAGGAAGCTATGCGACTGCCCGTTTTTCAGCATTTTATCAGGGCAGTGTCACAAATTGGATTGTGATAAGCATGGGAAAAAAGATGGATTTAGTAAATAAGAACGTTCTTGTAGTAGGAACAGGAATTAGTGGAATTGCAGCAGTGAAATTGCTTTGTACGGAGGGAGCAAAGGTATATTTACAGGATAGTAATGAAGCACTTACGGAGCAGGCAGTATTAGATAAGCTTCCAAAGAGTATTTCGGTTCAGGTTATCATTGGTGAACTACCAAAAGAACTAAAAGACAATATCGAATTAGTTGTATTAAGCCCGGGTGTTCCCCTTGACCTTCCATATATTCAAGAAATGAAAAAGAATAATGTCCCAATCTGGGGAGAAATTGAACTTGCATATCAATTTAGTAAAGGAAAAATGGCGGCGATAACAGGAACAAATGGTAAGACGACAACAACAGCACTTGTTGGAGAAATTATGCGACATTATTATGTATCGGTATATGTTGTTGGAAATATTGGAATTCCATATACAGATATGGTATTAAACACAAAAGGAAGCTCTATTACAGTAGCGGAAATGAGCAGTTTTCAATTAGAAACTGTTCATGAATTCCGGCCAGAAGTTAGTGCAATTTTAAATATAACGCCAGATCATTTAAACCGCCACCATACAATGGAAAATTATATTGCGGCGAAAAAAAGAATTGCAATCAATCAGGGAATTAATGACACTTGTGTTTTAAATTATGAGGATGAAGTTTTAAGAGAAATGGCAAAGACCCTTCGTCCAAAAGTGTTTTTCTTTAGTAGCAAACGTGAGTTAGAAGAAGGAATTTTCTTGGATAAGGAAGGAAATTTTGTTTATAAGGAAAACGGCATCAATGAAATTGTATGTAATATAAAAGACTTGAAATTGCTTGGAACACATAATTATGAAAATGTAATGGCAGCAATTGCAATTTCTTATCATATTGGTGTACCAATGGAAGCAATTCGCGAGGCTGTAACTTCATTTACATCTGTAGAACATAGAATTGAATATGTGACAGAAAAGAATGGTGTTACTTATTACAATGACTCTAAGGGAACCAATCCGGATGCGGCAATCAAGGGAATTCAGGCAATGGTAAAACCAACCTTTTTGATTGGAGGAGGCTATGATAAAGGTTCTGATTATAAAGAATGGATTCAGTCTTTTGATGGAAAGGTAAAGAAGTTAGTTTTAATTGGAGCAACAAAAGAGAAAATTAAACAGCAGGCAAATGAATGTGGATTTACAGCAATTGAATTTGCGGACTCCTTAGAGGAGGCAGTTAAGATTTGTGCGGTAAATGCAAGTGAGGGAGATGCTGTTTTATTATCTCCTGCGTGTGCAAGTTGGGGAATGTTTAAAAACTTTGAAGAACGAGGAAGAAAGTTTAAAGAGTATGTAAATCAGTTATAGAAAAGAATGGGAGCAGGAACATACTATGGCGAGAACAAGTCGGGAACAGCGAAATCGAAGAAACAGGTCCTATAGCTATTATGATTATAGCTTATTGTTTTTAACCCTGTTTTTAGTAGGATTTGGGCTTATTATGATATACAGTACAAGTTCATATTCTGCTCAATTAGTAAAAAATGATTCCATGTATTATCTGAAACGACAGGGAATATCTGCTGTTTTGGGGATTATAGCAATGCTTATTGTATCAAAACTAAATTACAAGATGCTGCTTGGGAAAATGCCGATTCTTAATATAAAACCGGTAACGGCACTTTACATAGTATCTATTTTGTTACAAGTTTATGTTTTATTTTTCGGAGTGGAAATTAACCATGCGAAACGATGGATTAGTTTAGGACCGCTTGGGACTTTTCAACCTTCTGATTTGTCTAAAGTAGCAACTGTTTTATTTGTTTCGTATATTGTATATATGGCACCGAAGAAAATCAATAATATTACGGGATTTTTTCGGGTTGGCGTATATATTTCACCGTTAATTGTTTTAATTGGTAAAGAAAACATGAGTACGGCGATTGTTATTTGTGGAATTATGGTTGGAATCTGTTTTGTTGCCAGTAAAAAGAAAGGGTACTTTTTTGCAGCAGGTTCGATAATTGTTGCGATAGGTGCGTTGTATCTTATGCTTGGTGAAGGGTATCGTATGGAACGTGTGCAAATCTGGCTTGATGTGGAAAATCATGAAAAAGGATTTCAAATTCTCCAGGGATTGTATGCGATTGCCTCTGGTGGATTAACTGGAACCGGACTTGGCAGAAGTATGCAAAAACTTGGCTATGTACCGGAAGCACAGAATGATATGATATTTTCTATTATTTGCGAAGAATTGGGCTTATTTGGAGCCGTAACGGTTATTCTTTTATTTGCATTACTAATATGGCGCCTTTTTATCATTGCAATCAATGCACCAGATTTATATGGCGGACTGATAACATCAGGAATCTTAGTTCATGTTGCGTTACAGGTTATTATTAATGTAGCGGTAGTAACGAATTCTATTCCGTCAACAGGAATTCCTCTTCCGTTTATCAGTTACGGAGGAACATCAATCGCAGTTATGTTAGTTGAAATGGGAATCGCTTTAAGTGTGTCAAACCAGATAAAATATGAAAGGTAGCACAATATAAGAAAACCTGCATATATTAATAGTATATTTTGGTTTTCGAGGTGCGGAAAGTGGCATATATAGAGGTTGACGGTGGAAATATGTTACAGGGCGAGATAAACATCCAAGGTTCTAAAAATGCAGTATTACCTATATTGGCAGCCAGCGTATTAAATGTTGGTACCGTTACCTTGCGAAACTGCCCGCAAATTGGCGATGTTGAAAATATGTTGCAATTGCTTACTCATTTAGGTTGTCAAGTAAATTGGCAGGGTGATTGCATTACAATTAATACAGAATCAATCTGTTCCTGTGAGTTGGAAGAGCAATATGCAAAAGCAATGCGTTCTTCCGTGTTCTTCATGGGTGCGCTGTTAGGTCGGCTCGGCTGCGTAAAGATTCCATATCCAGGTGGATGTTCGATTGGTGCAAGACCAATTGACATTCATCTTCAGGCTTTGCGGCAAATGGATGTAGAGATTGAAGAATTAGAAACAGAAATAGCGTGTCAGTGTAATCGGATGAAAGGTGCGAATATTGTCCTCCCATTTCCTAGTGTAGGTGCAACAGAGAATATAATCATGGCAGCAGTAAATGCAAGTGGTGTTACAGTAATTGAGAATGGAGCACGGGAACCAGAGATTGAAGAACTATGCTGTTTTCTTCAGAAAATGGGTGCGGAAATCTATTATGATCATCAGGGAATGATTGTCATTGTAGGTGGAAAAGAATTATCAGATGTTGAGTATACGATTTCTTCCGACAGGATTGTAGCAGGAAGCTATCTTGCTGCTGCAGCGGGAACCGGTGGAGAAGTCACCTTGTGGGCAGATTGTGGTGCAAATCTTGGTGCATTATTTGGTGTCTTAGAACAGATTGGTTGTCAAATTGTTTTTGATTCTGATAAAATTTATATGAAAGCACCTTTATTAAAACAAGCTGTCCCTTATATTGTTACGAAACCTTATCCGGGATTTCCGACTGATATGCAGTCACAGATTACGGCAATTCTTTCGACTGCAGTAGGAACCAGCATAATGGAAGAAACAATATTTGAATCCCGTTATGAAAATGTGAAGGAACTTCGTAAAATGGGTGCCGATATTATAGTGGATGGAAGAATTGCCAAAATATATGGCGTGAGTCAATTATATGGTACGGACGTTTATGCTCATGATCTCAGGGGTGGAGCGGCTCTTGTAATAGCTGGTCTTATGGCAGAAGGAACGACTAGAATATATGGTGTTCCATATATTGAGAGAGGATACGAAGATATCTGCAGTGCGTTTTGTCAATTAGGTGCAAAAGTTCGCTACTGTTAGAAATAGAAAGGAAGGAAAGTAAGATGAAGCAACATACTACAAAAAAATGGACAGGATGTATTATACTTATTTTGTTTCTGATTTTAATTGCTGGATTTTTTCTTTCCTTTCGTGCAAAAAATATCATAATTAGTGGTTGTGACCACTATACACAAGAAGAGATGAAAGATATGCTTTTTGAATCTCTTTTTGATAATAATACGATTTTGTTTTATATGAAATATCGTTATATTGGATTAAAGGATATTCCATTTGTCCAGAAAATAACGGTAAAACGAGAGGGACGAAACGGGTTGAAAATTAAAGTATATGAAAAGACGTTGGTTGCAAGCATAAAATATATGGGGGAATATGTATATTTTGATAAAGAAGGAACTGTACTTGAATCTTCCCAAGAGCCGGTTGGCGGAATCCCCAATATTGTAGGACTTCATTCCAAAGGATTTGTTTTATACGAATCGTTACAGGTAAAGGAAAAAGATATTTTTGCCCAGATTCTTGATTTATCTCAGCTTTTACAGCGATACAATTTGGAGATAAATAAAATAAGATTTAATGATCAAAAGGAAGTAGAGTTAGAGTGTAACGGTATTAGAATCTATCTTGGTAAGAAAGATTTTTACGATGAACAGATTGCGGCACTGTCTGAGATTTTACCAAAAGCGGTCGATCAAAAGTTAAAAGGTGTGATACATATGGAAAATTATACATCAGGCAGTGAAGTGATTTTGAAATGTATAGAGTAAATGTTGGATAAAGTCGATAGAAAATCTGTGAAAAACTAGAATTAAGGCTTGATTATTTACTTAAAAAAATATATGATATAGAGAGGACTAGATTCTTTTTTAGAAAAAATCAATTTTGATATACATAGAAGAGAGTGGATAAGAGGGATAGGATAGTTAGTTACTTATTTTATTTGACTGTAAAACAAAAAAGAAAAGATAGAAGAATGAGAAAGAGGAGGAAGTACCTTGCTTGAGATTAGAACTAATGAAACGGAAGCAACAGCTAAGATCCTTGTAATTGGAGTTGGCGGAGCTGGAAATAATGCTGTAAATCGGATGATTGAAGAAAATATAATAGGTGTAGAATTTGTATGTGTAAATACAGATAAACAGCATTTAAAAACTTGTAAGGCACCAACCTGTATTCAGATAGGTGAAAAACTAACAAAAGGATTAGGAGCAGGAGCTCAGCCGGAGATAGGTGAAAAAGCTGCGGAAGAAAATAGGGAAGAATTAACCGAGTTAATTAAAGGTTCCGATATGGTATTTGTTACTTGTGGTATGGGAGGAGGAACAGGAACAGGTGCTGCACCGGTTGTTGCTAACATATCAAAACAATTAGGAATTTTGACGGTTGGTATTGTAACAAAGCCATTTAAGTTTGAGGCCAAAGCCAGAATGAACAATGCAATTAGTGGAATTGAACGTTTGAAAGAAAATGTGGATACATTAATTGTAATTCCAAATGATAAATTACTGGAAATTGTAGATCGAAGAACAACGATGCCGGATGCTCTTCGAAAAGCCGATGAGGTGTTGCAACAAGGTGTTCAGGGGATTACAGACTTAATTAATGTACCAGGTTTAATTAACTTAGACTTTGCAGATGTTCAGACTGTTATGAAAGATAAAGGAATCGCTCATATCGGAATTGGAGTTGGTTCTGGAGATGATAAGTGTGTACAAGCTGTACAACAGGCGATTACAAGTCCATTATTAGAAACTACAATTACAGGAGCATCTCATGTAATTATTAATGTTTCTGGTGATATAAGCTTGATTGAAGCGAATGAAGCTGCAACTTATGTACAGGAGCTTGCAGGTGAAACAGCGAATATTATTTTTGGTGCAATGTATGACGAAACAGCTACTGATTCTGCTACGATAACGGTTATTGCAACCGGATTGCACGATGGTGCAGGTAATGTTAAGACCGCAAGTTTTTTGTCAAATAATCAACAAAAGAGCCAGACTCCATTTGCTAATCCAACTATAAGTAATGGTGTGACAGGATTTAATCCAACACCGGTCGCAGAACCGGATATGAAAACTTCAACACAGACAAGTAACGATTATGCACAACAGCCGGTTAGTCCAACACCGGTTATGCCAAACCTAAATTTGAACAATATAAAACGTGATGAGAACGAACATAGCGGCATTAAAATACCGGAATTTTTACAAAAAAATCGTCATAGATAAAAAAATGACTCAATCTTTTGTCAAAACGACAGAGGTTGGGTCATTTTTTTACGATGAAAAGCAGGAATATCAAACAGAATCTGACAAGATATGCAGTAGAAACAAGGTATAATGAAGCTATTCCTTAAGATGGAGGTGACGTTTGAATTACATAATTTATCTGGATGTTTTTTGGGCAGTTAATACAATAATGGATATTATATTGCTATGGCTGCTTGGAAAAATCAGAAAGCATGCAATAACAAAAATTCGTTTAGCAGCCGGAGGAATAATTGGCGGTTTTGGAGCCTGTATGACAATCTATTTAAGGGGGATTCCAATTGTTGTAAGTTTTTTTCTTCAAAATGTTGTTTTAGCGTATGGAATGATTCGAATTAGTTATAAAAAGGAATCAATCCGAGATTTCTTTTTTGATCTCATATATTTATATGGACTTGGAATTCTTTTAAATGGATTTATTTCAACAATTTTAAATCGAAATTTTCCTTATCGACAAAATGATAGCAAAGTTTATGCCGGTTTGGTACTATTTATCGGTGCTTTGTGCAGTTTAATTATATTATTTTTTTGGAAAAGATGTAGAAAATTCAGAATCGAAGAAAAAAACTTATATGATGTGATAATTAAAAATGCAGGTTTATGTTGCAGGGGAAAAGCACTTTTAGATACGGGTAACCAGCTAAGAGAGCCAATCACGAAACGACCGGTTATTGTTGCAGAGTATGACGTGGTAAAAGTTTTATTTACAGAAGAATTGCAAAACGCAATTTTGCAATTTGGGTCAAAAGAAATGGATACCGTACATCCTATAAAATGGATACCTTATCATTCTTTGGGAAATCGCAATGGGTTTATGCCAGGTGTTTATGTTGATGAAATGCTAATACATATGGACGAAAAGGAGAAAATAGTAGGAGGGGTACTGCTTGGAATTGTTTTTGAATCTGTATCGACACAAAAACAATATCAATTTATTTTGCATGAGCAATATATAACAGAATAACTAGAACTGGGAGGAAAGAAATGTTGCTAAGAATATCAATACCGAATAAATTTCAATTTCGAATGATACCCGATTTTTGGAGTGTTTTTCAAAATACAAAAGGGGATATTCACTATATCGGAGGAGCTGAGGTGCTTCCGGCTCCACTGGAAGCGGAAGAAGAAATGGATATGATAGAATTATTAGGTACAAAACGAGAAGAAGAGGCAAAAAGTATACTTGTCGAACATAATCTGAGATTAGTTGTGTACATAGCAAAGAAATTTGACAATACTGGTGTAGGGGTTGAGGATTTAATATCAATTGGAACAATTGGATTAATTAAGGCAATTAATACATTTAATCCAAATAAAAATATAAAGCTGGCAACTTATGCTTCCCGCTGTATCGAAAATGAAATATTAATGTATCTTCGGCGGAACAGTAAAACGAAGTTAGAGGTTTCGATTGATGAACCGTTAAATGTAGACTGGGATGGAAATGAACTTTTGCTATCGGACATTTTAGGAACGGATGAAGATATCATTTCAAAAGGAATAGAAGATGAAGTGGATCGTTCTCTATTAAACAAAGCAATGGAAAAACTAACAGAACGGGAACGGGTAATTATAAAGCTGCGATTTGGTATTAATACAATTGATGGAAACGAACGGACACAAAAGGAAGTAGCAGATTATTTAGGAATTTCCCAATCTTATATTTCAAGGTTAGAGAAAAAAATAATTAAGCGATTAAAAAAGGAAATGATACGATTAGAAGCATAAAAAGGAAATCATTGGTAGAGTCATTATCAGTATAAATCTTCTTTAAAATGTGAATGATAATTATATCAATCATTTACAGTGGAGGTTCGAGTAATGGCTCTTTATAAAGTTGAAATATGTGGTGTGAATACGTCAAAATTACCTTTATTAAAAAATGAAGAGAAAGAAGCTCTGTTTAAGAGAGTAATGGAAGGCGATAAAGAGGCTAGAGAGCTATATATCAAAGGGAACCTAAGGTTAGTTCTTAGCATTATTCAGCGTTTTTCCGGAAGCAATGAAAATGTAGACGATTTATTTCAAATAGGCTGTATTGGCCTTATGAAAGCGATTGATAATTTTGATATAACTCAGAATGTAAAATTTAGCACATATGCGGTTCCAATGATTATTGGAGAGATTCGAAGATACCTTAGAGATAATAACAGCATCAGGGTAAGCCGTTCTTTAAGAGATATAGCATATAAGGCAATTTATACAAAAGAAGATATTATGAAAAAAACAGATAAAGAACCGACAATACAAGAAATTGCAGAAAAATTGGAAATTCCGGCAGAAGATATTATTTATGCATTGGATGCAATTCAACACCCGGTATCTCTCTATGAGCCTGTATATTCAGAAGGCGGAGATACTTTATATATTATGGATCAGGTGAGTGATAAAAAGAATCGTGAAGAGAAATGGGTAGAAGAAATCTCTTTAAAATCGGCGATGAATCGTCTGCCTGAAAGAGAGTATAATATTATTAATTTGCGATATTTTGAAGGAAAGACACAGATGGAAGTGGCAGAAGAAATACAAATTTCTCAGGCACAGGTTTCCCGGTTGGAGAAGTCAGCGTTAAAAAACATGAAAAATTATTTGACTTCTTGAATAGAATAAGTAATAAAGCAAAAGTTAAGGAATCGGTATGAGAATGTGCGAGTTAAGACAAAAAGAAGTTATTAATATATGCGACGGCATGCGTCTTGGCTATCCGGATGACATTGAATTTGATTTGTGTACGGGACGAATCCAAAAAATCATTATTCCCGGTCCCTGCAAAATATGGGGAATGTTAGGCAGGGACCACGAATATGTGATTGATTTTTGTGATATAAGACAGGTGGGTGCGGATGTAATATTAGTCGAGGTGGATGTTGAAAAAATCTTTGTGAAGTGCAAAGTATAGCTTGACCTGTGTTTTTAAAACCAATATAATGAAAAGTGAGAAAATACAAGAATAGAAAAGTGTCAGATAAAACGATAGGAGGATATAAGATGAGATGTCCGTTTTGCGGAGAGGAAAATACAAGAGTGATTGATTCAAGACCGGCAGAGGATGGAAGCTCAATTCGGCGGCGAAGACAGTGTGATAATTGTGTGAAGCGTTTTACTACATATGAAAAAGTGGAAGCAATTCCATTTATTGTTATTAAAAAGGACCAAAATAGAGAATCTTACGACCGGAGTAAAATTGAGCGAGGAATTTTCCGTTCTTGTCACAAACGTCCAATGTCGGTGGATGAAATTAATAAATTGATTGATGAGATAGAAACGACAATTTTTAATATGGAAGTAAAAGAGATACCAAGTAGTAAAATTGGAGAAATTGTAATGGATAAGTTAAAAGATTTTGACCAGGTAGCATATGTTCGGTTTGCTTCGGTATATCGGGAATTCAAAGATGTCAATACATTTATGGATGAGATAAAGAAAATATTGGATAATTAGTATTGTAATTATAAAAAATAGGAAAATAAATAATTGTACTATAGATATAAAAAAATTTTTGCAAATAAGAAAAATGGATTTGTCTATAGTACATTTTTTATTACTTTTGATAAACATAGTGAAATTGGTAAATAGGAAACCTTATGTTTTGAGAAAAAGTAAATGGACAAATTTCAAATATTTGCTATAATTATAAATAAGATATTCCTTTCAGGTTGAGAGTCTTTTAGAAAGGAGTTTTATGATTAGTATAGTATCCAGCATATTGTTGGCTGGAATTGAAGGAACTGTGATTCGGATTGAAGCTGATGTTTCGGATGGGATGCCGATGTTTTCAATGGTTGGTATTTTAGCATCTGAGATCAAAGAGTCAAAGGAGCGGGTTCGGATTGCGATTAAAAATCAAGGATACTGTTTACAGCCGAAAAGAATTACAGTCAACTTGTCACCAGCGGATCTTCGAAAGGAAGGGACCGCATTCAATTTGCCAATTGCATTGGCAGTTCTTGCCTCATTCGGGTATCTTTCCCAAGAAAAGCTTGAAGATATAATTATTGTAGGAGAACTAAGTTTAAATGGTATAATTCATGGCATTACGGGGGTATTGCCTATTATTTATTGTGCAAAACAGAATGGATTTAAAAAATGTATGATTCCTTATGAGAATCGAAAAGAAGGAATTGTCTTTGAGGATATGGAGATAATTCCCGTGCAGAATTTAGAAGAGGCGATTGCGTATTTTCATGGGGAGAGTTTATCAGAAAATGATTATCTTGAATTCGAATACGATAATAAAAATTTCGCGTGTAATTCTTCTTCATTAAAACACAAGGATTTCTCAGATATAAGAGGACAAAGTCAGGCAAAACGGGCAGCAGTGATTGCAGCAGCCGGTTTTCATAACCTGCTGCTAATTGGTCCACCAGGAACTGGAAAAACGATGATTGCAGAACGCATGAATACAATCCTTCCTGAACTTTCTTTTGAAGAGAGTATGGAGATTTCAAAGATTTATAGTGTAGCCGGATTACTAAATGAACAGAATGGGCGCATTAAGGAACGACCATTTCGGGCACCGCATAATAGTATTACAGATACTGCATTAGTTGGAGGAGGAGTTACTCCAAAACCGGGAGAAATCAGCCTTGCTTCCGGTGGAATTTTATTCTTGGATGAATTACCAGAATTTCGCAAAGGAACAATTGAACTTTTAAGACAGCCGTTGGAAGAAAAGAAGGTGAGAATTACAAGGTTAAGAGGAAATATTTCTTACCCGGCAGATTTTATGCTTGTCTGTGCAATGAATCCTTGTCCCTGTGGCTATTTTCCGAATAGGGAAAGATGTCTGTGCAGTGAGATACAGGTGAAACGATATTTGGGAAGGGTTAGCCGTCCAATATTAGACAGGATTGATTTGTGTGTAGAAGTTTTACCACTTGCATATAATCAATTAATAAAAGGCGAAGAAAAAACATCGAAAGATTTAAAGAGGATAGTAGAAGTTGCAAGAAACATTCAAAGGGAACGATATAGAGAGTGGAATATTCGATTTAATTCTCAAATTTGTGGAGAACAGTTTAAATATTTTTGTCCGCTTAATAAAGAAGAACAGATTTTTTTAGAAAAAATGTTTAATAAATTCAAGCTTAGTGCAAGAGCCTATCATAGAATCCTCAGAGTGGCCAGAACAATTGCTGATTTGGATGAAGAAGAAATGATACAGAAAAATCATTTAGCAGAGGCATTTTTTTATCGTGGTGTTGATAATCAGTATTGGGAGAACGGCGTATGAAAGAAAAGGCATTTTTGTTTTGGCTGTATCAGATTAAAGGAATTGGTAAGGCGAAAAGGGCTATATTACTGAAACATTTTAAAACTGCAGAATGTATTTTTCGGGTCGATTCTGCATCATATCAGGGTATAAAAGGAATAACGGAAAAAGACATTAAAGGATTAATACAGGCAAAGGAAGGAATCAGCGAAGAAAAAATTGAGGAAAGTTATAATCAGCTTAAGGAACGGCAAATTCAGTTTATTGTAAGGGGAGAAAAAGCCTATCCAGAAAAGTTATCAAGAATATATGACCCGCCAGATGCTTTATTTGTAAGAGGAAAGCTTCCGGATTTTAATAAGAAATCGGTTGCAATTGTAGGTGCAAGAAATTGTTCGGCATATGGAAAGGAAATGGCAGAGTGGTTTGGGAGAGAACTGGGAAATGCAGGAATTCAAATTGTCAGTGGTTTAGCCAGGGGAATTGATGGGTATGCTCATAGTGGTGCTTTAGAAGGAGATGGAGATACATTTGCCGTGTTAGGCTGTGGAGTCGATGTTTGTTATCCACCAGAGCATATTTCTTTATTTACAAAAATGATAAATAGGGGTGGAATTATTTCTGAATATGCGATGGGAACGGCGCCAAAAGCAGGAAATTTCCCGATGCGTAACCGTATTCTCAGTGGATTGGCGGATGGAATCATTGTCGTTGAGGCGAAAAAAAGAAGCGGTTCTCTGATTACAGCAGAGATTGGATTAGAGCAGGGAAAAGATATTTTTGCAATTCCGGGAAAGGCATGGGATTCGCTTAGTGAAGGAAGTAATTCATTAATTAAAGAAGGGGCATTTTTAGTTACGAAACCGAACGATGTAATAGATTTTTATGAGGTAAAATGGGAAAAATTTTCACAAATAAATAAAAAAAATGAAATTTTCCTTGATTTCAAGCAAAAAATGGTGTATAGTTGTTTGAGTTTCAAGCCGAAACATATTAGCATTATTATAGAAGAAACTCAGATGCCTTTTTGGGAGGTAACAGAAGCTATTATCGAATTACAATTGCAAAATAGAATCCGGGAAATAACGAGCAATTGTTTTGTTATAGAAAGAGATTGATTAATGTAAGGGAGTGTTGAGATGCCAAAGTATCTTGTCATTGTAGAATCTCCAGCAAAAGCGGAGACAATAAAAAAATTTTTGGGAAAGAATTATGAAGTAGTAGCATCAAACGGGCATGTCAGGGATTTGCCTAAAAGCCAGATGGGAATTGATATAGAACATGATTTTGAACCAAAATATATTACAATTCGGGGAAAGGGAGAATTGCTTGCGAAGCTTCGAAAGGAAGTTAAAAAGGCAGATAAGATTTATCTTGCAACTGACCCCGACCGCGAAGGAGAAGCAATTTCATGGCACTTATTTCATGCATTGAAACTAGAAAAGAAGAATACAAGCCGTATTACATTTAATGAGATTACAAAAAATGCAGTGAAAGCATCCATTAAGCAAGCCAGAGATATTGATATGAATCTAGTGGATGCACAACAGGCAAGAAGAGTGCTGGATCGTATGGTGGGCTATAGCATTAGTCCATTATTATGGGCAAAAGTAAAGAGAGGACTGAGTGCCGGGCGTGTTCAGTCAGTTGCACTTCGAATTATTTGTGATAGGGAACAGGAAATTAATGAGTTTGTTCCGGAAGAATATTGGAATCTTGAAGCTTCATTTGATTTGAAGGGAGAAAAGAAACCATTAGTTGCTAAGTTTTATGGGACACCGGAAGAAAAGATGACAATTCATTCTGAAGAAGAATTAAATCATATATTAAAAGATTTAGAGAATGCAAATTTTTCTGTAAGCGATGTAAAGGTTGGAGAGCGAATTAAAAAAGCACCGATTCCTTTTACAACAAGCACACTACAGCAGGAAGCTGCGAAGACGTTAAATTTTTCGACGCAGAAAACAATGCGTCTTGCTCAACAGCTTTATGAAGGAATTGCTGTTAAAGGAAAAGGAACCATTGGTATTATTACCTATCTTCGTACTGATTCGACCCGTGTATCAGAAGAAGCAGATTTAGCTGCAAAAAAATATGTAGAAGAATCCTATGGTGAAGAATTTGTAGCGAAAGAAGACAATAATAAAAAAACAGGGAAAAAGATTCAGGATGCACATGAGGCGATTCGTCCGACGTATGTAGAGTTGAGTCCGAGCCAATTAAAAGAAGATTTATCAAGAGATCAATTCAGACTCTATCAACTAATTTGGCGGCGTTTTGTAGCCAGCCGGATGCAGCCGGCGAAATACCAGACAACGTCGGTTAAAATTGATGGAAATGGTTATCGTTTTACTGCGGCGGCTTCAAAAGTAATTTTTGACGGATTTATGACTGTTTATACAACGGAAGAAGATAAGGTAGAAAAAACTGTGTTGGCTAAGTCAATTGAAAAAGATACACCTCTTACATTGGGGAAATTTGAACATAGCCAACACTTTACGCAGCCGCCGGCTCATTATACAGAAGCTTCATTAGTAAAAGCATTAGAAGAGTTAGGAATTGGAAGACCAAGTACTTATGCACCGACGATAACAACAATTATAGCAAGGCGTTATGTTGCAAAAGAAAATAAGAATTTGTATGTGACAGAGCTTGGAGAAATTGTAAATCAAATTATGCTTGAAGGATTTTCCAGTATTGTTGATGTAAACTTTACTGCTAATATGGAGGGACTATTAGACTGTGTAGAAGATGGAACTGTACAGTGGAAAACCGTTGTGCGTAATTTTTATCCGGATTTGAAAGAAGCAGTGGATATTGCAGAAAAGGAGCTGGAGAAAGTTGACATTGAAGATGAGGTTACAGACGTTATCTGCGAAGAATGTGGAAAAAATATGGTAATTAAATATGGACCTCATGGAAAATTTTTAGCTTGTCCCGGCTTTCCAGATTGTCGGAATACAAAACAGTATTTTGAAAAGATAGGTGTGCCTTGTCCAAAATGCGGAAAAGAAGTGGTTATCCGCAAGACGAAAAAAGGAAGAAAATATTATGGATGTGAAAATAACCCAGAGTGTGATTTCATGACATGGCAAAAACCATCAAGAGAAAAATGTCCGGAATGTGGAAATGTTTTGTTGGAAAAAGGTGCTAAGCTTGTGTGCAGTGAAGAAAAATGTGGATTTGTAAAGAACAAATAAAACTTCTCTAATTGAATGGAAAAATGAGGCGATTCTGAACAAAGAAAAGTAAAATAGAGCTTTGTTCAGAATTGTTTTAGTTTTGCACTTTAAAGTTTGGAAAAATGATTGAAAAATATAAAATGTTTAATAATAAAGAAAAAGTATTGTACTTTAGATTGAATTGTGGTAAAATTTATAAAAATATGAAAATAGGCAATTAGAAAATGATAATTTAATTGGTGAAGAGAAAAAGCAGTTTTAGAGAATAGGAGGAATAGCATGAGTGTTCAATTACTTGACAAAACAAGAAAAATAAACAAGTTATTGCATAACAATAATTCACATAAAGTTGTTTTTAATGATATTTGTGATGTATTAAGTGATATACTTGAATCTAATATTCTTGTTATCAGTAAAAAGGGAAAGGTTCTTGGAATTAAGAATCGCCCGGACATTGCTGAAATAAAAGAATTAATTAAAGATAACGTGGGTGGACACATTGATGAAATGCTAAATGAGAGACTGTTGAATGTATTATCAACAAAAGAAAATGTGAATTTAGCAACATTAGGATTTGAATTTGAAGGAGTAAATGATTATCAGGCAATAATTACACCAATTGAAATTGCAGGGGAGCGTCTGGGAACACTGTTTTTATACAAGAATAACATACAGTATACAATAGACGATATTATTTTAAGTGAATATGGTACAACCGTAGTAGGACTTGAAATGTTACGTTCCGTAAATGAAGAAAGTGCGGAAGAAAATAGAAAGGTTCAGATTGTAAAATCTGCAATCAGTACATTATCATTTTCTGAATTAGAGGCTATTACACATATTTTTGAAGAACTTGATGGCAATGAGGGGATATTAGTAGCTAGCAAGATTGCGGATCGTGTGGGGATTACTCGTTCTGTTATTGTAAACGCTTTAAGAAAGTTTGAAAGTGCCGGAGTAATTGAATCCAGATCTTCAGGTATGAAAGGTACGTATATTAAGGTTATTAATGATGTAGTTTTTGATGAATTAAAAAAAATTAAAAATAATTAAACATTAAGAAAATTACAACAATTTAATATAGGCCAGGAAGGCAGAAACAAAATGAGTTAAGGAAGACTATTTTCTTTGACTCATTTTGTGCTTTTTTGACAATTTAGAGAAAAGAGGAATTTTGCAAAGTAAATAATTGATAAAAAATGGATAAAACCAGGAGATGAAATAGGAAAATCGTCTGATTTATAAAAAAGTTTTTAGGACAATGGACCTATAGAAATTAAAAAAGTGTTGTGTATTCTGACTTTTTTGCAAAATGTGTCTTGTATTTTTAGCGAAAAATGTCTATAATATACTATAGCTATATTGTGGAGGAAAAATTTATGATTGGATCAGGTGCATATAATTATATTAATGTATTAGACCGTGCGGCGGATGCAGGGTGGCTTCGTAATGAGGCGATTTCTAATAATATCGCAAATAAAGATACTCCAAATTATAAACGTAAGGATGTAAATTTTGAATCTTATTTGATGAGTGCGTTAACTGGAGATGGTTCATTGGATGAAAACGTAGCAAACTTGGATCTGAGTACGATAAATGGAACTACATATACAGAATATTCGAATTTAAGTTATCGTTATGATGGAAATAATGTGGATATTTCTACAGAAACTGCGGAGCTTGCAAAAAATCAAATACGTTATAATACATTAATTGATTCTATTAATCAGGAATTTTCAAGAATTAAAGCTGTTCTTACAAGATAATAAAAAGTTTGTTAAACAAGAAACCGAAAATAATAAGGAGGATTTACAATGTCAGTATTTGGCGCGATGAATGCGAGTGCAAGTGGTATGACGGCACAGACACTTAGGACGGACATAATTTCTCAAAATATTGCGAATGTTAATACTACAAGAGATGCTAATGGCAACGTATATAAAAGAAAAAATGTTGTTTTTGCTGAGAAAAGTGCATCTACATTTAGTCAGGCTTTTTCAGTTGCAAAAAGCAATCTGGCGAATGGAGTAAAGGTTACACAGATTGTTGAAGACAATTCGGATGGAAAGATGGTTTATGACCCAACTCATCCTGATGCGAATGAAGAAGGATACGTAACATATCCGAATGTGAATATTGTGTCAGAAATGACAGATTTGATTGACGCCAGCCGTGCCTACGAAGCTGATGTTACAGCTTTTAATGCAACAAAAGCAATGGCAATGAAAGCGTTGGAAATTAAATAGTTGAAATTATAGCAGGAGGAAACATATATGAGCACAATCTTATCGGCTGGAGGCGTTTTTGATGCAGGTCGTTATGTAGAGGCGACAAAGTCAGCAAATAAAACAAATCGTAATCAGGCATTTGAATCCCTATTTCAGTCAGCTCTATCTATGGTAAATGAAACAAATGAATTATCGAATCTGGCGGAAGAGGAAGAAATAAAATATTCTTTAGGTTTATCGGAGAATTACCATGATTTGCAGATTGCGCAGCAAAAAGCCAATACTTCATTGCAGTATACGGTAGCTGTTCGAAATGCAGTTTTAGATGCCTATAAAGAACTTATGAATCTTCAGTTCTAGAGGAAGAAAAATAAGAGGCAGAATAAAACCAGGTAGGAGAGTTGACCATGCAGGAACGAATAAAACAAATTCCTCAGAGATTTTTGGAATTTTGGAATAAGTATACAAACAAGCAAAAAACAATTATCATTTGCGTCATTGCAGCTATATTTTTTACAATTGTTTTGCTTACATATTTTTTTACGAGACCAAAGTATGATACAAAATTGGCATCGTTTGAAGATAATAAACAGGCGAGTGAATTAGTTAATTTATTGGATAGTAATGAAATAAAGTATAAACAGTCGAAAGACGGAATGACCATTTATGTTCAGGAAAAAGATTATACACCAAGTCTTAATCTGATGGCGGAAAATGACATTTTATCAGATGAGTGGAGTTGGGAGGATGCCTATAATAACTCCATGAGTACAACAGAAAAAGAAAAAGAGCAAAAACGTACTTTGGCAAAACAGACGACGTTACGTTCTTATATTATGAAATATGACGGTGTAAAAGATGCGACTGTTTATTTAAATCAGCCGGATACAAGTTATACGATTTTTGATGATGCCAAAGAAGCATCTGTTAGTATTATGCTTTCTTTGGAGAAGGAAATGACAGCGAAAGAAGCCCGCTCAATTGCAATGTGGGTAGCGAATGCCGTTGGTAACAAATCAACCGATAACATTGTAATTATGGATCAGGACCGAAATTTATTATTTGGTGGCGGTTCCGATGATGTTTTAGGCGGTGAAGTTAGCGATAAGGAAGATTATAAAGAAAAATTAAGAAATACAATAAGTGAGGATGTAAAATCCGTTTTATTAAACTACGGATTTGATTCTGCTACGATTGGTTCTTCCAATATTAAATTTGATTTTAATAAGGTAACAGAACGATATACAGAATATACGCCAACTGACGGTCAGGAGCAGGGGGTATATTCTCATAGTTATGAATATAAATCTCAGGGAAATACAACTTCAGGAGGCATACCGGGAACTGCTTCAAATGGGGATGATACGGATTATAATATTCAGACAGAAGGTGGAAGTGATTCTAAAGTAGAACAAAACAAATATGACTACCTTCCAAATGAACGTGTGACGAAAAGTGACTATGAAATCGGAGCTGTTAAGCCAGAAGAATCCTCTATTGCAGTAGTTGCTGTGCGATATAAAGTATACAATGAAGAAGATGTAGAGCGGCAGGGATTATTGGATGGAATTACATTTGAAGATTTCATTGATCAAAATAATAACCGGGTTGCGACAGATGATGATGTGAATCAGATTACAGATTTGATTTCACAGACAACAGGTATTGATGCAGCGAATATATCAGTTGTAACTTGGGAAGTTCCTATTTTTAATGCAAAAGAAACAGAACCATTTGATTTTACAAATTACTTGATGATTATTTTGGCGGTTCTAATTATTGCATTATTAATCTTCGTTGTATTCAAGGGAACAGCTCCGGTTGAAGTGACAGAGATGGAGCCGGAATTATCAGTAGAACAGCTTCTTGCTACAACAAAGGAAAACCAGTCCTTGGAGGATATTGAATTTAGTGATAAATCAGAGACTCGTAAGATGATTGAAAAATTTGTAGATGAAAATCCAGAAGCGGTTGCAAGCTTGTTGCGTAACTGGCTTCAAGAGGATTGGGGGTAAAATAAATGGCTAGTAATAATCATGATTTAAGTGGACTTCAAAAAGCAGCAGTTTTACTTATATCATTAGGACCGGAACGTTCAGCTACGATATTTAAGCATTTAAAAGAAGATGAAATTGAAGAATTGACATTAGAGATTGCTAATACAAGAAGTATTTCTCCCTCGGTTAAAGATCAGGTGTTAGACGAATTCTATGAAGTATGTCTGGCACAGCAATATATTGCTGAGGGCGGTGTAAATTATGCGAAAGAGCTTTTGGAGAAAGCACTTGGTGCGGAGAAAGCAAGAGATGTTATTGGAAAACTTACCGCTTCTCTTCAAGTGCGTCCATTTGAATTTATTCGTAAAACAGACGCAAGTCAGTTACTTAACTTTATTCAGGATGAACATCCACAGACAATTGCTTTGATTTTATCGTATTTGTCTTCTGGTCAGTCTGCACAGATTATTTCTGCACTTCCACCGGAAAAGCAGGCCGATGTTGCAAAACGTATTGCTATGATGGACCGTACTTCACCTGATGTGATTAAGGAAGTGGAAAAAGTATTGGAACAGAAATTATCTTCACTTGTTAACCAGGATTACACAATTGTTGGTGGTGTAGATTCTATCGTAGAAATTTTGAATACAGTTGATAGAGGAACTGAAAAACATATTATGGAAACTCTGGAAATTGAAGAGCCAGAATTGGCGGATGAAATTCGTAAGAAGATGTTCGTATTTGAAGATATTCTTTCACTGGATGACAAGTCAATTCAGAGAGTTCTTCGAGAAGTTGATAATAATGAGCTTGCAGTTGCTCTTAAAGGTTCCAATGAAGATGTACAAAACGTTATCTTTAATAACTTATCAAAACGTTTGGCTACAATGATTAAGGAAGATATGGAATTTATGGGACCGGTACGTTTGAAGGATGTTGAAGAAGCACAGCAGAAGATTGTTAATATTATTAGAAAATTAGAAGAGTCCGCTGAGATTGTTATCGCTAGAGGTGGAGGTGACGAGATTATTGTCTAGTAATATTGTAAAATGGAATTATATTCATTTTGACAATGAAGAAAAGCGTGTGATTGATTCAGACGAAAAAAAAGAGTTATTAACCAAAATTTTGGCTGTACCAAAAGGAGCAATTGATAGTGCATTTGGCAGACAAGAACAGTCTGAAGGCAAAATGATGGAACCAATTGAGCCGGCAGAAGATTTAGGCGATTCTGAGATGAATGAAACACTTCTGGAAGAAGTAGAACTCCTGAAAGAGGAAGCAAAAGAAATTCTTGAGAATGCCAAAAAAGAAGCAGAACAGTTAGTTGTTGCTGCCCAGGAGGAGGCTGCTTCGATTAAAGAGGCTGCATATCAGGTAGGAAAGGAAACTGGGTATGCAGATGGAATGAAGCAGAGTGAACATCAGCTGATAAAAGAGAGGGCAAAGCTGGAAGAGGAAAGACAAGCAGATAGGGAAGAATATGGACGCCTTCTTGAAGAAGCAGAACCGAAGTTTGTTGATGTCATGATTGGCTTAATTGAGAAAATTACAGGAGTTTTAATCGAAAGTAAAAAAGAAGTTATATTGCATCTTGTTCATAATGGAATTCAGCAAATCGGACGAAGCGAAAAATATAGTATTTATTGTTCTTCGGAAGATTATATGATGTTAGAAGAAGGAAAAGGAAGACTTTGCAGTGCAATTGGACGGGCAGATGGAATTGAAATTTTAGAAGACAGTTCCTTTAAGAAAAATCAATGCATCATTGAAACGGATAATAAGATTCTTGATTGTAGTCTGGATATTCAGCTCAAAAATTTAATTGAAACATTGAAATTATTAAATATTGAGAAATAGCAGAAAAAAATAGAATGGGAAAGCAGGTGATAAGTTGGACTCTTTAAATATTGATTTTTCAAAGTACCAGTCATTGATGGAAAAAAATTACGAAGAACGATTGGGAAAGGTAGTTAAAGTAGTTGGACTTACCATCGAATCAATCGGACCAAATGCAAAGTTAAATGACATGTGCAAAATTATTTCAGGTGAAAATAAAGAAGAGGTAATAGCGGAAGTAGTTGGTTTTCGTGATGATCGGGTTCTTTTGATGCCATATCAGGATGTGACAGGTGTTGGTCCGGGTAGCAGGGTGGAAAATACAGGGGCTCCGTTTAAGGTAAAAGTTGGAGAGGAACTATTAGGCAAGACGTTAGATGGCTTAGGAAATCCTATTGATGGTTCTGTTTTAAAATGTGAGAAATCTTATTCAGCAGAGGCAGAACCTCCAGACCCTCTAAAGCGTAAATTGATTGATGAAATCTTGCCTCTTGGGGTAAAAGCAGTTGATGGTTTACTGACAGTTGGTAAAGGACAGAGAATTGGTATCTTTGCAGGAAGTGGTGTAGGAAAAAGTACATTGCTTGGTATGTTTGCCAGAAATACAAAGGCTGATATTAATGTTATTGCACTAATTGGAGAGCGTGGAAGAGAGGTTCGGGAGTTTATTGAAAGAGATTTAGGTGAAGAGGGAATGCGTCGATCGGTTGTGGTTGTTGCAACCTCTGATAAACCGGCTCTTATTCGTAATAAAGCGGCTAAAACAGCAACGGCAATTGCAGAGTATTTTCGTGATCAAGGAAAAGATGTTTTATTGATGATGGATAATTTGACTCGTTTTTCCATGGCACAAAGAGAAATTGGTTTGGCTTCCGGTGAGCCACCTGTTTCAAGAGGATATCCGCCGAGTGTGTATGCTGAACTTCCAAAACTTTTGGAGCGTGCAGGAAATGCAGAACATGGTTCGATTACTGGATTATATAATGTATTAGTTGATGGGGATGATTTTAATGAACCAATTACGGACACGGCCAGAGGTATTTTAGATGGTCATATTATGTTATCAAGAAAGCTTGGTCATAAGAACCACTATCCGGCGATTGATGTATTACAGAGTATATCACGTGTTATGTCAGTAATTGCAGATGATAAGCATAAAAAAGCGGCAGGTACATTAAAGACAGTGTTAGCAACTTATACAGAAGCAGAAGATTTGATAAATATTGGAGCATATAAAAGTGGTTCTAATAAAAACATCGACTATGCGATTGAAAAGATTGATAGAGTTAATGATTTTCTTATGCAGGGTGTCAATGAAAAGTTTACGTTAGAAGAAGAGCTTACTCAATTAGAGAGTTTGTTTGAGGAAGAATAAAAGTATATGATACGAGGATGTTATGGCAAAGTTTGTGTATCGGATGGAAAATATTCTTTCCATTAAGTATAAGCTGGAGGAGCAGGCAAAAAATATTTTTGCGGAAGCGAAACATAAGCTTGATCTGGAGGAAGAAAAATTAGAAGCACTTTATAAAAGAAAAAATTTATATGAGAAAGAACTATCAGACCGGATTATTAATCAGTTAAATCTTTTAGAAATTAAACGACTGGAAGATTCGGTTGAGATTTTAAAATATAAGATTCGGATGCAGATGATTGCTGTGAATACAGCAAAAAATGAGGTTGAGCTTGCACGAATTAAATTAAATGAAGCCATGATTGAGCGAAAAACGCAAGAAAAGCTAAAAGAAAAGGCATTCGAAGAATTTAAAAAGGAATTGAATGACGAAGAGAGAAAAGAAGTAGATGAATTAGTAAGCTTCATGTATCGACAAACAAGTGAGGATCAGTAGTATGGCGAGAAAAAATAAAAAAAATAGAGAAGCAGATGAATTAGAAAATATAGAAGGAAAAGAAAAGGCAGGTAATAAAGTAGTATCTTTTCTAATTGCCTTGGTAATAGTCATTATTTGGCTTGCCGTGTTTGCATTACTAATTAAATTAGACGTGGGTGGATTTGGAAGCAAGGTGTTGACTCCTGTGCTAAAGGATGTGCCAATTGTTAATCGGATTCTTCCTAATTCACAGAATAAAGATGAGGAAGGAAATACTTATCGTACTTTAGATGAAGCTTTAGCAAGAATAAAAGAATTAGAGCTTCAATTAGATTCCATGGACAGTTCGGGAACGGCCAATTCGGATTATATTTCTGAATTAGAAGCAGAGAATTCTAGGTTAAAAGAATTTGAAGATAATCAAAAAGAATTTGAAAAGCGGGTAGCAGAGTTTGAAGAAAATGTTGTATTCAATGACAAAGCACCTGATATTGAGGAATATAAGGCATACTATGAGAGTATTGACCCTGATAATGCCGCTAAAATATATAAGCAGGTTGTAGAGCAGATACAAGCTGATCAAAGCTTAGTAGAACAGGGAGAACGTTATGCTAAGATGGAACCTGCCAATGCTGCACAGATTTTAGAGGTTATGACAGGAGATTTGGATTTGGTTTGTGGAATATTGAAAAATATGAAAACAGAACAAAGTGCAGCAATTATTGCAGAAATGTCACCAGAATATGCAGCAAAGGTTACAAAGAAAATGTCACTTATAAATGCGGAAGAGCAGGCAAAACTTTCGAACAATCAGTAAACTTTGCTATAGCATAGAGGCTGTTATGCCGAAATATTAAGAGAAAGGAGGAAAAATATATGATGACACCTAAAGTGGCAATCCCAGTTATTGAAACCGCAATGGCGGCGGTTGACCGGAAGGATATATCAAATGCTTCTGATGGTAAAAATAGTTTTGACATGCTTATGAATAGAAATATTCAGAAGAATAAAGAAATTTCAGGAACAGGGAAAGAAGCTTCTTCTAAGAAGACTGCTATTAATGAAAAGCAGGGGTTTTCCATTGGTAAAAAGGACAACTCTTTGCAAAAATCAGTTTCAACAGTCAATGGCAGTATTGAAACTTCGAAAAATACAGTGGATGGTTCAAATGAAAGTTTGTTAGAAATAGAAGAAGGAACTATTCCAGACGAAGTTATAGAAGCAATAAGTCAGTTAGAGCAAATGATTCTTATAAATGTAGCTAATGAGCTAGGTATAAGTCAGGAAGAACTGACAAGCCAATTGGAAGCAATAGGAATGACTGCCTTTGATTTGCTAGATACTGATAATTTAAAAGAATTTGTTTTGAATTTTAATGGATTTAATAATCCAGTTGATTTCTTAATGAATGAAGATTTAGCAAAGCAGTTAAATGATTTGGTTAATCTTTTAGAACAATTGCCAGAGAAAGAGATGAATTTGTCGAAACAAGAAGTATTTGAACTTTCATCATTAGCAGAGCAGTTACATCAGATACGCGAAGAGGTATCCGATGTGGAAAGTGAAGATTTTACTGATTTACAGTCAGATACGCAAGCTGGAATTTCAGATTCAGAAGCAACAGAAACAATTCCGGTTACTGTTACAAAGGAAAATACTACAGAGGAGAATAATTCTCAGGGTAATCAAAAGGAAAGAGCAATTTTGCCAGAGAAAAATGCGACTCCACTTGATACGTTTGTACAAAATCTTTCTGTTCATCAGAATTCAGGCTTAGAGAATATGGAGCAGATATTTGAACAGACTCAGTTAATGAAAGATATTGTAAATCAGATAGTAGAGCAAATAAAAATAGCAATTAAGCCGGAATCTACAAGCATGGAATTGCAATTAAATCCAGAACATTTGGGAAAAATTAGCTTGACAGTTGTTGAAAAAAATGGTGAGATGACAGCAAGTTTTATTGCTCAAAATCACGCTGCAAAGGAAGCGATTGAAAGTCAGATTCAGACATTGAAGGACAATCTTAATAATCAAGGCTTAAAAGTAGAAGCTGTTGAGGTTACGGTATCTGAGTTTGGATTTAAACAGGATACACAGGCTGGAAATGGAACAGGCAGTCAGGATACTGGAAAGAGCAAAGACCGTAGTAACCGCAGGAAAATTGATTTAAGCATTTTAGACGAGAACCAAGAGGAAGCAACAGAAGAAGAATTACTTGCTGCCAGAGTATTAAAGGATAATGGCGGAAGTATTGATTACACTGCTTAATATAATTTAAGAAAGGAGTGGTTCCATGGCTGATTTGGTAGCTCCGGTTAAAAATGGAGAAGTAGAACAGACAAAATCTGCAACAACAACGACCAAAAAGTCGAATGGCGAATTAGGAAAAGACCAATTTTTGCAGTTACTAGTTGCACAGATGAAATATCAGGATCCATTAAATCCGGCAAGTGATACGGAATTTGTATCTCAGTTGGCACAATTTTCATCATTAGAGCAAATGCAGAACTTGAATCAGACGACAATGAATACGCAAGCCTTTTCTTTAGTAGGAAAAGAAGTTATTATGAATGTTAAAGATTCCAATGGCAATCAAAAGTTGATTCAGGGATCTGTAGATTATGTAACAGTTAATGGAAGTAAAACATTCTTATCTATTGATAACAATTTATATTCAATTGATGATTTGTATACAGTAATTGATAGCAGCTATATTGTTTCCAAAAAACTTCCAAGTGTTCCGGCGGCATCATTAAAATATGATCATCAGGAAGCGGAGGACGTATTAATTAATATGTCACTTGGTGAAGACGACTACAAAGCATCCATGGTTGCAGTTGTTATTAATGGTAAGGTTATTGATTCAAAATATTTGAGTTATGAGAAAAATAAGGATGACGAGTCAGGTAACAAGATTATTCTGAAAATTGACAAAAAAGCATTTTCAAATCTAGAAGCAGGAAATTACAATATTGCATTTGTGTTTAATGATCCATATCAGACTGCGATAGGAGATAAGGTTACAATTAGTATTACTGGTAATAAGCCAGAAAAATCTGAAGGTGAAGATTCCAAACAGGAGGAATCAGGGGAGACAGATAAAAGCTGAATAAATGAAAAGCAGGGAAGCAATTGACGTGTATTGATTTAGAAGGTGGATGATATGATGAATATTTCACAGAACAAATTCTCTTCTATTGAGCAGATGGCCGGGCAAGTTGTTAATATTCGACCAAAGTCGCAAAGTAGAACACAGTCAAGCAGTGGAAACAAGGAAGGTTCCTTCAGTGAGATATTAAAGAATAAACAGGCATCAGAAGGCCTAGGAGAGTTAAAGTTTTCAAAGCATGCGAATCAACGGCTGGCAAGCAGACATATTGATTTGACAAAGGCACAGCTTGAGAGGCTAGAGAATGGGACGAATAAAGCAAGAGAAAAAGGTATTAGGGAATCTCTTGTGATGGTAGATAATCTGGCATTTATTGTAAATATAAAAAATAATACCGTTGTAACAGCAGTAAATGACACAGAAGAGGGAGTATTTACCAATATTGATGGTGCAGTAATCAGTTAATCCGTGTAAGATGCTGGACCTTATGGAGGCATTTTCCTTTGAATGACAGAAAAGGAAGACATGGAATAGGTTTAAGGAGGTCATTTAATTATGATGAGATCATTGTTCTCTGGTGTATCCGGACTTAAAGTTCACCAGACAAAAATGGACGTTATTGGTAATAACATTGCAAACGTAAATACAGTTGGATTTAAATCCAGCAATGTAAATTTTTCTGATATTTTTTATCAAACAACCCAAGCAGCTACAGGACCAAATGCTGCAACCGGTGCTGCGGGTCAGAATGCAATGCAGATTGGTCTTGGTTCGAATTTAGCTTCGATTACAACAAGTATTACGACAACCGGTGGAGCGCAAAGAACAGACAATCCATTTGATGTTATGATTAGTGGAGATTCTTTCTTTATTGTAAATAGTGGTGGAACAAATTATTTTACAAAGAGCGGAGCGTTTAATGTGGATGCTGCCGGTACTTTATGTACATCTACAGGGGCAACCGTAATGGGATGGCAGGTAGATTCGAATGGAAATATTTTAAAATCACAAGTATCTGCTTTAAAAGTAATGTCAGCAGAAAATTTGTATGCAAATCCGGAGCTTACAACAAAGGCTACGATTACAGGTAACATTGATTCTATGGATAGTCAGCTGACTGACGGAAAAGGTGTACCGGTTCAGGTAAGTTTTTATGATAATCTTG
This sequence comes from Velocimicrobium porci, assembly GCF_009696045.1. GTDB lineage: Bacteria > Bacillota > Clostridia > Lachnospirales > Lachnospiraceae > Velocimicrobium > Velocimicrobium porci. The sequence continues at coordinate 30,387 of NZ_VUMT01000004.1, read as the reverse complement.
GTAACAGTTATACTGCAAAAATTGCAATTAAGGCAGCCAGTTCTGCAGACGCAAAAGCAGGTAACTATACAGTGACGTTAACAGATATTGTGAATGCAAAAGATGAATCTATATTCTATGCAGTAGGTGCAGATGGTAAAAAAACAGCTGTAGCTGGTACATCAGTTACTTTCGGAGGGCTTACTTACACTTATGATGCGACAACAGATAGTTTAAAGACTACAGGTACAGCGGAGAATGCTTTAAAATTTAATCCTTCCAATGGTACATTTTCTTATGTTGGAAAAGCACCGGCACAGGGTGCTAAAGGTGCAACTGCAATGAATTTAAAAATTACAACTACAAATAATGAGTTTTTACCAACAGGTGTAGCTGCAAACGCATATAATGGAATTGCAATCGGAATGTCTTCTTTAACACAGTTTGCCACAAGTGGAACGTCTTCTGTGACATCCACAAAAGGTGACAAAAATAATAATAATGAAGGTGCCGGACTTCCGGTAGGTAATATGACAGGTGTTAAGATTGATACAGCCGGAAAGATTTATGGTACATATGACAATGGTACGGAAAAACTATTGGGACAGATTGCAGTAACAAGTTTTGCTAATCCATCTGGTTTGGAATCAGTTGGTAACAGCATGTTTGCACAAACACAAAACTCAGGTGAGTTTGATGGTATTGGTGAGGATATTACAACAGGTGGCGGCAAATTATCAACAGGTGTTTTAGAAATGTCTAATGTTGACTTATCAAGTGAATTTACACAAATGATTACAACTCAGAGAGGTTTTCAGGCAAACTCAAGAATTATTACAACATCAGATACTTTATTAGAAGAATTGATTAATTTGAAACGTTAATTCATAGTTAGAGCGGACAGTAGGAACGAAATAATTTTTCGTCGTCTGCTGTTTGCTCTTCCTTTATTCTTTTTCAGAGGATATTCAGAGTTTATGGAAAAAAGATAAAAATATGTAGAAAAAAGAAAATTTTTTATGGGACTTATTGAAAAAGTGAATTATTTTAGATATAATAGGAAAATAGAGAGGTACATATGATTGAAGTAACGAAAATGAATGATTCGAAAATAACAGTAAACGCTGAGTTGATAGAGATTGTGGAAGAAACTCCAGATACTGTTATCACTTTAACTTCTGGCAAGAAAATAATAGTGAAGGAAAGCAGGAAGGAAATTCGTGATAAAGTTATCAGATATCGGAGAGAGATTTCATTTGTAGAATTAGAAAAATAAAGTTAGGTAGGTGGAGATTTTGGATATAGCATCTTTGTTAGGATTGGTAATATGCTTTGGCTTGATGATTTTTGGTATGGTATTTGGTAAATCGTTTTCTGTAATTATGGATTTTCTCCATGTTCCATCCATGCTTATTACATTTGGTGGTACGTTAGCCTGTATGTTAACCCAGGCCCATGGAATACCGGGATTTATTAATTCATTAAAATCAATTGGAATGATTATGAAAACACAGAATTTTAATGAGGGAGAAACAATTAATAATATAATTAATTTATCAAATGTTGCCAGAAAAGAAGGATTATTGGCACTAGAAGAAGCGGCAAATGGAATTGAAGATGAATTTTTAAAAAAAGGAATTTTATTAATTGTTGATGGTACAGATCCAGAGCTGGTTAGAAGTATTTTGGAAACAGAATTGATTTGTATTGAAGAAAGACATGCAAGCAGTGCTGGATTTTGGGATCGTATGGCTGCAATGGGACCTGCCTGGGGTATGATTGGTACTCTGATTGGTCTGATTAACATGTTAAAGGAATTAGAGGATATGGCATCCGTAGGACCTAACATGTCAACCGCCTTAATTACAACATTCTATGGCTCATTGATTGCAAACTGGATTTGTACTCCGGTAGCAAATAAACTAAGAGATAACAGTGCTGCTGAGATCCGTATCAAGGAGGTTATGGTAGAAGGGCTGTTGTCTATTCAGGCAGGTGAAAACCCAAGAGTTATTGAGGAAAAACTGAAATCATTCTTAGCTCCTTCGAATAGAGATAGCGTTGGAGAAGGAAATGAAGGAGGCGGTGAGGCATAATGGCAAGACGAAAGAAACAAAGTGATGGCGGTGGAGGAGGTTCACCGGCGTGGATGGCAACTTTTTCTGATTTAATGAACTTGTTGTTGTGTTTCTTCGTATTACTATTCGCGTTTTCAAGTGTTGATGCAGAAGCTTTTGCTGAGATAGCAGCATCTTTTAATAGTAATTTTAGTATTTTTGATGGTGGTGCACAGGCAATTGGGGATGGTAAACTGATTTCACAAGGTATTAGCCAATTGGATAATTTAAGCGAATACTATAATGAGATGGGACAACAGGCTGATAGTGAGAAGTCAGAAGAAAATGATGTAGAAACAAAATATCGTGAAAAAGTAGCAGAAGAGCAAAAGAAAGCGACAGAAACTTTGTATGAAGAAGTGGTAGAAGCTACGGAAAAGAAAAAGGTTGCAGATACAGTTGAAGTGAATATGGATGACAACAACCAATATGTAAGGATTCGCTTAAGCGGAGCCATTCTTTTTGATACCGGTACGGATGAAGTAAAAAAAGAAGCTTTGGCTGTATTAGATAAAATAGGTGATATATTAAAGGTTTATGATAAACACTTAATTATTGTAGAAGGGCATACAGATAATGTTCCAATTAGCAATTCTAAATATGGAAGTAATATGTGGCTGTCTACGGCGAGAGCAACAAGAGTATTTGAATACTTAACAGAGAAAAAAGGCTTAGATCCTAAGACTTTGGAGGCTTCTGGAAGAGGAGAATATGAGCCGATTGCAAAAAATGATACTCCGGAAGGCCGGGCAAAAAATAGGCGTGTAGAAATTAAGATTTATACCGATGTGGATTGATGCACGTATTGATTAGGAGAGAAGAGAATGAAGAAAAATATCTTAACAATAATTATTCTGGCATTGACATTGATGAATACGATAATGACCGCACTTGTAGTGTTTGTGGTTGTTCCTACTTCACAGCGGACAGATAAGCTTATTTCTCAGGTGGCTTCTGTTATTGATTTGGAACTATCTGGTGATTCTGCCCCTAAGGTAGATGTTGAAAATATTGAGTACTATAAAATCGAGGAAGCAAAGACTACTAATTTGAAAGATAGTGGTGATGGTCAGGACCATTATGGTAAAATGGATTATGTTTCTTTATCCATTAATAAAACTTCTGAAGATTATAAAAAATTAAGCGGTATTTTATCGGAACAAAATAGTGCTATTATGGATGTTGTTGATACAGTAATATCTGGATATACAATTAAAGATACACAAGATAAGGAAAAACTGAAAAATGATTTAGTAGACAGATTGAATGAATACTTTGGTTCTTCGGACTTTATTGTAGGTGTATCTTTAGGAAACATTGTATTTCAATAATTGTAACTACTAACCTTTGTATTATAAGCAGAAATTATGCTATATATTGTAATTTACTGCTTTATATTGTGGAAAGTTTATGTTAAAATGAATATAGTATTATACATAAGTCGATTGAGAGGTGAGAGGTAATGGGCGATGTCTTATCGCAAAATGAGATTGACAATCTGCTTGCTGCATTGAATAGTGGAGATTTAGATGTTGAAGAGATGAAGGATGCAGGTGAGAAGCAAGTAAAGAATTATGACTTCGCCAGACCTTCCAAGTTTTCGAAAGAGCATTTAAGGACACTGGAGATTATTTTTGAGCACTATGCGAGGTTGTTATCAACTCATCTTCCAGGATATTTGAGAAAAAATGTACAGGTTGATGTAATGAATTCAGAGGCAATTACATATTCTGAGTTTTCTAATGCCCTGTCTAATCCTGTGTTATTGGGAATTGTTAATTTTGCCCCCTTAGAGGGTAATATTGTAATTGAATTATCAGAGAATATAGGTTATACTATCGTTGACCGTATGCTGGGAGGCGGTGGCTCACCACTTGAGAAATCGAGAGATTTTACAGAGATTGAGTTAATTATATTGGAGAGAATTTTGAACACATGTATTAATTTAATGGTTGAGCCATGGCTAAGTGTTGCAGAGATTTCTCCACGTTTGGAGCGAATAGAGACAAATAATCAGTTCGCACAGATTATTTCGCCAAGCGAGATGACAGCAATTGTTACAATGAATGTAAAAGTTGGTACAGTTGAAGGTCTGATGAACATATGTATACCATATATGTGTGTAGAGCCTGTTATAGACAAATTAAATACAAAATATTGGTATTCGACAATGCAGGTTAAAGATGATGGAATCTATCGTGAAACAATTGAATCTATCATTAATAAAGCAAAGGTACCAATTCGTGCAATATTAGGAAAAAGTGTTATTTCCGTAAATGATTTTATGAATTTACAACCTGGAGATATTATTCGTCTTGATACAAAGATAGACGATGAACTAGAGGTATATGTTGGAAATATTAATAAGTTTACTGCATTACCGGGAGCAGCTTCCGATACTTACGCAGTTAGAATTACATCAGTCATAAGGGAGGAGTCATAGACTATGGATGGTATGTTATCCCAAGAAGAAATAAATGCCTTATTAAATGGCACAGCTGGGGGAGAAGATACTGCTGCTACATCAGCATCAGATTCTTTAACAGTAGAAGAAAGAGATGCAGTTGGAGAAATCTCCAATATATGTATGGGCACAGCAGCAACAACATTATCTACTCTTCTCAATAATAAAGTTGTAATTACAACACCAGCGGTATCAAATACGACATTAGAGGAATTATCTAATAATTATGATCGACCATGTGTATTCGTACAGATTTCTTATATAGAAGGTCTTGACGGCAGTAATATTTTAATTTTAAAAGAAAGTGATGTTAAAATTATTACAGATTTAATGATGGGGGGAGATGGAACGAATTTAGCAGATGAATTATCAGAGCTTCATCTTAGTGCAATTAGTGAAGCGATGAATCAGATGATGGGATCTGCTTCTACCTCTCTTTCTTCCATGTTAAATAAGAAAGTAGATATAAGTCCACCGGTGGCAAGTCTTATTGACTTGAATGATACAATTGATGAAGCTACTTTAAATAATTTTTTAAGTGGTGAATTTATACAGGTATCGTTTAGAATGGAGATTGGCGATTTAATTGACAGCCAAATTATGCAGCTGTATCCTTTGGATTTTGCTAAGGATTTATATAAGAAATTTTCTGGTGCAGGAGATACAGTTTCAGAAGAGGCAGCGCCTCAATCTGCTCCGACACCTACACCGGCAGAGGCACCAGTGCAACAGCCAGTGCAGAATATGGCAGGAACAATGCAACAACCAATAATGGGTCAACCTGTAATGATGCAACAGCCAATGATGCAACAGGGAATGCCAATGCAGGATGTAAATGTGCAACCAGCTCAGTTCCAACCTTTTACAGCAGCGATAAATCCATTAACGCAACAAGAAAACATTGACCTGATTATGGATGTTCCATTAGAGGTAACAGTGGAATTAGGAAGAACAAATAAGTCCATTAAAGAAATTTTGGATTTTTCACCAGGCACAATTATTGAACTTAATAAACTTGCCGGAGAACCAATTGATGTATTGGTAAACGGAAAGTTTGTTGCTAAGGGTGAAGTTGTTGTAATTGAAGAAAGTTTTGGAATTCGAGTTACTGAAATAGTAAGATAAAGTATTAAAGTGAATAGGAGAGATTACTATGGCAAAAAACATTTTAATTTGTGATGACGCAGCTTTTATGAGAATGATGATTAAAGATATTTTAACAAAGAATGGTTACAATATCGTTGGTGAAGCTGAAAATGGTTTAAAGGCAGTTGAAAAATATAATGAGACAAAACCAGATTTAGTAATGATGGACATTACAATGCCAGAAATGGATGGTATCCAGGCTTTGAAGAAAATTAAAGAAACAGATGCAAATGCAAACATTATTATGTGTTCTGCAATGGGACAGCAGGCAATGGTTATTGAATCCATTCAGTCAGGTGCAAAAGACTTTATTGTTAAACCATTCCAGGCTGATCGTGTATTAGAAGCTGTTAAAAAAGCGGTGGGCTAAAATGTATTTGACCACCACAGGGCTTACTAGAGTAGAAAGCCTATTTAACTTATTTGGAATTTTACTTGTATTTTTATTTATTTTGGGGCTTAGCTATTTGGTAACAAAGTTTATAGGTAAGTCGAATCTGTTACAACAAAAAAATAAAAATATTCAAATAATAGAAACATATAAAATAGCTCCAAATAAGTATATTCAAATTGTAAGAATAGGTGAGAAATATTTGGCATTAGGTATTGGTAAGGAAGAAATTGAATTTCTTACAGAGATACCAAATGACCAATTATTACTTGAATCTTTTTCAAATCAGTCGCCGGATTCGCCAGAATTATTTAAAGATATTCTGGCGAAGGTTGGCAAAAAAAGTATGAAATAAAAATATAGAATAGAGTAAAGGTTGGTAATCATGAAGACAGAAGGAAAAAAGCAACAAAAAAGAGTTATTAAATATATAAGTCTTTTGGTGCTAATGTGTTTATTAACCTTTATTTGTGCTACTCCTGTTTCTGCGACAGCAACAAATCGTACTACAAGCAGTGCAAAAAAAAGCAATAATTCGAATGAACAGGATTCTACATTAGTAGATGAACCCGATGCTTTTCAACTGAATATTTCTTCCAATGCCGGAAGCAGTAATTTATCTGCATCGTTGCAGATTTTGTTAATGCTTACCGTTTTATCAATTGCGCCATCTATTTTAATTATGGTGACTTCGTTTACAAGAATTGTTATTGTGTTACATTTTGTAAGAACGGCACTGGGACTACAGACAACGCCGCCTAACCAAGTTTTGATTGGGCTTTCTTTGTTTTTAACATTTTTTATTATGTCACCGGTTTTTAGCCAGATTAATACGGATGCAATTCAGCCACTTTCAAAAGGGGAAATTACCCAAGAAGAGGCTATGGAAGCAGGTATAAAACCGCTTCGGACGTTTATGTTTAAACAAACGAATACAAAAGACTTAAAATTGTTTTTAGAAATTGCGGATATACCTTCCGAAGATTTGAAAAATGAAGAAGATATTCCAACAACAACGTTAATTCCGGCATTTATTATCAGCGAAATGCGGAAAGCTTTTGTAATTGGATTTGTAATTTATTTACCGTTTATTGTAATAGACATGGTTGTTTCATCAACCTTAATGTCAATGGGTATGATGATGCTTCCTCCAACGACAATTTCATTGCCATTTAAAATATTGCTTTTTGTTTTGGCAGATGGGTGGAATTTGATTATTGGAGAATTAGTGAAGACATTTTACTGATGTCAGAATGTTTGTTGGATAAGAAAGGAAAGCAGAAAATATGACAGAAGCACAAGTAATTGATATTGCCAGAGAAACTCTTTGGATTGTAATAAAAGTGTCTGCGCCAATGTTACTTGTATCACTAATTGTCGGATTAATTATTAGTATTTTTCAGACAGTTACATCAATTCAAGAGCAGACATTGACATTTGTACCAAAACTGATAGCTATTTTTGTAGTTATTATTCTTGCAGGAAATTGGGTTATGAACAATATAGTTGTATTTATGCAGGAATTATGTGTTAATTTTAGTAATTTTATTCAATGAAATGAGATGATTCGAGGGAAAAAGTATGAGCTTTACTGTTGAAAATGTTGAATTCTATATGTTGGTTATAGTAAGAATATCTGCTTTTTTGGCGGTTGCTCCATTTTATAGCATTACCAATGTTCCTAGAAAATTGAAGGTTGGGTTAGCTACATTTTTAGGGATTATGATGATATCAATGATTGATTATACTCCATTGAAATATAATGGCGTGATTGGCTATGGATTACTGGTTGTAAAGGATGCAATTGTAGGTCTTGTTTTAGGTTATATGGCCAGTATCTGTACTTATATTTTGAATTTTGCGGGTCAATTAATTGATATGGAAATAGGATTTTCTATGGCACAGGTTTTGGATCCGACAACAAGACTGCAGACAACAGTTACAGGTAATTACTATTCTTATATGGTTATGTTGCTTATGATGGTGACTAACATGCACTATTATATTTTAAGTGCCATTTTAGATTCATTTCGTCTTGTTCCGGTTGGAGATGTTGTTTTAAAGGGAAGTCTTTATGAGATAATGGGACAATTTATGTCAGATTATTTTGTAATAGGGTTTCGCATTGTACTTCCTATATTTGCCGCGACCCTGGTAATTAATGTTGTACTTGGAATTTTAGCAAGAGTGGCTCCTCAGATGAACATGTTTGTAATTGGTATGCAGTTGAAAATATTTGCCGGATTGATTATCTTATTTCTGATGGTTGATATGCTTCCTCAGGTTGCAGACTTTATCTTTAAAGAAATGAAAAATATGATGAGTATAATGATGGCAGCATTGGCTTCATCATAGAGGTGAATGAAGCATGGACATAAATAAAAGATATTTGCTTTCCTATAACTTGCAGTTTTTTGGGAAAGATGGACCAGGTGGAGAAAAAACAGAAGATGCAACACCAAAGAAGTTAAAAGAAGCAAGAGAAGATGGTAAAATTGCCAGAAGTCAGGATTTGATTATTGCATTCAGTCTGTTGGGCTTGTTTCTTATATTAAAGATTACAGTTGGTTATCTTGGAACCGGTTTTTTAGACACTTTTAAAGAAAGTTATGAATTACTTTCGACTCTGTTGGCAGATGAATTTAATTTTAATGTAGCTGCTACTTTAGTTCTTTTTGGATTGAAAGAAGTTTTAATTTTAGGACTACCATTGTATCTGACAGGTTTTTTAACTTCATTTATTGCAACAATATATCAGGTGAAATGGAAAGTTTCCTTAAAGCCATTACAGCCCAAATTTGCAAATCTGAATCCAATTAGTGGATTTAAAAAAATATTTTCAAAAGATAAATTGTTTGAATTGATAAAATCAATTGTGAAAATAGGGATTATTTCTTATGTAATATATGACGCTTTAAAAGACCAATGGGGAATGTTAATTAATTTATATGAAATTTCTCTATGGGATGCAGTTCAATTGGTTGGAACGATTGTAATTGACCTAGGACTGAAGATTAGTGAACTTTTTATGATCATTGCAGTGGCAGACGTTTTTTATCAGAAGCACAAATTTAAAGAAGATATGAAAATGTCAAAGCAGGAAGTAAAAGATGAGTATAAACAGACGGAAGGTGACCCTCAAATCAAAGGTAGAATACGTCAAAAAATGAGAGAAGTTTCACAAAGGCGTATGATGCAGGCAATGCCGGAAGCAGATGTAGTTATTACGAATCCGACTCATTTGGCGGTGGCAATTAAGTATGACAGAGAGTCACAATCGGCTCCGGTTGTAATTGCCAAGGGAGCAGATTATTTAGCACAGAAAATAAAAGAGGCGGCAAGAGAATACGACGTAGAAATTGTTGAAAATAAGCCGCTTGCGAGAATGCTTTATTACAATGTAGACATTGATTCCGAGATACCTCCTGAGTTATATCAGATGGTTGCTGAGGTATTGGCCTATGTTTATAATTTAAAAGGAAAAATATAATATGAAAGAACAAAAGGAAAGGAGGCAAAAATAATGAAGAAAACGGATATGGTATTAGGATTGTATTTAATGCTGGCAATAGTATTCTTTATTGTTCCGATGCCTTCTATTTTATTGGATATTTTGCTGGGACTTAATATGTCGATTGCAATGATTATTTTATTTACTGCACTGTTTACAAAAGAAGCATTGGATATATCAAGTTTTCCTACTTTACTATTATTTACAACAATATTTCGTATTTCTTTGAATGTTTCTTCGACAAAATTAATTTTAACAACAGGTGATCCAGGAAATGTTGTAACTACCTTTGGTAATTTCGTTGGTGGTGGTAATTTGGTTACTGGTGCGATTGTCTTTGTAATTTTAATTATAGTTCAGATGATGGTTATTAATAAAGGTTCAGAACGTGTATCTGAAGTTACAGCTCGTTTCACATTGGATGCTATGCCTGGTAAACAGATGGCAATTGATGCTGATTTAAATACGGGAGCGATTACAGATGAAGAAGCTAAGGCAAGAAGACAAAAGATTCAAGATGAGTCCAGTTTTTTCGGTGCGATGGATGGTGCTACAAAGTACGTAAAAGGAGATGCTGTTGCAGGTCTTATTATTACGGTAATAAACTTTGCAGGTGGACTTTGTATGGGAATGATCTATGGGGGGCTTCCAATGCAGGAAGCTCTAGAGAAATATACAATATTGACAATTGGTGATGGTTTAGTCAGTCAGATTCCTTCGCTAATGATTTCTCTTGCAACCGGTATTTTAGTTACAAAGATATCAAAGGAAGCAGACCTTGGAGATGTGCTTGTTGATCAGCTGTTTTCTATTCCAAAGGTATTATATATGGTTGGAGGTGCAATGGTCTTTTTAGGTGTTGTGACGCCGTTAAGTATTATCATTTTCCCTGCATATGGTTTCTTATTCATTATTACCGGAAGAATTATTGCGAATAAATTAGATGTAGAAGAAATTGAAACCGAAGTCAATAGTGAAGAGAGTGCAGCGGAGGAAATCAGAAGACCAGAAAATGTAGCTTCGCTTTTACAGGTTGACCCAATTGAATTGGAATTTGGTTATGGTATTATTCCTCTTGCTGATGTGAATCAGGGAGGAGATTTGCTAGATCGTGTTGTTATGATTCGTCGACAGATTGCATTGGAGTTAGGATGTGTTGTTCCAATGATTCGTTTGCGTGATAATATTCAGTTAAATCCAAATCAATATGTTATTAAGATAAAAGGTGTTCCGGTCAGTGATGGCGAGATTTTATTTGATCACTATATGGCTATGAACCCGGGATATGTCGAAGAAGAAATAACAGGTATTCCTACGTTTGAGCCTTCTTTCCATCTGCCGGCAATATGGATTACGGAAAGTCAGAGAGAGCGGGCGGAATCTATGGGGTATACCGTAGTTGATCCTCCTTCAATTATTGCAACTCACTTGACAGAAGTGATTCGAAGTCATTTAGATGAACTCCTTACAAGACAGGATGTACAAAATCTTATCAGCAATGTACAGGAAGCAAACTCAACCTTAGTAAATGAATTAGTTCCAAAGTTACTCAGTGTTGGTGAAATTCAAAAAGTATTGCAAAATCTATTAAAAGAGGGAATATCAATCCGAGATTTGATTACGATATTTGAAACTTTAGCTGATTATGCACCAACAACTAGAGATACGGATGTTTTGACAGAGTATGCGAGACAGAGCTTGAAACGTGCGATTTCGAATAAGTATTTCCCATCTAATGAAACAACCAGTGTAGTTACGTTAGATCCGAAAATTGAGCAGGAGATTATGAATTCAGTTAAGCAGACCGAACAGGGTGCATATCTTACATTAGATCCAGATACTACACAGGAAATTATTAATTCTGTTCAAGAGGAAGTAGTTAAGTTGGAAAATTTGGGTAAAAACCCGATTATTATAACTTCTCCTATTGTGAGAATGTATTTCAAGAAATTGACAGAGGACTATTTTAAAGATTTGATTGTAGTTTCTTACAATGAAATTGAGTCTAATGTTGAATTACAATCAGTTGGGATGGTGACGGTTTAGTGATTATAAAAAAATTTCAAGCAGCAACAGAAAATGAAGCAATCATGCTTGCAAAAAACGAATTGGGCAAAGATGCAATTGTAATGAATATTAAGTACATAAAGCCAAAGGGAATTTATAAACTTTTTAAAAAAGCAAGTGTTGAAGTAACTGCGGCAGTGGACGAAGAAAACTCTTATACAGACGGGAAAAAAATGCTGTCTGAAATTAAGAAAATTAATGACAATAGTGTGTCGACATCTGCACCGGTTAATCCGTCATTGGCAAAAAAGGAGGTCCTGGCTGTTAAGAAAGAGGAGAACCCACTTTTTTCTAATCCTAACATCATTATTGAACCAGAAGAAGAGGAAAAGAAGAATGAAAGTGAAACGGCGATTGAGCAACGTTTAAATGAGTTGCAATATTTGCTGGAAGCACAGATGAAAGTGAAAAAAGAAACAGATAGTCTTGAGAGAGAGCAGGAAGAAAAAACAGAAAGTAAAAATGAGGCATGTATTAAACTGATATCCGAAAAATTAATTCAAAATGAAGTGGATGAGTTGTATGCGGCTCAACTGATAAAAGAAATCGAAAAAGGGTTAAATGCAGATGCTTCTGTTGATAATATACTGTCAACGGTTTATCAAAAGATTATATTAAAAATAGGACAGCCAAAGCCAATTGAAGTGGAAGAGGGAAAAACAAAATTTATTTATTTTGTTGGTTCTACAGGTGTTGGAAAAACAACTACAATTGCTAAAATAGCTGCAAGTTTAAAGCTTAAAAGGAAAGCGAAAATTGCAATGGTTACTTCGGATACTTATCGTATTGCTGCGGTGGAACAACTGAGAACTTATGCCAATATTTTGGGTGTGCCAGTTAAAGTTGTATACACAGAAACTGAGATGGAAGACGTAAAGCGGGAGTTTACAGGTTATGATATTGTTTTAATTGATACTGCAGGACGTTCCCATCATAATGAAGCGCAGAAAGAGGACATTAAAAGGTTAATTGAAGCAATTCCGAAAGAGGAACGGGAAGTATATCTTGTATTAAGTGCTACTACAAAGTATAAAGACTTACTTGAGATTGCAAAAACATATGAAGAAATTACAGACTATAACTTGATATTTACGAAATTGGATGAATCAGATTGCATTGGGAATCTTTTTAATATAAAAATGGCGACAGGGGTTCCATTATCTTATACAACATGGGGACAGAATGTGCCAGATGATATTGGACAGATTGATGCTCAAAACATTGCAAAGAAGCTGCTGGGAGGCAATCGTTAATGGATCAGGCAACACAATTAAGAAATATAATAAAGTGCAACCAACAGCGTCCAGTTGCAAGGGTGATTACGGTTACAAGTGGAAAGGGGGGAGTAGGCAAGAGCAGTATATCAGTGAATCTTGCATTAAATCTTCAGGCACTTGGCAAAAGGGTTGTGATTTTAGATGCAGATTTTGGTTTGGCTAATGTAGAGATTATGCTAGGAGTTCGACCTAGATATAATTTAGCAGACCTGATTTATAATGGAAAGAACTTAAAGCAAATTATTACAGATGGTCCGAATGGTATTGGTTTTCTTTCAGGCGGATCGGGAATACAAGAACTAGTTAATCTTTCCAGAGAACAAATTATAACTCTTACAAATGCTCTTTGTGAGCTGGATGAAATAGCGGATGTGATTATTGTTGACACTGGAGCAGGAATATCAGATGTTGTGATGGAATTTATTGCTGCCAGTTCGGAGGTGTTACTTGTTGTAACACCGGAGCCTACTTCAATGACTGATAGCTATGCTTTATTAAAAACATTGAGCAAAAGAGAAGATTTTCTTGCGGAATGTATTCCGCTTCGAATGATTTCGAACCGAGTAGAAACAATTTCAAAAGGAAAAGAGTTATATGATAAATTAAATGTAGTGGTGAATAAGTTTTTAAATATTAATATTGAGTTTTTAGGTGCTGTTCCACAGGATTCTTATTTTTCAAAGGCTGTATTTCAGCAAAATCCTGTGACAATTGCTTATCCAAAATCAATTTCAGCCCAGGCAATTTCAGAGTTAGCTTTTATGATAAACAATAATGAAATAATAGAGCAACAGATGAAAAAAGGAATTTCACAAATTTTTTCTAATTTATTTTTTAAATTAGGTCAATAAAGCAGGGAGTGATGATCTATGAAAACGAAAATATTTTTGCCCGGCGTAAAGGTTGATTTGATAAAAATCAATCGAAGAACAAAGCTGCCGGATGAAGAAAAAATATTTTATAGTCAGGTACTGGATTATGATAATAGTGAAAAAATTGAATTGTCAGTTCCCATAATAAAAGGGAAAATAATTCCATTAGAACCTGATGAGGAATACTTACTTCGGTTTTATACAGAACGCGGCTTATATCAATGTAAAGGACAGATTATCACTCGATATAAAAAAGAAAATTTGTGTATTTTAGTTATGCTTTTAGAATCTGATTTAGAACGGCTTCAAAGAAGAAGATTTTATCGGCTGGAATGTTTTTGGGAAGTTTTATATGCTTGTGTAAATGACAATCATTCAAAAGAGTCGATTGATGAATATGGAATTGACCAAATGGAATGGAAAATAGGGATGGCAACGGATATTAGTGGTGGTGGCTGCTGTTTTAATTCTGATATGGGACTTAAAAAAGATACCTGTATTTTATTAAGACTTGGTTATCCTACTCTGAAAACCTGGGAAGGCAAATTAGTCGAAGCAAGAGTTGTTGACTCAAAAAAACTATTGAATAAACAGGGATTATTCGAGAATAGAGTTGAGTTTATCAATATATCAAATTCTGATAGAGAGAAAATAATCCGAGTAATATTTGAAGAAGAAAGAAAAATACGCCAACGGGAAAGGGGTTATACATAATGAGAAAAAATATTTTAATAATTGATGACTCTGCACTTATAAGAAGGGTAATGTCTGATATAATAAACTCAGATGGAAAACTTCAAGTTGCCGGAATTGCTTCGAATGGTATTGAAGGTTTGGATTTAATTATGACAAATCCGAAAGACTATGATGCAATATTATTAGACATTAATATGCCTAAAATGGGTGGACTTGAATTCCTAGAAAAAATGAATAAAAACAATATAAAGATTCCTACAATTGTTGTTAGTACGGTTGCAAAGGAAGGTACGAAAGAAACAATTCGTGCATTGGAATTAGGTGCTTTTGACTTTATTACAAAGCCGGGAAGTTTTGTTGAGGCAAAAAGTGATACATTCAAGCAACGGATTTTAAAGGAATTGAAAGTTGCTTTGAGGATAGACGACGAAAGAGAAGCAACAGTTTCTATTACCGACAGAAAGAATGGCAGTTCGAGTCTATCAGTACCAGCTGGCAAAAAAATCCAGACTGGAAAAAGTATTAAAGGCACCAAGCTTGTTGCTTTGGCCTGTTCTACAGGAGGACCTAAAGCGTTACAGGATGTTATTCCAACCCTGCCTAAGAATTTAAACGCTCCTGTTTTATTAGTACAACATATGCCGGAAGGTTTTACGCAATCTTTAGCAAACCGATTAGATGAAATGAGTAATTTGCATGTAAAAGAAGCCGAAGACGGCGAAGTGCTACAAAATGGTGTCGTTTATATTGCAAAAGGTGGTCGTCAAATGAGACTTAATAAAGTTTCAGATGGAAAATATAAAATATCTGTTACCCAAGAGGCAGCAAGAGGCGGATTGAAACCATGTGCAGACATTATGTATGAATCTTTAGTATCTTCAGACTTTGAAGAAATCACCTGTGTCGTGTTAACTGGCATGGGTGGAGATGGAACACGAGGCATTAAACAATTAAAAGAACACAAGAAAATTTATGTCATTGCTCAGGATGCTGCTACATGTACGGTATATGGAATGCCAAAAGTTGTAGCAGAAGCAGGGCTTGTAGATGAAGTACAGCCATTAAAGAAAATATCAGGAGCAATCACTCAGAATGTGGGGGTGCATTAAATGGATGTAAGCCAATATTTAGAGATTTTTATTGATGAAACAAAAGAACATTTACAAACTTTAAGTGATCAGTTATTGATTTTGGAACAGGAACCAGAAAACGAGGATACAATTAATGAAATTTTCCGTGCAGCCCATTCTTTAAAAGGTATGGCAGGAACAATGGGTTACAAAAGAATGCAAAAGTTAACTCATAATATGGAAAATGTATTTTCAGAGATTCGTAATGGAAAGATGAAAGTTCAGGCGGAATTAGTAGATGTTTTATTCCGCGGTTTGGATGCACTTGAATCTTATCTGAACAATATTTTAGAAACCGCTGATGAAGGGACAGAAGACAATCAGGATATTTTAAATGATTTAAATAGTATTCTGGCCAAAGGTACCGGCGCTGAAATACCGGCAGAACCAGCGAAGGAAACTGTAAAACAGGAAGCTGTGGCTCCTGCGAATGATGATAATTTCATGAAATTCAAAGAGATTGCAATTTCAGAATATGAAATTGGTACATTAGAAAAAGCAAAAGAAGCAGGACAAAATTTAGTTGGAATTACAGTCTATATTGCAGAAAATTGTATATTAAAAGCAGCAAGGGCATTCCTTGTATTCAAAGCATTAGAGGACTTAGGTGAAGTAATTAAATCTGAGCCATCGGTTCAGGACATTGAGGATGAAAAATTTGATTTTGACTTTAGTATTATTTTAATTACAAAAGAAGATAAGGAAAAAATTAAATCAGCAATTCTTAATGTTTCTGAAATTAAAGATGTAGCAATTGATGATTTCTCATTGCAACAAGAAAAAGAACAAGCAAAAGAAAAAGAGCAGGAAAAAGCAGAAGAGAAGAAAGAAGAAAAGCCAACGCAACCTGCCATGGTACAAGCTGCCGCGGCAACACAGGAGGCTCCAAAGAAAGCTCAGCCAGCTCAGCCGGCAAAGAAGAGTGGTGGAAAACCAGTTGTAAATCGTTCTGTCAGAGTTGACATTGAAAAGCTTGATGTATTAATGAACTTAGTTAGTGAGCTGATTATTGCTAAAAATGGATTGATTTCCATTGGTTCAAGTGAAAATGGAGCGAAAGACGGAACTGCATTTAATGAGCAGGTAGAGTATTTAGAGCGAGTTACAACAAATCTTCATGAGTCTGTTATGAAGGTTCGTATGATGCCAATTGAAACCGTTGTTAACAAATTCCCAAGAATGATTCGTGACTTGACGAAGAAACTGGGCAAAAAAATGGAATTATATATGAGCGGTGAAGAAACAGAGCTTGACCGTACTGTTATTGACGAAATTGGTGATCCATTACAGCATTTACTTCGAAATGCTGCTGATCATGGTTTAGAAAGCAATGAAGAGAGAATTGCACTTGGCAAACCGGAAGTTGGTTCTATATTCTTAGACGCTTACCAGGATGGCAATAATGTAGTAATCGAAGTTAGAGATAATGGTAAAGGTATTGATACAGAGAAAGTAAAACAAAAAGCAATTGACAAAGGAACAATTACACCTGAGCAGGCAGAAACAATGACTCAGAAAGATATCATTGACTTGTTATTCAGACCAAGCTTTTCAACAGCAGAAAAGATATCCGATGTATCTGGTCGAGGAGTAGGATTGGATGTTGTAAAGACAAATGTAGAGAAACTTGGTGGAGACATTGAGTGCAAGACTGTCTTAGGAGAGGGAAGCACATTTATCATTCGCTTGCCACTTACATTGGCAATTATTCAGGCACTTATGGTTGAACTTGGAGATGAGAAGTATGCAATTCCTTTAGGATCTATCGAAACAATTGAAGATGTACCTCTTTCTGATATTAAATATGTTCAGACAAAAGAAGTAATCAATTTAAGAGGAACTGTAATACCATTGATTCGTTTAGATGAAGTATTAGATGTAGAACCAAGAGAGCAGGAGGCAGAAAGCTTAACAGTTGTTATTGTTAAAAAAGGTGAGAAACTGGCAGGACTTATTGTTGATAATTTAATTGGTCAGCTGGAAATTGTTATTAAATCGATTGGAAAATACATCAATAATAATAAGATGATTAGTGGTGCTGCAATTCTTGGTGATGGTGAAGTTGCGCTAATTATTGATGCGAATGCTTTAGTTTAGTAGGGGGTGTCATAAATGGAAAATATAAATAGCACACAAGAATTACAGAGTAAACAATACATATGTGTTAAGATAGGAACAGAGCAATATGGAATTGATATCCAGTATGTTGAGAATATTGTGCGTATGCAGAAAATTACCCGTGTACCAAAAGCCCAGACTTATTTTAAAGGGGTAATTAATCTCCGTGGTGAAATTGTTCCGGTTATGAGTCTTAGACTGAAGTTTAATTTAGAACCAGATGAATATACAAATACGACAAGAATCATAATTTTAAAATTAGAACCACAGGCATCAGTAGGATTAATCGTTGATGAAGTAAAAGAGGTTGTAGATTTGGATCCAAGTTGTATTGATAAAGCAACATATAATGCAAATGATGACAAATCACAGTTTATCAGCGGTGTTGGCAAACATGAGGATGGACTTATATCTTTACTTAATGTAGCGGATGTTATTATTGAGAAAGATAAAGATAATGAGGTGAAATAATTGTCTGATTTTGATTATAGTGCAATGGATTCGTTGCAGTTTGATGTATTAAGAGAAATTGGTAACATAGGTGCGGGCAATGCTACAACAGCATTGTCCCAGCTGTTACATTCCACAAAGATTGATATGAAAGTTCCCAATGTAGAGCTGTTAGATTTTCAAGATTTGGCAGATATGATTGGTGGAGCGGAAAATCTGATTGTTGGAATCCTTCTTACACTAGAAGGGGAAATTGATGGCATGATGATGTTTATGATGGAAAAGGAGTCTGCTCATCATGTGATTAATATTTTAATGAATCGGGATTTGGAGGATTTTGAATCTTTTACAGAGATGGATTTGTCTGCCCTTAATGAAATTGGTAATATTATTGCAGGTGCATACTTATCTTCGATATCTACTTTAACGAACATGTTAATTACATCATCGGTTCCTTATATGGCAATTGATATGGCAGGAGCAATTTTGAGTGTACCTGCGATTGAGTTTGGTAAGGTCGGTGATAAAGCACTGGTTATTAAAACGCAAATCGTTGAGGATGACATAGAAGTCAGCGGATATTTTGTATTAATACCAACATTGGAGTCGTATAGTAAAATTATGGCTTCTCTTGGATTATAGGTGATTACAATATGGGTAATATGATTAAAGTTGGCATGGCAGATTTTAATATATGCAAGGCTCCGGATGCAATTACAACATTAGGGCTTGGTTCCTGTGTTGGCATTGCTCTTTATGATGCAAATAGAAAAATTGCAGGCTTAGCACATATTATGCTGCCAGACAGCCAAGCGGTAAAGAACAACAGCAATGTTGCAAAATTTGCAGATACAGGGATTGATGCCTGTATTGATATGATGGTAAAAAATGGTGCCAGCCGGATTGGATTGGTTGCTAAAATTGCAGGTGGAGCTCAAATGTTTGCATTTGGGAGTGGTAATGACATGCTTCGCATCGGTGAACGTAACGTCATAGCAACAAAGGCAAAATTAAAGCAGTTGGGGATACGGATTCTTGCGGAGGATACTGGGAATTCTTATGGACGAACAATCGAATTTTATCCAGAAACAGGAGAACTTTTAATTAAGGCAGTTGGCAAACCTCCGAAAAAGGTCTAAAGGGGGAGAACAAAATGCAAGAAAGATATATACCTGCGATTACAATGTTATCGGCGGGAGCTATTGTGTGTATATTTTGTATTATTAAAAAAGTTGATACATTATATGCTTTAAAGCTTTTGCTTGGAATGTTAGTTTTGTTTTATATAGTTGGCTTGATTGCAAAGCGGATTATAAGAAAGATAAACGAGGAAGCAAGCCGAAAAGTTGCAGAAGAGAAAGAAGAAGCTATGGAAAGTGATGAAGAGCAGCAGGAAGATTCTGATGAAGAAACAAATGCGGAAGATAGTCAAGGGATGGACGAATAGTTATAAAATTTTATAGTGGAGGCATAGATGAACGAAGAACAAAGAAATAAACTTTGGGCTGATTATGCAAAACAAAAGTCACCTGATATTCGTGAAAAATTGATTATTGAGTATGCTGGTCTTGTAAAAGTGGTAGCTGGAAGATTAAGCATGTACCTTGGCTATACAGTTGAATATGACGATTTAGTGGGATATGGTACATTTGGTTTAATTGATGCAATTGATAAATTTGATTCTTTAAAAGGGGTTAAATTTGAAACATATGCAAGCCTTCGGATTCGTGGTGCAATTTTAGATCAAATTCGAAAAATGGATTGGATTCCGCGAACTTTGCGCCAAAAGCAAAAGAAGCTGGAAACGGCATATCAAAAATTAGAGGCAGAGCATGGAAGACCTGGAACCGAAGAAGAAGTGGCAGAAGAACTTGAAATTTCAGTTGATGAGTTGAATAGTTGGCAGAATCAGACGAAGGTAACAAATTTAATTTCTTTAGATGAATTTCTTGAACAGGGAAGTGAAATAAGAGTTGATTCCAATACAAGCATACAGTTTCAACAACCTGAGCGTATTATTGAACGGGAAGAATTAAAAAAGATATTAGCTGAGGTGTTAGAAGAGCTTACAGAAAATGAACGAAAAGTAATTTTGTTTTATTATTATGAAGAATTAACTTTAAAAGAAATTAGTAGAATTTTAGAAGTTTCAGAATCCAGAATTTCTCAGTTACATACAAAAGCACTGAAAAAAATGAAGGTAAAATTAGGAGAAAATATGGAATTATTTTATGGATTTTGATTTGTAGGTTATAAAAACTTATACTGTATAAAAGACGGAGGAAAATTATGGAGGGGAAGAATAGCTATTTTCAGTTAGTACATAAGGAAGATGGAACATACTTGAAAGTATATCCTGCTGAAAATGGAGGAGAGAAAGTAAAATACGATGTAGTTGTAGCTTATTTTGAACAGATTAATTTAACAGAGTACAGTCCGAAAGAAATCAATACGGCATTGTTATTGGCTGAAAAAGAACCACAGGAGGTCAAGATAACAGAAAAAGAGATATTGCCGGAAGATGAAAGAGTTTTGGTACATGTTGAATTAGATAAATCGAAAGCAACAGGAATTTTTGTGGCACCTTCGTCAAAAGGTAAGCAAATGAGCAAGCAGGACGTAATTGATTCCCTAGTTCAGGCTGGAGTAAGGTTTGGCGTAAAAGATGAGGCGATTGATGAATTTTTAAGAACAAGGGAGTATAGTAAGGAATTTGAACTGGCACTAGCGACTTCAGCGGTTGAGGGAAAAAGTGCAGTGATTACCTATCACTTTAATACAGACTTGAATACAAAACCAAAGGTAAATGAAGATGGATCAGTTGACTTTCATCATTTAGATATGATAAATCATGTTAATAAAGGTGATGTACTTGCAACGTTAGATCCGGTCGATTATGGAAAAAATGGAATTGATGTATGTGGAGGGGTTATTAAACCTAAAAAGGTTGTAGCCAAAGTATTAAAGCATGGAAAAAATATTCATTTGTCCGAAGACGGATGTACAATGTATTCGGATGTAGATGGTCACGTAACGTTGGCGGATGACCGCGTTTTTGTTTCCGATACATATGAAGTTCCGGCAGATGTAGGCGTTGCTTCTGGTGACATTGAATATGAAGGAAATGTAGAAGTAAAAGGAAATGTAATTTCAGGATTCAAAGTAAAAGCAAAGGGTGACATTATTGTAAATGGTGTTGTAGAGGGTGCCACTTTAATTGCTGGTGGACAAATTATTTTAAAACGTGGAATTCAGGGAATGGGAAAAGGAGTTTTAGAAGCAAAAGGTAATATTGTAGCTAAATTTATGGAAAATTGTAAAGTTATAACAGATGGAGAAATTACAACAGATGCAATTATGCACAGTGATGTTATAGCGAAAGGATCGATTACAGTTGGTGGTAAGAAAGGTATGATTACCGGAGGCAATGTGCGAACGACTGCCAATATAACAGCGACTACACTGGGTTCTGTGATGGGAACTCAGACGAATTTAACAATTGCAATTGATCAGGCAATTTTGGATGAATTTAAACAGGTAGAAGAGCGATTAGAACAAATTGAAGAAGAGCAGAAAAAATTAGTAGAGATTCTTAAAATCTGTGCTAAAAAGAAAATGACAGGAACTGCCTCAAAAGAAGTAGTACAGGCAGAACAGACAGCTGCCCTAAAGGCAAAACAGCTTCAAGCGGAGAACCAAAAATGTTCTTTAAGGCACAAAGTATTAAAAATGGAAATAGAGAATTACAAAGGTGGCAGAATTAAATTTTCAGGAAGTGCGTATCCCGGCGTCAAAGTAACTATTTGTAATTCTACATTATATATAAAAAATGAAACTGTCCATGGTCAATTTGTAAGAGATCGGGCAGAAATTTGTACCTCAAATTTATAAGGAGGTGAGTGTATGTCAATTCGACCAATTGATTTTGCAATGATGCCAAATAAATCACAAGAGGCATCACAAATGCAGTCTGCATCAAATCAAAGACAGACACATGCTCAAGAACAGCTTAGTGTACAATATAATCAAAATATTAAACATAATAGTCAACAGACGGTAAAAGCAACGAAGAGTGAAAATAATGAATACCGTTATGATGCAAAAGAAAAAGGAAATAATTCGTCTTATAATAGAAGGAAAAAAGGAAAACAAAATAAAGAGAAGGAAAAAGAGAACGAGAAGAAGTCAATTCAAATGAGTAATCTTGATATTCGAATTTAGAAGGGATAATTATGTTAGATATTAGTTTAGTGGTAATTGGATTCATTATTGTTGCCATCAGTTATTTTATTTCAGAAAAAATTGAGAAGGGACAGAATTCAGCTTCATTATCAGACCGTTCCGGTCAGATCCATGAACTTTGGAGCGAAAAAGATGAGGAAAAGGTTCGTAGTCAGGTAGAGAATGTTACTGCAGAAAAGATGAATGAAATAATCGATCAGACAGATGAAGAATTAAGTACAATTTCAAATGAAAAGATAATGGCAATGGATGAATTTTCCAATCAGTTATTAGAAAAAATTGAAACAAACCATAAAGAAGTTGTGTTTCTTTATAATATGTTAAATACAAAGCAGGATGAGATTAAGAAAATGGTAACAGAGGCGGATAAATCAAAAGCTGCTTTAGAAGATTTGATGAGATTGAGTCAGGAAAAAACACAAAAATCTTATACGGGAATTGATATGTTGCAAAAAATTGCAAAAGAGGGAAAAGAAAAAGTTTATGAGAAGCTAGAGAAAAGTGAGGTAACAGCCGATTCAGAACTTTTTGACAAGGTACATGCAAAGAAAAAGCCATTAAAAGAACCAAAGACAGATTTTGAAAATGAGGAAACTATGGAAATTCAAACAAGATTAGAAGATGAAATAGAAGAATCAAGAGAAGTAATACCAGATACTAAAAAAGAAAAGGAATCGGATTTAAAGGAAAATGTATTAAATTTATATCAGGAAGGTAAATCAATATTAGAAATTTCCAAATTGCTTCACATTGGGCAGGGGGAAGTAAAATTAATTATTGATTTGTATCAGGGTGTTACAATATGAAATTGAAATATTTTTTACGAGGATTAGGAACTGGTATTATTTTTACTGCATTAGTTCTTACAATATCATATCGGGTATCTGATAAGAACGAAATGACAGATGGACAGATTATAAAAAAAGCGAAAGAGCTTGGAATGGTAATGGAAACAGATGAGTTGAAGGAAAGCCTCGAAAACATGCAGAATCCATCTCCAACACCAAAGCGGAAAGACGAAGCGGCTACGTCTTTAACAACAGGCAGTAGCAATACACCAACCGTTACTCCGGAATCAACAGAAAAACCAAAGGATTCTAATGAGTCTAAGAAGACAAATGAATCGAACGAAACGGAAAAGAATGAGAGTGAAGTAAAAGAATATACAAAATTTACAATTCAGGAGGGAATGTCTTCTGCTCAAGTTTCGAGATATTTAGAGAATATTGGACTGGTTGATAAGGCAGAAAAATTTGACCAATATTTATGTAATAATGGATATTCAGATAGAATTTCAGTTGGAAAGTTTAAGGTTTCCAGTCACCCAGACTATGAAGAAATTGCCAGAACAATAACAAAATCAAATTAAATTAAATAATAGGGCAGGTACGCTCTAAAAAGTTTTAATTTAATCGTAAATCCGCTATACTAAGGTCAGAAATGGTATAGCGGATTTTTTGTCATAGGCTATAAAACAGTTAAAAAACAAAAATAAGATTGTACAATTAAGAGCTTTTATAAACCACAAAATAATCCAATAAATAAAGGAAGAAAATCAAAAAGCAAGGAAGATAAGTAAAGAATAGTCAAAAAATTAACAAGATTATCCAAGAAACGAAAAATAAGTTCGATAATCAAGTGGAACAACCCGAATCGACGAGATTGACGAGTATAAAAATTGTTGCTAGAATGAAGAAAATTTCACTTATGGGATTAATAATAAAATATGTAAGGAGGAAAACAAAATGAGTCAAGCAGTTGTCGGGGGACAAAATGCAAGTCGGTTAAAGGCTGACTTAGAAGCAAAATTTGAGCGCAAAGGTACCGTTCATGGTGCTATGTCTGGTATGACATACGGACTTTATAGTGTAATTCTTGGTCTTGCTACTGCAAAAGCACCATTTGCAACTGCACCATTAATTGCCGCTTCATTGGTTGCAATTGCCATTAATGATTCTCTTGCAGCATTATGGCTTACTGGCCTTAATGTTATGCAGGGACGTGGAAAGGAAATTATAAGGAATTTGTGTACTTTTCCTGGTATGATGGTGTGTCTTGCAGCTTTATTTGGTGGACCAATTGCAAATGTAGCTTATCTTTTGGGAATTATGTATGCCGGAGCAACTTATGCCATGCCAATTTCTGCACTGTGTCCTGTTGTTGGAGCAATTTTAAGCCGGATTTTTATGAAACAGAAGATATCAAAACGTGTTGGAATTGGTATGACAATCTGTATTATTGGAACAATTATCGTTTCTTATGTCAAACCAGATGGTAATCCACAAAATTTTTATCTTGGAATTGCATTTTCGTTGCTTGCAGCAATTGGATGGGGTGCTGAAGGCATGATTTCCACATTTGGAATGTCTATGATGGATCCTAAAATTGCAATTACAATTCGTGATGCGATGTCAGGTCTTTCGATTCTTATCGTAGGTCTCCCAATTATTGGAGGATATAAATTGTTTGCTTCTGCAATTACTCAGCCGGAAGTAATCGGAATCATGGCGATTGGAGCGCTTGTTTGCGCAACTTCATTTTTAACATGGTATAATGCAAATAGTATGTGTGGTGTTGCAAAAGGCATGTCACTTAATATTACATATGTTCTATGGGGATTTGTATGGTCTATTATCATTCTTCATGAAAGTGTTACTGGTATGGTAGTTGTTGGAGGCATTATTGTTACAATTGGAGCAATTTTGGTGTCTGTTAATCCAATGGATTTTATTAGAAAAGAGGAGGCTTGAGTATGAAAGCACCAGTTCGATTTCGTGTATTGGAATATATGACGACAGTGGAAAAAGCTTGTCCAGATGAGATTATGGAAGCGATGAGAAATGAATATGGAACAGAACGACATTTTACAAAAAAAAGCTTTATTGATCATGCAATGTGTTTGAAAGCAAATGGTCTCCTGGAAGATGCAGGCGCAGAGCTTAATGACAGTGGCGAATTAATCCTTTTTTATTCCATTAATGAGGAAGGTAAAAAGATGGTTTCGAAGTATATGCCTAATAAATAAGTTTTGTTACGATAGAAAAAATGCTATGCTAGGAGTAAACTGGTATAGCATTTTTTTGTATATTATACAAGACATGCTTTTACTTTTTGTATATATAATATATAATAGATAAAGATTTTATTAAATGTTTGTTTGATTTGTTAGTTTTAAATTGGACATTGGAGTGGAGAGGAATATGAGTAAAAATGAAAATAGTCTTGACTTAATTGTAGCATCGGATTTGTATAGCAGATACAGTGATTTATTATCACTCACGAAAAATTCTCTTTTATTGGTTGACCTAGATGGAAAAATTATACAGGAACTGATACCAGCACCAAATTTTTGCAGATACATTTGCCAAAAAGAGGAATCTTTTGTATGTGAGGATTATAAAAAACATATCAAGGATGGAGAGAACGGTTGCTTTATCTGTAAAAGAGGACTAAACAATGTGCTTATGCCTATCAAAAAGAAAGAAGAGATTGTTGCTTATATTACCGGTTTGCAGGCATATTCGAAGGATACGGAGGGGGAAAGAAGTAATGGTTTACTTTCACTGTTGGCGGAAAAAAAGAAGCTTTCATTTGAAACAGTAGCAAAGATGCATTCAGAGCTTCTTGTTGTTGAGAATGAAAAGTGTGAGGTACATAAGCAATTGTGTTCTTATCTTTCCAAAAATATTTCAAGAGAGTTGGAAAAATCAGAAGAGGAAAATACAGAACATCGGTTGGAGCAATCAATCGAACGTGAAATATTAAAAAAGAAAATCAATGATTTGGAAGCAAAAAATAATTCATTGACCGTAAATCCACATTTTCTGTTTAACACTTTAAATTGTATAGCCAGAATGGCTTATTTTGAGCATGCTTCGAAAACGGAGGAATTGATTTATTGTTTATCTGATCTTTTGCGTTATAACCTGCAAAAAGGAGAATCCCTTCATACCATTGGCACGGAGCTTGATAATATAGAAAAGTATTTGTATATACAAAAAGCAAGGCTTAGAGAACGGTTAGAATATGAAATTGATGTGCCGGAACATATAAAAACGTGTCGTGTCCCTAATATGATTTTACAACCGATTGTGGAAAATGCAATTTTGCATGGAATTTCAAAAAAAAGAGATGGCGGTTTTATTAAAATATATGGCGAAAGTGATCATCAAAAGATAATTATATTTGTTGCGGATAATGGAAATGGTTTTCCAAAGGATGTGTTAAAAAAGCTACAAAGTAAAGAAAAGGCTGTCGGTGAATTGGGATTTCGAATTACCGACAATCGGATAAAACAATATTTTGGAGATGAGTATGGATTAAATATTGTAAAATCAGATTTTAGTGGGAGTACGGTATCTATTACAATTCCAAGTAAATTTATGATGAGGTGATTGATATGTATTCGGTGTTGGTAGTAGAGGATGAACCCTTAGAATTAGAGTTTTTAAAGGCAATTGTAGAGGAAACATTGAAATCAGATGTTAAAGTCATAACGGCAAAAAATGGACGCCAGGCAGTGAATATGGCAAAAAAGTATCGCCCGGATATTATTTTTATGGATGTTATGCTTCCGGAAATTGATGGTATTCAGGCCATTCGTGAGATTCGGACTTTTTTATCCCATGTATGTGTCTGTATTATTACCGCTTATATGGAATTTCAATTTGCTCAGGAAGCAGTTCGGCTGCATGTACATGAATATTTGCTAAAGCCAATGAAACCTTCCGGTATCCGGAATGTGTTGTTAGATATGGTTCAAAAGGTAGAAGAAACGCAGAAAATTTTTGCAGGTGAACAGACAACTCTTGTTAAAAGCGAAGAGAAAGAAGAGGAAAAGCATCCAACATTTGTGGAGGAATCAAAAAAGTATATTCAAAAACACTACAAAGAGAAAATGACGCTTGAAATGGTTGCGTCTGAAGTATATGTAAACGCACAGTATTTTAGCAGGGTATTCAAAAAAGAGACAGGTGTTACATTTACAGAGTATGTAAATCGGCTTAAAATTCAATATGCTTGTAAGTTACTTGAAACAACCAGTTATCCGGCTTACCGGGTTTCAGTAGAATGTGGATTTCGTGATCCTTCTTATTTTAATCGAGTGTTTTGTGCCAGAATGAATATGACTCCGCAAAAGTATAAAAAACAGGTAATGACAAAAGCAAAGGTATAAAAAATGCAAGATAGGTGAAAAAATGCAAGAATAGATAAAAAGTGTTAGGCATTATACAAGAAACAATTCCTATTTCTTTCATTTGTGTTAGAGAGAATGGACTACAATAAAATTATGGAATCGAAGATAAAAATGTATAAAATGGAGGTTATTATGAATTGTTTTTCAATGAATACAAAAATTTATTTTGAAGAAAATGCGTTGGAACATTTAGAAACCATTGCAGGACAAAAAGTATTACTGATTGTTGACCCTTTCGTAGAAGAGAGTGGTATGATTACTATGATTACGGAGCCGCTGGAACGGGGAAAGAAAGAATATGAAATATTTAAGGAAGTTGCACCGGATGCTCCAATTGATAAAATTACGCAGGGAGTTGACAAAATGCTTACTTATCATCCTGATGTATTAGTTGCTGTCGGTGGAGGTTCTGCAATTGATTCTGCAAAGGCAATTCGAGAATTTGCCTTAAAAATAGAATCTTATGGAAAAATACCGCTTATTGCAATTCCTACTACAAGTGGAACCGGCTCTGAAGTGACAAATATTTCGGTTGTATCAGACCCTGGCTCGAAAACAAAACAACCGCTTTCTTCTGAATCTCTGACACCAAATGAAGCAATTCTTGCAGTTCAATTGGTAGAAAGTGTTCCTGCATTTATTACGGCGGATACAGGAATGGATGTATTGACTCATGCACTAGAGGCCTTGGTTAGTTCGAAACATTCCTGTTTTTCCGATGCACTTGCAGAAAAGGCAATCGAATTATGCGGTACTTATTTACTTCGTTCTTATCGGAATCCTAAGGATAAAGAAGCAAGAGAACAAATGCATTATGCGTCCTGTCTTGCAGGAATGGCATTTCAGACTTCTTCTCTTGGGCTAAATCATGGAATGGCACACCAGCTTGGAGGAAAGTTTCATATTCCACACGGCAGGGCAAATGCAATTATTTTACCTTATCTGATTGCTTATAATATTGGAACGGAAGATAAGGAAACAATGCGACGTTATGGAAAGGCAGCTAAAATACTTGGGCTTAATTGCTTTAATGATACGATGGCAGTTCGGTCTTTAATTCAGTGGGTCAAAGGAATGATGAAAGAGATGAATATGCCGGGGACGATATCGGAAATAGAAAAAGTACCGGAATGTGAATATGAGAGTGCGGTCTGGGATATGGCGGAGTCTGCATTAAAAGATGCGTGTACAATGGGAAATCCTAGAATACCTGTAAAGGAAGAAGTCGTTTTATTGTATCAAAAGTTATGGAAATAATTTTTTTCTTTACATTCAGCCATTGGTACATTTGTCATGACAAAACTTGTTATTATATTGATATTCTTAGCGAATTCTGCTACTATTACAATAATTGAGTCAAAAAGAAAAACGAGGGTATTGGTGAATTGAATGAATAGAAAAGAAGAAGTAGTACAACAGACGCTCCGTCAAGTATTTAATGATGCTGCAATCGAGTATGATAAATCTAGGTTTGCGGGTGGTCTTACAAACTATAATTATATTATGGAAATTCAGGGAGAAACTTATGTAATTCGTGAACCGGGAACGATGACAGAGCATTTTATTAACCGGAAAGTGGAACGGATTAATACAGGTATTGCCTCCGAGCTTGGAGTTAATTCAAAATGTGTTTACTGCGATTCTGACACAGGTGTAAAAATTTCAGTTTATATAAGGGAAAGTAAGAATCTTGCACAAGTTAATCCCAGTACAAAAGAAAATCTTTTGGGAGTTTCGAATATTTTAAAAAAACTCCACCAAAGTAATTTAAAATTTTCAAACCGATTTGATTGGAAAAAGGAAATTGCTCTTTATGAAAAGCTGGTTTATAAGCAAAATGGTCTAATGTTTTCTGATTATTTTACTTTAAAGGAACGTTTGATTCATTTTATGGAAGATAATTTAGAGGAAGAGTTTTACTGTTTATGCCATAATGATACAGTGCCGGAAAATTTTTTGCTTGATAAAAAGGGAGAATACTATCTGATTGATTGGGAATATTCGGGGCAAAATGACCCTGCGTGGGACATTGCAGCATACATTATTGAATCCCAATTGGGAAAGAAAGCGATTGAGCAATTTTTTTCTTTTTATTATGAAAGTAATGTGCCTGAGCCAGAAAAATTGAAAATAAAATGTTATTTGATGGCTCAGGATTTATTATGGACAGTATGGGCACTAATCAGGCATTATAGTGGAGATGATTTTTTAGAATATTGTTGCAACCGATATGAACGGTTTAGGAAAAATATGGAGCATATAGAAGAACTTGACAGGTATCCGATTGAAAATATGGTACGGTATAAAAGTTAAAAAATGTTGTAAGAATATTTGGGCTTATTCAGAAATTTTTTGAATAGGCTCTATTTTTGTTTAAAGATAAGAAGCTCTAAATAATTAGTGTTGTAATGCGAGTTAATTAATAAGAAAAAAATTGTCATTTTTTGCAAAAAAAAAAAGAGAAGAAAAAGGGTATACAAAGTTTGAAAAATACTGTAATATATTGTATATAGAGATTGACAGAATGTTTTATTATTATTGCTAACTGCAGAGTAAAAATGTTTTGATGTATAATAATAAAATATTTGTCTTTACTTTACAATATAGGTAATTGCGAAACTCGCGAAGCTCGTTCGCAATCTTGAACCAAAACAAGGAAGAATTCGCGCAGAGCACGAATTCTGGAATGAAAAGTGGATAACCGGACATTTTAGGCGCACTTTAATAAAC